>NZ_VBUI01000042.1 GCF_005780185.1 Halomonas urmiana | reverse complement strand
TCGGCGCTCGGCGCTCGGCGCTCGGCGCTCGGCGCTCGGCGCTCGGCGCTCGGCGCTCGGCGCTCGGCGCTCGGCGCCGCCTAGATCGTGAATTCCGGCAGCTTGCGCTCGACCTTGGCCAGCCTCAGGCGCGCCACCTTGGGCAGGCCGTTCTCGAAGGGCGGGAAGTCCTCGCCCTGGATCAGCGGCGCCAGGTACCGGCGGCAGGCCTGGGTGATGCCGAAGCCGTCCTCGCGAATGAATTCGTAGGGCATGAACTTCTCGCGGTTGGCCACCTCGGCCAGCGGCGCGGCCTCGATGCGCCACTCGTAGGGCGTCTCGCTGACCCGCTTGATGGTCGGCATCATGGAGTTCTGGCCCGCCACGGCCAGCTCCACGGCCTTGTCGCCCACCGCATAGGCCTGGTCGACGTCGGTCTTCGAGGCGAGGTGGCGCGCGGCGCGCTGCAGATAGTCGGCCACCGCCCAGTGGTACTTGTAGCCCAGGTCCTGCTTGACCATGCCGGCCAGGGTCGGCGCCACGCCGCCCAGCTGACGGTGGCCGAAGGCATCGGTGTTGCCGGAGTCGGCGAGGAAGGTGCCGTCCTCGTAGCGCGCGCCCTCGGAGACCACGATCACGCAGTAGCCATACTCCTTGACGCAGGCGTCGACCCGGGCCATGACCGCGGCGCGGTCGAAGGCCACCTCGGGGAAGATCACCAGGTGCGGCGGCTCGCCCTCGCCCTCGCCGGCCAGGGCCCCGGCGGCGGCGATCCAGCCGGCGTGGCGACCCATCACCTCCAGCACGAAGACCTTGGTAGAGGTGGCGCACATGGAGGCGATGTCCAGCGAGGCCTCCAGGGTCGAGGTGGCGATGTACTTGGCCACGCTGCCGAAGCCCGGCGAGTTGTCGGTGATCGGCAGGTCGTTGTCCACGGTCTTGGGCACGTGGATCGCGGTCAGCGGATAGCCGAGCTTCTCGGAGAGCTGCGAGACCTTCAGGCAGGTATCGGCGCTGTCGCCGCCGCCGTTATAGAAGAAGTAGCGGATGTCGTGC
Source organism: Halomonas urmiana (assembly GCF_005780185.1). Lineage (GTDB taxonomy): Bacteria > Pseudomonadota > Gammaproteobacteria > Pseudomonadales > Halomonadaceae > Halomonas > Halomonas urmiana. The sequence continues at coordinate 16,651 of NZ_VBUI01000042.1, read as the reverse complement.
GCCTTGAAGACCTCGATCAGCCGCTCGTACTGGGCGCGATGCGTCTCGATGTCCTTAAGCTTGTAGCGGCAGGAGCCGAAGGCGCCGCCGGGGGTGTGGCGCAGCGCCGCGATGGCCTCGTCGCTCTCCTGGCTGACGTCGATCAGGTCCTCGGTGAGGGCGCCGATGATGCCGTTGTGGCCGGCGTAGACCTTGCCGATCTGGTCCGGATGGCGGCGGCAGGCTTCGATCACGCCGCAGGCGCTGGCGTTGATCACGGCGGTGACGCCGCCGGACTGGGCGTAGAAGGCGTTATGCTGGGCCATGGGGCTTACCTGCTCCTGATACGTCGGGGATGGCGAAAGCCGCAAAGTCTAGCCGAAAGTGGCGGTCACTGCACCCGCCCGCACGGGGGCCGGGCAGGGCTATCGCCGTTGGCAACATCGCTCAAGGCTTTCCCGGCGACAGGCCTTCGAGGGGGCGCTGTGAATACCTCCCTGTACGCTACCTCCGCCTTCCCTGGCCTCCGGACCCCCTCTTCGACCTGTCCCCGGCGCCTTTCGCTTTCAAGGCCGAGCCAACGGCGATAGCCCTGGGGGGCCGGGGCGCTCACTGGAGCGGCCCGAGCGCGCCATGCTAGGCTCGCGCAGATCGCGCCGCGGCCGGCGGCGGCAAGACTCCCGGAGACTGCATGCACCTTCACATCCTCGGCATCTGCGGCACCTTCATGGGCAGCCTCGCGCTGCTCGCCCGCGAGAAGGGCCTCACCGTCAGCGGTTCGGATGCCAATGTCTATCCGCCCATGAGCACCCAGCTCGAGGAGGCGGGCATCGTCCTGTGCGACGGCTACTCGGCCGACAATCTCTCGCCGCGCCCCGACCGGGTGGTGATCGGCAACGCCCTCGCGCGGGGCAATCCCGAGGTCGAGGCGGTGCTCGATTTGGGGCTGCCCTACGTCTCCGGCCCCGAGTGGCTGGCCGAACGGGTGCTGCCGGGACGCCGCGTGATCGCCGTGGCCGGCACCCACGGCAAGACCACCACGGCGAGCCTGCTGGCCTGGCTGCTGGAATCCGCCGGCCAGTCGCCGGGCTTCTTGATCGGCGGGGTGCCGCGCAACTTCGGCGTCTCGGCGCGCCTCGGCGCCCCGGATGCCCCCTTCGTGGTCGAGGCCGACGAGTACGACACGGCCTTCTTCGACAAGCGCTCCAAGTTCATCCACTACCGTCCCGAGATCGCCATCCTTGGCAACCTGGAGTTCGACCACGCCGACATCTTTCCCGACCTGGCCGCCATCGAGCGGCAGTTCCATCATCTGGTGCGCACCGTGCCGGGACGCGGCCGGCTGCTGGTGGCCGATGGCGAGCCGGCCCTCGAACGGGTGATCGCGATGGGCGCCTGGACGCCCGTGGACCACTTCGGCAGCGCGGCGACGAGCCCCTGGCGGCTCGAACTCGAGCGCGAGGACGCCTCGCGTTTTCGGGTGGTCCACGAGGCTCGCGACGGGGCAGGGGAGGTGAACGAGGACGCGGTAGTCGACTGGTCGCTGACCGGCGCCTACAACGCCCGCAACGCCCTGGCCGCCCTGGCGGCCGCGAACGCCTGCGGGGTCGACCTGGCGCGCGGCGCCGCCGCGCTGTCGCGCTTCGCGACCCCGCGGCGGCGTCAGGAACTGCGCGGGGAGGTGGCCGGCATCGAGGTGATCGATGACTTCGCCCATCATCCCACGGCGATCGCCGCCACCCTGGAGGGCCTGCGCGCCGCGACGCCTCGCGGTCGGCTGCTGGCGGTGATCGAGCCGCGTTCCAACACCATGCGGCTGGGCACGCTGCGCGATCGCCTGGCGGCGAGCGTGGCGGCCGCCGATGCCGCCTTCTGGTTCCAGCCGCCGGGGCTCGACTGGTCGCTGGCGCCGGTGCTCGAGGCGAGCCCGGTGCCGGCCCGACTCTGCGAGGACCTCGACGCCCTGGTCGCCGCCCTGGTCGCCGAGGCGCGGCCGCTGGATCGCATCGTGGTGATGTCCAACGGCGGCTTCGGCGGCATCCACGAGAAGCTGCTGGCCGCCCTGGAGGTCGCCCATGCACGCTGAGTCGACGGCGTCTGCCGAGCTGCGCGAGCCCGTCACGGTGGCGCTGACCGGCGCCTCCGGTGCTCAGTACGGCCTGCGCCTGATCGAGGCGCTGGTCGCGGCCGAGCATCGCGTCTGGGTGATGATCTCCAAGGCCGCCCACCTGGTGATCGCCACCGAGACCGACGAGGAGCTGCCGGCACGGCCGGAGCGGCTCGCCGAGGTGCTGACCGAGCGCACCGGCGCCGCGTCGGGCCAGGTTCGCTGCTTCGGCCGCGAGGACTGGATGGCCCCGGTGGCCTCCGGCTCGGGGGCGCCCTCGGCCATGGTGATCTGTCCCTGCTCTACCGGCACCCTCTCGGCGGTGGCCACCGGCGCCAGCAACAACCTCATCGAGCGCGCCGCCGACGTCGCCCTGAAGGAGCGGCGCCGGCTGATCCTGGTGCCCCGCGAGACGCCCTTCTCGGCGATCCACCTGGAGCACATGCTGTCGTTGACCCGCATGGGCGCGGTGATCCTGCCTGCCGCCCCGGGGTTCTACCATCAGCCGCAGCGCATCGAGGACCTCGTCGACTTCATCGTCGCGCGCATCCTCAACCAGCTCGGCATCGAGCACCGCCTGATGCCCCGCTGGGGCGAGTGACGCCCTTCGGGCAGTGCCCAGCTGCAAGCGCCTAGCGCCCAGCCGTCTAGTGATGGGCGCAAGCGTCGTGGAAAGAAGCTTGTCGGCACCAGGGCTGGCGGCATCATCCTGCGGCGCTTGGCGCTTGGCGCTTGGCGCTTGGCGCTTGGCGCTTGGCGCTTGGCGCTTGGCGCTTGGCGCTTGGCGCTTGGCGCTCGGCGTTTATTGACATGGAGGTTTCTCGAATGGTCAGCCTGGGCCTGTTGTCGGTGTTCGTGCCGACCTTCCTGCTGGTCTCGCTGACGCCGGGCATGTGCATGACCCTGGCCATGGTGCTGGGCATGACGCAGGGGGTGAGGCGCACGCTATGGATGATGGTCGGCGAGCTCGCGGGCGTCGGGCTGGTGGCCTTCGCCGCCGGGGCCGGCGTGGCCGCACTGATGCTGCGCCAGCCCGAGCTCTTCGCGGTGTTCAAGTGGCTGGGCGGCGCCTATCTGGGCTACCTGGGCGTGATGATGTGGCGTTCCCGCGGGGGCATGGCCATTCCCGAGGCGCTCGAGGCGGGCCCGCCCGCCGCCCGCGGTCAGCTGGCCCTGCAGGGCCTGGTCACGGCGGTGGCCAATCCCAAGGGCTGGGCCTTCTTCGTGGCGCTGCTGCCCCCCTTCCTGGATGCCTCCCGCCCCCTGGCGCCCCAGCTCGCGGCGCTGATCGCGATGATCCTGGCCATCGAGTTCCTCTGTCTGCTGCTCTATGCCACGGGCGGTCAGGCTCTGCGGCGGCTGCTCGGTCAGCGCGACAGCGTGCGCCTGCTCAACCGTGTCGCCGGCACGCTGATGGTGGGCGTGGGGCTCTGGTTAGCCCTGGGCTGACCGGGCTTCGCCCGGAGCTGGAAGAACGTCGCTGCGCTCCTGGAAGCTTGAAGCTGTAAGCAAAACCCCTTGACCCCAGATAGCGAGATCATGCTGGCTTCCAGCTTCCAGCTTCCAGCTTCCAGCTTCCAGCTTCCAGCTTACGGCTCAGATAGGCGGCAGCCAGGCGATCCGCGCAGCGACCAGCACCAGCGAGGCGATCCCCAGCCGCTGCCAGGGGCAGGGCCGCAGCGGCGCCCTCGGGTGGCGCTGCCAGGCGAGCTGCACCAGGGCGCAGACCACCAGGCCGAGCAGTGCACCGCCGATCAGGTCGCTGAGCCAGTGCACCCCGACCACCAGGCGCGACAGCGCCATGGGCAGGATGGCCGCAATGGCCGCCCAGTAGGCCAGGTAGCGCCGGCCGGGAGGGAGTTCGCGGCTGACGAAGGCCGCGGCCATGCCGAACAGCACTACCGCGGTGGAGGTGTGGCCGCTGGGGTAGGAGAAGGAGTCGGTGAGGTGCTCCGGGGTCATGGGGCGGATGCGGCCGATCGCCGCCTTGCCCAGGGTATTGAGTAGCGCGATGCCGATCAGGCCGCCGGCGATATGCCAGAAGGCCGCCCAGTGGCGTCGCCAGGCGAGCCAGATACCCCAGGGCAGCACCAGTGCCAGCACGCCGGGCAGATCGCCGGCCCGCTCCAGTGCCTGGCCGATCGCGTCGAGGCCAGGCAGCGCCAGGGCGCGCATCAGCCCCTCCAGGCGGGCGTCCATGAGCAGCGGGGCATCGTGATGAATGACCACCAGCGTCCAGGCGGAGAGGGCGGTCAGCGAGAGGATCAGCAGCAGCCAGGAGGCGAGTGGCGGCTCGACGTCGTGGGGCGGGGAGAGCCACCGCCAGAGGCGCCGGCCGAGGGCACTGCGCCGCGACCAGCCGATCAGCCCCCGATAGGCCAGCCCCTCGCGGGTCACCAGGTGGCGCACCCAGGAGAAGATCACCGCGAGGATCACCACCAGCACGCCCAGGCCGACCAGCCAGGCCTCCAGCCCCTCGGGCAGCGCCACCAGCCGCTGCCAGGTGCGCCCCAGCGCATAGCCTGGCAGCACGTAGGCCGGTGCCCACAGGGCCGCCGAGATCAGGTTGGCCCACAGGAAGGCGCGGGGCGACATGCGCAGCATGCCGGCGATCAGCGGCACCACCGGCCTCACCGGCCCCACGAAGCGTCCCAGCAGGACCGAGAGCGAGCCGTGTCGCTGGAAGAAGCGCGCGCCCCGGGCCAGCCACTCCGGGTGGCGCGACAGCGGCCACTGGGCGGTGACCCGTTCGCGCTGGTGATAGCCCAGCAGGAAGCTCAGGCCGTCGCCGATCACGGCGCCGATGAAGGCGGCGAGGATGGCCGTGATCACGGCGAGCTCCTGGTGGCCGGCCAGGGACGCGGCGGCCGTCATCAACACCACGCCGGGAACCAGCAACCCCACCAGCGCCAGGGATTCCACCAGCGCGATGGCGGCGATGATCAGCAGCAGCAGCCCCGGCGAGGGCGCCAGCTGAAAGAGGGTGTCGGCGATGTTCACGTGACGCTCCGTTGTCGTACCGTGGTGCAGGGCGCTCAGCCGTCGGCCAGCGACTGGCTGCCGGCTTCCAGGCGCTGCTCGAAGTGCGGCGAGGATTCGCCGGCCCGCGGTCGGCACAGGCGCAGCCGCACCTCCATCGGGCCGGTATCCATCAGGGACATCTGCTCCAGGGCCTGGGCGAGGCGGTGCTGCACCAGCAGGGCGCCGCTCTCGCTGGTATCCGGCATCACCAACCAGAAGTCCCCCGGACCCTCCCGGCCCAGGATGTCGTGATCGCGACTGCGGCTGGAGACCGCCTGGCAGAGGGTATCCAGCAGCGCCTGCCGCGCGCCGTGGCCAAACTGTTCGCCGGCCATGTCCAGCTGGGGCAGATGCATCAGCAGCACCCCCAGCGGCTGGCCTAGCATCCCGGCGCGTTCGACTTCGCTGGCCAGCAGTTCGTGCAGGGTCTCACGGCTGGTGGCCGCGCACTCGGCGTCGCGTGGGTCCGTGGCCCTGAGCAGGGCGTGCTGGCGAGCCTGCTCCCAGGGCACCAGCGCCGCGACGGCCACCAGGCTCAGGTAACCCAGCAGCATCTGGCCATCGAGTTGCCCGTTGCCGAGCAGGGCCAGCCAGACCGGCGTCAGGGCGAGATTGAGCAGCATGGCGGGGGCCAGCGGCAGCAGCAGCAGGGTCAGCACCGGCGGCAGGCCTACCCACAGTGGCGGCAGGCCGGACTGGCGGGGCAGCTCGACGGCGATCAGCAGATAGCCGCTGATCAGCGCCAGGTAGGCGGCCAGCCGCGAGTACTCCTCACGGGTTGCATTCAGCAGGGTGGCGACCACCATCAGCAGCGAGAGCGCGGCGGGCAGGGGGATGCGTTCGTATTCGCCCATCAGGTAGAGCCACAGGGCCATGCCCAGCAGCAGCAGCGCACCACCGGCGTGCCACAGGGCGAACAGTCGTGAGGAGTGGCGGTCGCGGTCATGCATCGGGGGTCTCCTCGATCACCCGCAGGCCGGCCGGCTGGCAGGCCAGGGCCTGGCGCTCGTCGTCCAGTGATCTCAGGCTGCGCAGGGGAATCGCGCGGGCCGGCCCGCGGACCTCCAGGGAGTGCCACAGCAGCTCGCGGCGCTCGTCGGCCTGATCACGGTCGCGGCTGGTCAGTATCGCCGCCAGTGTCGTCGAGTCGAGCTGGTAGCAGTGCTCGAAACGGTAGGTCAGGCGGCATAGCTGCTGCGACAGCGGCCAGCAGCGGTGGCGCGGCGTGTGCAGCAGCAGCAGCTCGGCGTGCACGCCCTCGCGCAGGCTACGCTTGCGCTCGAGGGCCAGGTCGCCGGGCAGTCGCTCGCCGGGCCACAGTGGCAGGCCCGGCACCAGACGGGCGCGGCGCAGGGCGCTCTGGCGTCGCGCGCGCAGGTCCAGCGCCCGGGAGAGGCCCAGCAGCATCAGGGCCGCGAGCAGCAGGCCGCTCAGCACCCACTGCTCGAGGCCCAGCAGGTCCCTGAGCGGCCACCAGGTGGCGAACGCCAGCAGGCTGCCCACCAGCAGCACCCAGCGGGGCTGAGGCAGCATCAGCAGCATGGCCCAGGCCCATAGCCAGGTGACGTGGCGGCCGGGCTCTCCCCACAGCAGCGCCGCCAGCAGCAGGATCGGCAGCAGCTGCCAGGGCAGTGTGGCGGGGCGGCGGTGGTCGAAGGTCAGCAACAGCGCGGTGATGGCGAGCCAGGCCGCGGCCAGCCACATCAGCAGGGTGTCGGTCAGGGTCGGGGTGCGGGCGGCCAGCAGTGCCATCAGCACCGCCGCGATCAGCAGGTTGCCGCGCAGCAGGACGCTTTTGTACTTGGTCTGCATGGTGGATTAGTATGAATCCCTTACCGGTTTTCGGCACAGTATAACCCCGGCCCTGCCCGTGTCGCGGCGGCGCCGGCCTCAGGAGAGACCCATCGGCATGACAGTTCAAGCCTCCCGCTCGGATCTCGAGACCGCCACCCCGGAGATCGGGGACGTCGACACCTACATGCAGCGCCTCGGACAGGGCGCCCGCGAGGCGGCGACCCGCATGCGCCGGGTCGACACGGCGGCCAAGAATGCCGCCCTGCTGGCCATGGCCGAGGCCCTCGAGCAGGCTCGCGGCGAGGTGCTGGCGGCCAACGCCCGTGACCTGGCCCGGGGTCGCGAGAGCGGCCTGGACGCGGCCCTGCTCGACCGCCTGGCGCTGGATGAGGCGCGCCTCGACGCGATGATCGAGGGGCTCGCCCAGGTGGCGGCGCTGCCGGACCCGGTCGGCGAGATCGACGGGCTGCGGGCGCGGCCCAGCGGCATCCAGGTCGGCCAGATGCGGGTCCCCCTGGGGGTCATCGGCATCATCTACGAGTCGCGTCCCAACGTCACCCTGGAGGCGGCGAGCCTGTGCCTGAAGTCGGGCAACGCGGCCATCCTGCGCGGTGGCTCCGAGGCCCGCGAGTCCAACGCCGCCATCGCCGCCTGCATCCGCGCCGGCCTCGAGCAGGCCGGCCTTCCCGAGGGCGCCGTGCAGGTGGTCGCCACCACCGACCGCGCCGCCGTGGGCCGGCTGATCAGCATGCCCGAGTACGTCGACGTGATCATTCCGCGCGGCGGCAAGTCGCTGATCGAGCGTATCACCCGCGAGGCTCGGGTGCCGGTGATCAAGCACCTCGACGGCGTCTGCCATGTCTACATCGACGCCACTGCGGATGCCGACAAGGCGCTGGCCATCGCGGTCAATGCCAAGACCCATCGTTACGGCACCTGCAACACCATGGAGACCCTGCTGGTCGATGCCGCGGTGGCCGAGCTCCTCCTGCCCCGTCTGGCGGCGGCCTACGCCGAGCATCGGGTCGAGCTGCGCGGCTGCGAGCGGACTCGGGCGATCCTCGGCGACATCGCCCCCGCCACCGAGGCGGACTGGCAGGCGGAGTACCTGGCGCCGGTGCTGGCGATTCGCGTGGTCGACGGCCTCGACGCCGCCATGGATCACATCGAGCGTTACAGCTCGCGCCACACCGATGCCATCGTCACCGAGAACTACACCCTGGCGCGACGCTTCCTGGCCGAGGTGGACTCCAGCTCGGTGATGGTCAACGCCTCCACCCGCTTCGCCGACGGCTTCGAGTACGGCCTGGGCGCGGAGATCGGCATCTCCACCGACCGCCTGCATGCCCGGGGCCCCGTGGGGCTCGAGGGGCTGACCAGCCGCAAGTACGTGGTGCTCGGCGATGGTCAGGTGCGCCAGTGAGCGAGGCGGGGCTGCCGGCCCGCGCCGTCGAGACGCCGGCCCCGCCTCGCCTGGCCATGCTGGGCGGCACCTTCGACCCGGTCCACCTCGGGCATCTGCGCAGTGCGGTGGAGCTTCGCGAGGCGCTGGCGCTGGATCGCGTGCACATGATCCCCGCGGCCATGCCGCCGCTGCGCGGTGAGCCGCGTGTCTCGCCCGACGAGCGCCTGGCGCTGCTGCGCCTGGGCATCGCCGACACGCCGGGGCTGGTGGCCGATCCCCGCGAGCTCGCGCGTGACGGCCCCTCCTACAGTGCCGACACCCTGGCCTCGCTGCGTCGCGAAGTCGGCGACGAGGCGCGGCTGGTGATGGCGCTGGGGCATGACGCCTTCCTGCGCCTGGCCGACTGGCACGAGCCCGAGCGTCTCTTCGCGCTGGCCCACGTGGTGGTGATCGATCGCCCGGACCATGATGCGGTGCTTCCGGCGGCGCTGACCGAGCTGCTGGCGGGGCGCGAGGTCGAGGAGGGCGAGGTGCTGATGGCCCAGCCGGCCGGGAAGCTGCTGCGCCTGCGGCTGCCCTCGCGTATGGCCATCTCGGCCACCGAGGTGCGCCGTCGCCTGGCGAGCGGGCTCAGCGTTCGCTACCTGCTGCCCGAGGCGGTGGAGGCGCGCATCCTCGCACGGGGACTCTACCGGCACCGCTGATGGCGGGTCCGGTGGCCGGCGACGTCACCGGCCCTGGCCGAGTCGCTGGCGCCGGCGTGGTTCAGTGCTGCCCACCGGCGCGTCGAGTCGGTACAATGGGAGTAACGAATTCCCGCTGACCAAGGGCAGATACGAAGCGCTATGCATATCAACGCACTCAAGACTCTGGTGATCGACGCACTGGAGGACCTCAAGGCCCAGGACATCGCCGTCCTGGACGTGGCGCGACTGACCAGCGTGACCGACCGCATGGTGCTGGCCACCGGCACCTCCACCCGCCACGTGGCGGCGCTGGCCGATACGGTGGTACAGGCGGCCAAGGACGAGGGCCTGGCGCCGCTGGGTGTCGAGGGCGAGAACGGGGCCGACTGGGTGCTGGTCGACCTCGGCCAGCTGGTGGTTCACGTGATGCTTCCCGAGACGCGCCAGCTCTACGATCTCGAACGGCTCTGGGCCGACCTGCCGAGCGACGCCGAATCCCGGGCCGAACAGGGCTCATGAGAGTCCGCCTGCTGGCGGTGGGCACCAAGATGCCCGACTGGGTCAATCGCGGCGTCGAGGAGTACCGCAAGCGGCTGCCCCGCGATTTCGCCCTGGAGGTAGAGGAGATCGCCCCGGGGCAGCGCGGCAAGAACGCCGACGTGGCGCGCGCCATGGCCGCGGAGGCCGAGCGCATCCGCGCCCGCCTCCGGGGTAGCGAGCATCTCGTGGCCCTCGAGGTGGGCGGCAAGGCCTGGAGCACCGAACAGCTGGCCCGCGAGGCCGACGCCTGGCGCCTCGAGGGGCGTGACGTGGCGCTGCTGGTGGGCGGGCCCGATGGCTTGGAGCCGTCACTCTCGGCCGGCGCCGACCAGCGCTGGTCGCTCTCGCCGCTGACCCTGCCCCATCCCCTGGTGCGCATCCTGCTCGCCGAGCAGCTCTATCGGGCCTGGACCCTGCTGGTCGGCCACCCCTATCACCGCTGACGGCGCGCCGCACCGGCACCGCTGGGCACCGCTGGGCACCGCTGAAGGTTTTTCGTGATCACCGCTGAAGGCTCTTTCGCTTCATCATCCCGAGGTCATTACCTAGCATGCGTCGCCGCCGCGATACCCTCAAGAACCCGGAACAGGAGCTGCACGCGTTCCGCATGCGCTCGCTGCTGGCCGTGCTGGTGGTGCTGACCCTGACGGGGCTGCTGGGCGGGCGGCTGTTCTACCTGCAGGTGGTGCAGCACGAGGTCTACAGCACGCGCTCCGAGAAGAACCGGGTGCGCGTGGAGCCGCTGCCGCCCACCCGTGGCCTGATCTACGATCGCAATGGCGAACTGCTGGCCGAGAACCGTCCCACTTACAACCTGACCCTGGTGCGTGAGCGGGTCGATGATCTGGATACCACCCTGGCGCTGCTGGTCGATCTGCTGGAGCTGCCCGAAAAGGAAGCCGAGGCCTTTCGGGTCCGCTCGCGCCAACGCCAGCGGCCCTTCCAGCCGGCGCTGCTGATGAGCGATCTCGACGAGGCACAGATCGCCCGCCTGGCGGTCAACCGTCATCGCCTGCCCGGCGTCGAGGTCGAGGCCCAGCTGCTGCGCTACTATCCCGATGCCGAGACCATGGTGCATGCCCTGGGCTACGTGGGCCGGATCAACGCTGAGGAGCTGGCGGGGCTGGACTCGGGCGACTATGCCGGCACGCACTTCATCGGCAAGAGCGGGGTGGAGCGCTTCTACGAGGACGAGCTGCACGGCCAGGCCGGCCTGCGCAAGGTCGAGACCAATGCCCGCGGGCGGGTGTTGCGCGAGCTCGGCCATACCGACCCGGTGCCCGGGCGCGACCTGACCCTGACCCTGGATAGCGAGCTGCAGAGGCTCGCCGTGGAGCTGCTCAACGGGCGCCGCGGCTCGATCGTCGCCATCGCGCCGACCACCGGCGAGATCCTCGCCCTGGCCTCGGTGCCGGGCTTCGACAGCAACCAGTTCGTCACCGGCATCGACGTCGCCTCCTACCGCGCGCTGCAGGAGAATCTGGACCTGCCGCTCTACAATCGCGCCATCCGTGGCCACTACCCGCCAGGTTCGACGATCAAGCCGTTCATGGCCATCACCGGCCTCAAGGAGGGCGCGATCACGCCGGGCGAGGTGATCTACGATCCCGGCTACTTCCAGCTGCCCAACGACTCGCGACGCTACCGCAACTGGCTGCGCTGGGGCCACGGCCGGGTGGATCTGGAGCGGGCGCTCGCCGTCTCCAACAACACCTACTTCTATTCGTTGGCTCATGAGCTCGGGATCGATCATATCCACGAGAACCTGACCGCCTTCGGCTTCGGCCAGCGGGTCGCCCATGATGTCTATGGCCAGAGCGACGCCCTGATGCCCTCCCGTGACTGGAAACGCGGGCGCTTCAACCAGCCCTGGTATCCCGGCGAGACGCTCTCCGTGGGCATCGGCCAGGGCTACCTGCAGGTGACCCCGCTGCAGCTGGCGACGGCCACGGCGGTGCTGGCCAACCGTGGCCAGTGGGTGAAGCCTCGCCTGGCACACCGCATCGGCGAGCGGGAGGTGCCGGTCGCGCTGCCCGATACGCCGCCGGACATCGAGCTCGGCAACGAGGCGTGGTGGGACAGCGTCTACTCCGGCATGGAGAAGGTCGTCTCGGGGCGCGAGGGCACGGCGCGTCGGATCGGCCGCGACCTCGAGTACCGGATGGCCGGCAAGTCCGGCACCGCCCAGGTCTTCTCGCTGGGCCAGAACGAGAAATACAACGCCGACGAGCTCAAGGAGCGGCTGCGCGACCACGCCCTGTTCATGGCCTTCGCGCCGGTGGAGGCGCCCGAGATCGCCGTGGCGGTGATCGTCGAGAATGCCGGGGGCGGCAGCACTCATGCCGCCCACCTGGCCAAGGCGATGACCGATGCCTGGCTGCTCGATGACGAAGCGCCGGACAGCGACGAGGTGCGCGAGGCACTGGAGCGTGAAGACGACCGCGTGGCGGAAGGCTGACCGATGATCTGGAACGAATTGACGCGTGGCCTGCGCAGCCACCCCGTGAAACCCTCGCTGAGCGGCATCGCACGGCGGCGCAGCCTGTGGGAGCGCATCCACCTCGACCCCTGGCTGCTCGGCATGCTGCTGGTGCTGATGCTGGCGGGCCTGGTGGTGCTCTACAGCGCCAGCGGCCAGCACTTCTCGGTGGTCACCGCCCAGGCCATTCGCTTCGGCGTCGCGCTGGTGGTGATGGTCGGGCTCGCCCAGCTCTCCACGACGACCCTGCTGCGCTGGACACCGCTGGTCTACGTGGCGGGGCTTGGCATGCTGGTGGCGGTGGAGCTGATCGGCGACATGGGCATGGGGGCCCAGCGCTGGCTGGTGATTCCCGGCGTGATCCGCTTTCAGCCCTCGGAGCTGATGAAGCTGGCCATGCCGATGATGGTGGCCGCCTGGCTGAGCCGCCAGGTGCTGCCGCCGCGCTGGCGCGATCTGGTCGTGTGCGCGGTGATCATCGGCCTGCCGGTGGCGCTGATCGCCCGGCAGCCCGACCTCGGCACCTCCTTGCTGGTGGCGACGGCAGGGGTGCTGGTCGTGGTGCTGGCGGGGCTCTCCTGGCGCTTCATCCTGTTCTGCGCCGCCCTGGCGGCGGCGGCGCTGCCGCTGCTGTGGATCAACCTTCACGACTATCAGCGCCAGCGGGTGCTGACCTTCCTCGACCCGGAGAGCGACCCGCTGGGCGCGGGTTGGAACATCATCCAGTCGACCACCGCCATCGGCAGCGGCGGCTTCTGGGGCAAGGGCTGGCTGCAAGGCACCCAGTCCCAGCTGGAGTTCCTCCCCGAGCGCCATACCGACTTCATCGTGGCGGTGCTGGGCGAGGAGTTCGGACTAGTGGGGATGCTGGCCTTCCTGCTGCTCTACCTGCTGATCGTCGGGCGCGGGCTATGGCTCGCCGGGGCCGCTCAGGAGACCTTCGGGCGGCTGGTGGCGGGCAGCATCATCCTGACCTTCTTCATTTACGTCTTCGTCAACGTGGGCATGGTCAGCGGCATCCTGCCGGTGGTCGGCGTGCCGCTGCCGCTGGTCAGCTATGGTGGGACCTCCAGCGTGACCTTGATGGCGGGTTTCGGTATTCTCATGGCCGTGAATGCCCACCGCCGCCTGTTGCCGCGCTAGGCAACCGACACGACTCAAGGAGAGCTGCGATGACGGTGTCGTCACCACAGGAAACACGCTGGAAGGCCTGGCTGGCGGGAGGGCTGCTGGCCCTGAACGCGGCCGGCTCGCCGGCGGCGGACTTCGATCCGCAGCGACACGCCGAGGCGCGCCGGCTGGTGGAGGAACTCACCGCGCAGGGCATCGACCGCGATTGGCTTGAGGCCGCCATGCAGGCGGCCGAATACCGCCAGTCGGTGCTCGACGCCATGAGCGGCGCCGCCGAGCATCGACTGACCTGGCCCGAGTACCGCGCCATCTTCCTCGACGAGGCGCGCATCGCCAACGGAGTGGCCTTCATCGAGGCCCACTCAGACGCCTTCGCACGGGCCCAGGCCGATTTCGGCGTGCCGCCGGAGATCATCGCCGCGATCCTCGGCGTCGAGACTCGCTACGGTGAGATCACCGGTCGTCACCGCGTGCTCGACTCGCTGTCGACGCTGGCCTTCCACCACCCGAGCCGTGGCCGTTTCTTCCGCGGCGAGCTGGCCGCCTTCCTGGAGATCGCCTTCGAGCAGCGGCGTGCCCCCGGCAGCCTGACCGGCTCCTACGCCGGGGCCATGGGCTATCCGCAGTTCATCCCGACCAGCTACCGCGCCTATGCGGTGGATTTCGACGACGACGGCCGGCGCGATCTCTGGACCAACCCGGTGGATGCCATCGGCAGCGTGGCCAACTACTTCACCGAACATGGCTGGCGCGCGGATGCCCCGATCTATCACGCGGTCGAGGGGCCTGCCGCGCTGCCCGACGGCATCGAGTTCAATCGCGCCGCGCGGCCGCCCGCGGTGCCGGCCGCCAGGGTCGCCGAGGCGGGCCTCGAGGTGCCGGACGCGCTGGGCGACGATCATCGCCTGCTGCCGGTGGCCCTGGAGGATGGGCAGGATGCCTGGCGCTACGTGCTCGGCGAGCAGAATTTCTACGTGATCACCCGCTACAACCACAGCCATCTCTATGCCATGGCGGTAACGGAGCTGGCCGCGGCGATCGCCGAGGCGCGCGGCCGCAAGGCCGGCTGGCTCGAGGCCGCCGACACGATGCCCGAGGAGGCCCCATGAGACGCGCCCTGGTGATCCTGAGCCTGACGACGCTGCTGGTCGGCTGTGCCGGCAGCGGCGGCCCGCGGCCCGGGCCCGTCGAGCCGAGCGAGTCGGGCTCCGCATCCGCCCAGGGCGGCGGACGCTACGCGCTGTCCGGTGACGCCTATCCCGAGGATCCCCCCGACGTGGCCCAGGTGCCCGATGCCGTGCCGCAGCGCGAGCCGCGCTCTCGGGGCGGCAACACGTCCCCCTACGAGGTGTGGGGCAAGCGCTACGAGGTGATGGCGGATGCCAGTGGCTACCGTCGCGAGGGGCGAGCCTCCTGGTATGGCGAGAAGTTTCACGGCTACGCCACCTCCAACGGCGAGATCTACGACATGTACAAGATGAGCGCCGCCCACCGCTCCTTGCCGCTGCCGAGTTTCGTCCGGGTCACCAGCCTCGACAACGGGCGCTCGACGATCGTGCGGGTCAACGATCGCGGCCCCTTCCACAGCGAACGGGAGATCGACCTCTCCTATGCCGCGGCCGCCCGTTTGGGCATCCTCGAGCAGGGTACCGGCCGGGTGAGGGTGGAGGCCATCGACGTGGAGCGCTGGCTCGCCAAGCGCGGTGGTGACCCGCAGCCCGACCCCAGCGAGGACGCGGCGGCGGTGCGTGCCTCGGCGACGGCGGACGCCAGCGATGCGTCTCGAGTCGCCAGCGACGCGCCGGCGGATGGCGTCTTCCTGCAGGTGGCCGCCCTGGGGTCCGAGGAGGGAGCCCGGGACCTTCAGGCCCGCCTCGAGACGGAAATCGCCCGGCCCGTGCGCGTGGCCAGCGCCACGGGCCTTCACCGCGTTCAGGTCGGCCCGCTGGATCCCTCGGGCCAGGTCGCCCCGGTCCGTGAACAGTTGCGCCGGGCCGGCTTCGCCCAGGCCTTCATCGTCGACGATGCCGACTGAGTCGGCGTCTCCTAGCGTATAACCCTGTGATGCACCCCATGAGAACCCTTGCCATGAGATTCACGCTTTTCCTTCGTCGCCATCGGCTCCTGCCGGTGCTGCTGGTCAGCCTGCTGCTGATCACGTCACAGGCCGCGGCCCAGGCGGTGCCCAAGCCGCAGACCATGATCCCCTCGCCGCCGCAGCTGGCCGCCAGCTCGTGGATCCTGATGGATGCCGATAGCGGCCGGGTGCTGGCCGAGCACAATTCACGCGAGCGCCTGCCGCCGGCCAGCCTGACCAAGCTGATGACCGCCTACCTGGTGGAGCGTGAGCTCGACCAGGGCAACATCAGCCCGGATGGGCTGGTGCCGATCAGCGAGAAGGCCTGGCGCACCGGCGGCTCGAAGATGTTCATCGAGGTCGGCGAGCAGGTGCCGGTCAGCGAGCTGCTGCACGGCATCGTCATCGTCTCCGGCAACGACGCCAGCGTGGCCATGGCCGAGTACCTGGCCGGCGGCGAGCGCCCCTTCGCCGACCTGATGAACCAGCACGCGACGCGTCTGGGTATGCACGACACCAGCTTCGTCAATGCCACGGGCCTGCCCCACGAGAACCATTACTCCTCGGCTCACGACCTGGCCCTGCTGTCCCAGCACATCATCAACGACTATCCCGAGCACTATCGGATATATCGCCAGAAGCAGTTCACCTACGGCGGCATCGAGCAGCCCAACCGCAATCGCCTATTGTGGCGCGATGCCAGCGTGGACGGCCTGAAGACCGGCTGGACCGAGGAGGCGGGCTATTGCCTGGTCGCCTCCGCCGAGCGTGACGACATGCGGCTCATCTCGGTGGTGATGGGCACGGCCTCCGAGGAGGCGCGGGCCCAGGAGTCCCAGAAACTGCTGAGCTATGGCTTTC
The DNA here is from genome assembly GCF_005780185.1 of Halomonas urmiana. Classification (GTDB taxonomy): domain Bacteria; phylum Pseudomonadota; class Gammaproteobacteria; order Pseudomonadales; family Halomonadaceae; genus Halomonas; species Halomonas urmiana. The sequence goes on along the minus strand of NZ_VBUI01000042.1, from coordinate 571 downwards.
GCTACTACGAGACGCTGAAGCTCTACGACGCCGGTGCCGTGCTCAATACGCCGCGCGTCTGGGGCGGCGACAAGAACGAGCTGCGCGTCGGCGTCGACAGCAGCGTGGTCATGACCGTGCCGCGGGCTCGCGACGACGAGCTCACCGCCAAGCTCGACATCCAGGCCGACCTGACCGCGCCGATCGCCGCCGGCGATCGGGTGGGCACCATGGAGGTGCGCCAAGGCGAGGAAGTGGTCGGCGAGCGGCCGCTGGTCGCCCTCGAGAGCATCGAGGAGGGCGGCTTCTTCAAGCGCCTGATCGATCAGGTGCAGCGCTTCTTCACCAACCTGATCGGCGGCTGGTTCGACTAGGCAGCGCCAAGCGGCCATGCGCCGAGCCGCCAAGCTGCACCGTTACGGCAGCAGGTACAGAGGTAGAATGAGCCCCCGCGGTACAAGCATCCAGTGGGGGCTTTGCGTTGACACCAGAGGTGGCAGAGACATCATGCTGTTCGCTCGGCGCTCGGCGCTCGGCGCTCGGCGCTCGGCGCTCGGCGCTCGGCGCTCGGCGCTCGGCGCTCGGCGCTCGG
>NZ_VBUI01000041.1 GCF_005780185.1 Halomonas urmiana | reverse complement strand
TTTCACCATGACGGAAGCCTGGCGGAAGGCGAGCCAATCCCGATGAGGAAACCATCGACTGGAGAGCCGTGTGCGGGTGAACCGCACGCACGGTTCGGAGGGCGGGGAGGGCTCAGCCCTTCCCGACCCCTAGTCAGAAAGCATCGCTCGACGGGACCTCATGCGATGATCCGTGCCTTAACGTCGAGACGCGTAGGAAGGGACCATATTGGCCATCACCGGCTCCTCACGCGCCACCCTGGAAGGCGTGGCGGCGCAGCTTATCTGGCTGGCCGCAATGGGGAGAGGCGCCAGCACGGCGTTCTCCTCGGCGGCGGGCGTGTGTCGCCATACCAGATCGGTGATGTCGTCCGTGATGGGGGCATAGCCGGTGGGGGCCTCCAGCAGCAGCTGGCGGATGGTGTCGTGGCGGTGCTCCTGCGTGGCGCGATAGAGCGCCTGTAGGTAATCCTTCAGCCGCGGCCAGGGCCAGTAGTCCTCGTGGGCGCACAGGATGCGGGGATGCGCCGTCTGCTCCGCGTTCTCGCCGATCAGCAACTCCTCGTAGAGCTTCTCGCCCGGCCGCAGGCCGGAGAAGCGGATCTCGATATCGCCCTCGGGGTTCGCCTCGTTGCGCACCGCGAGGCCCGAGAGACGAATCATCTCCGCCGCCAACTCGGCGATCTTCACCGGGGATCCCATGTCCAGCACGAAGACGTCGCCGTCGCTGCCCATGGCCCCCGCCTGGATCACCAGCTGGGAAGCCTCGGGAATGGTCATGAAGTAACGGGTGACCTCGGGATGGGTGACGGTGACCGGCCCGCCCTGGGCAATCTGCTCGTTGAACAGCGGCACCACAGAGCCGGAGGAGCCCAGCACGTTGCCGAAACGCACCATGGTGAAGCGCGTGCCCCGTTGCTGCTTGGCCAGCGCCTGACAGACCAGCTCCGCCAGCCGCTTGGTGGTCCCCATCACGTTGGTGGGGCGTACCGCCTTGTCGGTGGAGATCAGCACGAAGGTCTCCACGCCATGCGCGATCGCCGCCTGGGCGGTGGCCAGGGTGCCGAAGACGTTGTTGCGAATCCCCTGGATACTGTTGTGTTCCACCATGGGCACATGCTTGAAGGCCGCGGCGTGATAGATGGTCTCCACCCCGAAGGCCTTGAGCACGCTGTCCAGCCGCTGGCGATCCTGCACCGAGCCGAGCAGCGCGCGCACCGTCACCTCCAGCCGCTGCTCCTCGACCCGCTGCAGCAACTCCCGCTCGATGGCATACAGCGCATACTCGCAGAACTCGAACAGCAGCAGCGCGCGGGGGCCCTGCTGCAGTGCCTGGCGGCACAGCTCCGAGCCGATCGAGCCCCCCGCGCCGGTCACCATCACCACCTTGTCACGGATGTTGGCATCCAGCAGCGTCTGGTCGGGGGGCACGGTATCGCGCCCCAGCAGGTCCTCGACGGTGACATCGCGGATCTCGTTGAGCTGGGCGCGCCCGGCGATCACGTCCTCCATGCTCGGCAGGGTCTGCACGGGGATCGCCAGCGGTTCCAGCATGCGCAGGACCTCTTGGCGCCGGGTGCGCGGCGCGCTGGGCATGGCCAGCAGGATGCACTTGGCCCCGAAGTCCTTCACCAGGCGTGGCAGCGCCTCGGGGGAGTAGACCCGCAGCCCCTCGACGGAGGTCCCATGCATGCCGCGCCAGTCATCGACGAAGGCCACCGGCGTGTATTCCCCCCCCTGGCGCAGGCTGTGCACCAGCTGGGAGCCGGAGGACCCCGCCCCATAGAGGATCACCGGATCCTTGTAGCGAATCTGTTGGCGCATATGCAGCGAGCGCAGGAAGACGCGCACGCCACCCACGCTCAGCAGGGCCAGCATCGGGTAGATCACACAGACCGAGCGGGGCATGGCGACGGCGAACAGCCCACACAGCAGCATCAGCAGGGCGGCGGAGCTGGCAATCCCCAACACCAGGGTGTTCAGGGCCTTGGTGCTCATGAAGCGAATGACCGCGCGATAGAAGCCCAGCCGCAGGAAGATCGCCAGGCTCACCGGCAAGACCACCAGCCAGATCCCCCAGGCCGGGGGCGCGGCCAGCGGCCCCAGGTGCTCCAGGCGCAGCCACACGGCAGCCAGGAAGCTCAGTGTCAGCAGGGAGGCATCGAGGGTGAGCAGGATCAGGCGCTTGTAACGGCGCGGTAAACGAAAGAGGCGCTCGAGAATCACCATATGGGTCGGATCCTTCCTCTGCCAGACAGCAGGCCGCGTAGGGCAAGGCTTCGGAGTCGAAGGCAACGACCCGCCGTCTCTTTGTGTTAAATAATGTTACAAAGCATAAGAAAGCTACCGATGGTTACCAAGATGGTTTTGCTCACCTGGTGCGTGCGAGAAAACCCCCTGACGCATAGGGAGGACGCGGGTAGGGTAAGGCGCCGAGGTTGGTCGCCCATAAGGCGGAGACATGACGCCAGTCTCAGCTCCCAAGGGGCTGGTAGGTCGGGTATTTTTAGCCCCGCTGGCATGGCTGACATGGAAATGTCACGGCTGGCCGGCACCCTTGAGCGGACCTCCAGGGCGCGCCAGGGTGCGAGGGGGCCAGCTTGGCGTGTAAGACATTGCCGACAATAGCGCGGGATTTCGCCTTGCCGCCTAGGCATGGCAGCGAGCGCTAAGTAGAATGCACCAACGTTTTTTGTCGGCGGCTCTCGTGCAGGCTGGTGTTTATCAGCCTCATGGCGCCGCTGTTGGGTCCAACGGGCCAGTAACACCCATCACAACACCATGCCGGCCTCGGGGATGTGCCATGACACCTCGGGGCGGTAGCGTGCCCGAACGTCGTCCAGAGAGGATCGCCCCATGCCATCATCGTCGTTTCGCCCGCTCGCCCTGACGGCTGCTCACGCCACCGCCAACCCCGCGGGGAAGGGCCGGGCCGTCAGGCGCTGGCTGCCGGTGCTGCTGCTGGCCGCCGGCTCGTTGGGGGGCTGTGCCTGGGCCCCGGGCAGCCACCTGGAGTCGCAGAGCGAGGCCGCGCCGATCGACGACCTGGTCGATATCCGCCCGATCACCCCGGGCCTGGTCGTGACCCAGCAGGAGTCGCGCGGTACCGCCGACGCCGGCCGTGCCATGCCCGCCGAGCTCGAGCAGGCCCTGCAGGAGTACGAGTACTACGTGGGCCCCGGCGACGTGCTCAACATCATCGTCTACGACCACCCCGAGCTGACCATCCCCGCCGGCTCCGAGCGCAGCGCCGCCGAGGCGGGCAACCAGGTGCGCAGCGATGGCACTATCTTCTATCCCTACATCGGCCGGGTGCACGTGGCCGGCAAGACCCTCGAAGAGATCCGCGCCATGCTGGCGCGCCAGCTCTCCGAGTTCATCACCGAGCCCCAGGTCGATGTCGGCGTGGCGGCCTTCAACGCCAAGAAGGTTCACATCAGCGGGGCGGTGTCCCAGCCGCAGAGCCTGCCGATCACCACCATCCCGATGACCATCACCGATGCCATCAGCCAGGCGGGCGGGGCCAGCGAGGGCGCCAACTGGCACAGCGTCACCCTCAATCGCAACGGCGAGGAGATTCCGGTCTCCCTCTACGCGCTGATGCAGCAGGGCGATAACCGCCAGAACCGCCTGCTCCAGGATGGCGACGTGCTGCACGTGCCCACCGCCGAGAACCGCGGTATCTCGGTGATGGGCCAGGTGCGCCGGCCCGGCGACCTGCCGCTGGGCAACGAGCCGCTCTCGCTGACCGATGCGGTCTCGCGCGCCGGCGGCATCGACGAGACCAGCGCCGAGCCCTCGGGCATCTTCGTGGTGCGCGGCACCCAGGACGCCAGCGACAAGCTGGCCACCGTCTACCAGCTCGACGTCAGCAACGCCGCCTCCTTCAGCCTCGGCCATGACTTCCAGCTGGAGCCGCAGGACGTGGTCTACGTCACCACCGCGCCCATCGCCCGTTGGAACCGCGTGATCAGCCTGCTGCTGCCGTCGATCAGCTTGCCGGGTACCCTGGCGGAGACTTCCACCGACGTTAGCGACATCAACAACTAGGCCGCCATGTTCAATCGCATCCTGGTGCTCTGCACCGGCAACATCTGTCGTAGCCCGGTCGCCGCCGCGATGCTCGCCGCCAAGCTGCCCGAAAAGCAGATCGAGACCGCCGGCCTCAACGCCATGCAAGGCCACGGCGTGGAGCCCAGGGCGCGTGCCCTGGCCGAGGCCGAGGGGCTCGACGTGAGCGAGCACAGCGCCCGCCAGGTCACCCTGGATATCCTCCAGAGCGCCGACCTGGTGCTGGTGATGTCCGACGGCCAGCGTCACGCCGTGGGGCAGATGGACCCCGCGGCGCTTGGCAAGACCATGCTGCTGGGCCGCTGGCTCGAAGGCGGCCAGGGCCGCGAGATCCCCGACCCCTACCGCAAGAGCAGCGAAGCCTTCCAGCAGGTGCACCAGCTGCTCGCCCAAGCCACCGACTCCTGGGTCGGCAAGCTGTAGCCACAGGGCCGAGGGCCGAGGGCCAAGGTCCAAGGTTCGAGGTTCGAGGTTCGAGGTTCGAGGTTCGAGGTTCGAGGTTCGAGGGACAAGGAAACCCTGAAAACCTGGCACCATGGGCATTGTGGCTTCCTTGGGACTGGCCCCTTGCTCCTCGGCCCTCGGCCCTCGGCCCTTGCACCTCGTCCCTCTGCCTCGTCCCCCTGTGGGAGCGCAATTTATTGCGCGATCCGCCGCGCAGCGGCGGCGATAAAGCCAAAGCACCTTCGGCGCCATCGTCGAGGCGTCGAACCGGCACTGAAGAGCGCTCCCACAATGTGAAAGGGCACCGCCTTTTCTGTACAGGCTAGCCGACCGCGCAGCGGCGGCGCCCTGATGATCAACAACCGCCATCTTCTCTTTTCGGTACCTTCATGTCCCAGACTTCCCCTTCCCCGGCTCCCGCCGACGATGAAATCGACCTGGGCCGCCTGTTCGGCCTGCTGATCGACCACAAGTGGTGGATCATCCTCGTTACTGCCTTGTTCGCGATCGGCGGCGTCGTCTATGCACTGCTGGCCACGCCGGTCTATCGCGCCGACGCCCTGGTTCAGGTGGAACAGAAGGCCGGGCTCTCTAACCCGCTGGAAGACGTGCGCACCATGCTCGGCGAAGAGCCCAAGGCCGATGCCGAGCTGGGCATCCTGCGTTCACGGATGGTGCTGGGGCAGGCGGTGGAGCGCGCCGGCCTGGAGCTGGTGGTGACCCCCCAGCGATTCCCGATGGTGGGCGATTTCCTGGTACGCCGTGGCATGGAGCGTCCCTCCTTCGCCGAGCATAGCGTCTGGGCCGGCGAGGCCGTCAATGTGGCCAACCTGCAGATGCCGGCAAGCCTGCAGGGCAAACCCTTTACCCTTACGGCCGGCGAGGGCGGTCGTTACGCCCTGTCTCTGGACGGTGAGTCCCTGGGAGAGGGCGAAGTCGGAAAGGATGAGTCCTTTCTCGACGGCCAGGTACAGCTGCGGGTCGCTGATATCCAGGCCCCGGCGGGCGCGCGTTTCACGCTGGCCAAGCGCTCCAAACTGGCAGCGATCAACGATCTGCGCGGGCGCTTCAGCGTCAGTCAGCAGGGCAAGGAGAGTGGCCTGCTGGATCTGACCCTCAACGATACCGACCCGGCCCAGGCGCGTCGTACCCTTGATGCCATCAGCGAGATCTACCTGACCCAGAACATCCAGCGCCAGAGCGCCGAGGCCGAGAAGAGCCTGGAATTCCTGGAAGAGCAGGCCCCGCGAGTCCGTGAGCAGCTTCGCGAGGCCGAGAACAGCCTCAACAGCTATCGCTCCCAGCGCGATAGCGTGGATCTCTCCATCGAGACCCAGTCGATCCTGCAGCGCATGGTGGACCTGGAGAAGCAGATCAACGAACTCGAATTTGCCGAGACCGAGCTGCAGCGCCGCTTCACGACCAGCCACCCCCAGTACGAGGCGCTGCTGGAGAAGAAAGCCCAGCTGCAGCGCGAGCGAGAACAGCTCGAGGCCCGGGTCGACGACCTGCCTGAGACCCAACAGCAAATCCTGCGCATGAGCCGCGACGTGGAGGTCAACCAGGAGGTCTACGTCCAGCTGCTCAACAAGATCCAGGAGATGCGCATCACCCGGGCCGGCACCGTGGGCAACGTGCGTATCCTTGACGAGGCGGTGGTGCAGCCGACGCCGGTGGAGCCGAAGAAGAAGCTGATCGTGGTGCTGGCGACACTGCTCGGCGGCATGCTCTCGGTGGGCGGCGTGCTGGTCTATGGCCTGCTGCGCCGCGGGGTCGAGGCCCCCAAGCAGCTGGAAGCGCTGGGCCTGCCGGTCTACGCCACGGTGCCGCTCTCCGAGGAGCAGGCCAAGCTCTCCGGTGCCCTCACGCCCAGTGGTCGGCGCCACAAGAAGGCCGGCCTGCGGGATCTGCTGGCCCTGCGTAGCCCCACCGACCTCTCCATCGAGGCGCTGCGCGGCCTGCGCACCAGCCTGCACTTCGCCATGCTGGACACGGTCGACAATCGGCTGATGATCACCGGGCCCTCGCCGGCCGTGGGCAAGAGTTTCATCAGTGCCAACCTGGCCGCGGTGTGTGCCCAGGCGGGTCAGCGAGTGCTGGTGATCGATGGCGACATGCGCAAGGGGCACGTCCATCACGCCTTCGGTGGCGACAGCGAAGGCGGCCTCTCCGAGCTGCTGGCCGGCCAGATCGAGTTGGAAGGCGCCATCCGTGGCACCGATGTGCCCGGGCTGGACTACATCGCCCGCGGCACCGCACCGCCCAACCCCTCCGAGCTGCTGATGCAGGAGAGCTTCACCCGGCTGATGGACGAGCTCTCCGCGCGCTACGACCTGGTGATCATCGACACCCCCCCGGTGCTGGCGGTGACCGACGCCGCCATCATCGGCAAGCAGGTCGGCACCAGCCTGATGGTCGCCCGCTTCGGCATGAACCCGCCCCAGGAAGTCGAAGTGGCGAGAGAGCGCCTGGAGAACAGCGGCGTGATCCTCAAGGGCGCCATCCTCAACGCCATGGAGCGCAAAGCCGCCACCAGCTACGGCTACTACGGCTACTACAACTACGCGTATAAGTAGGTTCGAGGGGCGAGGGGCGAGGGGCGAGGTAAAAGCGCCCAGCGCCCAGCGCCCAGGTTCGAGGGACGAGGAGTAAGGTGCCGCCCTTATGGGAGCGCAATTTATTGCGCGATCCGCCGCGAAGCGGCGGCAATAACCCCGGGCGCCTGTCTATGGCAAAGCAATTTATTGCCGGCTCGACGATGGCTCCGAAAGAGCCCCAAGCTCAATGCTCGTTGAACCAGATCTTTAGGGTTTCCTCGGTCCTCGGCCCTAGAAGCTAGGCCCTGAGACCTTATCATCTGGGCGCTGGGCGCTGGGCGCTGGGCGCTGGGCGCTGGGCGCTGGGCGCTGGGCGCTGGGCGCTGGGCGCTGGGCGCTGGGCCCTCGAACCTCGAACCTCGAACCTCGGCCCTAATACAGGAGCCTCCCTGAAGAAAGCCACCGGGCAACGGCAAGACCCGGTGAAAAACATCAGGGACGAACTGGATGCCCGTGGAGCGGGCAAGGGAACAGAGCATGGACACCATCACTTCCTTCTCCGCCTTCCCGGCGCAGAGGCGGCACTCGCGTTTTCTCGAACGCCTGATGCTCAGCCGCGCGGTACAACGCCTGCTGGGCTTCGGCTTCGCCGTCCTGCTCCCCACCCTGGCCGCCAAGGGCGGCAGCGTCTGGGAAACGAGCGATCTCTCCCGCGCGGTGACCGTTCTCACCATCGCGCTGGCCTACTGGGGCTCACTCACCTGTGTCCAGCGCATGAGCCGCTTCCCCGGCGTGCGCGCCTACCTGCTGAGCATTCCGGCCGCCTCGGCTTGCTTCGGTATCCCCTTCCTCCTGTTGTATGTCACGAGTATCGAGCTCATCGATGAGCTCTATCTCGCCAGCTACCTCCTGACCTCTCTCTACTGCACCGCCGGCTACTGGGTCGGGCGGCACTACCGGGTGCACAAGCTCGCCGTGGTGCCCTTCGGCAAGGCCCTTAGCCTCTGTCATAGCCATGGGGTCGACTGGCGCTACCTCGAAACCCCCGACCTGGGCGAGGCGCGCGTGGATGGCGTGGTGGCCGACCTGCGGGCCGAATTCACACCGGAGTGGGAACGCTTCCTGGCCCACTGCACCCTCAACCGCATCCCTGTTTACCATGCCACCACCAACTTCGAGCGGTTGACCGGCCGGGTGCAGCTCGGTCACCTCTACGAGAACCGCTACGGCAGCCTGCAGCCGGATGAAGGCTACGAGGCGCTCAAGCGCAGCCTGGATGTGCTGGCGGTGCTGGCCCTGATGCCGGTGGCCTTGCCGCTGATGGCCCTCACCGCGCTGGCCATCCGCCTGGATAGCCCCGGGCCCGCGCTCTTCACCCAGCCGCGCATGGGTTTCCAGTGCCGCCCCTTCGTCGTCTACAAGTTCCGCAGCATGTTCATCGACCATCGCGGCACCGGCTTCACCCAGGATGGCGAAGACCCGCGCATCACCCGCGTGGGCAAGGCGATCCGCAAGTACCGCCTCGATGAGCTCCCCCAGCTGTTCAACGTGCTGAAGGGCGACATGAGCCTGATCGGCCCGCGACCGGAATCCATGGACCTCGCCGACTGGTACCAGAAGGACGTGCCGTTCTTCCACTACCGCCATGTAGTACGCCCCGGCATCTCCGGCTGGGCCCAGGTAGAGCAGGGCTACGCCGCCGAGGTCGACGGTATGAACGAGAAGCTCGAATACGACTTCTACTACATCAAGAACATCTCGCTGTGGCTCGACCTGCTGATCGTGCTGCGCACCATCCGCACCGTGCTGACGGGGTTCGGGAGTCGTTAGGCGAGGTAAGCAAGCGGCTTGTTGTGGAAATTTACGGCGCGATGGTTCTGCAGGCTCTTAGGCAGAAAAATTCTGGATAGAGGGCGCCAAGGCGGGCACAAACAGTTGACTCTGATAACCGCCCTCTTATCGCTATCGTTCTTTAAAATCAATGACTTAGGTTATGCTGCTTCCACGAATTTGTGGTCCTCTCCCACTAATTTGTGGCGGTACTGGCGAGATGGCGCCAACCACAAATTTGTGGCTCCTCGCATAAATCTGCGGTCGCGGGCTCACAAGGGCTCCACAAATTTGTGGCTCCTCGCATAAATCTGCGGTCGCGGGCTCACAAGGGCTCCACAAATTTGTAGGAGCACGCCACAACTTAGAGGCGGTTTTGGCGAAATGAGCCAACGCACAAATTTGCGTAATGGTCCACATTTTTGTGGCCGGTAGGCGGAGTGAATGTACGCGAACGGCCAACACTGATTGTCAGTAATCAGGTGGTGTGCTGTTAGTGGTGTAGCGGGTATTCGTGGAGGAGGCTAGCCTTGTGAGTCGGCTGTCCCTCCAGTAAGCCTTTCAGGTAGGCATAGGGCCCATGGCCGTTCAGCTTTGCAATATATCAGGCTCGGAATAGTGATAGCGGGATACTTCGTCGTCATCCAAGTAGAGTATCAGCACCATCTAGCGTTTCAGACTCTAATCCGGTAGCTTGTCTGTCGCAGAGCCGTTCGGTACTGTCATCGCGATGAGTCAGTATCCATCGGCACCATCCTCTATAGCGTGCCAATATGCAACTTCCCAGCTACTACGTCGCCGTTGTCAAGGGTTCCAACGTGGATAAGCCGGGCAATCTGAAAAAGCGATGGCTGTAGAATAGCCTCTCTCGCCAGTTCTAAGTCAATCTATCTGTGTATGGGCCTGTCATTTTCTTTATCTGCCGTCTTGCTTCGCCAGTTATTCCGGCTGTCGAGGCTGTCGCTTTTTAAATATGGATAACTTCTCGATGTCGGATTTAAAGGCAACTCTCGTAGACAATCTGAATTCCAAGGAAGCCGTGATTGGCATAGTTGGCCTAGGGTATGTGGGTCTGCCGCTGATGCTGCGTTACAATGATATTGGCTATCGTGTCCTTGGGTTCGATATTGATCAGGAGAAGGTCGATAAGCTCAATAACGGAAAGAGCTATATAGAGCATATTCCTTCGGAAAAGGTGTCCAATGCGACTAAGAGAGCCTTTAAGGCGACCACTGACTTCCAACGGATAGTCGAAGTGGATGCTGTCATCCTTTGTGTGCCCACGCCGCTCAACAAGTATCGCGAGCCGGACATGAGCTTCGTGATCAATACTACCGATGCGATCAAGCCCTATTTGCGCGAGGGCCAAGTTGTATCGCTGGAAAGCACCACCTATCCAGGCACCACCGAGGAGGAGCTGCTGCCGCGGATGCAAGAGAGCGGCCTGGTAGTGGGGGAAAGCGTATTCTTAGTCTATTCGCCGGAGCGAGAAGATCCGGGCAACACGAACTTTGAAACCCGCACCATTCCGAAGGTGGTCGGAGGGGATACACCGGCATGTCGTGAGGTGGGCGTGGCGCTCTATGCGCCGGCGATCGACAAGGTGGTTCCGGTTACCTCCACCAAGGTTGCCGAGATGACCAAGCTGCTGGAGAACATCCATCGCGCGGTCAATATCGGTCTGGTCAACGAGATGAAGATCGTGGCCGATCGCATGTGCATCGATATCTTCGAGGTGGTGGATGCCGCAGCCACCAAGCCGTTCGGCTTCACGCCCTATTATCCCGGCCCGGGGTTGGGCGGGCATTGCATCCCCATTGATCCCTTCTATCTGACTTGGAAGGCAAGGGAGTATGGGCTACACACCCGCTTCATCGAGCTTTCCGGTGAGGTCAACCGTGCTATGCCCGAGTATGTCGTCGGCAAGCTGATGGATGGCCTGAATGATCAGAGCAAAGCGCTCAAGGGCAGCCGAATTCTGGTGTTGGGCATTGCCTATAAGAAGAACGTGGACGACATGCGAGAATCGCCTTCGGTGGAGATATTGGAGCTGATCGCTGCAAAAGGCGCCGAAGTCGCATACAGCGATCCGCATGTGTCGATATTTCCTAAGATGCGCGAGCATTACTTCGAACTGGCCAGCGTGGAACTGACGGCCCAGAGCTTAGCCAGTTATGATGCCGTGGTTCTGGCCACCGATCATGATCGCTTCGACTTTAATTTGATAAAGGCTCATGCTCCACTGATTATCGATAGCCGCGGGATTTATCGCGACGCTGCTGATCACATCATTAAAGCTTAAGGAAACTCGCGGAATGAAAAATTTTGCTCTTGTCGGTGCTGCCGGCTATATCGCCCCGCGTCATATGAAAGCGATTCAAGCGACGGGGCATAACCTTGTTGCTGCGCTAGACACTAATGATTCGGTTGGCATCATCGATAGCTACTTCCCAGATGCGGACTTCTTTACTGAGTTTGAGCGGTTTGATCGTCATGTCGACCTTTTGCGTCGTCTTAACGACGGGCGGAAGATTGACTATGTATCCATCGCCTCGCCCAACTATCTGCATGACTCCCACATGCGCTTTGCATTGCGCTCTGGTGCCGAAGCTATCTGCGAAAAGCCATTAGTACTGAATCCCTGGAACATTGATGGCTTGCAGGATATGGAGCGGGATACTGGCCAAAAGGTCAACACTATCCTTCAGCTACGTCTCCATCCGGCTATCATCGCCCTACACGACGAGGTACAAAGCCAGCCCCGAGATCGTAAGTACGAGGTCGATCTGACCTACATCACCTCGCGGGGGCACTGGTATCTGCAGAGCTGGAAGGGTGATGAGAAGAAGTCGGGAGGGATCGCCACCAATATTGGCGTGCACTTTTACGACATGCTGCACTTTATTTTCGGAGACCTCCAGGAGAATGTAGTGCACTACAGCTCACCCACCAAAGCTTCCGGCTACTTGGAGTACGCCAATGCGCGTGTGCGTTGGTTCTTGTCAGTGGATGTGAACGATGTACCGCAGGTCGTACGTAACGATGGCCAGCGTACATACCGCTCGATTACTGTGGAAGGCGAGGAGATCGAGTTTTCCGGCGGTTTCACCGATCTGCATACCCGGAGTTATGAAGAGATTCTGGCAGGACGAGGCTTTGGGCTAGAAGAGAACCGGGTGGCCATCGAGACGGTAGCGGCTATTCGCACCGCCACCCCGCAGGGGATGACCGGCGAGTACCACCCCTTCCTGAAAAATGTGCTGAATTGAGCGAATCATGAGCATACAGGTTCACGACTCCGCCATCGTCGATGAAGGAGCGCAAATCGGCGAGGGATCACGTGTCTGGCATTTCGTGCACGTGTGCGGTGGTGCCCGCATCGGTGAGGGCGTGTCGCTTGGCCAGAATGTCTTCGTCGGCAACCGCGTAATGATTGGCGATTACTGCAAGGTACAGAACAACGTCTCGGTCTACGACAACGTAACCTTGGAAGAAGGCGTGTTCTGCGGCCCGAGCATGGTGTTCACTAACGTCTACAATCCCCGCTCGCTGATCGAGCGCAAGAGCGAGTATCGCGACACCCTGGTCCAGAAAGGCGCCACCCTGGGCGCCAACTGCACCATCGTTTGCGGTGTGACGATCGGCGCCTACGCCTTTATCGGCGCGGGCGCGGTAATCAACAAGGACGTGCCGGCCTACGCCCTGATGGTGGGCGTACCCGCCCGCCAGATCGGCTGGATGAGCGAATATGGCGAGCAACTTGACCTGCCGCTGGAAGGGCAGGGCGAAGCGCTGTGCCAGCACACCGGCAAGCGCTATGTGCTGCAGGGCAAGCAACTGATCAAGGAAGACGCATGATTCCGTTTATTGACCTTGCCGCCCAGCAGGCGCGCATCAAAGACAAGATCGACGCCGGCATTCAGCGTGTGTTGGCCCACGGCCAGTACATCCTCGGCCCGGAAGTGGCCGAACTGGAGGAAAAGCTGGCCGCCTATACCGGGGCCAAACACTGCATCACTTGCGCCAACGGCACCGATGCCTTGCAGATCGCCCAGATGGCGCTGGGCATTGGCTCCGGCGATGAGGTGATCACCCCGGGGTTTACCTATATCGCCACAGCGGAAACCGTGGCGGTGCTGGGAGCTAAACCGGTGTATGTGGATATCGATCCGCGTACCTATAACCTGGACCCCGCCAAGCTGGAAGCGGCCATTACGCCTCGTACCAAGGCCATCATCCCTGTTTCCCTGTATGGGCAGTGCGCCGACTTCGATGCCATCAATGCCATCGCTGAGAAGCATGGTATTCCGGTGATCGAGGATGCCGCCCAGAGCTTCGGTGCCACTTACAAGGGGCGCAAGTCCTGTAACCTTACTACCATCGCCACCACCAGCTTCTTCCCCAGCAAGCCGCTTGGCTGCTACGGCGACGGTGGAGCCATCTTTACCAACAATGATGAACTGGCCACCGTGCTGCGTCAGATCGCGCGTCATGGCCAAGATCGTCGGTACCACCATATCCGTGTAGGGGTAAACAGTCGGCTGGATACCATTCAGGCGGCCATCCTGTTACCCAAGCTGGAGATCTTTGACGAAGAGATAGAGTTGCGCAATCAGATCGCACACCGCTATACGCGCCTTCTCAATGAAGCCGGTATCACGACAACGCCCTACGTAGAGCCGTACTGCATAAGCGCTTGGGCACAGTACACCATCCGCGTGGAAAATCGAGGCATTTTGCAGGAAACGCTCAAGGATGCCGGTGTTCCTACAGCTGTGCATTATCCAATCCCGCTAAATAAACAGCCGGCGGTAGAGAATGCTGCCGAACAACTGTCTGAGGGGAATTTGGCAGCACTGCATGTGGTTTCTCTCCCGATGTACCCCTACCTAGATAGAAATGCTCAAGAGCAGGTTGTCAAATTGCTGCGTGAGGCGAGGTTGTGAAACCTTTGATATCAGGTAAAGATAGATTCTGGGCTTTAAAGTTGCAGGAGAAAAGCTTATGAACCTGACGCAGCTCAGGGGAAGAGCAAAGCAACTGATAACTAAAAATGGATTCGTGCATAGCGTCTCAGTCTTAGCCAGTGGTACCGCCGTTGGACAAGTTGTTACTATTGCTGCCTCTCCAATACTAACCCGATTATACACGCCGGAAGACTTTGGCCTGTTAGCAGTATACACTAGTATCCTTGGAATACTTGGAGTTATAGCCAGCTTGCGCTATCAGTTAGCTATCCCACTTCCAGAGAGTAATGAAGACGCACTAAATGTTGCAGTTTTAAGCTTTTTCGTTCTTACGGTTCTAGCAGCTGTTTTTTTCATTGTTGTTTGGGCTATTGGAAGTGATGCAGTAAATTTATTGAATATGCCAGACGTGGAACCGTATCTCTGGTTTATGCCTTTAGGTTTTGTGTTGATTGGCTGTTACGAAATTCTACGATTTTGGCATTTGAGAGCGAAATCTTTTGATTTAATTGCTAAAGCAACAATGGTGCAGTCTGCTTCTGTGGCTAGTGTTCAAATAGCAGGGGCTGCGCTAGGGCCACTGGCGCTCCTTGGTGGACGTATAATGGGCCAAGCTATTGTCGATATGATATTATTAAGAAGGGTAAGGGGTTCAAGGGTAAGAACTAAGCAAGAAGTGACACTCAAAAAAATGCTATTTGCTGCAAAGAAATACAGACAGTTTCCTATATTTTCATCATGGGCTGGTCTTATGAATGCTAGTGGTACTCAGGTCCCGCCTCTATTATTTGCTGCTTTATATGGTCCTGCTGCGGCTGGTGGCTATATGCTTGCACAGCGGATAATTAATATGCCTTTATCAGTGATCGGGACAGCAGTATCGGATGTTTTTTTTGCAGGCTCTATAGATGCATATCGCGAGAAAAGGCTAGGTGCTAATATTACAAAGCTTTGTTCGGCCTTAGCCGGCTTCATATTTCCTGGTGCAATTCTTCTTTTCTTTATTGGGCCGGAACTTTTTCAGATTATTTTTGGTGAAAACTGGAGAGTTGCTGGTGAGATTATACGTTGGTTATCACCAATGCTGGCCATTCAGTTTCTGGTCAACCCTGTTTCAAGAGTTTTCGTAACTGTCGAGCGTCAAAGCCTTGCGCTTTTGTTTCAATGTTGCCTGTTTGGATTAAGGGTTGGATCATTGTTTTTATCTTATTGGCTTGATTTTTCTTTGATGGATGCAGTAAAGACGTTTAGTGTCGCTAGTGTCATCGGATATTTAATGTATCTTATGGCAGTATGTAACATTGTGGGATTGAGTTTTGAAGAGATGTTCTATTCCCTTGGGGTTTTTGTTTTTTCATCGGTTGTGCTTGTGATTGCTGGCGGTGTCGTTATTATCATGTCTGATGGTTTGTTTTCGTTGCTTTTGTTTTTTGGTTTGTGGGTAGTTGCCATTGCATTTAATTTTATTAAAGCAAGTAATAAAGATCTATTAGCGTGAGTGTACAAGAGACTTTAATTGGTACGATTATGAACTTTTTTAAGAAAATACGTATATGGCTGGGCTGTAAACGATTTGAGCTTAATAGAGCTGCAGATTTCAAAAGGCGGAATATTAAGGTTGCAAAAGGGAGCTATTTATCAGGAGGTGTAAAGATAGGTGACTGCACTAGGATAAATAGCCCGTCATATATTACAGATTGTAGTATAGGTTCATTTTGTGCAATTGGTGGCCGTTTAGTCGTTAGGAATAGCAACCACTCAATAAATACTATAAATATGCAGGATTGGGCCCAATCTAAAATAATAGAAAGTGATTTAAGAGTTGTTGGGTTCTCAAAAGGAGATGTCGAAGTCGGCAATGGCGTCTGGATCGGTGATTCTGTTATTATACTTCCAGGAGTGAAAGTCGGCAATGGGGCTGTAATAGGCGCTGGAAGCGTAGTTACAAAGTCTGTGCCGCCATACGCAATAGTAGTAGGTAATCCAGCGAAAGTTATAAAATATCGATTCTCGCCGGAAATAATAGAGTTAATTAAAGATGTTCAGTGGTGGAACTGGACTTATGATGAGATGCGTAGAGCTAAAGCATTTTTCGAAATCGACTTTAAGGCGACCGATGCAATAGATATAAAGAAAAGATTAAAAGAAATGGGAGTAATTTAGGAATGTATCGTTTTGCCAAAAATTACATTAAACAGAAAGTTGCTAGAAAGCTGAATGGAGATGAAGTTGATTTTTCTAGTTACCCTGTAGTACATGATAAGGTTGATCTTGGGGATATGGTTTCACATGATGTCGTGTTCCTTTTAACGACGGGCAGGAGTGGCACGAAAACGCTAATTGAATACTTAAAGGAAAATAGTGGATATTGCGCAATACATGCACCAAAACCTAGCTTGGCAACGTTAGGTAGCCTTTTATGGAAAAAAAAAGTAAGTGAAGATTCTGCGCAATGGGCATATTTTTCTGCTAGAGAAAAGTATTTGTATGAATTATGCAGAAGAGGGGTTCCTTTAATAGATGGTGATTGTAAAAACTTGCCTTTATTACCAGCCCTTTCTGACTTTTTTCCAAACTCTAAGTTTGTCCATGTTGTTAGGAATCCATTGGATTTTGTGATAAGTGGTTTGGATAGAGGGTATTTTGTTGATAAGGACCCTCTATTATGGGGGCATTTGTTTTTGCGAGATGATGAGTCATTAGCTCTCAGCTTTGAAGAGCAAGTGATGCTAATTGCTGATTTTTGGGAAATAGCCAATAGGATTGCAGAGATTACTGAGGAAAAAGTAGGGGGCCACCGGTTTTTAACCCTAAAATCAGAAAATATGTTCAAAGATAGTGAAGAAATTGCAAAGACTTTTTCTGGCTTAGGTTATAAATCATTTAAACGTATAAAGAATGGGCCTGCTCCAGTACTTAACAGGAATTTAACATCTAGCTCATACGATATTTCTTTAGTTAAGTGCATTATCAAAGATCGCTGTCCTTCAGCAAAAAGGTACTATCCGGAAGTATTGGTTTCATAGTTAAGAAAACCCTGATTAATTGGGCTAATGCTACTGAGCAGGTCTGGCCCTTAAAATTATCCCCGCAGTCGTTCCGTTGACAGCGCTCGTCGCTCATTTTTTAAAACACCGGACTGATCATGACCTTCACTCCTGCAAGCCTGCGCTGGCTTGAAAAGCTCCTAGAAGAGCGCTTCGGCCTAGCTCTGACGCTCAGAGAAGATAGCCACGGTCTTGCCATTCAACTGCCAGGTGCTGAAGAGAGCATTCGTTTCGATATTCTGCAGCCTGCATTTCACCAGTCCCGCTCCGACATGCCCTGTGGCTGTTGGGATGCCGCTGCCGAAGGCTTTACCCCTGTCCTGGGTGAGCCCCTCCCTACGCCTGCCATGGCGGAAATGCCCACCTGCATGGTGGAGAAGGCAGGGCAGGGTAGCGTTGTGGTTCACTACGATATCCTAGGCCTGACTTACTGGATGCTGACTCGATTGGAAGAAGCTGGTCGCACGGACTTGGATAACCATCAACGGTTTCCCGCAACATCATCCCATGCATTCAAGCATGATTATCTAGAGCGGCCAATTGTAGATGAATGGTTGCATATTCTTGGACAGGTTATTCATCGAGTATGGCCACACTCTGAGCTTAAACAGCATCAGTTCAGCATCAAACCCTCTCACGATGTGGATGTGCCCAGCCTATATGGCTTTCGCTCAGTGAAGGGTGTAGTTCGCTCAATGGTTGGGGATGTATTAAAACGAAGAGATTTTCAAAGTGCCTTGATTGCCCCTTGGATAAAAATCAATACGCGGAAGTGCCTGCATGTGTCAGACTCATTCAATACCTTCGACTGGCTTATGGATCAGTCGGAAAAGAATGGTCTGCGCAGTGCTTTTTACTTTATCTGTGGGCGTACTGACGTTAGCAAAGACGCCGACTATGAACCGGAGCATCCGGCTATACGTAATCTAATGCGGCGTATACATTCGCGTGGCCATGAGATAGGACTTCACCCCAGCTACAATTCATACCAGTCCCCTGATATTATCGTGCGGGAAGCTAATCGTCTGCGGCGTATCTGCGATGAAGAAGGTATTAAGCAGGCTGAGTGGGGGGGGCGCATGCACTTCCTTCGCTGGCAGACACCTACTACTCTCAGCGCTTGGGAAGCAGCCGAAATGACTTACGATAGTACTCTGGGGTACGCGGATCGCCCTGGATTCCGCTGTGGCACCTGCCATGAATATCCCGCCTTTAATCCCATCACACAGCGGCAGTATAAACTGCGCGTCCGCCCTTTGATCGTGATGGAATGCACTGTGATGTCCGAGCGATATATGGGACTAGGCGAAGAAGACGCTGCCCATGCAAAGTTCCAAGAATTGAAGGATAGTTGTCGAGCTGTGGGAGGATGCTTTACTTTGCTTTGGCACAATTCTAGTTTTAAAGATTATTCCGGAAAGAAAATATATGCAAAACAGTTGTAGTTATTAAGCTTATATTTTTGAAATTATTGATTTGCAACAAATGTCACCATCGTCTATACAGAGTTCGTCATGTTCTCTTGGGGTATATGTCAAGCCTGAGTGGTAATTGAATCCTGATCTTGTCCAGCAACATTGGACATCCCGTTAATGCAGTACACTGAACGAGGTGTCCTATGACGAGGCAAGCTATTCCTATGCTAGGCTTTGTCCGAAAACTCGAATTTGCTAATGTCACCTATGCCTCAGCAGCATAGGTGACCCATGGCAGGACGCTACGAGATCTCCGACTACGGCTGGGCCCTCATCGAGGACATCGTGTCGCCGCCGCAGAGAACGGGGCGCCCCCGCCGCGATGACCGCCAGGTGCTGAACGGTATCTTCTGGATCCTCTGCTCAGGTGCCAAGTGGCGTGACCTTCCAGAGCGTTACGGCCCTTGGAAGACGGTCTACGACCGCTTCCGTCAGTGGCGCGACGACGGTACCTTCGAGGCCATCCTGGCGCGCCTCCAGCTCCGCTTGCGAGAGGATGGTCTGATGGACCTGGACACCTGGATGATTGACTCGACATCGATCCGCGCCACCCGTGCCGCTTCTGGAGGCGGCAAAAAGGGGCTCTTCGTCGTTGGGTGTGGAATTCGCCCCCTGAGCTGGGCCAGGATATGACCTCCACTTGGACAGGAGGCTTG
>NZ_VBUI01000040.1 GCF_005780185.1 Halomonas urmiana | reverse complement strand
CGCTGAGAGGTGCACGTACGGTTCGGGGAGGAGAAGTAGGGAAATAGCTCGACTACGCCCTGCTTCTTACTCCACTGGCGACCGGTGAAGGCTGGCTCTACCTGGCCGTGCTGATCGACTTGTACTCACGCAAGGTCATCGGCTGGGCGATGAGCGAGCGCATGACGGCGGACCTGGTCGGCGACGCGCTCCAGATGGCGCTGTGGAGCCGCAAGATGCCCAAGGGAGTCATCGTGCATAGCGACCGTGGTAGCCAGTATTGTTCTTCCCTGTACCAGTCGTTGCTGACCCGGCACGACCTCCGGTGCAGCATGAGTGCCAAAGGCAACTGCTACGACAATGCCTGCGCCGAGAGCTTCTTTCACAGTCTCAAGGTCGAAGCCATTCACGGCGAGCGATTCGCGACCCGGGAAGCCATGCGGCGGCAGGTGTTCGAGTACATTGAGTTGGACTACAACCGGCAACGCCGGCACAGTGCGATTGGGATGATCAGCCCAGAGGCCTTCGAGGCTCGAATGATCGCTTAGATCGGTGTCCACCAATGCTGGGCAAGATCAGCTGAAAAGAGCAAAGAGAAGGGCATTGGAAAGAGGGGAAGCCTTTCAAGCAGAAAAATTGGCTAACCAAAGGGAAGTTGAATGCTTTCATTCATCCTTTATGGAAAGTAGCAGTACCGGGCAGTCATTCATGCTGCATATTCAAATGGAAGCGGGTGCCACCTATATGGAAAAAAGAGTAGCAGGGAAAGTGTTCAATTCGTATGGGCTGGCCACTAATCAGGAATTCCGGGGAACTGTGCCTATTAGAGCATTGGTCCCATGAACTAAATATTTTTTCTTAAATTTCGCTACCCTTTTTGTATAGTCGTAATATGTTTATTATTTTCAATGGGTTGATAGGTGCTCGGGTAGAATGGTTGGGTGAAGAGGTGAAAAGATGAAACGATGATAAATAAAGTGATTAGTGGTTTTCTGTCTAGTGAACTGCCGCATAGGCAGCCAAAAGTATTAGACCGATACCGATAAAGCCGAGACGTGGTACAACTGCCGTACAGGCAGCCTTCCCCCACCCAGCTTGCTTGGGTGGGGATTTTTTTCATTCCTTTTAAAAAATTACAACATGCCTATCTAATCAGTCCCCACAATGCAGAATTATGCAATTTAATGCTTCAAAAATATGCTGTCTTTTAGTGAAAGTTTTCATCCAACCTACTGATTTGTAGACACAGATTGTGCAAAGTTTATGTAGAAACGACAGCATGCGTGATGGACGGGTTTTTCGGCAACTCGGCTTGTCGGGTGCGGCAGGAATGTGCGAGAAGCGAGGGAGGACGGGGCCGGCGCCAGGGCCGGGGAAGGCAAGCCCTCGACAGGGAGAGGTGCCATGCAGCGACAGCGGTGCCAGAGGCGCTCGGAGAGACGCGCCCACCCGCGCCGGGAGCCCACGCCATGAGCGGGGAGGCTCGCCGCGAGCCCGCCTGGCACAGCCAGGCACCCGATGCGGTCCTCGCCGGGCTCGAGGCCTCGGAGCGGGGCCTGACCGCCGAGCAGGCAGCGGATCGGCTGGCGCGCCACGGCCATAATCGCCTGCCGGCGCCACGCCGTAGCGGCCCGCTGCGCCGCTTCCTGCGGCAGTTCCACAACGTGCTCATCTATGTGCTGCTGGTTGCCGCGCTGGGCACGGCCCTGCTGCAGCACTGGGTCGATACCGGCGTGATCCTGGGGGTGGTGCTGATCAACGCCATCGTCGGCTTCCTCCAGGAGGGCAAGGCGGAGCAGGCCCTGGAGGCGATCCGCGGCATGCTCTCGCCCCGGGCCCAGGCGCTGCGCGACGGGAAACGGCGCACCGTCCCCGCCGAGGAGCTGGTACCCGGCGACCTGGTGTTCCTCCAGGCCGGGGACCGGGTGCCCGCCGACCTGCGCCTGCTTCGGAGCCACAACCTGCGCATCGACGAGGCGATGCTCACCGGCGAGTCGGTGGCCGTGGACAAGCAGGTCGACGCCGTGGCCGCAGATGCCGACCTGGGCGACCGACGCTGCATGGCCTTCTCCGGCACCCTGGTGGCCTTCGGCCAGGGACGCGGCGTGGTGGTGGAGACCGGCGCGAACACCGAGATCGGACATATCTCGGCGCTGCTCGGCGAGGTGGAGACCCTGACCACGCCGCTGCTGCGCGATATCGCCACCTTCGGGCGCTGGCTCTCGGGCGCCATCGTGGTGCTGGCCGTCATCACCTTCGCCATCGGCTACGGGGTGCGCGGCTACGACCTCGTGGAGACCTTCCTGGCCGCCGTCAGCCTGGCAGTGGCGGCCATCCCCGAGGGGCTGCCGGCGATCATGACCATCACCCTGGCCATCGGCGTGCAGCGCATGGCGGTACGCAACGCCATCATCCGTCGCCTGCCGGCGGTGGAGACCCTGGGCTCGGTCACTACCATCTGCACCGACAAGACCGGCACCCTGACCCGCAACGAGATGACCGTGAAGACCCTGCTCACCGCCGAGGAGCATTTCGAGGTCAGCGGCGTCGGCTACGAGCCCCGGGGGGCTTCAGTCGCGCGGGCGAGGCGGTGGAGGTCGCGCACCACCCGGTGCTGGCCGAGGCGCTCGAGGGCATCCTGCTGTGCAACGATGCCGAGCTCCAGCAGCGGGACGGAGCCTGGCAGCTGGAGGGCGACCCCACGGAAGGCGCGCTGGTGGTCGCCGGGCTCAAGGCGGGGCTGGATACCCGGGAGGTCGCCAGGCGCTATCCCCGTGCCGACGTGATCCCCTTCGAGTCCCTTTACAAGTTCATGGTCACCCTCCACCAGCACCACCGGGGCGACCATGGCTTGCTCTTCCTCAAGGGGGCGCCCGAGCGCGTGCTGGCCGTCTGCGACCATGAACGCACCGGCGAGGGCGACCGCCCGCTCGACCTGCCGCGCTGGGAGCGACGCATGGAGGCGGTCGCCGCCCGCGGCCAGCGGCTGCTGGCGGTGGCGGTCAAGCGGGTGGACGCGAATCAGCGCACCCTGACCTTCCCGGACGTCGAGGAGGGCGGCCTGACCCTGGTGGCGGTGTGCGGTCTCATCGACCCGCCCCGTGACGAGGCGATTGCCGCGGTCAAGCAGTGCCAGCAGGCCGGCATCGTGGTGAAGATGATCACCGGCGACCACGCGGTCACCGCCCGGGCCATCGCCGACGAGATCGGCATTGCCACCGCGGGCGGCGTCATCCCGGGGCACGCCCTGGAGCAGGTCTCCGATGCGGACCTCGAGCGCCTGGTTCGCGAGGTGGATGTCTTCGCCCGCGCCACGCCGGAGCACAAGCTGCGCCTGGTGCGCGCCCTCCAGGCGGGTGGCCAGGTGGTGGCCATGACCGGCGACGGGGTCAACGATGCCCCGGCCCTCAAGCGCGCCGACGTGGGCGTCGCCATGGGCATCAAGGGCTCCGAGGCCGCTCGGGAAGCGGCCGCCATGGTGCTGGCCGACGACAACTTCGCCTCCATCGCCCACGCCGTGGAGGAGGGGCGCACCGTCTACGACAACCTGCGCAAGGCCATTCTCTATATCCTGCCCACCAGCGGCGGCGAGGCGCTGACGATCCTGGCCGCCGTGCTGCTGGGCATGACCCTGCCGCTGCTGCCGGCGCAGGTGCTGTGGGTGAACATGGTCACCGCCGTGACCCTGAGCCTGGCGCTGGCCTTCGAACCCGCGGAGCCCGGCGTCATGCGCCGCCGCCCGCGGGATCCCGGCACGCCGATCCTCTCCGGCTTCCTGATCTGGCGGGTGCTCTTCGTCTCGCTGCTGCTGCTGGCGGGGACCTTCGGCCACTTCCTGTGGATGGAACAGCAGGGCGTCGAGATCGAGCTCGCCCGAACCGTGGCCATCAATGCCCTGGTGATGGGAGAGGTCGCCTACCTCTTCAACAGCCGCTACATCCTCGAGCCGGCCTGCAACCGCGTCGGCCTGCTGGGCAGCCGCGCGGTGCTGGTCGCCGTGGGCGTGCTGGTCATCCTCCAGGCGCTCTTCACCTATGCGCCGCCGCTGCAGTTCCTGTTCGGCACGGCACCCCTGGGGACGAGGGAGTGGGCCAGCATCCTGGCCTTCGGCGTGGTGCTCTTCGCCCTGGTGGAGCTGGAAAAGGCCCTCTTCAGGCGGCGTGAGCGGGGCGGTTCACGGGCGTGAGCCGGTGCGGCACTGCCTCGCCATGGCGCATCCCGCGGCGGCAAGGCGCTCGCATGGTGCAGTGCCGCATGCTATCGCCCGGTCCGGGCCAGCTTCCTGCATCGCATGTTTTCAATAACATGCTGTATTGATTGGAGAGATGCCATTGTTGGCGCGATCCTCGCCAAGGTAGGGCCATGATCGCCGAACCGGATGGCGAATCACCGAGTGAGCTGGCGTGCTCCAACTGGTCCCCTTCGGGGGGCCTTTTTTATGCATGGCCGGATGGGGCGAGGACCACTCCCGGCAGCCGGGCTGCTATGGTCAAGGCCGTGGTGAGAAGAACACGCCGGTCATGCCTCGGCGCATGACCCTCCAGATGGAGGAACGTTTCGATGGCGAACCTGTTCGAGGCGATACCCGACGGCCTTCCCGAGGAGCTGTTCGAGGAGGTCGTGAGCGGCCGCGGGGTGACGGTGGAGCGCATCGTGTCGCGCGGCCACACCTCGCCGGCCAGCGGCTGGTACGACCAGCCGCGCCACGAGTGGGTGCTGGTGCTCAAGGGCCAGGGGGTGGTGGCCTTCGAGGGTGGCGAGTCGGTGACGCTTGGCCCGGGCGACCACCTGACGATTCCCGCCCACCGCCGGCATCGTGTCGCCTGGACCGCCCCGGACGAGGCGACCATCTGGCTGGCGGTGCACTATGACTGAGGCCGGCCCCGGCGGGGCTGTCGACCCTTGGCAGCATAGCCGGCAGGGCGCAAGGAGCGGCCGCCAGGTCCCGAGCGGACGCTAGTGTTCGTCCGGTCCGTGCCTCACACTGGCGCGGATGGCTCGCTGCACAGGGTACCGACGATGCGCCTGAGGCTTCTCTCCGACCTGCACCTGGAACACTTCGACAGCCCACCGGAACTGCCGGAGGCCAGCGCCGATGTGGTGATCCTTGCCGGCGACATCCACGCCGGCATCCAGGGGCTCGGCTGGGCAGCGGAGCGCTTTGCCGGCACCCCGATCCTCTATGTCCCCGGCAACCATGAGTTCTACGGCACCGGCATGCCCTTGCTGCGACGGGAACTGGCCGCCGAGGCCGCACGGCTCGGCATCCACCTGCTGGACAACCGCTCGCTGACCCTGGACGGCGTGCGCTTTCATGGCACCACGCTGTGGACCGATTTCGCCCTCTACGCCGGGCAGCCGGAACACGACCCGGCGCTCACCGAGGGCAGGGCACTGGCCCTGATGCCGGATTTCCAGGTCATCGAGCAGCCGGAGGGGGTGGTGTTCACTCCGGCGGAGAGTCGCCGCCTGCATGGCGAGGCCCTGGCCTGGCTGGAGGCGGAGCTGGCCCGTCCGTTCAGCGGCCCGAGGGTGGTGATCAGCCACCACGCGCCCCTGGCCGGCTGCATCCCGGCGCGCTACCGCGGCGATGCGCTGTCGCCGGTCTTCGCCTCCCATCTACCGGCGCTGATGGGCCGCATGGACCTCTGGCTCCATGGCCATGACCACGAGCCGGTGGACCTCGAGTCCGCCGGTACCCGGGTCATCGCCAACCCCGGCGGTTACCCCGACGAGTTTGTCCCGCCGCTCTTCGCCCCCGACCTGGTCGTGGAGGTGTCGGCCTCATGACGCTGCTTATCGGTGCCTACCTGCTGGCGAGCCTGGCGGCGGTGATCCTCTACGGCGTCGACAAGGCGGCGGCCCGTCGAGGTGCTCGGCGCATCCGCGAGTCGACCCTGCAGCTGGTCGCTCTCGCCGGCGGCTGGCCGGGCGCCCTGCTGGCCCGGCGCTGGTTTCGCCACAAGACCCGCAAGCAGCCCTTCGGCATCATCCTGTGGGGCTGTGCGGCCCTGAACCTCGGCCTGGTGGCGTGGCTTGCCACGGCGGATGCCGCCGCGGGCCTGCGCCGGCTGGCAAGCCTCGGGTAGCGGCCTTGTCGAGCCATCGCCTGACAGAGCGGGGCGTGACGGTGCGCCAGGGCTTCATCCTCACCCGGCACTGGGAGGAGACGCCCCGAGGCACCGAGGTCTGGGTCTGGCTGGCCACCGACGAGGGCCCGCTCAGGGTGCGCCTGCCGCCGCGGCCCTCGGTGGCCTTCCTGCCGGCCGAGCAGCGCGAGCGCGCCGAGGCGGTGCTGGCCGGCGAGCCGGGCGCCACGCTACGCGAGCTGGCGCTGTGCGACTTTCAGCGGCGCCCGGTGCTGGGCCTCTACTGCCGGGAGCAGCGCCTGCTGGGCCGCCTCGAGCGACGCCTCGAAGCGGCCGGCGTGACGCTCTACGAGGCCGATATCCGCCCGCCGGAGCGCTACCTGATGGAGCGCTTCATCACCGCGCCGGTGGCGGTCACCGGCACGCCCGACGGGAGGGGGCGCCTGGTCGCGGCGCGCCTGGCGCCTGCGCCGGACTACCGCCCCCGGCTTCGCCCGGTGTCGCTGGACATCGAGACCAGCGCCCGGGGCGAGCTTTACTCGATCGCCCTCGAGGGCTGCGGGCAGCGCCAGGTGTTCATGCTGGGTCCGCCCAATGGCAAGGCCTTTGATCTCGACTTCCGCCTCGACTACTGCGAGAGCCGCGCGGCGCTGATCGAGGCGCTGAACGCCTGGATCGCGACCCACGACCCAGACGCCATCATCGGCTGGAACCTGGTGCAGTTCGACCTGCGCCTCCTCCACGAACATGCCCGCCGGCTCGGCGTGCCGCTGCGGTTGGGCCGCGGCGGGGCCGAGATGGAGTGGCGGGCCCACGGCCGAGAGGCCAACCACTACGTCGCCTCGGCGGCGGGCCGGCTGATCATCGACGGCATCGAGGCGCTGCGCTCGGCCACCTGGCACTTTCCCTCCTTCAGCCTGGAGCACGTGGCGCAGACGCTGCTCGGCGAGGGCAAGGCCATCGACACTCCCTACCAGCGTCTGGACGAGATCCTGCGCCGGTTCGCCGAGGACAAGCCGGCGCTGGCGCGCTACAACCTCAAGGACTGCGAGCTGGTGACGCGGATCTTCGCGCACACCGAGCTCTTCGCCTTCCTGCTGGAGCGGGCCAGCGTCACGGGGCTCGCCGCCGATCGCAGCGGCGGCTCGGTGGCGGCCTTCACCCACCTTTACCTGCCGCGGCTTCACCGGCTGGGCCTGGTGGCGCCCAACCTCGGCGAGGCCGAGCCCGCCGAGAGCCCCGGCGGCTTCGTCATGGACTCCCGCCCCGGCCTCTACGACTCGGTGCTGGTGCTCGATTTCAAGAGTCTCTACCCCTCGATCATCCAGAGTTTCCTGATCGACCCGGCGGGGCTGGTGGAGGGGCTCGTCGAGCCCACCGACGCCGCCTCGGTGCCGGGCTATCGGGGCGCGCGCTTCTCGCGCACGCGCCACGCCCTGCCGGCCATCGTGGCTCGGGTCGGGGAGGGGCGCGAGGCCGCCAAGCGGGCCGGCAGCGCGCCGCTGGCCCAGGCGCTCAAGATCATCATGAACAGCTTCTACGGGGTGCTCGGCTCGAAGGGCTGTCGTTTCTTCGACGCGCGCCTGGCCTCGTCGATCACCATGCGCGGCCACGCCATCATGCATCGCACCCGCGAGCTGATCGAGGCCGAGGGATATACCGTTATCTATGGCGACACCGACTCCACCTTCGTCTGGCTCGGCCGCGAGCATCCGGAGGCCCAGGCGGCGGCGATCGGCCGGCGCCTGGTGGCGCGCGTCAACGCCTGGTGGCGCGAACACCTCGCCGAGGAGTATGGCCTCGAGAGTGCCCTGGAGCTGCAGTTAGAGACCCACTATCGGCGCTTTTTGATGCCCACCATCCGTGGCGCCGAGGCGGGCAGCAAGAAGCGCTACGCCGGGCTCGCCCGCGACGCGGCGGGGGAGGAGCGGATGGTCTTCAAGGGTCTGGAGACGGTGCGCAGCGACTGGACGGAGCTCGCCAAGGAGTTCCAGCAGGCGCTCTACCGGCGGGTCTTCATCGGCGAGCCCTGGCGGGACTACGTGCGCGATTATGTGCAGGCCTTCCTGCGGCGTGCCCGGGAGGGGGAGTTCGACGAGCGGCTGGTCTATCGCAAGCGGCTGCGGCGGCGCCTCGACGACTACCGCCGCAACGTGCCGCCCCACGTGCGGGCGGCCAGGCTGGCCGACGCGGAAAACGACCGGCTGGGCCGGCCGCGCCAGTACCAGAACGGCGGCTGGATCCGCTACGTGATGACGGTAGCCGGCCCCGAACCCCTGGAGGCCCACTCGTCGCCCATCGACACCGACCACTACCTGACCCGGCAGCTGCAGCCGGTGGCCGACGCCATCCTGCCCTTCGTCGGCGACGACTTCACGGCGCTGATCGACCGCCAGCTGGGGCTGTTCTGAGCTGGCCCCTCGCGGCTGGCCCCTCGCGGCGGGCGCGTCGCGCCTCAGCGCTCGCCGGTGACGGAGGGCAGGGCGTGCCGGCCGAATTGCAGCTCGGCGAGGTGGCGATAGAGCGGGCTCGTCTCGAGCAGTTCGGCGTGGCGTCCGGCCGCCACCAGGCGCCCCTCGTCCATCACCAGCAGGCGGTCGGCGGCCACCACCGTGGCCAGCCGGTGGGCGATCACGAGACTCGTGCGTTCGGCCATCAGCCGGTCCAGCGCCTGCTGCACCAGCCGCTCGCTCTCGGCGTCCAGGGCGCTGGTGGCCTCGTCGAGCAGCAGCACGCGGGGCTCCTTGAGCAGTGCCCGGGCGATGGCCAGGCGCTGGCGCTGCCCGCCGGAGAGCTGCACGCCGCCGGGGCCGAGCGGGGTATCCAGGCCCTGGGGCAACGCCTCGATGAAGTCCAGGGCGTTGGCGTCCCGCGCCGCTTGGCGCAGGGCGTCGCGGTCGGCCTCGCCCCGGCCGAAGCGCAGGTTGTCGGCCACGCTGCCGCTGAAGAGCACCGGCTCCTGGGCCACCAGGCCGAGGCTCGCGCGCAGGGCGTGCGGGTCGAGCTCGCGCAGGTCGATGCCGTCCAGGCAGAGGCGGCCGTGGTCGGGATCATGGAAGCGCAGCAGCAGCGTGAGCAGGGTGCTCTTGCCCGCCCCGGAGGGGCCCACCAGGGCGACCCGCTCACCGGGCGCGATGTCGAGGTCGAATGATGCCAGCGCCGGCGTCTGCCGTCCGGGATAGGTGAAGCTCACCCCCTCGAATCGGAGCTCGCCGCGCAGCGGGGCGGGAAGCGGCGTGGGGTAAGCCGGGGCGTGGATCGCGGGGCGTGTCTCCAGCAGCTCCAGCAGCCGCTCGGCGGCGCCCGCGGCGCGCTGCACGTCGCCCGCCACCTCGGCCAGCGTCGCCACCGCCCCGGCGGCCAGCACCGCGTAGAAGACGAAGGCCGAGAGTTCGCCGGCGGTCATGCTGCCGGCCAGCACCGCCTGGCCCCCCTGCCAGAGCATCACGCCGACCGCGGCGAAGACCGCCAGAAGCGCGCCGCCGGTCAGCCAGGCGCGCTGGCGGGTGCGCGCCACGGCGGTGGCGAAGGCCTCCTCGACCCGCGCGCCGTAGGCCTGGCGGTCGCGCTGCTCGTGGTTGAAGGCCTGGACGGTGCGGATGCCCGACAGGGCCTCGCCGGCGTAGCGCCCGAGTTCGGCCACCCGGTCCTGGCTGGTGCGCGAGAGACGCCGCACCCGGCGTCCAAACCACAGGATCGGCAGCACCGTGGCGGGAATGCCCAGCAGCACGATGGCCGAGAGCCACGGCTGGGTCACCAGCATCAGCACCACGGCGCCGGTCAGCATCAGCAGGTTGCGCAGCGCCAGCGAGATCGAGGAGCCGAACAGGCTCTGCAGCACGCTGGTGTCCGCGGTGAGCCGCGAGGAGATCTCCCCGGCGCCGCCGCCTTCCCCGCGGCTGCTCTCGAAGAAGCCGGGCTCCAGGTCGAGCAGGCGATCGAAGACGCGGCGGCGCAGGTCGGCGGCCAGCCGTTCGCCGATCCAGGTGACCAGGTAGTAGCGCAGCGCCGAGGCCATTGCCAGCACCGCCACCACGGCCAGCATGCCCAGCAGGACCTGGTTGAGCTGGCGGAGATCCCGGGCCAGGAAGCCCTGGTCGATCACCAGGCGCAGCCCCTGGCCGAGCAGCAGCACGCTGCCCGCCGCGGCGAGCAGCGCCAGGGCGGCCAGCGCCACGCGCCCGCGATAGGGGGCGAGCAGCGACAGCAGGCGCAGCAGCATGCGGGGATCGGGACGGTCGGTCATGAGGGGCTCGCAAGGGTCGCCGGCAGGCATTGCCGCGACCATAACAGCCCGTGAGGTGGGCTGCATGGCGCCACGGCTACCCCGCGGGCGTCACGCCGCTTGATATGCGTCGTGGGCGCCGGCCATAGTGCAGGAAAATCGTGCAGGAAATCCCTTCGACCCGGAGTGCCCCATGAGCGAATCCCTGAAGCTGGGCTGTCCCCACTGCCACGCCATCAATCGCGTCGTGCGATCGCGGCTCGACGACGGCCCGACCTGCGGCAAGTGCCGTCGGGCGCTGTTCGCCGGCGAGCCCGTGGCGCTGAGCGCCGCGAATTTCTCCCCCCTGGTCGAGCGCAGCGAGCTGCCGGTGGTGGTGGACTTCTGGGCCAGCTGGTGCGGTCCCTGCAAGACCATGGCGCCGATCTTCGCCGAGGCCGCCCGTGAGCTCGAGCCGCGGCTGCGCTTCGCCAAGCTGGATACCGAGGCCGAGCAGGCGCTGGCGGCGCGCTTCGGCATCCGCAGCATTCCCACGCTGATCGTCTTCAAGGATGGAGGGGAAGTCGCCCGCCAGCCGGGGCTGCTGCAGGGGCCACAGCTGCGGCAGTGGCTCGAACCGTACCTGGCGTGACGGCCGGTAGCACGCTCTCCAGCAGGGTCAGCTCGGGCCCTTGAGGCGTCATCACCACGCAGTTGCGCCCGCTCTCCTTGCCCGCATACAGGGCCTGGTCGGCGCGCAGCAGGCCCGGGTCCAGGCTGGTCTCGCCATCGTCGACCCGGCTGATGCCGATCGTGACCGTCAGGTCCAGTGTCACGCCCTTGATCTCCAGGGGACGGCAACACACCACTTCACGCAGGCGTTCGGCGACCTCCCTGGCGGTGAGCAGATTGGCCAGGGGCAGGGCGATGACGAACTCCTCGCCGCCATAGCGGCCGATGATATCGCTCTCGCGCAGGACGGACTGGCAGCGCGCGGCGACCACCGTCAGCGCCAGGTCGCCGACGGCGTGGCCGTGCACGTCGTTGATGGCCTTGAAGTAGTCGACATCCACCATGCACAGCGAGAGGGGCGTGCCGTCTCGGTGGGCCCGACGACGCTCCTGCTCGGCCAGCTCGAAGAAGCGCCGCCGGTTGGTGATCCCCGTCAGCTCGTCGGTCCTGGCCATATGGCGCAGGCGCTGCTCCAGCTGGTTGCGCTCCTCGATCTCTTCCTTGAGCCGGCGGTTGATCGAGCGTTCCTCCAGCAGGCTGGCGAACTGCGAGCGCTGCAGCCGGTGAAGCCGGATCACGGTCAGCCAGCACAGCAGGTTGACGAACCCCAGCAGCAGCAGGCTGTTCGCCAGGACCCCGCCGGGCAGTGGCGACCAGAGTCGCATCGCGACGAGCAGGCCGCCGATCAGGTAGGCGTTGCCCGCCAGCATCCAGGGCACTCGGTTGGGGATGAAGAGATACAGCGACGAGCTGGCCGCCACCAGCGAGGCGAGACTGATCAAGATGCCATCCGAGCGCAGGGGAATGGTCAGCAGCAGCCCGCTGATCGCCAGCAAGCAGGCCAGGTTGACCGGCAGCGGCGCCTGGGCCAGGGCGGGCCGATGTCTGACCGCCAGAGCCAGCAGCAGGAAGCTTGTAGCGACGGTGACACGCATGGCCAGCAGTACCATGAAGGCCTGGCTCGAGCCCATCAGGCTGTAGTCGGTCAGGCCGAAGGCGAGGAATAGTCCGGCGGCGACCACCAGCGCATGACGCAGCTGGCAGGCGTCGTGAGCCAGCATGGTCCGGCGGAACAGGGCCTCCCGGGGGGAGTCCCGAAACTCGCCACGCCAATCCAGTTCGTTGCCATCCCCTGCGTTGGTGGCCATGCGCACTTCCTTGAGGGACGCTGCCCGTCTTGATGGCAACGGCCGTCCGCATCCCCTCGGTGAGTTTTCTTATGGCAGTCCTGGCGGCGGTGCCTGCTCACACGGCCGCGGTACCGGGGAAGCATGGCGACAATTACCGCATCCCGCCAACCCTCTCGTGCATGTGTCACAGCAGGCTCACGAGGCGTGTCAGCGATCACTTACAGAATAAGTGTGAGTCACGTACTAGAGGGAGCTCATCGGTTAGTCTGCCTTGGCACCCAGCTTCTCCAGGCGGGTGAACCACTTGCGGCAGTCGTCCGCGTCGAGCGTTTCCACCGAGCCGATCAGCGTCTCGCGGACCGGCGCGAAGCCGACGAAGCCGAGGATATTGCGCTCCAGCGACTTGACGCTGTGGGCGCGGTAGACGTGTCGGTAGATCGCTGCCGGCATGCCCATGGTCACCACCACCCGCGCCGAGCGTCCCGTGAGCCCCTTGCGTCCCAGTGGATTGCCGTCCACGTACTCGAAGGCGAAATGGGGGCGCATCACCTGCTCGAGGAAGCCCTTCACCAGCGCCGGCATGTCGCCGAGCCATAGCGGGAAGCACAGCACCAGGTGCTCGCACCAGGCGATGGCGTCGCGCGCCGGCTCGAGCGCGTGAGGCATCGGCTCTTCGGTCCAGGCCTGCTGACTGCGCAGCAGGGGAAAGGCGTGCTCGGCGATGGTCAGGGTGCGCACCTCGTGACCGGCTTGCTCGGCGCCCTGGCGGTAGTGGTCGGCCAGGGCATGCAGCAGGTGCGGCGTGGCGGTGTCGGGGTGGCCCTGGAGGATCAGGATGCGGCGCATGGCGAAGCTCTCTCGACGTGAATCTCGACGTGAATGGCGTGGCTCAGCATAGCCCGCCCCGCGCCGTTTGCCCGAGTCGGCGACGCCTCAAGCGTGACGATGGCAGCTCGAGAAGGACGGCGCCGCGTCGATGCGGGCCCTCACTCCTGGCGCTTGAGCTGCTCGCGCAGCTGCTTGGGCACCTGCTTGATGATCAGTCGGTCCTGATCCTCGTCATACTCCACGCTGGAGCCCAGCAGGTGGGAGTCGAAGCTGATCGATACGCCGCCCGAGCGCCCGGCGAAGCGCCGGAACTGGTTGAGGGTGCGCTTGTCCGGCGGGATCTCCGGGGAGAGGCCGTAGTCGGCGTTGCGGATATGCTCATAGAAGGCCTGCGGCTGCTGCTCGTCGAGCACCTCGGAGAGCTCCTCCAGCGTGATCGGCTCGCCGCGGCTCGCCTGGTCGCTGGCGTAGTCGATCAGCGCATCGGTCTTCTCGCGGCTGGCCTGCTCGGGCAGGTCCTCCTGCTCCACGTAGTCGCTGAAGGCCTTGAGCAGGGTGCGGGTCTCGCCCGTGGCGTCCACGCCCTCCGCGGCGCCGAGCAGGGCCGCGAAGCCCTCGGCGAGCTTCTTCCCGCCGCGGTCCCGGGTCCAGGAGAGGTACTGCTTCGAGGGCGACTCGCCGCGCCACTGGTTAATGTCCAGGCGCGCGGCGAGGCTCATCTGGGTCAGGTTGAGCTGGCGCACCGGCACGACGGCGAGGTCGTCGTCGACGCCGAACCCGCTGCGGTGATGCAGCAGCGCCAGGCTCAGGTAGCGGGCGTCGCCGACGCGTTGATCGACCATCAAGAGGTCGCCGGAGAGCGTCAGGTGGTCACTGATCAGCTCGGCGAGGCGTTGTGCCACGTCGCGGCTGAAGGTGGCGAAGTCGCGGCCACCGTCGAGGAAGTCGGCGAGCTCGGTGGCGAACGGCGAGCTCACCTCGCCCTCGGGCGTGGCGTCCACGAAGTAGCCCCAGGCCTTGGGCTTGGCATTGAAGGCGTCGTTGACGCCGGCCAGCAGGTCGTCCAGCGCCGCCGAGGAGGCGAGCTCCTCGGCGGCAGGCGTCAGCGTCGGCGTCTCGCCGGAGGCCGTGTCGATGCGATGGATGATGCTGTGCAGGATCGGCATGGGAGCTCCGCGGTGAAGGGCGAGGGTGGGGATGATACCCGCCGGGGGCGCCGCTCGATAGCCGATCGGCGAGTCTGTGCCGCCGGCCGCGACCCGCGCGGACTATGCTGGAGGATATGCCGAAGGCCTGGGGTGGGCGTCGCCCCGGGCCGGGCCCCGGAGGCTCGAGGCGAGCCCCCGACATCCACGCCGGAGGCGGATTCGCATGCGTATCGTGGTAGCCCTGGGCGGCAGTGCCCTGTTGCGGCCAGGCGAGCCCATGACCATCGACAACCAGCGCCACAACGTGCGGCGAGCCGCGCGGGGCCTGGCCGAGCTGGCCGGCCGGCACCAGCTGGTGGTGACCCATGGCAACGGCCCCCAGGTGGGGTTGTTGGCGCTCCAGGCCCAGGCCTACCAGCCGGCGGAGGCCTATCCGCTGGACGTGCTGGATGCCCAGACCGAGGGCATGATCGGCTACCTGATCGAAGCGGAGCTGATGAACGAGATGCCGGCCAGCGCCAGTTGCACGACCCTGCTGACGCGGGTCGAGGTGGATGTCGACGATCCCGCCTTCCTCTTCCCGACCAAGCCCATCGGCCCCGACTATGGCCTCGCCGACATGCATCGCTGGAAGGCGGAGAGGGGCTGGGCCTTCGTCGAGTCGTCACCCGGGCGCTGGCGACGGGTCGTCGCCTCGCCCGTGCCGCGGCGCATCCTGCCCATCGACGTCATCGTCCGGCTGGTGGACGCGGGCGTGGTGGTGATCTGCGCCGGAGGCGGTGGCATTCCCACCGTGCGAGGCGCCGGCGGGCGCCTGGAGGGGGTCGAGGCGGTGATCGACAAGGACCACGCCTCCGGCCTGTTGGCGACCCGGCTGGATGCCGATGCCCTGCTGCTGTTGACCGATGTGGCGGCGGTGTACGAGGGCTGGGGCGGGCCCGCGCCGAGTCCGTTGCATCGCGTGACCCCCGAGGCACTCGCCGAGCTGTCGTTCGAGCCGGGCTCCATGGGCCCCAAGGTGGCGGCAGCGTGCGAGTTCGTCACCGCCCGCGGCGGGGTCGCCGGCATCGGCGCGCTGGAAGACGCCGGACGGATCCTCGAGGGCCTGGCCGGCACCCTGATCCGCGCGTGATCGAGGCGGGGAGCGATCAGGGCTTGAGGCGATAACCGCTCTTGAAGATCCAGCCCACCATGGCGAGCGCCACGGAGAGGAACAGCAGGATCATCCCCAGGCTGACCAGCGGGCTCACGTCGCTGATGCCGTAGAAGCTCCAGCGGAAGCCGCTGATCAGGTAGACCACGGGGTTGGCCAGGGTCACCGCCTGCCAGAAGGGCGGCAGCATGTCGATGGAGTAGAAGGTGCCGCCGAGGAAGGTCAGGGGGGTGATCACCAGCAGCGGCACCAGCTGCAGCTTCTCGAAGCCATCGGCCCAGATGCCGATGATGAAGCCGAGCAGGCTGAAGGTCACCGCGGTGAGCACCAGGAACACCGCCATCATCAGCGGGTGATCGATGGAGTAGGGCACGAACAGCCGCGCCGTGACCAGCACGATGGCGCCGAGGATCAGCGACTTGGTCGCCGCCGCCCCCACGTAGCCCACCACCACCTCGACGTAGGACATCGGCGCCGAGAGGATCTCGTAGATCGAGCCCGAGAAGCGCGGGAAGAAGATGCCGAAGGAGGCGTTGGAGACGCTCTGGGTCAGCAGCATCAGCATGATCAGGCCCGGCACGATGAAGGCGCCGTAGCTGATGCCATCCACCTCGCTGATCCGGGTGCCGATGGCCGCCCCGAAGACCACGAAGTAGAGCGAGGTGGAGATGACCGGCGAGATGATGCTCTGCAGCACGGTGCGCAGGCTGCGGGCCATCTCGGCGAGGTAGAGGGTCTTGACGGATTGCAGGTTGAAGCTCTTCATGCTCAGTGACGCTCCTGGACCAGGCTGACGAAGATGTCCTCCAGCGAGCTCTGGCGGGTGTGCAGGTCCTTGACGCGCAGTCCCACCGCCTCGACGTCGGCCAGCAGGCCGGAGATGGTCGAGCCGTCCTCCTGGCGGGCCGCGTCGTAGCTGTAGACCAGCGCCTGGCCGTCGTCGACGAGGGCCAGGCCATGACCCGCCAGCGACTCCGGCACCGCCGTCAGGGGCTCCTGCAGGTGCAGGGTCAGCTCCTTGCTGCCGAGCTTGCGCATCAGCGCGTGGGTGTTCTCCACCAGCACGATCTCCCCGCGGCGGATCACCCCGATGCGGTCGGCCATCTCCTCGGCCTCCTCGATGTAGTGGGTGGTGAGGATGATCGTCACCCCCTGGTCGCGCAGGCCGCGCACCACCTCCCACATCTCGCGGCGCAGCTCCACGTCCACCCCGGCGGTCGGCTCGTCGAGGAACAGCACCTGGGGCGCATGGGAGAGCGCCTTGGCGATCAGCACCCGGCGCTTCATGCCGCCGGAGAGCTCCAGCAGCCGGCTGTGGCGCTTCTCCCACAGGGTCAGCGAGCGAAGCACCTGCTCGATGTGCGCCGGATCCTTCGGCTTGCCGAACAGCCCACGGCTGAAGCTCACCGTGTCCCACACCGTGGTGAAGGCCTCGTTGGTCAGCTCCTGGGGCACCAGGCCGATCAGCGAGCGGGCGGCGCGGTAGTCACGGACGTTGTCGTGGCCATCCACCAGCACTCGGCCGCGGCTGGCGTTGACCAGCCCGCAGATCACGCTGATCAGGGTCGTCTTGCCCGCGCCGTTGGGGCCGAGCAGGGCGAAGATCTCGCCGCGCTGGATGGTGAGATCGACATCCACCAGCGCCTTGAAGCCATCCGCGAAGGTCTTCGAGAGCCCCTCGACACGGATCATCGGCGCGTCACTCAAGGGTGATGTCCCCCGTGAACTCGAGGTCCAGCTCGAGGCCCGCCACCTCGACCTTCACCCGGGCCGGCAGGGTCTCGTGGCCCGTCAGGCGCCCGTCGGCCAGCGCCTGGCGCACGGCCTGCTCGATCTCCTGCTGGGTGTTCACGCCCACGTTCTTCAGCAGCTTGCGGATGCTGTGGTGGAAGGTGTCGTCGTTCATCGGGAGGGCTCCTCTGGCGTCGGTGGCGAGGCGATGACAGGTACTGTACAAGAAAAAAGCCGCGCATGGGCTCCATGCGCGGCTCCTGACAACGGACCCGTGGCCTTAGCTGCGGTCGGTGATTTCCAGCAGGTGGTAGCCGAACTGGGTCTTCACCGGGCCGTGGACCTGGCCCACTTCGCCCTCGAACACCACCTTGTCGAACTCCGGCACCATCTGGCCCGGGCCGAAGGTGCCGAGCTCGCCGCCCTGGCGGCCGGACGGGCAGTTGGAGTGCTCGCGAGCCACCTCGGCGAAGTCGCGACCGCCCTCGATCTCGGCCTTGAGTTCGTTACACTTCGCTTCGCTGTCCACCAGGATATGACGTGCGCTTGCCTGAGCCATGTTGCTCTCCTCGACGATCGGCAGGGGTGCCGGTTGATGATCCGCGGAGCATATCACGCCACCTGCCGTTTTTCGTGGGAGCCCCCGCGCATGACCCTCGACCGGTCTTGGAGGGAGCGCTGCTTGCAGCGCGAATCCCCGTCTCAGTCCTCACTTCTGGCGACCAGCAGGTCTTCGTGGGAGCGAAGCTTGCTTCGCGAAAGACGCCACCGTAGGCCATTGGCGCCTCAGTCCGCCGCGGCGTAGCATTGTCACCCCGATTCTCCCGCGGCCGCCGGCGCCACGCTCGGCGGCCGTCTGCATGACACCCTTTGACAAGGACCTGCGAACCCCATGTTCGAGCAGACCTTCAAGAACATCGACGATGTGCTGTGGAAAGAGGCCGGCTGCGCCACCGAGCTGGACTACACCGAACAGACCTCCTGGCTGCTGTTCCTCAAGTACCTGGACGACCTCGAGCAGCGGCGTGCCATCAACGCCAGCTTCGCCGGCAAGTCCTTCGACTTCATCATCGCCACGCCTTATCAGTGGTCCAGCTGGGCGGCACCCCGCGATCGCGACGGCCACCTCGATCGTGACCGCGCCTTGACCGGCGACGACCTGCTCGACTTCGTCAATCGCGAGCTCTTCCCCTACCTGCAGGGCTTCCGCGAGCGCGCCAGCGGGCCGGACACCATCGAGTACAAGATCGGCGAGATCTTCGGCGAGGTGCGCAACAAGTTCCAGAGCGGCTACAGCCTGCGCGACGCCCTGGAACTGGTGGACAGCCTGCAGTTCCGCTCCCAGGCCGAGAAGCACGAGCTCTCGCACCTCTATGAAGCCAAGATCAAGAACATGGGCAACGCCGGGCGCAACGGCGGCGAGTACTACACCCCGCGCCCGCTGATCCGCGCCATGATCCGGGTGATCGACCCCAAGATCGGCGAGCGGATCTATGACGGCGCCGCCGGCTCGGCGGGCTTTCTCTGCGAGGCCCACGACTACCTGCGCTACGGCCTCAACAGCGACGAGCCGCGCCGACTCACCACCGAGCAGCTCGATGCGTTGCAGCACCACACCTTCTACGGCAAGGAGAAGAAGAGCCTGCCGTACGTCATCGGCATCATGAACATGATCCTGCATGGCATCGAGGCGCCCAACCTGGTGCACAGCAACACCCTGACCGAGAACCTCGCCGACCTGCAGGAGCGAGACCGCTTCGACGTGATCCTCGCCAACCCGCCCTTCGGCGGCAAGGAGCGCAAGGAGGTCCAGCAGAACTTCCCGATCAAGACCGGCGAGACGGCCTTCCTCTTCCTGCAGCACTTCATCAAGCGGCTCAAGGCCGGCGGCCGCGCCGCGGTGGTGATCAAGAACACCTTCCTGTCGAACGCCGATAACGCCTCGAAGGCGCTGCGCCAGGAACTGCTGGAGAGCTGCAACCTGCACACCATCCTCGACTGCCCCGGCGGCACCTTCCTCGGCGCCGGCGTGAAGACGGTGGTGCTGTTCTTCGAGAAGGGCGCCCCCACCCGGGATATCTGGTACTACCAGCTCGACCCCGGCCGCAGCCTGGGCAAGACCAACCCGCTGAACGATGACGACCTGGCCGAGTTCGTCGCGCTGCAGGCGACTTTTGCCGACTCCGACAATTCCTGGCGCGTCAGCGTCGACGACCTGGACCGCGACAGCTTCGATCTCTCGGTGAAGAACCCCAACAAGGCTGAGGCGGAACCGCTGCGGGACCCCGAGGTGATCATCAACGAGATCGAGACGCTGGACCGCGAGGCCGAGGAGATCCTGGAAGGGATTCGGGGGATGCTATGAGGGAAGGTTGGAAAGAGTTAAAAGTTGGAGATGTGGTTGAGAAAATCGAAACCATAGACCCAAAAAAGTCCCCTAAAGCAGAATTTAGTTACATTGATGTCTCTTCGGTTTCTAGAAAATTTCTGAAAGTGACTGAGTCGAGCAAGGTGATGGGGCGTGATGCACCTAGTCGTGCTCGTAGGGTTGTGAAGTCGGGCGATGTCATATTTGCCACCATTAGGCCGGGATTGAAAAGGGTGGCTGAAGTGCCACAAGACTTAGATGGTGCAGTCTGTAGCACAGGTTTCTTTGTCGCTCGTGGTTGTCATGGGATTAATGGTCGGTTTCTTTTTTATTGGTTTTTGTCCGACGGTTTCAGCTTGCCTATTTTGCGTCTGCAAAGAGGGGCGGCTTATCCTGCAGTGAGTGACTCAGATGTAAGGCGTCAGACGGTGTTGGTTCCACCTCCTCCTGAGCAAAAGCGCATCGTCGCCATTCTTGATGAGGTTTTTGAGGGAATCGATACGGTCGTTGCCAATACCGAAAAAAAGGTTCTTCGACGTTTCATGTGGATTTGGCCTGATCGAGCAGGCGGCCCACGGGGCTGCCAATCAGGTAGATCATCGC
>NZ_VBUI01000003.1 GCF_005780185.1 Halomonas urmiana | reverse complement strand
GCTAGCAGCTTCAGGGCCATGGTATGCCTGGCGTGCATAGACCGTTGCCTGCGAGCGGACTTTTCGGACAAAACCTAGCATGGGGCGAGCGTGAGTCACCATGCCACTATTTCTACGTTCTCTGATATTTTCGGCAATCCCCCTTAGGTCGATGACGGGTCACGCCTCGACCAGCTCCTTCACCTTGCCGACGATGTGCGCGCCGATGGGCAGCGCCGAGGTGGCCGCCGGGGACGGGGCGTTGCCGACGTTGACGGTGCGCCGGGTGTTGACGAACAGGAAATCGTCGACGAGCTTGCCGTCGCGGGTCACCGCCTGGGCGCGCACCCCGGCCGGATAGGGCTCCAGGTCCTCGAGGGTCAGGCTCGGGCAGTACTTGCGCACCAGCTCCAGGTAGCCGCGCTTGTGCAGTGAGTTCTTCATCTCGGCAAGCCCCGGGCGCAGGTTCTTGCCCAGCACCCTGAGGATGCCCGGGTCGCTGAACATCCGCGCCATGTCGGAAAGCGAGACGTCGCGCTTGCGATAGCCCTCGCGGGCCAGCGCCAGCACGGCGTTGGGCCCCACGGTCACGCTGCCGTCGATCATGCGCGTCAGGTGCACGCCCAGAAACGGCATGGACGGGTCGGGGATGGGGTAGATCAGGTGATTGACGATGGCGTTGTGCTCGGCGGGCAGCAGATAGTACTCGCCGCGGAACGGGCAGATGCTGAAGCCGGGGTCGCGGCCGAGCAGGCGCACCACGCGATCGGCCATCAGGCCCGAGCAGGACACCAGGTAGCGCCCGGTGAACTCGCCCGTGGAGGTGGTGACCACCACCTCCTGGCGGCGCTCCTCCAGGGCGGTGACCTCGGCGCCGAAGCGGATCTCGCCGCCCAGGCGCTCGAACTCGGCGGCCATCGCCCGAGTGACCTCGGCGTAGTCGACGATGCCGCTGGAGGGCACGAAGATGCCGGCGATGCCGGTGATGTTCGGCTCGCGCTCCTTGAGCGCCTCACTGGAGAGCCACTCGCGCTCCAGGCCGTTGGCCGCGGTGCGCTCCCATAGCGCCTCCATGCGCTGCTTCTCCTGCTCGTTGGTGGCCACCAGCAGCTTGCCGCAGGTGTCGTAGGCGATGCCGTGGGCGTCGCAGAAGGCCTTGGTGGCCCGGTTGCCCTCCAGGCAGAAGCGCGCCTTGAGGCTGCCCGGGGTGTAGTAGACTCCGGCATGGATCACGCCGCTGTTGTGGCCGGTCTGGTGGCGCGCCGCCTCGCGCTC
This sequence comes from Halomonas urmiana, assembly GCF_005780185.1. Lineage (GTDB taxonomy): Bacteria > Pseudomonadota > Gammaproteobacteria > Pseudomonadales > Halomonadaceae > Halomonas > Halomonas urmiana. Next base: position 196,860 of record NZ_VBUI01000003.1, on the reverse strand, counting down.
CTTCTCCACCACCAGCATGCGGCGATCCGGATAGGCCTGTTTGAGCTGCATGGCGGTGGACATGCCCAGGATGCCGCCGCCGATGATGATGAAATCGTACATGCCGTCCTCGCTCCTCCAATGAGACGGCCACGCCGTCGTCACGGCGTGGCCTCGTCAGTCTAACCCGTCGGTCGCGTCGCGGCGCCTCACACCTGGCGCGGATTACGCAGGGTCTTGGCATGGGTGAAGTAGCCGCGCTGGCGCATCAGCTCGCGGCGCAGCTCCGGGTGCGGCGTGAAACGATCCCGGCCGTGCAGCCAGAAGTGGTTGTTGATCAGCAGGAAGCTGCCCACCGGGTTGGCCACCGAGAGGATCGCCGGGCTTCCCTCGAGTGACTCGGAGAGGTCGGTCAGCCAGTTGCCCTCCTCGAAGTCCTTGGGCTGCACGAACTGGTCGATGTAGGACATGATCGGCAGGCCCTCGGCGTCCACGTCGAAGACCGCATGATAGACGTCCCGGGCGACGTTCTTGCTGGGCGGCGCGGTCCAGCGCAGCTTGCGGCGCGCCAGCGGATGGCGATAGAAGCGCTCGAGCCCTTCCCAGTCGTCCAGGTGCAGCAGCAGGGAGTTGCCGCCCTGCATGTGCTGCTCGTCGATCTTCATCATCAGCACATAGTCGGTGTCCTGCTCGACGAAGGTGCCGTCGTTGTGCAGCTCCATCACCCGGTGTGGCTGGCGCAGGTAGCTGTCGGACTCGTCGACGTTCTTCACCACGAAGCGCGCATAGTACTGGCCGCTCATGGCGTCGAAGTTGGAGCGCCCCATCAGGTGCGCCACGGCGGTGGCGAACTTGACCATCTCCTCGGCCTGCTCGACGTCGTCCAGCCCCTCGGGCGTGACCTGCAGGCCGCCGGTGGCACGGTCCACCAGGGTGTTGATCAGCACCGGCTGCAGGGTGTTGTCGCACAGGTCATCGAGGATCCTGGCCACCCGGAAGCGCAGCATGGACTTGTACTCGAGCGCCTGCACCGGCCATTCGGCGACGGCCTCGAGGAAGGCCGCGACCACCTCGCGGCCGACGGTGAGCTGCAACAGCCGCGGCGACTGGGCGGAAGGCGCCAGGGTGAAGCCGTGGAGATCGGCGGGCAGGGGCATGGCGGTCTCGGGCAGCTGGGTCAGTACGGTCATGTCAGGGGCTCCATGGCGTTACGTGGACACAATCTAAAAATATCTATACTTTTTGTTTTTGTCAAAAATAAAGGACGGCCAGTGGCCATCCTTTACGTCCTGTTGTCGATGGCCGCCCCGGGACTCCCGGGGCGGCCGTCTGTCGCACCAGGGATCAGCGACCGGGGTAGGGATCCGCGCCGGCCAGCTCGCGGCTCATCATGGTGTCGCTGTAGGCGACGCCATAGCGGCGGCGTGACCAGGCGTAGAGGGACAGGCCGATCAGCATCCAGCCGGCGAAGATGATCCACTCGATGGTGGAGAGCGCCGAGGGACTGCCCGGCAGGTACATGCCGATCAGCGCCACCGAAAGGATCACCGACAGCGCCCCCACGGCCTTGCCGCGGCGGACCCGGAACGGCCGGGCCATGTCGGGCTCGTTGCGACGCAGTGCCACGAAGGAGAGCGCCACGAACAGATAGGCGATGACGATGCCCAGGCCGCCGGCGACCACCAGCCACACCAGCGCCTGCCGGCCGAAGAAGGGCGCGAGGGAAGAGAGCACGCCCATCACCAGGATGGCGTTGGTCGGCGTACGATGCCTAGGGTGCAGCTTGGCCAGGAAGGCCGGCAGCATGCCGGAGTGTGCCAAGGCATAGATGGCCCGCGAACCGCCGATGTAGAAGGCGTTCCAGCTGGTGATAATGCCGGCGATGCCGGCCAGGATCATCAGGTTGCCGGCCCAGGGCGCCTGGAAGGCGGCCTGCATGGCATCCGGCACCGCCAGCGAGCTCGCGCCCAGCGCCGCGGGATCGAGCATCAGCGCGGTCCCCAGGATGATGAAGGCGTACCAGAACACCGCCAGGATCACCGAGATCATCAGCACGCGACCGATCTCCTTGAAGGGCAGGTCGATCTCCTCGGCGGCCTGGGGGATCACGTCGAAACCGACGAACATGAAGGGCACCATGATGATCACCATCATGATGCCGCCCATCACGCCCTCCTCGACGCTGAACAGCGGCTGCATGGTCTCGGTGCTGCCCTGGAAGAGGGCCCCGGTGATGAACATCACGCCCACCGCCAGGATCAGCAGGGTCACGACCTTCTGCACCAGGGCGGCGGTGCGCACGCCGATGTAGTTGATCGCCATCATGGCAAGCGAGCCGGCCACGCCGACGGCGACCCAGGTCGCCTTCACGTCCCAGCCGGCGATGGTCCAGAGCTGGCCCACCGCGTAATCCGGGAAGAGGTGCTCCACCACGGTGGGCAGCGCCACGGCCTCGAAGGCGACCACGCTCACGTAGCCCAGGGTGATGGCCCAGGTGCAGAGGAAGGAGGCGAAGTGCCCCATGGCGCGGTAGCTGTAGACGTGCTCGCCGCCGACCTGGGGCATCGCCGAGGCGAGCTCCGCGTAGGTCAGCCCCACCAGCACGATGATCAGCCCACCGATCAGGAAGGCGGTGATCGCGCCCAGGCTGCCGGCCGACTGGATCCAGCTGCCGGTCAGCACGATCCAGCCCCAACCGATCATCGCGCCGAAGGCCAGGGCCAGCACGTCCTTGCGCGCCAGGACTCGCTTCAGATGCGTCTCATGCGACGTCTCGTTGTTCATGTCAGCCTCGTCGTCGTTTGTCGTTATGGTGATTTACGATTTTCCCTGAAAACGTCTACAAAGTAGTAAACGATAGAAAAACGTTCAAGAGAAATGAAACGCGATCGGCGTAGACATTCGTCTCGCTCGGCGGCCGCCATCCTCGGCCTAGACGGCAGAATTATCCAATAAAATCATTTAAAACAGATATCTATCAAACAAATCAGGACACGACAGGCCAAGCAACCTCCTTCCAGGGTGTTCGATATTCCGCACGACACGTCCCCCGTGCCAAACCCCGCCGACGCGACAATTTTTCCCTGAAAATTCCCCGAATGGACACTGGCAAAAACGTCCTTCAGCCGCCATAGTGTGCTTGTCGCAATTGCCAACTGGAGCATCATGAGCACGGCACGCCACACCGCCCACGCGGAACTGATCGACCCTCCGCGAAGCTGCCCTGACCTCGATGTCAGGGACCTGGAAAAACGTACGCGCCTCATGCGTATCATCACACGGCTGATCGCCGTGTCTGACCTGGGCAGCCGCGAGATCGCTCGCCGCGCCGGTCTGCCGATGCAGAAGATCAGCGACCTCCTCTCGGGGAAGCTGGAGCATCTCTCGGTGGACGAGCTGCGCCTGGTCTATCACAGCATCGACACGAGCGGGACACCCACGCCGCCCTGATCGATGACCGCCTCGGGCTACCGCCTCGGCACCGAACAGCGAACGCTCCGCCCACCGGCGGGGCGTTTTTTTCTTGTCTTTATACCACCCTTAATATCTTTTAATTTCAGCAGATTACGCCAACATTACGCCAACATTAAGAGCTTGCTAACAATCTCTTGACCGACATCAAGAGGCCTGCCATGGGTCACCGCTAGCCTTCGGATAACGCCTTTCGCCTGCCCGCGAAAGATTCCGCCCCATCCAGGCCACCGGAGGCGCCATGGACCCCATTCGCCGTTCCCTTCTCGGCCAGCTGGCCCGCTTGAGCGCGGGCGCCGCGATGGTGCCGCTATCGAGCGTCGCTAGTGCCGGCATCAACCAGCAGCCGCCTCGTCGTGAAGGCGACCCCAGAAAGCGCTACGGCATGCTCATCGACCTGCGCCAGTGCATCGGCTGCCAGGCCTGCACGGTGTCGTGCCATATCGAGAACGCCGCGCCGCTGGGCAGCTTTCGCACCACCGTCTCCCAGTACGAGGTGGCGCACCAGGAGACCGGCGAGGTCGCCACCTTCATGCTGCCCAGGCTCTGCAACCACTGCGAGAATCCGGCCTGCGTGCCGGTCTGCCCGGTGGAGGCCACCTACCAGCGCCAGGACGGCATCGTGGTGGTGGACAGCGACCGCTGCGTGGGCTGCGCCTACTGCGTCAACGCCTGCCCCTACGACGCCCGTTTCATCAACGAGCGCACCCAGACCGCCGACAAGTGCACCTTCTGCGCCCACCGCCTGGAGGCGGGCCTGCTGCCGGCCTGCGTGGAGAGCTGCGTGGGCGGCGCTCGGAGCATCGGCGACATGCGCGACCCGGACAGCCAGATCAGCCGCATGATCGCCGAGCATCGCGATGAGCTGATGGTGCTGCAGCCCGAGAAGAACACCCTGCCCCAGGTCTTCTACCTCGGCATGGACGAGCGCTTCGTCACCCGTCCCGATGCCGAGCCGGTGGCCCTGGACGTCCTCGACTCCCACGGCAAGGAGATGGGCTATGAATTCGGCCATTGAGCTGCTCGCCCCGCGCTACGACATCGCCTGGTACCCCTGGGCGGTGCAGTACTTCTTCATGATCGCCCTCTCCTACGCGAGCCTTTGGCTGGCCGCCCCGGCGCTGGTGTTCGGCAAGTCATCCTGGCTGCCCACCGCGCGCCTGGCGCTGCTGGCCTGCCTGACCACCACCCTGGTGGCGCCGGTGGCGCTGCTCGCCGACCTGCACCAGCCGCTGCGCTTCTGGCACTTCTACGCCTACGCCAACGGCCACTCCTGGATGTCGGTGGGCAGCCTGATCCTGCCGCTCTACGTGGTGGGCGTGATCGTGCTGGCCTGGCTGGCCTGGCGGCCGGCGCTGCAGGCGAATCGTCAGGCGCCCGGGCTCAAAGGCCTGCTCGCCCGCTGGCTGTCGCTGGGCGAGGCGCCGACCCCGCGCGCCCTGGTGGTGCTGGTGGGTCTCGCCACCCTGGCGCTCTCCACCGGCATCATGCTCTACACCGGCGCCGAGGTGGCCATCGTCAAGGCGCGCCCGCTGTGGCACACCGTCTGGCTGCCGCCGATGTTCGTGGCCACCGGTGCCATCGCCGCTTCCGGCCTGATCCTGGTGCTCAACCGCGTGAGCGGTCTATGCGATGCCAGCGTCGTCGGCCAGATACTCCGGGTGATGCTGGGCGCCTGCCTGGCGGCGGGCCTGGTCGCCGGCAGCTGGTTCCTCGACGGCATCAACGCCCACGTCGGCTCGGTGGCCGCGGCCATGGAATCCGTGCGCGACAGCGCCGAGTGGCGCAGCACCGCGATCTGGGGCGGCCTCACCGGCCTGGTCCTGTTCGGCGCGGTGCTCTTCCTGCTCACCCGCCCCGCTGCACGTCGCCCGGCGCTCTTCGCCTGGGCCTGGCTACTGGGCCTCGCGGCCCTGCACGTCGGCTGGATGTTCCGCTGGGTGGTGCTGATGGACGTGCAGACCGTGGCCCGCCACAGCGCCGGCTTCCACCACTACGGCATCCCCGCCGGCTCGTCCGGCATCCTCGGCATCGTCGGCACCTTCGGCCTATGGCTCGCCGCCATCCTGCTGGTCGACCTCTTCGTGCCGTGGCGCCAGGCCTCCCAGGGCGGCAGCGCCGCCGACGCCTCACCCGCCGCACCCGAACACCCTGACGTCGAAGGAGCCCTCCGTCATGGCTAAGTCGTCCGCAGATCCGTCACGCCGCCGCTTCATGAAAGGCGCCGTCGCCGCCGGCGGCGCCGCCACCTTCGCCGCCGGCTACGCCGATCCGCTGCTGAAGATGGGCAAGGGCCTCACCGGCAGCGCCGGCGAGACGCCCGAGCACCCGATTCACGGCAACTCCCTGGCGCCGGAATACAGCGTCGACTCGGCCAGCGGCGAGCTGACCCTGAACCCCGACCAGCGCCTCGCCTTCACCGTCTGCTACGGCTGCACCACCAAGTGCGGCGTGCGGGTACGCGTCGACAACGCCACCGACCAGGTGCTGCGCGTCGCCGGCAATCCCTACCACCCGCTCTCCGCCGACGAGCACCTGCCGATGCGTACCCCGGTGGTTGATGCCCTGCGCGGCCTCAGCGCCTACGGCGACCAGGGCCAGCAGAACCGCTCCACCGCCTGCGCCCGCGGCAACGCCATGATGAGCCAGATCGACAGCCCCTTCCGGGTCACCCACTGCCTGAAGCGGGTCGGCGAGCGCGGCAGCCGGGAGTGGCGGAAGGTGCCCTTCGAGCAGGTGATCGAGGAGATCTGTGAGGGCGGCGACCTGTTCGGCGAGGGCCAGGTGGAGGGCCTGCGCGCCATCCACGACGTCGACACGCCGATCGATCCGGCGAACCCCGAGTACGGCCCGAAGGCCAACCAGCTGATGGTGATGGAGGCCACCGACTATGGCCGCTCGGCACTGCTCAAGCGCTTCGCCTTCAACGCCTTTGGTACCCGCAACTACGGCCACCACGGCTCTTACTGCGGCCTGGCCTTCCGCATGGGCTCCGGCGCCGTGATGAACGACATGAAAAAGTTCGCCCACGTCAAGCCGGACATCCAGAACGCGCGCTTCATCATGTACATCGGCTGTGCGCCCAGCCAGGCCGGCAACCCCTTCAAGCGCCAGGGGCGGCTGATCGCCCAGGCACGTGCCGCCGGCACCCTGGAGTACGTGGTGGTCGACCCCGCACTCAACGCCTCGGCCTCCCACGCCGCCGACCATAACCGCTGGGTGCCGATCCGCCCGGGCACCGACAGCGCCTTTGCCATGGCGCTGATCCGCTGGCTGCTCGACCACGAGGGCTACGCCGGCGAGTTCCTCACGCTGCCCGGCCAGGCCGCCGCCGACGCCGCCGGGGAGGCCACCCACTCCAACGCCACCCACCTGGTGATCGACAGCGCCGGCCACCCGCGCCGCGGCCGCTTCCTGCGCGCCAGCGATCTGGGCCGCGCCGAGGCGGGGGCCGAGGACGACGCGCCGCTGGTGATCGCCGACGGCGAGCTGGTCCACGGCGAGTCGGTGATGGCCGCCGAGCTCTTCGTCGACCGCGAGGTGGAGCTCGGCGCCGCCCAGGACGGCAGCGGCGAGCGGGTACGGGTCAAGAGCAGCCTGACCATGCTGCGCGAGGCGGCCCATGAGCACAGCCTCGCCGACTACGCCGCGCACTGCGGCATCCCCGAAGCCACCATCGTCGACCTGGCAGAGCGCTATGCCCGCCACGGCCGCCGCGCGGTGACCAACTGCCACGGCGGCATGATGTCCGGCAACGGCTTCTACGCCGCCTTTGCGGTGCAGATGCTCAACGTGCTGGCCGGCAACCACAACCGCAAGGGCGGCAGCGCCCCCGGCGGTGGCCAGTTCAACGGCGTGGGCGAAGGCCCGCGCTACGACCTGGCCAACTTCCCCGGCAAGCGCGGCCCCCAGGGGATCTTCCTCTCCCGCTCGCGCTTCCCCTACGAGAAGTCCTCCGAGTACCAGCGCAAGGTGGCCGCCGGGGAGAATCCCTACCCCGCCCGGGCGCCGTGGCGCTCCCTGGCGCCGCCCACCCTCACCGAGCACCTGCCCTCGGCGCTGGACGGCTACCCCTACCCCATCAAGGCGCTGATCGGCTGCATGGCCAACCCCATCTACGGCCAGGCCGGCCTCGAGGGGCTGATCGCCGACAAGCTCAAGGATCCCAAGCGCCTGGGGCTCTACGTGGCGGTCGACGGCTTCATCAACGAGACCAACCGCTACGCCGACTACATCGTGCCGGACTCGGTGATGTACGAGGTGTGGGGCTTCACCGGTGCCTGGCGCGGCACCCTGGGCAAGATGACCACCGCCTGCTGGCCGGTGGTGGAGCCGCGCCAGCAGAAGACCGCGGAGGGCGAGCCGGTCTCCATGGAGAGCTTCTTCATCGCCGTGGCCAAGCGCCTGGGCCTGCCCGGCTTCGGCGAGGGGGCGATCCCCGCCGCCGACGGCACCCTGCACCCGCTGAACCGCGCCGAGGACTTCTTCCTGCGCGCCGCGGCCAACGTCGCCTTCCAGGGCGAGCCGCTGCCGGCCGCCGAGCAGGGCGACATCGACCACGCCGGCCTGGCGCCGCTGATGCCGAAGCTCGAGCGCACCCTGCCCCCCGATGAGCGCGGGCCAGTGGCCTACCTCTACGCCCGCGGCGGGCGCTTCGAGGACTTCTCGGATCACTTCGAGGGCGAGAACCTCGCCAGCGCCTGGACGCGCACCCTGTGCGTCTACAACGAGCGGGTCGGCACCAGCATCAACACCCAGACCGGCGTGCCCAACCGTGGCGTGCCCTGTCACGGCCTGCCCTCCCTGGCCGACGGGCGAGCCATGCGCGAGGTGTTCACCGAAGAGGAGTGGCCGCTGCTGGCGTTCTCGTTCAAGTCGAACCTGATGAACTCCTACGCCATCGGCCTCGAGCGGCTGCGCATGATCAAGCCCTACAACCCGGTGATGCTGCACCGTGAGGACGCCGAGCGCTTCGGCATCGACCACGGCGACGTGATCCGCATCGAGAGCCCCGGGGGCAGCGTGACCGCGCTGGCGCTGGTCGGCGAGGGGGTCGCGCCGGGGGCGCTGGCCATCGAGCACGGCTACGGGCACCGCGACCTGGGCGCCACGCCCCACGTGATCGACGGCGAGTCCCAGCCCGACCTCGAGTGGCTGCGCGCCGGCATCAACATCAACGACCTGGGCTTCGCCGACCCGACCCGCCGGGTGGCCGGCACCTGGCTCGAGCCGATCAGCGGCGCCGCCGTGCGCCAGGGGCTGCCGATCCGCGTCACCCGCGTCGAGGGCTGAGCGGACGCCGGACCGCTCGACGCCAACGCCCCGCCTGTACGGCGGGGCGTTTGTTGTGCGGCGACGATAACGGGGATCCGGCGTCGGTGATCGACGCGCCCGCGTCAGTGATCGACCAGATAGTGCACGCTGAACAGCGCCTGGTCATCCAGCCAGACGGCGCCGGACCGGTAGCCGGCCCGCGCGGCCAGCGCCTGGAAGTCCTCCAGGCGGTACTTGCAGGAGTTCTCGGTATGCAGCGTCTCGCCCAGCTCGAAGGCGAAGCGCTGCCCGTCGAGGGTGATGGCCTGGCGTTCCCGGCTGACCAGGTGCATCTCGATGCAAGAGGCCGCCTCGTTGAAGACGGCGCGGTGGGCGAAGGCCCCGAGTTCGACCTCGGCGCCCAGCTCGCGGCGCATGCGTTCGAGCAGGTTGAGGTTGAAGGCCGCGGTGACACCGGCGGCGTCGTTGTAGGCCGCCTCCAGCCGGTCGCGCGCCTTGACCAGGTCGACGCCGATCAGCACCCCGCTGCCCGGCGGCAGCGCCCGGCGCAGGCGGGAGAGGAAGGCCTCGGCCTCGGCGGGCGTGAAGTTGCCGATGCTCGAGCCCGGGAAGAAGGCCATCGCCCGGTGCCCCGCGAGGCTCGGCGGCATCCGCACCCCGGCCGAGTAATCGCCCCAGGCGGCGTGCACCTCGAGCCAGGGGTAGTCGGCGGCCAGGCGACGGGTGCTCTGCAGCAGGAAGTCCCGGGAGATGTCGACGCCGAGATAGTGGCTGGGGCGCAGCGCCTCGAGCAGGCGCCGCACCTTGCGGCTGGCGCCGCTGCCGAGCTCGACCAGCAGGGTATCGGGCCCCACCAGCGCCGCGATCTCGTCGACGGCCGCGGCGAGGATGCCCTCCTCGGTGCGGGTCAGGTAGTACTCGGGCTGCGCGCAGATGGCCTCGAAGAGCCGCGAGCCGCGCGCATCATAGAAGTGCTTGGGCGAGAGCGCCTTCGGCGCGGCGGCGAGGCCATGGATGACGTCGTCGCGAAACGCGCCCCCCGCGCCCTCGACATGCTGGTCATGGAAGTGCACGGCTGCAGTCATCGAGGTCCCCTGAGAGGTAAGCCCACCGGCTGATGGCGATTCCCGGCGGCAGGCCCGAGCCGGGGAAATTCTCGCGCCGGAATCCGGCTAGACTGGGCGCGGCGCGAGCCCTGGATCCCTCGCGCAACCCTCTCACCAATCTAGAGCGAGCCCCCTCATGCAGCAACCGCAGCCGCCCCTGGGGTTACAAGCGTTACGCGATATCGTGCTGGTCGGCGGCGGCCATACCCACGTCGGCGTGCTGAAGCGCTTCGCCATGCGCCCCGAACCGGGCGTGCGGCTCACCCTGATCTGCCGCGACACCCACACCCCCTACTCGGGCATGCTGCCGGGCTACGTCGCCGGGCACTACGGCTACGACGACGTGCATATCGACCTGCGCCGGCTGGCGGAATACGCCGGGGCCCGCTTCTTCGCCGACGAGGCCGTCGGCATCGACCACGAGTCGCGCCGGGTGCTGTGCCACTCGCGCCCCCCGGTGCCCTACGACTGGCTGTCGATCAACATCGGCTCGACCCCCCGGGTGGGCAGGGTCCACGGCGCCGACGCTCACGCCGTGCCGGTCAAGCCGATCCACCGCTTCAACGACCGCTGGCAGACGCTGCTCCAGCGCATCGAGGCGCACCCCGGCACGACCCGGGTGGCGGTGGTCGGCGGCGGCGCCGGCGGGGTCGAGCTGCTGCTGGCCATGCAGTACCGGCTGGGCCGCGAGCTGTCCGCCCGGGGGCGCGACCCGGCCGAGCTTCGCTTCGCGCTCTTCACCCGCGGCGAGCACATCCTGCCGACCCATAACCCCCGGGTGCGCCGGCACTTCGAGGCCACGTTGCGCCGTCGGGGCGTCGCGGTGCATGCCGGCACCGAGGTGGTCGCCGTCGAGGAGGGCCGGCTGCAGGCGGATGACGGCCGCTGGCACGACGCCGACGAGATCGTCTGGGTGACCAACGCCGGCGGCGCCGACTGGCTCAAGGACACCCGGCTGGCGCTCGACGACGACGGCTTCATCCGGGTCGGCGAGACCCTCCAGTCACTCTCGGACCCGCGGATCTTCGCCGCCGGCGACATCGCCCACCAGGTCGATCATCCCCGCGAGAAGGCCGGGGTCTTCGCCGTGCGCCAGGGCCGCCCGCTGGCCGACAACCTGCGCGCCGCCGTGACCGGCCGGCCGCTCTCGCCCTACCGCCCGCAGCGTGACTGGCTGGCGCTGATCAGCACCGGCGACCGCCACGCCGTGGCCTCCCGTGGCGGGCTCTATCTGGCCGGCGACTGGGCCTGGCGCTGGAAGGACTGGATCGACCGGCGCTTCATGGCCCGCTTCAACGACCTGCCGCCGATGACGGAGGACGCCATGAAGGCCCCGGCACGCAGCCGGGTGGCGCTGGACGAGGACGAGAGCGCCCAGGCGATCTCGGCGCTTGCCATGCGCTGCGGCGGCTGCGGCGCCAAGGTGGGCGCCACCACCCTCTCCCGGGCGCTCTCGACGCTTGAGCCCGTCGCGCGCGAGGAGGTGCTGGTCGGCCTGCACGCACCGGACGACGCCGCCGTGGTGCGAGTGCCGCCCGGCAAGGACATGGTGCACACCGTGGACTTCTTCCGCGCCTTCATCGACGACCCCTACGTGTTCGGCCAGATCGCCGCCAACCATGCGCTGGGCGATATCTTCGCCATGGGCGCCGAGGCGCAGACCGCCACAGCGGTGGCCACGGTGCCCCAGGGGCTCGAGGCCAAGGTCGAGGACACCGTCTTCCAGATGATGAGCGGCGCGGTGGAGGTGCTCAACGCCGCCGACTGCGCCCTGGTGGGCGGACACACCGGCGAGGGCAGCGAGCTGGCCCTGGGCTTCGCCGTCAACGGCCTGATCGACAGCGACAGCACGGCCCTGATGACCAAGGGCGGCCTGCGTCCCGGCCAGGTGCTGATTCTCACCAAGCCCATCGGCACCGGCACGCTGTTCGCCGCCCACGCGAGGCTCGCCGCCCGGGGGCGCTGGATCGATGCGGCGCTGGCCAGTATGGTCCAGTCCAACCGCGAGGGGGCGGCCTGCCTGCATGAGCACGGCGCCACCGCTTGCACCGACCTCACCGGCTTCGGCCTGCTCGGCCACCTGGTGGAGATGACGCGCCCCTCGGGGGTGGATGCCGAACTCGACCTGGCGGCCTTGCCGCTGCTCGAGGGGGCCGAGGAGACCGTCGCCGCCGGCATCCTGAGCTCCCTGCAGCCCGCCAACGTGCGCCTGCGCCGGGCCATTCGCGACCAGGCGGCCTGGGTCGAGCACCCGCGCTACCCGCTGCTCTTCGACCCCCAGACCGCCGGAGGCCTGCTCGCCGGGGTGCCCGCCGAGCGCGCCGAGGCCTGCCTCTCGGCCCTGCACGCCCGGGGCTACACGCACGCCACGATCATCGGCCGCATCAACTCCGCCGGCGAGACGCTGGAGCCCATCACGCTCACGACCACCATGCTGGAGGCGTCATGACCCCGGCGGCCCGGGAGCGTCTGCTGGGCATCGCGACGGTCCTCATTGCCGCCACGCTCTGGGGAACCACCGGCACCGCGGCGACCTTCGCACCCGACGTCAGCGCCGTGGCGATCGGTGCCGTGGCCATGGGCGGCGGCGGCCTGATGCAGGCCGCCCTCTCTGCCCGGCGGATCCGCCGCCATGCCGGCCTGCTGCGAGCGCGGTGGCAATGCCTGCTGCTGGGCGCCGTCGCCGTGGCGATCTATCCGCTGGCGTTCTATGCCTCCATGCGCCTGGCCGGCGTCACCATCGGTACGGTGGTCTCCATCGGCTCGGCACCGCTGCTCTCGGCGCTGATCGAATCTCGTCTGGATGGGCTGCGACTCACCGGGCGCTGGATGGCCGGCGCCGGGCTGGGGCTTGCCGGCATGCTGCTGCTGTGCCTGGCCGAGGGGAGCGGCCATGGGCCGACCGGGACCGGTTCGGATGTCATCCCTGGTGTGCTGCTGGGCCTGCTGGCCGGGCTCAGCTATGCCCTCTACTCGTGGACGGCGCGTCGCCTGATGGAAGGTGGCAGTGCGCCCCGGGCCGCCATGGGCGCCACCTTCGGGATCGGCGGCCTGCTGCTGATGCCGGTGCTGCTGGTGACCGGTGCACCGCTGCTGGCCTCATGGGGCAATGCCGCGGTCGGGCTCTACATGGCCCTGGTCCCGATGTTCCTGGGCTATCTCTGCTTCGGGCACGGCCTGGCCCGCATTCCCGCCAGCACCGCCACGACAATCACGCTCTTCGAACCGGTGGTGGCGGCGGGACTGGCGGTGGTCATCGTCGGCGAACGCCTACCCGCGCTGGGCTGGACCGGCATCGCGCTGATCCTGGCCTGCCTGGTGTGCATCAGCGCTCCCGTCAAAACGGCGACGCGGGAGGAGCACGTCTCGCCGGCCCGCCCCGAGGGCGCGCCTGACGGACGATCGTGACGTCAAGCACCTCAAGGCATCAGAGTGACAGGCCGCAGGCGGCGATTACCCTCGCCAGCGCCTCGCGCTCGGCGTCGGGTGTGAACAACGGCGCCCGGGCCGTCACCTGGCGGCGCAGTCCCTCGATGAAGGCCGGCTCCGCCTCGGCGCGGCGCAGCAGGTCGCCCAGCGCCGCAGTATCGACGACCGGGAAATAGCCGACATAGCCGTCGCCCAGCAGGCCGCGGTTGCCCAGGATGTCGGAGGCCAGCACCGGCAGGCCCGCCACGCAGGCCTCGCTGACCACGTTGGCCCCACCCTCCATGCGCGAGCTGATCACCATCAGCCGGGCGCGCCCCATCCACCGGCGCACCCGCCAGCGCGGCAGGTCGCCGAGCCAGCGATAGCGCGGATTGGCCGCCATCTCGTCGCGGGCCGCCCCTGCCCACCCCTCGTCGTGGGCGGCGCCCAGCTGGATGACCCGCAGCCGCGAGCCCGACGGCAGGTCGCGCACCGCGAGCGCCGCACGCAGCGGATCCTTCTCCTCGCGCAGGTGGCCCACCACCAGCACGTTCAGATGCCGCCGGCCTGGACGCGGGACACCGGCCGGTAGGGGCAGCGCCGACTGGTGGACGACGTGCAGGCGCGGCAGCACGGATGCGGGCAGGTCCACGTCCAGGGCATCGTGCAGGCCGATCAGGACGTCCGCCGTCGCGAGACTTTCCCGGAACGTCTCGGGATGGCTGTGCTGGAAGCGATAGACGTCGGTGCCGGTCAGCACCACGGCCAAGGCAGCCGCCGGAAAGGCCTGGCGGCAGGCGAGGATGGCCCCGTGGCTGCGCCAGGCGTGCAGGGCCATCACCAGGTCGGGGGGCCGACCGTCGACGCGCCATTCCGCCGGGGCGTCCTCGTGGCCGGCGATCCGCACGCCACAGCCCAACTCACGCAGCCTAGCCGCCCAACGGGTCGCCGTGGCGCGGTTGCCGGCGTGGGAGCCTCGACCCGCCGGGGTGATCAAGGCTACCTTCAACACTGTTCCCCCCTTGCCATGTCGCGTTGCATCGTTCGCCCCCGTCATACTTCCGTGCACCTTCATCCGTTCTTGCCGCTCCCCGTTCGAGGAGGTCCTCATGATCGCCACCCCGCCCACGCCTCCTCGCACCGCCGACGCGCTGGCCGGGATGCTGGTCGATGCCCGCGCCCGCAGCCTGGCGCTGATGCACGATACCCTCGATATCCGCGAACTCGGCCCACGGCTGGCGATCGTCAACCCGCCGCTGTGGGAGCTCGGCCACCTCGGCTTCTTCCACGACCACTTCGCCCTGCGCGGCCTCCACGGCCTGCCCGACTACCGGCTCGCCGGCGCCGAGCGACTCTTCGACTCCGGCAGCATCGCCCATGACGACCGCTGGGCGCTACCGCTGCCCTCCCGCGACAAGACCCTGGACTACCTGTCGCGGGTGCAGGCGGCGATGCTCGCGCGCCTGCCCGACGGCACCGCCAGCGCCGCCCAGAGCTATGTCTACCAGCTCACCACCCTGCACGAGGACATGCACGGCGAGGCCTTCCTCTACACCCGCCAGACGCTGGGCGACCCGGCCCCCGACCTGGGCGCGCCCGTTCCTGGCCAGGCCACGGAAGAGGGGCCCACCGGCCCGCTGCCTGGCGATGTCGCCATTCCCGGCGGACGCCATCGACTGGGCGGCGACGAGACCCTGCCCTTCCGCTTCGACAACGAGAAGCCGCCCATGGAAGTCGAGGTGGCGCCCTTCTCGATCGCCCGGGCACCGGTCACCAACGCCGAGTTCGCCGCCTTTGTCGACGACGACGGCTACGCGCGGCGAGAGCTGTGGAGCGAGGCCGGGTGGCGGTGGCGCGAGGCCCAGGGACTCCCGGCGCCAGTCTACTGGCGCCGGGACGTCCGGGGCCGCTGGGAGGCGCGCCGTTTCGACCGCTGGCAGCCGCTGCCCCCCCACCAGCCGGTCGTGCACGTCAGCTGGCACGAGGCCGAGGCGTGGTGTCGTTGGGCCGGACGACGCCTGCCGAGCGAGGCGGAGTGGGAAGTGGCCGCCAGCCGCGCGCCGTCGGCCGAGGGGAGCGCTCTCGCGCCCGGCAAGCGCCGCTTCCCCTGGGGCGACGCGCCGCCGGACACCGGCCTCGCCAACCTGGACGGCTGGCGCCTGGGCCCGCTGGACGTGGCCGCACTGCCCGCGGGTGACAGCGCCTTCGGCTGTCGCCAGATGCTGGGCAACGTCTGGGAGTGGACGGCCTCGCCCTTCGCTCCCTTCCCGGGCTTTACGCCCGAGCTCTATCGCGACTACTCGGCCCCCTGGTTCCGGGAGGGGCGCTACGTGCTGCGCGGCGGCGCCTGGGCCACCCGTTCGCGGCTGATCCACACCGCCTACCGCAACTTCTTCACCCCGGACCGCCACGACACTCTGGCCGGCTTTCGCACCTGCGCGCGCTGAGCGCCGCGGCGCCTGAACGCCTTCCCCGGTCTCGGCCCCTCAGGTCTGGCGGGGGGTGTTGCGAGGAGAGGGGCGAGTCGTCTTGTGAGGAGTACTGCGGGGAGACTTGCGCAGCGCCTCGAAGCCGATGATGACGTCCAACAGCTCGGTGGTGATGTTGTCCTGGCGCACCGATCGCCGCTGGCCCTTCACCTCGTCTAGGCGGTCGTCCACCGACTGTTCGGCCTGCTGCATCAGAACCAGCCGCGCGGCATTCTCGGTGACCATGGCCTCCGCCGAGGCCCGGAAGACGCTGGCGAAGATATGGCTGCGCAACAGGGCGGCAAACAGCTCGGCGCTGGGCATCGAATAGTCGGGCAGGGAGCGGGATTGCCATGGCCGCCCGGCGAGCTCCGACAGGAACGCCTGCCCCAGGGGCAGCAGCGGCATCAGCACCGGCTCGTGCTGCCCGCGTCCGGCGCGCTGGGTGAAGGCCAGCGTGACCTTACGATGATGAGGCTCGCCGCCGCCGATGTCGTCCAGCCGGGTGACGATGCTGCCCGCCAGGCGCCCGATGCCATCCGCCGAGGCCGGCGGCAGCAGCACGCTCTCGGGGCCGAGGCCCTGCCCGGCCAGGGCGTCATGCATCTGGGCGCCGACACACAGCACCCGAAGGGCGGCGTGTCCGGCCGTGGTCGGCGCGAGTTCCGCCTGCACCTTCTCGGCGAGCAGTTCATTGTAGTTGCCGCACAGGCCATGGTCGGAGCCGAACACCACCACGACGCTGTCGGCCGGTTCCACGGCCGGCATGGCGATGGGACCGGCTCTGGCGACGAAGGCCTGGAGTCCGCTGCGTACCGTCCGGTGATAGGCCTCGATGGAGCGGGCGGCACGCTCATAGGGCACGGCATTGATGGCCGAGATCGTCTTCATGGTGTGCACGATCCCGCGGATGCTGGTCAGCGTATCAAGGCGGCGGGAGAGGGCTTCAAGCGTCTGCGTCACGACCGTCCTCCGACGTTCCCAGGGCGGTCCGCGCCACCGCGAGGATGGCGGCGCGGTCCTCCTCGTCCAGGGGCTCGTTGCGGGCGATGCGCGTGGCGACCCCCGTCAGGGCATCCCCCACCGAGGCCCGGATGGTGTCCATGGCGGCCACCACCTCGGTCTCCGACAGCCCGTCGAACATGCCCTCCATCGCCGCCAGCAGGACCAGCAGCTGCTCCACGGCCGGCACCGGGTCCCGCTCGGGCTGGCGCAATGCCGCCCGAACCGCCGCGCCCCGGCTCAAGCGGGCCCGGGTGGCGTCATCCAGCCGGGTGCCGAAGCGGGCAAAGTCCTCCAGCTCCTCGAACTGGGAGAGGGTGACGCGCAGGTTACCGGCGACGTCCCGGAACGCGCGGTGCTGGGCCTTGCCGCCCACCCGCGACACCGACACCCCGAGGTCCACGGCCGGGAACTGGTTCTTGCGCACCAGCCGCGGCGACAGGTAGATCTGGCCGTCGGTGATCGAGATGAGGTTGGTCGGGATGTAGGCCGAGAGGTTTTCCGCCTGGGTCTCCACCACGGGCAGGGCGGTGATGGAACCGCCCCCGGCGTCCTCGGTGAACTGGCCGGCCCGCTCGAGCAGCCTGGCATGCACGTAGAAGATGTCCCCGGGGAACGCCTCGCGCCCGGGCGGTCGCCGCAGCAGCAGCGAGAGCTCCCGGTAGGAGCGGGCGTGATGGGTGAGGTCATCGAAGACGACCAGCACGTCCCGGGCCTGGTCGGCGAAGAATTCCGCCATCGTCATCGCCGCATAGGGCGCGATATAGGCCAGGCCCGGCGCGTCCTCGTCGCCGGCGACGACCACGATCGTCTTCGCCAGTTGCCCGCTCGCCCGGAGCGCCTCGATGACCCTGGCCACCGCGTCCCCGCGCTGGCCGATGGCGCAATAGATGCTCAGGACCTCCGAGCGTGACTGATTGAGGATGGTATCCACCGCGATGGAGGTCTTGCCGGTCTGGCGGTCGCCGATGATCAATTCCCGCTGCCCCAGGCCGACCGGCACCGCGGCATCGACCGCCTTGAGGCCCGTCGCCAGGGGGCGGCTGACGGCCGCGCGGCTGAGGATGTCCGGGGCCCGGGCCTCCACCGGCCGTTCGGCCACGGCGGTCACCCTGCCCTTGCCGTCCCGGGGCTGGCCAGTAGCGTCGACCACCCGGCCGACCAGGCCCGGTCCCACGGGGACACTGATGACCTTGTGGGTGCGCCAGACATCCTCACCGGCCCTCACTCGCTCCGAGGGGCCCAACAACACGACCCCCAGCCGGTCCGGCTCGAGGTCCAGCACCACGCCGCGAACCCCCGAGGCAAACACCAGCAGCTCATCCGCCAGGGCCCGACCGAGCCCGGCGACCACGGCGATGCCATCGCCCACCGTGGCGACCGTCCCCACCTCGGCCAGTACCGGCGAGGGGGCGGGGCTGTCCAGCAGGACGTCGATGAAGTCCTGCACGTCGGGCCGGTGTGACTCATCCGCCATGCGCGTTCACCCTGCCCGACTCGCCACTGGCCAAGCGCTCCTCCAGCAGCTCGACCAACTCGTCGGTGTAGCTGTCGACCGTCCAGGCGAGCTGAAGGCTGCCGATGCGCAGGACCAGGCCGGGGGACTGGCTGTCATCGGTGGCGAAGCGCAGGGGAAGGCCGGGTACTCGTTGCTCAAGGGCGGCCTCGACCTCGTGGCGGGCGCCCTCCGGCAACGCGGCATGGGTGGTGGCTACGGCTTCCTCGGCATGCTCGGCCGCTGAGGCCAGCTCGTCCGACAGCGGGTCCAGCTTGCCGATCACATGCAGGGCGATGTGCTCCTCCAGGCGCTCATCGGCCAGGTCGTGCAACGCCCGGCCGGCCAGCTGGTAGAGCGTCTCCGCACTCGCCTTGTAGAGCTCCGACGTGAAGCGCTCCCGCTCGCGGGCCAGGTGCACCTGGGTGTCCTGGCGCTCCTGCTCCATCTTCTCGTGGGCCTCGGCCAGCAAGGCGTCACGCTGTTGCTTCGCCTGCTCACGCACACGCTCCGCCAAGGCGTCCTGGTCGGCCTGCAGCTTCTGCTGGCGTGCCACGAAGTCCGCCTCGGCGGCGGCCGCCTTCTCCTTGGCGCGCGTGGCCTCGCTCATCCGGGCGGCGATCTCGGCCTCGCGGGAATCGATGCCCTTGAGGATCGGCTTGTAGAGGAAGCGCTTGAGCAGCCAGACCAGCACCAGGAAGTTGGCGATCTGGGCGAGGACCGTGACCCAGTCGATCGACATGGCTCAGCCTGCCGCCGGTTGGGTGGCTTGCAGAAACTGACCCAGGAACGGATTGGCGAACAGCACGATCATCGCCACCACGAAGCAGTAGATCGCCGTGGACTCGATCATGGCCAGGCTCACAAACAGGGTGCGCGACAGGGTGGAGGCCGAGTCCGGCTGCTGGGCGATGGCGGTCAGGGCGGCGGCCGCGGCGCGGCCCTCCCCCAGCGCCGGGCCCAGCGCACCGAAAGCCATTGTCAGTCCCGCGGTGAAGATGGAAATGGCCGCAATAAGGGCTGCATCAGTCATCGATCTTGCTCCTTGTGATGGTCACGTCCGCGCTCAGGCTCATGGCCCGGCGTCTTGACGGGCTTGTGGACAGGGGCCGTGGCCGACGAGATATAGACAGTCGCCAGGATGGCGAAGATGTAGGCCTGGATCAGGCCGGTCAGCAGGCCCAGCACGTCCATCACCACGGGAAAGAAGAACGGCGCCACGCCCAGCAGGATGCCGGCGATGACCGCCCCGCTCATCACGTTGCCGTAGAGGCGGATGGCCAGCGAGATCCCCCGGGAGAACTCGCTGATGATGTTGAACGGCAGCATGATGATGGAGGGCTGGATGTAGGTCTTCAGGTAGCCGCCGATGCCCTGGCGGCTGATGCCGAACAGCGGCACGGCGATCAACACCGACAGGGCCAGGGCGGCCGTGGTCGACAGCGAGGAGGTGGGCGGCGTGAAGCCCGGCACGACCAGCAGCAGGTTGGACAGCGCGATGAACAAGAACAGCGTCCCCGAGAAGTAGAGGACGTGGCGCGACGACTGCGGCGAGATGTCCTCCACCTGCCGCTGGATCCCTGTGACGATCACCTCCAGGGTCGTTCGCCAGCGATTCGGCGGCACGTCCGGGCGCAGCTTCCGGGTCACGAGCATCGAGGCAACGGTCAGCATGGCCATGACGATCCAGGTATTGACCACGGTCTCGTTGATGCCGAGGCCCCAGAGGGTGAAGACCGTCGTCTCGTCGGGTGTCAGTTGCATCCGACCTCCTTCACCCGGGGTAGCCGGGCCATCAGGGTAGCGATGAAGCGCACCAGGAAGAAGGCGAGCGCATAGCCCACGAAGGCCCCGCCCAGGGTGCCCCCGTCGGTCACCCACCACCCGGCCGACAACAGCAGGCCGATCCGTAGCGCCGCACTGGGCAGCAGGACGGCCGCGGGCCGGGACCGGCGCAGCGCCAGGCGAACGCTCAGCGCCAGGCCCAGGAAGTACAGGATACTGACGGCGATACCGGCGCCGAAGCCGGTGATCACGGCGTGCCAGTCAATCGTCATCATGCTCGCTCTCCTTGTCGTTCGCTTCCTTGCTGACCCAGGCCCAGGCAATGAAGCTGCCCAGCGCCACGCCCCCCAGGATCAGGGCAAGGGTCCACTGAAACGCCTGCGGCATGTGGCGGTCGAGCCACAGCCCAAGAAAGGCGCCGCCCACGGTGGGCACCGCGATCGACCAGCCGATCATGCCGAAGACCCCGAGCCCCCGCAGCGGGCTCGCGCCCGGGTCGTGCCGCGCCCTCTCCCGGCGCCGGGCGCGACGGCCGATGTCCTCCACCGGAGACTTCCGCTTCCGGGTCATGGCGTCCTGGGCCGCTGCAGGTCGGCAAACCGTCGCACGATGCCCGCCTCCAGGCGAGACAGGGCAGAGCGGGCCACGCGCTCGTCTTCATCCACCTCGACGAAGCTCTCCTGTACGGTCTCCCTCAGCGAGGCCAGGTCACGGCCCTGGACGCCCCGCCGGATGGCGATGTCCACGTCATGACCCTTCTTCACCAGGATCCCCTCGTCGATGCCGAAGATCCGTTCCTCGCCGTCCGCCAGGGTCAGGATCAGCACGGAGGGCAGCAGCGCGGTGACGAAGTCGATATGGTTCGGCAGCATCCCGAAGGCCCCGTTTTCCGCCTCCGCAAACAGCCGGGTCGCCGGGCCCTCGTAAAGGGTCCGGGTCGGCAGCCGCAGGGTCACCTGCATCTCGGCTGACAGGCTCATGCCTCCCCCTCCAGGTCGGAGAGGGCTCCGATCATGTAGTAGTCGCCCTCGTCATGCTCGAAACGGGTCTGGTTCAGGATGGTGTCGCACCCCTCGAGGGTATCGTCGATGGACACGCGCTTGCCCTCGGTCCCGGTGAACGAGCTCGTGGTGAAGAAGGGCTGGGTCAGGAAGCGCTCCAGCCGGCGAGCGCGGGCGACGGTGGCCCGGTCGGCGGCCGAGAGCTCCTCGATGCCCAGCATGGCGATGATGTCGCGAAGCTCCTCGTACTCGGCCAGGGTGCGACGCACCGCCCGGGCGATGTCGTAGTGCCGCTGCCCCACCACCGAGGAGGTGAGCATGACCGAGGAGGAGGCCAGGGGATCGATGGCCGGGTAGAGGCCCTCGCTGGCCCGCTTGCGCGACAGCACCACCGAGCCCGAGAGGTGGGAGAAGATATGGGCGGCGGCGGGGTCGGTGAAGTCGTCGGCCGGCACGTAGACGGCCTGGACCGAGGTAATGGCGGCCTGGCGGGTAGAGGTGATGCGCTCCTCCAGCTCCGCCAGCTCGGTGGCCAGCGTCGGCTGGTAGCCGACCCGCGAGGGCATGCGGCCCATCAGCCCGGAGACCTCGGAGCCGGCCTGCACGAAGCGGAAGATGTTGTCGATCAGCAGCAGCACGTCCCGCTGCTGCTCGTCGCGGAAGTACTCCGCCATGGTCAGCGCGGTCTTGCCGACCAGGAATCGCACCCCGGGCACCTCGTTCATCTGGCCGAACAGCATCACGGTGTTGTCGCGCACGCCGGCCTCGCCCATCTCGCGGTAGAGCTCTTCCGCCTCCCGGGAGCGCTCGCCGATGCCGCAGAAGAGGCTCACGCCCTTGTGCTGCTGCACGGTGTTGTTGATCAGCTCGGTGATCAGCACGGTCTTGCCGACGCCGGCCCCCCCGAACAGGCCGGTCTTGCCGCCCCGCTCGATGGGCGACAGCAGGTCGATGGCCTTGATGCCGGTCTCCAGGATCCTGCTGCGCACGACCCGATCCTCGAGCCGCGGCGATGGCTGGTGGATGGAGCGCCGGTTCTCGCTCGCCGGGGCGGGCTTGCGGTCGATCGGTACGCCGAACACGTTGAGCATGCGCCCGAGGACGGCATCGCCGACCGGCACGCTGATCGGCGCGCCGGTGGTGCGCACCGGCATGCCGAGCCCCAGCCCCCTGACCGGCCCCAGCGCCATGCAGCGCACCACCCCATCGTCCGCCAGGCCGGCCACCTCCAGGCCGATCTTCCCGGCATAGAGCAGCTCCCGGATGCCGGGGACCTGCCCGGCAAACCTGACGTCCAGCACGCCGCCACGAATGGCGACGATGCTGCCCGGTTCGCGCTCGGCCCCTGCCTGGTCATCCTGCTGCGTCATCGTCGCCTCCTGCGCTCTTCCCGGCCGATGCTGCGGTGCTCGATGGCAGTGTAGTTCCGATTCGCACCATGAAGGGAGTGCGTCATTGACGCACCCCTCAAAGAACGCGGTGGCGCGGAGGGGGACCGCGAGGGTCGTGACGCGCCCGCGTGCCCGTCAGAGTGGATCGCGGCGGGTCGGGCAGCTCATGCAGCGCCCGCCGCCACGGCCGCGCCCCAGCTCGGCGCCGGGAATGGCCAGCACCTCGATGCCCGCCGCCTCGAGCGCCGCATTGGTGTCGTCGTTGCGGTCGTAGCCGACGACGACACCGGGGCTCAGCGCCAGCACGTTGTTGCCATCGCTCCACTGCTCACGCTCGCGCTCTTCCGGCGTATCGCCACCGGTGGGCACCACCGTGAGCGCCGGGTAGCCGAGGGCCTCCGCGACCACTGCGAAGAGATGGCGCGGGTCGCGCCGGAACGTCAGCGGCTTGCCGCCCTCGCCGGGGCGCAGGTCGAAGCAGGTCACCGCATCGGCGACCTCCTGGAAGGCGGTCGCCACATTGCCCCCGCACAGGGTGAACACCGTATCCAGATGCATGGCCGCGCGGGTCCTGGGGAGCTGGCAGGCGATCACCCGATGCACGCGGCCGTTCGCGAACCGGGCCCTGGCGAACAGGGCTTCGGCCAACTGACCGATGGCCTGGGGCGAGGAGCGCTCGCCCATGCCTACCAGGAGCGTGCCATGGTCCAGCGGCATGATGTCCCCACCCTCCAGGGTGGCGAGGCCATGGTCGACGAGTGGGTCGCCCCACTCCACCCTCACCCGGCCGGCGAACCGAGGGTGAAAGGCGTAGATGGTCGCCATCACCAGGGTTTCCGGCCGTCGGGCGCTCCAGTGCATCGGGTTGAGGGTGACGCCGTCCTGGATCCAGGCGCTGCTGTCCCGGGTGAACAGGAGGTTGGGCAGGGGTGGCAGCACGAAACCGAGAGGGCCGAGATGATTACCGAACAGCCCCGCCGGATCGAAGGGCAGATCGCCCACCTCGAGCCCACCGATCAGGTCCTCGGCGAGGCCTGCGCTCGGTAGCGCATCCAGCCAGGCGCGCAGGTCAGCCACCATCCCTACCCCGATGTGGTTTCGGGTGATCCGGTGGTCCAGCAGCCAGGCGCGCGCCTTCTCGTTGTCGAGAGTCTCGGCCAGCAGGTCGTTGACGTCGAGCACCTCCACGCCCCGGCCCCGCATCACGTCGACGAAGACGTCGTGATCGCGCTGGGCCTGCTTGACCCAGAACACGTCGTCGAACAGCAGGGCCCGACAGTTGGAGGGCGTCAGCCGCCGATGGGCCCGCCCCGGGCGGCAGACGATCACCTGCCGCAGGGTGCCGGTCTCGGAGTGCACGCCGAACGCGTCCGCCATGGCTCGGTCCGGCTCAGCTCGGCAGGTCGGTCACCGCCCCGGTAGAGGCCGAACTCACCGTGCGCGCGTACTTCGACAGCACTCCGCGTGCGTAGCGCGGTTCGGGCTGGCGCCAGGCGGCGCGGCGACGCATCAGCTCCTCGTCGGTGAGCGCGACGTCGATGGTGTCGGCCTCGGCGTCGATGGTGATCTGGTCGCCGTCCTCCACCAGCGCCAGGGGGCCGCCGTCGAAGGCCTCGGGCGTCACGTGGCCCACCACGAAGCCGTGGCTGCCGCCGGAGAAGCGCCCGTCGGTGATCAGCGCCACCTCGCTGCCGAGCCCGCGGCCCATGATCGCCGAGGTGGGCGTGAGCATCTCGCGCATGCCGGGGCCGCCCTTGGGGCCCTCGTAGCGGATCACCACCACGTCGCCGGCCACCACGGTGCCGTCGTTGATGCGCGCCTGGGCCTCCTCCTCGGAGCCGAACACCCGGGCGGAGCCGGAGAAGCGCGTGCCCTCCTTGCCGGTGATCTTGGCCACCGCCCCTTCCGGCGCCAGGTTGCCGTGGAGGATGCGCAGGTGGCTCTCGGCCTTCACGGGGCGGTCCAGCGAGGCGATGATCTCCTGGTCATCGGGATACGGCGCGACCTCGGCCAGGTTCTCGGCGAGGGTGCGGCCGGTGACGGTCAGACAGTCGCCGTGCAGCAGGCCTGCCTCGAGCAGGGTCTTCATCAGCGGCTGGATGCCGCCGATCGCCACCAGCTCGCTCATCATGTAGTGGCCGCTGGGGCGCAGGTCGGCGACCACCGGCACGCGCTTGCCGATCTCGGTGAAGTCGGCAAGCGTCAGCTCGACGCCGATGGTGCTGGCCATGCCGATCAGGTGCAGCACGGCGTTGGTGGAGCCGCCCAGCGCGATCACCAGGGTGATGGCGTTCTCGAAGGCTTGGCGCGTCATGATGTCAGAGGGCTTGATGTCGCGCTCGAGCAGCGCGAGCACCGCCGCACCGGCGGCCTCACAGTCCTCTCGCTTGTCCCGGGAGACGGCATTCTGCGCCGAGCTGCCCGGCAGGCTCATGCCCAGCGCCTCGATGGCCGAGGCCATGGTGTTGGCGGTGTACATGCCCCCGCAGGAACCGGGGCCGGGAATCGCCGTCTCCTCGATCTGCTTCACCTCGATCAGGTCCATGTCGCCGCGGGAGTGGGCCCCCATGGCCTCGAACACCGAGACGATATCGGTGTGGCCCTCGCCCGGCAGGATGGTGCCGCCGTAGACGAAGACACTGGGACGATCGAGTCGCGCCAGCCCCATCAGGCAGCCCGGCATGTTCTTGTCGCAGCCGCCGATGGCCACCAGGCCGTCGAAGCCCTCGCAGCCGGCCACCGTCTCGATGGAGTCGGCGATCACCTCCCGCGATACCAGCGAGTACTTCATGCCTTCGGTACCGTTGGCGATGCCGTCGGAGATGGTGATGGTATTGAAGATCACGCCCTTGCCGCCGGCCGCATCGGCGCCGTCGCTGGCCCGTCGTGCCAGCTCGTCGATATGGCTGTTGCAGGGGGTGAGGTTGCTCCAGGTCGAGGCGATGCCGACCTGGGGCTTGGCGAAGTCGGCGTCGGTGAAGCCCACCGCCCGGAGCATGGCGCGGCTGGCGGACTTGCCGACGCCATCCACGACCTGTGCGGAATGGCGGCGGCGGGGATCGTCCGGTGTGTCACTCATGGTCGGGTCTCCTCTTGCAGTGTCGGGGGGTCGCCCCGGGGGTGGTCGTCGAGTGTGGCAACGTCGCTCGTCGCGGCGACGGGCGCGGCCGGCCATTCGAAGGCCGCCTCGAATAGCCGGGGGTCGTCGAAATGGCGCCGGCCTACGAAAACGGTGGCATGGGTCCCCCACTGGCGCATGGCGCCAGGGCTCAGGATGCCCGATGGCCACAGCAGGAATCGCTCGAGGCGCCCAGTATGCGCCACCAGACCCTCGGGACCATAGAGGCTGCGCCGTCCGCCACCGGGCAGCACCAGGGATCGACGGCCATGATCGGGCGGCGCCGACACCGCCTTGAGTGCGTAGCGGCGCGCCTCTGCAACGTCGACGCCGGGGTCCACCACGCCGAGGTGCTCCACGTAGTGGCTGACGGCGGCGACGCGCACCGCGAGCCGCTGCCCCGCCACCAGGCGGGGTGCCGCGATGGGCGTCAGCGGCGCCTCGCGCAGGTCCGCGTCCGCGGCCACCGCGACGCGCTCGAGGGGCGGCACGGGAAAGAAGAGGTGATAGCAGCCACAGGGATGGATGCTGTCGTGGATCAGCGGACGCCCCCGCTCGTCCAGGGTAACCCGCCACACCAGGCCATCGAGGCGGCCGCCGAGCAGATCCAGCGCGCCCTGCCGAGGTCGCGCCGGGAACCACAGGGTGTAGACCAGCTGCGGCAACAGCTCGCCCGCGAAGCGCGTATGGCTCAATCGCACGTCGGCCACGGGACGGGTGGTGTCCACCCGCGGCAATGGGCCTTCGGGCCCGGCAAACCAGTAGGGCGCGCCGAACCGGTCATCGTGCCCCCGGGTCTCGACGAGAAACACCGGGGCATGGTGCGCCGCCAGGCGCAGCAGCGCCTCGCGATCGAGCTCGACGAAGCCGAGCGGGCTGCGTGGCGCCTCGCTGAGCCACCGCTCGGCGACGGCGGCATCGCGAGGTCGGCCGGGCGGCGCATAGCGCACCAGGGGCGCCTCGGCCGGCAGCGTCGCGAACGGTGCCTCGAAGGTGTCCAGATGGCTCACCTTCCAGCGATTGTAGCCGACCGCCAGGCCGAGGCGAGTCAGGGGATAGAGCCCCAGCGCCCGGCGCCAGGTCAGGTAGTGATCGGGGGCCTCGACCGCCGACCGCAGCCGCTCGCGGGCCAGTCCGGTGCCCTCCTCGGCCAGCAGCTCACGCTGCATCAGGCGCGTGGCGCAGGCATTGACGGCCGCGGCCGGGGCCGCGACGGAAGGCGGCGAGAGCGTCTCCCGGTCGACGGCCGGCAGGTTGGCGGCCTCGATGGCGCGCGCCTCGCCGTCCAACTCGCGCATCCGGGTCACCCAGTCGGCGAAGGCCGCGGGAGTGTCGAGCTCGTCATCGAAGCTCGCGAGCAGCCGGTCGACGCGCAGGTAGGGGAAGCCGGCGACCCGCGCCGCCCCGGCATCGGTCACCCCGGCGTCGGACACCACCGCATCGAAGGCCGCCAGCCGCTCCAGGCAGCGGGCGTCCAGCGGGTCGTGCCCGACGACATCCGATCGCCAGTCGGGGCCGGCGGCACAGCCCGCCAGCAGCCCGAACAGCACAAGCCCCCCTAGGCGCACCGGTGACCAGACGGGCATGGGGCGGTTCCTCGAGAACGCGGATCGGCCCTCTCAGGGTGGGCGCCCGCCCGCGAAGTGGCAACGTCTCAGGCCGGACGCGTCCGCTTTACCGGCCAGAGCCCGGCGATCAGCAGGCTGACCAGGCTGGAGAGCAGCAGCGCGCCGAGAAACGGCGGCAGGGTCGGGATGCTGCCGGGGAAGCTCTCCGTCAGCACGCCGGCGGCGAGGCTGCCCTGGGCCACCCAGCCCGGCAGGATGGCGCCGAGCATGCCCGCCACGCCGCCGGCCACCGCGGCGACGGCGCTCATCCGCGACCACAGGCCCAGCAGCACCGGCACCACGATGGCGGCACAGAGGAGGTCGGCGATCAGGAACAGGCGCAGCACCGAGAGCCCCTGCAGCGCCACGATCACCACCGGCACCATCAGCGCCACGGTGGCCAGGCGCGCCGCGCCGATGGAGAGGCCGCGCCTACCGGACCCGGCCACCACCAGCGAGGCGATGCCGTTCTGCAGGGTATCCACGCTGGAAGCCACCAGGGTGACCGCCAGCACCAGCGCCGGCAGCGCCAGCCAGCCCGGTGCCTCGGAAAGCAGCGCGAAGAAGGGAATCGGCGGTTCGCCCATCGCCACGCCGGCCATGGCGGCCATGGCGGCCAGCATGCCGAGCCCGCCGACCACCATCACCACCAGCACGGTGATGCCGCCGCCGAGCCAGGCGCCGCGGCCCAGGGCGCGGTCGTCCCGCGCCGCCCATACCCGCTGCCAGTAGCCCTGATGAAAGAGGTTCGCCGCCGTCACCGCGATCACCAGGGTCAGCGCCACGGCGAGCGCGTCGCCGGCCGGGATCGACGGCAGGGCCGCCGCCACCGGCATCTCGGGCAGGCGCGAAAGCGCCACCCCGCCGACCAGCGCCAGCAGGGCGATCAGCAGCCAGGCCTGCCAGCGGTCGGTGGCGAGGCTCGCCCGCAGCCCACCCACTGCGGTGTAGAGCAGCGTGGAGATCGCCACGCCGATCACCACCAGCGCCGGTGGCACCTCGGAGGGGTCAGCGCCATGCGCTCTCTCAGCCCCGGCCGACGCGTGCGGCAGCGAGACTCCCCTGGCGACAAGTGAATGGTTTGTGGGATCGCGGGGGCATCATAGCTCTAGCCCGACCCTGGCGGCCAGTCTTGCCAAGCGCCGGAATACGGCGGGAGATCCAGCACCTATTCCCGGGGCGGGAACCGACCCAGACCACGACCTGCTAAGCGGGCCGTGCCTCCTCGAAGAGTTCCGCTGGCATCGGGTATGCCAACTCCCACGTCATGGCGATAGGGCGCTCTCCCTCATAACGGTTTAGCGCCTGGGCGGGGCCCAGGAAGATAAATGGCGCCGTCTCGCCCTCGATACGCTTGGTCAGACGCGCGAAGAACAGAATCGTATAGCCGCGCTCCTCGAAATGGAGGTAGTTCTGCCCCGTCGAACTGGTCTGTGTGGTATTCGACTGGCTCTCCCAGTGCAGCAGCGTTCGGCTGATGGGATAGTCGCGATAACGCGTGGTGGGCGAGAAGTCACCATCGTCTTTATGGAAGGTGACCAAATGGATGTAGGCACGTATGTCCTTAGCATGAATAACACCGACGCCGGTGGCACCGGGCTTCTCCAAGCTAGCCAGGCCCAGCGCAGCCTTGATCTCGGCGGTGCCGTAGGCGCCATGTAGCTGCAGCCCGCAGTCGAACGGCAGGTCATCAAGGAGGCGCAACGGCACTCGCCGATGGGCACGCCGCCAAGCAGCGATCTCCGCGGCATCGGCGGCTACGCTAGGATTGTCACGCCACTTCTGCAGCGACTGCTTGAGGCTGTCTACACCGACCAGGCCGCCCTTTCTCCCCCACAGCAGATAGTGCAGCGCCGTTTGCTGCGCGGTGTCATAGCGCTCCAGAGTTTCATTAACACTGCTATCCCGGCGGCCAAGTGTTTCGACGGCCGACAGCAGCGCGGGATCGCTACGCAGAGCGATGCGTGACAGCGCCTTACGGGCCTGATCAATATCTGGATCGTTGGGCGGCGGCTGACGCTCAGCCGAGGCCTTCCACTCCGACCAGCTACGGCGCGCCAGCACCTGAACGGGAGAGAGCCCCGTAACTTCCAGGAATCGTCCAAAGGTGAGAGGCTTGCCCACCTCTTCCGCCCAAGTGCGAAGGGTCTCAGGAATGAACTGATTCAAATCACTCAACACCGCACGAATCTTGCTTAGCACTCTTTCCCGTGCGACCCGCTCGAGCTGGATGCTGCACCCCGGCGGCAGGCTCGGGAAGTCAGCCTCTACCTCGCGATCCAGGCGCTGCCGCTGGCCGGAAAGCAATGCAGTGAACTTGGTATCGAGCCGGTAGCGCCGGTGGGTCTGGCCCACGAAGTCCAACACGGTCAGGCACTCCTTGCCCGGGGCATGGCGTAGTCCTCGCCCCAGCTGCTGTAGGAACACCGTCAGGCTTTCGGTGGGTCGCAGGAACATCACCAGGTTGATATCGGGAACGTCGACGCCCTCGCTGAGAACATCCACGGTAAACAGAAATGGCAACTTGCCCTCGCGAAACTCCCGCAGACGCTCGGCACGGAGCTCCGCCGGGGTATCGCCGACCAGCACGGCGGCCCGATACTCGCTGCCAAGTGCGTTGAAGCTCTGAGCCATATACTCGGCGTGCCGCACGCCGGCGCAGAACCCCACCGCACGCAAGCCACGGAGATCAGGCTGATAGCGTTCCAACGCCTGCCTGACGGTATCGACGCGCTGGCGAGCACGAAAGTCGTCGCCGGTTAGCAGGTTCTCGAGCTGTCGGGCGTCATATCGCCCATTCCGCCATAGGCTTTCATCACCGAGATCGATGCTGTCGCTAACGCCGAAGTAATGAAAGGGGCACAGCAACTTTTCTTCCAGCGCCTCGGGGAGTCGAATCTCCGCGGCGAAGTCACCGCCGAAGTCCGGCAGGATACTGCTGCCATCCGTCCGCTCTGGTGTAGCGGTCAAGCCTAGCAACAGTTTCGGACTCAGCTCATCGAACAGCGCCCGATAGCTGCTGGCAGCACCATGATGGGCCTCATCGATAACCACATAATGAAAGTGCTCAGCACCAAGACTTTCCCAAGGCCGCTGCCGATTGAGCGTCTGCACCGAGATAAATAGGTGGCGGTGCTCTGTCGGCGTCTGCCCGCCTACCCAGAGTTCGCCGAAGTTCTGATTGCGCAGCACGGTGCGGAAACAGGCCTGAGCCTGCTCGAGTATCTCCTTGCGGTGGGCGACAAACAACAGCGCCACTTGGCGCCCCTCACGCTCGCAGATCCGTCGATAATCCAGCGCCGAGATCACGGTTTTTCCGGTGCCGGTGGCTGCTACCACTAGGTTTCGGTAGGAGCCACGCTGACGCGCGGCGTCGATCGCCTCCAGAATCCGCAGCTGAAACGGCCGCGGCGTTATCTCGGCAAAGAAGGTCACCCCACGTCGATCACGCTCTTTATGTGCCGCGATCGCTTGCCGGAAACGGGTGAAATCCGCCTCGGTGTAAGGTTCAAACTCGTCGCTCTCCCAGTAGGCGGAGAACTCGGCAGCAAACCGTTCCAGAATATGCCTCATATCCTGCTCGGTGACCTTGACGGTCCACTCCAGTCCCTGGGTCATCGCCGAATGGGACATATTCGCCGAACCAATATAGGCCGTGGAATAGCCGCTATCCCGCCGAAAAAGGTAGGCCTTGGCGTGCAAACGAGTGCCACCAGTATCGTAGGAAACGCGAACGGTGACGTTAGGCTGGCGGGTCAGCCACTCCAGTGCCGTCGGGTCGCTGGCACCCATGTAGCTGGTGGAAATCAGGCGCACCGGGACGCCCCGACCGGCCAGGCATTCTAGGGCCGGCATCAGTAGCCGCAGTCCGGACCACTTTATGAACGAGACCAGAATATCGACGCCATCTGCCGTGGCCATCTCTGCCCGCAGTTCATGCTCAAGAGGCGGGTCATGCCCGAGGCCAGTGAGCAATGCACTGGTGGCAAGCGGTGTATGCGGTCGGGGTAGCGGCTCACCGAGATGACCGATCTCGGTGAGTAAGGGCTTGTCGCGGCTAATCAGCCGTTTGCGAGTCAGGTAATCGAGCCCGTCTGTGGCCGATACAATCTCGATGATGCGGTTAATCAGTGGCAGCCGATCTTTGGCGTCTACGATCCGCAGGGCGCGGTGGAGCAACTGGCTGATAAATTGCGAGTAGGCGTGGGGCGCCGTTTCGTCATCGAGCGCGCGGAGCACCGGCCTGAGATCTGGGTGCGCATCCAGCTGCACCTTGAGCTCCTCATCGAGCAGCCGTTCGTAGAGGCCTTCCGGTAGCCGATCCATGTGTTACCTACCTCCTTCCCTGCAATTGCCACTGAAGGTAACAGCAATCGCCTTTCTTTAGACACCTGCGGCACTACTCGCCTGTCAAAACCGGCTTCTTACCTCTCCTACTTCTCCTTCGGCACCCTTCCCATCAGGTAGAACTCCTCGTTGGGCGGCGTGCCGGTCAGGGTGACCAGCCGGTTGGAGAGGCCGAAGAAGGCGGTGATGGCGCCGATGTCCCAGATATCGTCGTGGGTGAAGCCGGCGGTCTTCAGGCGCGCCTCCCATTCGTCGGTGAGTTCCCCCACCTCCAGGCCGCAGTAGAGGGCGAAGTCCAGCATCACGCGGTGGCGCTCGCTGATCGGCGCGGTGCGGTGGTTGATGGCCACCTGGTCGGCGAGCAGCGGATCCTTGCTGTAGATCCGCACCAGGGCGCCGTGGGCCACCACGCAGTAGAGGCAGCGGTTGCGGGCGCTGGTGGCCACCACGATCATCTCCTTCTCGGCCTTGGTCAGCGTGTCGGACTCCCGCTCCATCAGGGCGTCGTGGTAGGCAAAGAAGGCGCGAAACTCGGCCGGACGGTGGGCCAGCATCAAAAAGACATTGGGCACGAAGCCGGCCTTCTCCTGCACCGCCAGCATGGCGTCGCGGAGGTCGTCGGGCAGGTCGTGGATCGATTCGGGGATGGGGAAGCGGCTGATCGGCGCGGACATGATGATTCCTGACGTTGTGGTTGTTGTCTTGGGCCATCTGCCAGTTAACGTCAACGTCAGGCTCTTGGCCATGGTCCCTTCGACGTAATCGAACCACCCCGCTCAGGCCACGGAGAGGTAGCGCTCCTGGAAGTCGGGGTTCTCGCGCAGCTCGGCGGTGGTGCCGGCATAGGCGACCTGCCCCTTCTGCAGGATGTAGGCCTTCTGGGCATGGCGCAGGGCGAAGGGCACGCTCTGGTCGGTGAAGAGGATCGTGGTGGTGCTCGCCAGGTCGTCGATCAGCTCACCGATCTGGTGGACGATGACCGGCGCCAGACCCTCGTTGGGCTCGTCGAGCAGCAGCAGGTGCGGGCGGCGATCTCGAGCAGCCGCTTGTCGCCGTAGCTGAGCACCCCGGCTCGCTGCTCGGCCATGGCCTCGAGCCCTAGCCGTTCGAGAAGGCCATAGGCCTCGTCGATGATCTCGCGGTCGCGCGAGGCCAGGCGCAGCATCATCGCCGTGTAGGCGAAGTAGGCGCCCAGCATGTAGAGGGCCCATGGGCGAAGTTGAAGTTGATGACGTTGAGCACGCCGAAGATGATGTTGAGGCCGACGGCTATGACGAAGAGCAGCAAGGCGATGTCGAGGCTATTCAGCGGTGCGGCAATGAAGCTCTGCATAGTGGACTCCCCGGTGGGTCAGGCAGGCCGCCCGGGAGGGGCGGGAGGCGTCAGGGCGAG
This sequence comes from Halomonas urmiana, assembly GCF_005780185.1. Lineage (GTDB taxonomy): Bacteria > Pseudomonadota > Gammaproteobacteria > Pseudomonadales > Halomonadaceae > Halomonas > Halomonas urmiana. The sequence continues at coordinate 164,016 of NZ_VBUI01000003.1, read as the reverse complement.
CAGCCCGTCTCCGAGACGTCCGGGGTCACCAGGTCACCGCCCCCACGAGGATTGCACCTCGAGCCGGGCTCGGTCATTATTTTTCGATGAGCGGCCCGCTTGCCCGGGCGGGGGAGCCAGGCCCGTTCCCGACGTCCCCGACGGGCATTGTGCATCACCCGCAGCCCTGGGGGTCGCGAGGATCACGAGGCGGCGCCGTCCGGCTCCACATCACCCCCGCCTCACTGCCGCACGCAGGGACTATCGATATGCTCGAGCGAGCCGGCCCCGACTGTTCGGCGTGGCACCCCGGCCTGGAGGCCGACCTGCCCCGCCGTTACCGGGCCCTGGAGACGATTCATCACACCGCCAATGTCGACTCGCGCCTTGCCGATATCCCCGAGTTGAGCGCCCTCACCGGGCTCGCGGAGGAGGAACTGGTCGCGTTCAAGGCGGACCGCCTGGTGCTGCACGAGGTGATCGTGCAGGTGACGGCCGATATCGTGGTCCTGGAGGGGGAAGAGGAAGAGCTGCTGGGGCTGCACTTCCGCGACATCGCCCGCAAGATCCTCCTCGACTACCTGGCTCCCGATCTGCCGACGCTTCGCCAGGAACACGCCCGACTGTATGATGAGGTCCACGCCCGAGTGGGCGACATCCTCTCCTCGGCCTTCGCGCCCGAACCGACGCCGGGCGCGCCCGAACCCGCCTTCTGGCTATCGCGTTGGTTCAGCCAACGCCGGCCCCCGCCACGGCAGGCGGATAACCGGTCCATCGAGGAACGGCACCATGAGGTGATCCAGGGCATCAAGGACACGGGGCTGGCCGCCCGTGGCGACTTGGAACGGGCCATCTACAAGAGCACCTACCGTGTCCTGAACTCGATCGCCAGCCGCCAGGGTCATATCGGGGTAGACAGGGCGCTTTTGGCAAGCTTGATCACCCGGCGGGTGTGCAACGACTTCGGCAGCCTCTACCTCGGCGAGAAGATCGCCCCCCATGTCGCGCGCGCCGTGGAGAACGAGGGCTACAGCCGGCTGCCCAACGCCAGGGAGCCGGTCCTGATCAGCCTCAAGGGGGCCTCGGCAGCCGGCAAGAGTTCGCTGCGCCCCTTCCTGAAGGACACGCTGAGGGACCTGGGCATCCGGCCGGACCAGTACGGCACCATCTCCCCCGACATCTGGCGCCGGCTGCTGCTCGACTATGACGCCCTGGGCGAGGCCTACAAGTATGCCGGCCGCCTCGCTGGCAAGGAGGTCAAGCTCATCGATGCCAAGCTGGATCGCTACATCCGCGACAAGGCTCGGCGGGACCGTTCCATCCCGAACCTGCTGATCGACCGGTTCCGTTTCGACAGCTTCTCCCTGGACAGGGTGCCGCGGCTGCTGGATGCCACCTATGCGAAGTATGTCGCCACCATGTACTTCTATTTCATCGTCACCCCGCCGGAGGCGACGGTGGAACGGGGCTGGGAGCGAGGCCTGGCACGGGGACGCTACAAGGCGGTGGAGGACTTCCTGGGGCACTGCGTGGAGGCCTACGACGGCATGCCCAGGCTGCTGTTCAAGTGGCTGGACAACCGGCATCCCCGGCTCGAGTACCGCTTCCTCGACAACAGCGTCCCCAAGCACACCCCGCCGACGACCATCGCCTATGGCAACCGCGAGGTCCTGCACATCCTGGCGCCCCTGGGCCTGGTCAACATCGAGCGCTACAAGCGGATCAACATCCGGGCGACCTGCCCGGCGGAGGTCTATCCCGACCACGACGGCCTGGCGGTCGGCCGGAACTGTGGCTTCCTCAAGCAATGCCTCGCCAAGGTGCCGGAGGTCCGCTTCGTCGACGCGACAACCGGCCAGGTGTACCTGCTAGCCACTGCAGGCCGCTTCTCGGTGGTGGACCCCGCCCTCCTGCGGGCCAGACGGCAGGACCCGGAACTCGCGGCGCTGTTCGCCGCCCTCGGGGTGCCCGAGCGATAGCACCGCCCCCGAGATGACAGAGCGGCCCCGCCTCTCTCGAGACGGGGCCGCCGATGCCCGCGGGGCGAGTCGTGATCAGCCCAGCGAGATGGTGCTGTTGATGCCGCTGGAGACGTTCTCCGGCTCGAACCAGCGGGCGGTGACGGTCTTGGTCTGGGTCCAGAAGCTGATCGCCTGCTTGCCGTTGGGGCCCAGGTCGCCAAGCTTGGAGCCCCGCGAGCCGGTGAAGCTGAAGTAGGCGACCGGCACCGGGATCGGCACGTTGATGCCCACCTGGCCGACGTCGATGTCGCTCTCGAAGCGACGCGCCACCCAGCCGGAGTTGGTGAAGATCGAGGTGCCGTTGCCGTTGGGGTTGGCGTTGATGAAGGCGATCGCCTCGTCGAGGGTCTCGACGCTAAGCACGCAGAGCACCGGCCCGAAGATCTCCTCGCGGTAGATGGTCATCTCCGGGGTCACGTCGCTGAACAGGGTCGGGCCGACGAAGTTGCCGTTCGGGTAGCCCTCCACCTGGCAGCCGCGGCCGTCGACCAGCAGCTTGGCGCCCTCCTGCTCGCCGGTGGCGATCAGGCGCTCCACGCGCTCCTTGGCCTGGGGGGAGACCAGCGGGCCGAGGTCGGCGTCCGTCTGGGTGCCGGGGCCGACCTTCATGTTGCGGGCGCCCTCGGCGATGTCCTCGAGCCACTCGCGGGCCTCGCCCACCAGCACTACCACGGAGTTGGCCATGCAGCGCTGTCCGGCGGCGCCGAAGGCGGAGCCCAGCAGGTTGTTGATGGCCTGGCTGCGGTTGGCGTCCGGCATCACCACGCAGTGGTTCTTGGCGCCCATCATCGCCTGCATGCGCTTGCCGGCGGCGGCGGCGCGATCGTAGAGCAGCGAGCCGACGTGGGTGGAGCCGATGAAGGAGAGCGCCTTGATGTCGGCGTGATCGGCGATCTGGTTGGCCACGTCCGGGCCGCCGTGCACCACGTTGAGCACGCCGGCGGGCACGCCCGCCTCGTGGGCCAGCTCGACCAGGCGCATGGTGGAGGTCGGGTCCTGCTCGGAGGGCTTGAGCACGAAGGTGTTACCGGTGGCGATGGCCAGCGGGAACATGAAGCAGGGCAGCATGATCGGGAAGTTGAAGGCGGTGATGCCGGCGCCCACGCCCAGCGGCTGGTGGAGGCTGTAGACGTCCACCTCATTGGCGGCGTTCTCTGCCAGCTCGCCGAGCTGCAGGGAGGTGATCGAACAGGCGTGCTCCACCACTTCCAGGCCGCGACCCACCTCGCCGGCCGCATCCGGCAGGGTCTTGCCGTGCTCCTCGCTGATCAGCGCGGCCAGCTCATCGGTGTTCTCGCGGATCAGCGCCTGGAGCTTGAGCATGATGCGCATGCGCTTGCCCAGCGGCACCTTGCGCCAGGTCTTGAAGGCCTCCTTGGCGCTGGCCACCGCCCGCTCGACCTCCTCGGCGGTGCAGAACGGAACCCTCGCGACCACCTCCTGGGTGGCCGGGTTGACCACGTCGCGCCACTCCTGGCTCTGGGACTGGACGGGCTGGCCGTCGATGTACATCGGCGTTTCGCGAACGGACATGATCGTGCTCCTGGACGTTGTGGTTGTGGGAGATCGTGTTCGAGAGTGTTATTACGAGTGTTTTCGATACTGTGTGCATGCTGGCACGAAGCCTGAGAGTTTCGAGTCTATACAGAGGTCGGATGGCCTGACAACGCGCACTCGGGCACATTGCTTGTGCACCTATGCACAACCAAGAACGGCAGGAGACGCCACCTATGCTGGACTGGCAAGATATCCAGATCTTCCTCGAGGTGGCCCGCAGCGAGCGGCTCACCGACGCCGCCCGGCGCCTGGGGCTGGATCACTCCACCCTGTCGCGGCGCACGAGGCGCTTCGAGCAGGCCCTCAACACCCAGCTGTTCGAGCGCAGCACCCACGGCTACCACCTCACCGAGGCCGGCCAGCAGCTGCTCGCCCACGCCGAGGAGATGGCCCGCCACGCCTTCGAGGCGGGCGAGAGCCTCACCGACAAGAACCACCAGATCAGCGGCCAGATCCGCCTGGGGGTGACCGAGGGCTTCGGCACCTGGGTGATCGCCCCGCTGCTCTCGGCCTTCTGCGAGCGACACCCGGGCGTGACCCTGGACCTGCTGGCCCTGCCGCGGGTCGTCAACCTGAGCCGCCACGAGGCGGACCTCGCCATCACCGTGGAGCGCCCGGTGAGCCCGGGGCTCGTCATCTCGCGGCTCTGCGACTATCGGCTGCGCCTCTACGGCAGCGAAGCGTACCTCGCCCGCCACGGCACCCCGGCGCGGCTCTCCGCGCTGGGCGCCCATCGGCTGATCGGCTATGTCGACGACCTGATCTTCAGCGAGCAGCTCAGCTACCTGGAGCCGCTGCTCGACCCGGCGGTGGTCGGCCATCCCGGGCCGCACTTCGCCATGCGCAGCACCAGCGTGACCACTCAGCACGCCGCCTGCCTGCAGGGCGCCGGGCTCGCCGTGCTGCCCTGCTTCATGGCGAGCACCTCGGACGCCCTGGTGAACGTGCTGGAAGACGAGGTGGCGATCGACCGCCAGTTCTGGATCACCGCCCGCCAGGAGCAGCGTCGGCTGGCGCGGGTACGCCTGCTCTGGGACTTTCTGCGCGAGGCGCTGGAGGCCAACCGCGCCTTCCTGATGGGCGAGGCGAAGGCGATGGTGGTCCCCGAGGTCAGCCCCTCCTGAGCGCATGCCACCGGGGTACCGGTGCGCGAACGCACGAGGACTTCGGGCACGAGCCACCGGCGGCTTGCCGCAGGGCGAACCCGCCTGGACGGGACTATAGTGAGGAATGCCGGTGGGGAGCTCCTGGTCGGCAGTCGTCAGGCGTGCCCGGCCGTGGCTCCCCGCGACGGCACCCCCGTATCCGACTACCACCCCAGGTGGAAGGAGGAAATCATGAATCCACACCGGACAGCCATGGGCGCCGCCTCTGCCCTGGTCGCTGCCCTGGCCTTCATGCCCCTGCTCGCCGCCGGCGAGACGACCTCGATACTGAAATCGACACTCGAGGGCCAGGAGGAGATGGAGGCCAACATCGTGCGCTTCGATGTGGGCGAGGACTGGGTGACGGATCGCCACATCCATCCGGGACACGTCTTCGTCTACGTGATCGAGGGGACCATCGAGGTCGATGTTGAAGGCCAGGAGCCCTTGAGCATATCGGCCGGCGAGGGCTTCCAGGAACCCCCCGATCGCCCGATGGTCGCCAGGACAATGAGCAGCGATGGCGCCAGCTTCGTCGTCTTCCAGGTGGGCCCCAAGGGCGAGCCCATCATGGTCTCCCAGCCCGAATGAGCTGACGCCCTGGCAGCGCGACGACAGAGGATCGATCGGGGCCTGCCCCGATCGGTCCCTTCCTTCCCGCGACCCGGCCCGAAATCCCTCGTCAGGCGAGGCATGGACGGCACGATAAAGATTCGCTATCGACATGGTCGGCAATGTCACATTGAGCTAATGGACCGCCGGGGCGTAACTTGAACTCACAGGACAAGGAGGGCCAGCCATCAGGCCTGCTGGAGACCGATGGTTGACCGCCCTCATTGTTCCGCAGGACTGCCATCGTCTATACACAGGTAGCAGTGAACACAACGAAGCCAGATTGGAGAGCGACATGGGTGATCAGCAGAACGCCGGCAAGTGTCCGGTGATGCACGGAGGCCAGACCGCCAGCGGTCATTCCAACACCGACTGGTGGCCGGAGTCCCTGAACCTGGACATCCTTCATCAGCACGATCGCAAGACCGATCCGATGGGCGAGGACTTCGACTATCGCGAGGAGGTCAAGAAGCTCGACTTCGATGCGCTCAAGAAGGACATGCACGCCCTGATGACCGACAGCCAGGCGTGGTGGCCGGCCGACTGGGGGCACTACGGCGGCCTGATGATCCGGATGGCCTGGCACGCGGCTGGCACCTACCGCATCGCCGACGGACGCGGCGGCGGTGGCACGGGCAACCAGCGCTTCGCGCCCATCAACTCCTGGCCGGACAACGCCAGCCTCGACAAGGCGCGCCGCCTGCTGTGGCCGATCAAGAAGAAGTACGGCAACAAGATCAGCTGGGCCGACCTGATCATCCTGGCCGGCAACGTCGCCTACGAGTCCATGGGCTTCAAGACCTTCGGCTTCTCCTTCGGCCGCGAAGACATCTGGCACCCCGAGAAGGACATCTACTGGGGGGCCGAGAAGGAGTGGCTGGCCCCCTCAGACGAGCGCTACGGCAACGTCGAGAAGCCCGACACCATGGAGAATCCGCTGGCCGCGGTGCAGATGGGCCTGATCTACGTGAACCCGGAGGGCGTCAACGGCCAGCCGGATCCCATGAAGACCGCCGAGCAGGTCCGCGAGACCTTCGCCCGGATGGCCATGAACGACGAGGAGACCGCGGCGCTGACCGTCGGCGGTCATACCGTCGGCAAGTGCCACGGCAACGGTGATGCCGAAGCGCTCGGCCCGGAGCCGGAAGCCGCCGCCGTCGAGGCCCAGGGCTTCGGCTGGCATAACCCGAACATGGGCGGCAAGGCCGCCAACGCGATCACCTCAGGTATCGAGGGCGCCTGGACCAAGAAACCCCTCGAATTCGACATGGGCTACTTCGACGCCCTGCTCGACCACGAGTGGGAGCTGAAGAAGAGCCCCGCCGGCGCCAACCAGTGGGAGCCGGTGGACATGAAGGAGGAGGACAAGCCGGTCGACGCCAGCGACCCGTCCATCCGCCACAACCCCATCATGACCGACGCGGACATGGGCATGAAGGTCCATCCTGACTACCGCAGAATCCTCGAGGACTTCCGCAAGGATCCCGAGTACTTCAAGGACTGCTTTGCCCGCGCCTGGTTCAAGCTGATCCACCGCGACATGGGGCCGAAGTCGCGCTACATCGGCCCCGAAGCACCCGAGGAGGACCTGATCTGGCAGGATCCGGTACCGGCCGGCAGCACCGACTACTCCATCGAGGCGGTCAAGAAGCAAATCGCCGGGAGCGGCCTCTCCATCGGCGAGATGGTCAGCACCGCCTGGGACAGCGCCCGTACCTTCCGCGGCTCCGACATGCGCGGCGGCGCCAACGGTGCGCGTATCCGCCTGGCCCCGCAGAAGGACTGGGAAGGCAACGAGCCGGACCGCCTGGCCAAGGCGCTCAAGGTCTACGAGAAGATCGCCGCCGACAGCGGTGCCAGCGTGGCCGACGTCATCGTACTGGGCGGCAGCGTGGGCATCGAGCAGGCCGCGAAGGCCGCCGGCCACGACATCCTGGTGCCCTTCGCGCCGGGTCGCGGCGACGCCAGCGACGAGATGACCGACGTCGATTCGTTCGAGCCGTTGGAGCCGCTGGCCGATGGCTTCCGCAACTGGCAGAAGAAGGACTATGTGGTCAAGCCGGAGGAGATGCTGCTCGACCGGGCCCAGCTGATGGGGCTGACCGGCCCGGAGATGACCGTGCTGATCGGCGGCATGCGCATGCTCGGCACCAACCACGGCGGCACCAAGCATGGCGTGTTCACCGACCGCGAGGGTCAGCTGACCAATGACTTCTTCGTCAACCTGACCGACATGGGCAACACCTGGAAGCCCGCGGGCAACAACCTCTACGAGATTCGCGACCGCAAGAGCGATCAGGTGAAGTGGACCGCCAGCCGCATCGACCTGGTATTCGGCTCCAACTCCATCCTGCGCTCCTACGCCGAGGTCTACGCCCAGGACGACAACCAGGAGAAGTTCGTCAAGGACTTCGCCAAGGCCTGGACCAAGGTGATGAACGCCGACCGCTTCGACCTGGAGAAGCTCCAGGCCTGATAGTGGGCCAAGCCGGGCACCCAGCCCGGCCACTACAGAGACGCCCGGGTGCTGCACCCGGGCGTCTTCTTGTTACCCCTCTGCGTGACCTCTTGCCCGGCCAGGAAGATCGCTCGGCTAGCCCGGGAGTGTCAGTGGGTTGTCACCCCGGGCACATATGTCCGCCGCTCCAGGAGCCCCAGCAGGCTCGCCACCGTGGAGGTGAGCACGAGGTAAATCACCCCTGCCCAAACGAAGACCATGAAGAAGTCCAGTGTGCGCGAGCCGATATCCGAGGCAATGGAAGTGATCTCGACCACGCCGATGGTATAGGCGATGGAAGTGAACTTAAGCTCGATGATCGCTTCGTTGGACCACTGTGGAATCACGCGCCGCAGCGCCTGGGGCAGCATGATGTGACGGATCGCTTGCCATTGGCTCATGCCGCAAGCCCTTGCGGCCACTAGTTGCCCCTTGGGCACCGAGAGCACCGAGCCGCGGAAATACTCGGCCTGGTAAGCAGCACTGTTGAGGGTGATCGCGATCACTGCGGCAGTGAAGGCGTCGAAGACGATGCCCACATGGGGAAGCCCCAGGTAGATGAAGAACATCTGCACCAGCATCGGCGTACCGCGAAACAGCTCCACGTAGACGGTGCTGATCCAGTAGAAGAGACGATTGCCGTAGACCCTGGCCCAGCAAAGCACCAGCCCCAGGAAAAACCCCAGAGTGATGGCGATCACCCACAGTGCCAGCGTGACTGGCACCCCCTTCAGCAGCTCGGGCAGCCACTCGATGCCAAACTCGAAAAATTCCCGCATGGCTCACCCGTGCTCCGCAATGACGTTGAGGAAGGCCCGGGTCCTCTCGTGCGTGGACTCGGTGAACATGCTCTCAGGTGACCCCTGCTCGACGATGACGCCATTCTCCATGAAGATGATCTCGTCGGCGGCCTGCCGAGCGAAGCTCATCTCGTGGGTAACCACCACCATGGTCATGCCCTCGATGGCCAACTGCTGCATCACCCTCACCACCTCGCCGGTCAATTCCGGGTCCAGCGCCGAGGTGGGCTCGTCGAACAGCAGCACGTCGGGGTCCATCGCCAGGGCCCGGGCAATGGAGACGCGCTGCTGCTGGCCACCGGAGAGCTCGGCCGGATAGGCCGCGGCCTTGTCACCCAGGCCGACCCGTTCCAGTTCACGATGCGCCCGCTGGGTAGCGGTTTCCTTGTCCGTACCGTTGACCTTGATCTGACAGAGGCGCACGTTGTCGAGCACCGTCAGGTGCGAGAAGAGGTTGAAGTCCTGGAAGACGAATCCCATCCGCGATCGCATGGCGTCGATATTGGAATCCAGCACCTCATCGCCGTTGAGATAGATGCGCCCGGCGTCCGGCACCGTGAGGTGATTGATACAGCGCAGCAGGGTACTCTTGCCCGAGCCAGAGGGGCCGATCAGCACCTTGGTCTCACCCTTTTTCAGACTGAAGCCGATACCCTTGAGCACCTCGAGGCCGTCGTAAGCCTTCTTCACATCCTGCACGTCCAGAATCAGATCGTCGGCCATTATCGGCATTCCTCTCGCATCATTTTTCGAAGCCCGGCACGGCCAGCTTGCGTTCAAGGGCATACAGCAGGCTGTTGCCTGTCCGATTGAGGATGAAATACAGCAGCGCCACCACGGCAAACACCGTCAACACGTTGCCCTGGGTACTGGTAATGATGTAATGCGCCTGCCGGGTCAGCTCAACCACTCCGATGACATAAGCCAGGGAGGTCTCCTTGATCTCCGAGGAGAACTCGTTGGTCCAGGGGCCGATGGCATGCCGCGCCGCCTGAGGAAAGACGATGTGTCGAATCGCCTTGATCTTGGACATGCCCATGGCTCGGGCGGCCATCATCTGCCCGGCTGGCACCGACTGGAAGGCACTGCGGAATATCTGCGACTGGTAGGCCGCCGAACGCAGTCCCATGGCCAGTATGGCGGCACCGAAGGCCGAGATGTCGATAACACCCGACATGCCATAGAAGAAGATGAACAGCATGATGATGATCGGCACACCCCTGAACACACGTTCATAGAGGGTCAGTGGCCACTGCACCAGTCGGGCCCTTGGGCCATAGAGCTGCACCAGGCAGATCGCCATGCCCAGCACGAAGCCGATCGTCAACAGGGCGGCCAACAGCACGATGGCCACCCCCAGCCCCTTCAACAGGAAGGGAAAATCGCGTAGCAGTACGTCGTAGATATCCATGCCGACTTCCCTAACGTGACGGGCGCCCTCCCACCAGGAAGGACGCCCGACGTCATCGCAACTTGTTAGTTACCCAGCTCGGGAAGACCGGCCACTGGCTTCTGGTAGGTGTCAACGAAGTCCGGCATGTGCCCCGGAATGGCAGGGACGGTGACACCGGGGATGTACTCGTCGACGATCTCGCCCCACTCGCCGGACTCATAGATGGCCAGGATCCCCTGGTTCAGGTCGCCGAGGATCTCCTGGGGGTCGTTCTTGGATACCGCTAGCGCCAGCGGTGCGCGGATAAAGATCTTGCCCGCCATCTTCACCGGCTTGCCAGCATTGATGTACTCCTGAGCGGAGGTATCGTCGACAATGACCGAGGAGATACGACCGATCGCCATGTCATCCACGGCGGTGACGTAATTGTCGTATTTGGCCAGCTCGACGTCGATATCGCTGGAATTTACCACGTTCTCTTCCATCCAGGCCTGCTGTGAAGAGCCGCCCTGAACGCCAATACGGGCTCCGCAGCATACGGCGGTAAAGACATTGAGATCAGAGTCTTCGGGCACCAGTACGACGTCGTTGGTTTCCCACCAAGGGATAGTGAAATCGATGTTTTCGCTACGTTCTTCGGTGACGGTGAGGCCGGTGGCGAGGATATCGATCTTTTCCGCCGCCAGTGCCGGAATCAGAGACGGGAAAGGCATGTCCTGGAACTCGATCTCGATGCCGACCTCCTCGGCGATCGCTTCCATGGCGTCGATGGCGATGCCCTTGAACTCTCCCCCCTCCACATAGGCCCAAGGCGGGAAGGAGGCTTCCACACCAACCGTGTAGGGATCCTGTGCAAAGGCGGTCGTGGCCAGTCCGCTGCCGATGACCATGGTTCCCATCAGGGCGGCAGGCAAAAGCGATGCTTTTATTCCTTTCATGGCATTCTCGCGTGTTGGTGAGTTTTATTATTCCGCCACGTCAATATGAGTGCGCCGTTTCACGACTGTCAAATCACCACAGGAACGCATCTCTGCAACACTGCGGCACGACACCTGCGCGCGCCATGACCACCGCCCCACCGGGAAGAGGGGCAGACGGTCTGCAACATGAAGCCTCTCCATACCTCTTGCTCAAACACCGACTCTGCGTAGAACTATGGTATGCAGGACACGGAAAGGCCATCCGGCCTTGATCAATAGCCACGGCTGGTAGACATGGCTGCCAACTCAGGTCCCGCAGAAGGTGCGGAAGACGGCCTCGCCGGCCGGCGCCGGCCGGGCGTAGGCCTCGCGGCCGGGCTGGGCCTCGAAGGGATGCGCCAGCACCTCGGCAAGCGTCTCGAAGGGCGCGAGGTCGCCCTCGGCGGCCGCGGCCAGCGCCTCTTCCACCCGCTGGTTGCGCGGGATATAGAGCGGATTGGTCGCGCGCAGCCGCGCGGCGATCGTCGTCGGTGACGCCTCTTCCCGGGCCAGCCGCGTCCGCCAGCGGGGCAGCCAGGCCTCGATGACCTCCCGGGACTCGAAGAGCCCCAGCAGCGCCCCCTCGCCTTCGCCCCTGCCCGCCCCGGACTCGACGGCATCGGCCAGGGTGCGGAAGGCCAGGGTGAAGTCGGCGCGGCCGGCCTTCTGGGCCTCGAGGAAGGCCTCGACCAGTTCGCGGTCGCCCTCTTCCTCACCTGCCAGCCCCAGTTTCTTGCGCATCACCGCCAGCCACTCGGCCTCGTACTGCGCCGGGTAGGCCTGGATCACCGCGGTGGCCCGCTCCACGGCGCGGTCGGCGTCATCGTCGATCAGCGGGATCAGGGTCTCGGCGAAGCGCGCCAGGTTCCACTGGGCGATCCACGGCTGGTTGCGATAGGCGTAGCGGCCACCCTCATCGATGGAGCTGAACACCTGCTCGGGATCGAAGGCCTCCATGAAGGCGCAGGGGCCGTAGTCGATCGTCTCGCCGGCGATCGAGGCGTTGTCGGTATTCATCACGCCGTGGATGAACCCGAGCCCCATCCAGCCGGCGACGAGCCGGGCCTGGCCAGCCTGGACGGCCTCCACCAGCGAGAGATAGCGCGTCTCCGGGGGCAGTGCAGCGAGATGCGGATGGTGCCGCTCGATGGCCAGGTCCGCCAGCAAGCGAATGGCCTCCTTATCGCCACGTGCGGCGAAGTACTGGAAGGTGCCCACGCGCAGGTGGCTCGAGGCCACCCGGGTCAGCACGGCGCCGGGCTCGGGCACCCGGCGAAAGACCCGCTCGCCGGTGCTCACCGCGGCCAGCGCGCGGGTGGTGGGAATGCCCAGCACGTGCATCGCCTCGCTGACCAGGTACTCGCGCAGCACCGGGCCGAGCGGCGCGCGCCCGTCGGCCCCGCGGGAGAAGGGTGTGCAACCGGCGCCCTTGAGCTGGAGGTCGCGCAGCCGCCCCTCGCGGTCGGTCACCTCGCCCAGCAGCACGGCCCGGCCGTCGCCCAGGCGCGGATTGAAGTGGCCGAACTGGTGACCGGCATAGGCCTGGGCTAGCGGCTCGGCGCCTTGCGGCACGACATTGCCGGCCAGCGCCTCGGTAGCTTTTTGCTCATCGAAGGCATCGAGATCGAAGCCCAGCTCCTCGGCCAGCGGCCGGTTGAAGGCCAAGAGCCGCGGCGCTTCCACCGGCACAGGATCGAAGCGCACGAAGAAGCGGTCCGGCAGGCGGGCGTAGCGCAGGGTGAAGGTGGGGAACATGGCGCCTCCTGTGGTCGGGCCCTAGCAGCCTGTCGGGCTTGACCGGTCGTCGCGAGTATCACGGATTTCGAGTCCGACAGGCTGCTTACCCTACAGGGACAGGGAACGGCGGCCAACATTCCCTGCGCGGCAAAGGGGCCGGGAGCCGAGCGACCGCGGGCGAGGCTCAAAGCGGCACGCTATAGAACAGGCAATCGCTGCGGGCGATCTCGACGTTGGTGGTGGCCATGAACAGGCGCATCGGGCAGCGGGGATAGAGCCGGCCCTGACGTTCGCAGAGCAGCTCGTGGAGGTGGTCCTGTCCCCGCGCATCGCAGGCCTGCAGACACGCCAGACCCTCCTCCCCCAGCCAGCCGAGGAAGGTGTCCGGCAGCGTCAGGCCGCGATTGTGCTCGTCGATGCGAGCCCAGAGTGTCACGTCCACCCCGGGCTGGGGCTCGCGCGCATAGGCGATGCTGGCCCCGGGGCGGAGCTCCACGCGCAACGGGTGGACCAGCACATCGAGGTCGGGATGGGGCTCCAGCGCCGTCAGGTCCGACCACTCGGCCAGTCGACGGAAGACGGTACCGGCCACCTCCCGCGCCGCGGGTTGCAGGGCACCACCACACTCCAGGGTCAGCATCGGGCAAGGGGCGAGAGCCGGCACGACCAAGGGCAGCTCCATCAGGCTACCGAGACGGAAGTCGGTGACGATCAGCCGGTCGCAAAACTGCCCCGCCAGCCGTTCGAGAAAAGGGTCACGTACGGTGGCGACGGCAAAGGACGGGCCATTGCCCGAGGTGTTGTGCATGTCGATGACACACTCGGGCGCCCAGGCCTGGATATCCTCGGCGATCGCCGCGGCCAGCACCCCGGAGACCCCTGCATGGGGCGGCCGGAAGCAGCGGTTGAGGTCACGCTCGCCAGGGACGCTGCGGTGGGTGAAGTGCGGCGGCGTCAGGGCGGCACCGACATTGGCCACCAGTACCGCCAGCCGCGTGCGCGGACGGGGCTGGGTCGCCAGCCAGCGGTGCAGCGCCATGACCCCGGAGGGCTCGTTGCCATGCAGCAGGGTGGTGACCACCCGGCAGCGTCGCGCGTCGTCTCCCGACAGGACGATCCAGGTGGGCCCGCCCAGGGATGCCACCCAGGTGCCCACATCGTCGTGGTCGACCGGCGGGTCGCGGAGAACGGGCAAGCGCGTCGTAACCATTCACACCTCCCTCGACCAGCTGGACACCGGCCGGTTGGCCAGCGACGCCTCACAATAGCGCGCCAGCATCCGGTGGCAGGCCTCGAGCCGGCCGAGGCCCTGCCGTTCGAAGCCCTGCATCACCTCGCGCTGCCAGCGCGCACCGTTGAGGCGCGCCGCCAGGCGATGCTCGATCGTCGACAGATAGGGGGCGCTGTCGGCCTCCTCCACCCCCAGCCACCGCAAGCCCTGGCGGGCATGGGGCAGCAAGCGCTCCAGCAAGGCCACGACGGGCGTTTCCTCGAGCCGTTGGTGCCGGCGATGAGGCCACAACAGCCGCGCCGCCAGGCCATGCTGGGCGGCTCGGTAGAAGTTGTACTCGGCATAGCGGAAGGGCATGGCACTCAACCAACTCTCGATGTCCTCGCGCAGCCCGGCCACCAGGCCGAGCATCAGGGCAGTGTTGGCCACCATGTCCACGGCGGTGGGCCCCGAAGGCAGGGCACGCATCTCCACCCGCAGGTGTCCGCCGAAGGCAGGATCGTAGACGGCCCGATTCCAGGGCCAGACGGTACCCATATGCAGGCGTAGCTCCGGTAGGGCCGGGGCACTGGTGCCGGGCTGCCAGCCGCCGAACGGCCCCTCGCTGTTCACGGGCATGATCGGCTGATACAGGGCAACCGTCTCGGCGAACAGCTCCCAGGCACCGCGACGCACCCAGCCCTGGCCGAAGGCCACGCGGGACGGCTGACGCCAGCGCCCACGGTTGCGCATGCGGCAGTCCACCGACTGCTTGAACAGGGCGATGCGGGTCTCTTCCCACAGGCGATGCTGCAGAAACAGCGGCGAATTGGCACTGAGTGCCAGCACCAGCGGGGTGACCAGTTGGATGGCGTTGAAGGTATCGGCATAGCGCTCGGGAGAGACGCGCAGGTGGAGCTGGCAGGAGGTATTGGCCCCCTCCAGCACCACGTGGGAGCTGCTGACCTTGATGGTATCGTCCCCATGGATCTCGACGCTGAAATCCTCGCCGCGCAGGCGCTTGAGCTCTCGCTCGAGGGCCCGGTAGCGCGGCAGATCGGTCATGGCATGTTCGCCGAGGTCCTCGGCACGCAGGGTAGGCAGGATGCCGATGGGGACAACTCGCCCCTGGTGGCGCTTGGCGGCTGCCTGCAACCGCGCCAACACCTGCAGCAGCTGCTGCTCGAGGGCATGCAGCGGCCCCCCCTGGAGCGACAGGGGAGCAAGGTTGTACTCGATATTGAAGCGGTTCAGCTCGAGCTGCAGCTGGGGATCCTGCAGCTCGTCCAGGAGCGCCTGATTGATATTCAGCACCCGGCCGCCATCATCGGCAAGATAGCTTTCCAGCTCCGCCCCAATCGTCACGGGGCCGGTACCGGCCCCCGGCTGGGCCAGCCACTCCCGGAGGATGCCCAGGCTGGCCCTGAGGCGCCTGCTGAACAGCCGGAAATCGGCTGCCGTGAAGGCATCACGTTCGATGATCGACCCCATATACCGCCCCCGTCGAGAACGGCCAGTGACACCCTGAGTTTAGGCGACAACGCCACGTCCAGACCCGACTAACCGCCCCCCTGGCCGCGCCGTGTCGCCTCGAGCAGGGAGGTCAACGCCGCCACGGCCATTGTCCTGCACCTCACCCCTCCCCCAGGGCGAGCTCCTCACGGATCAGCTCGGCCAGGCGCCGGGCGGGCTCGGTGGGTCGCCGGGCGGCGCGGTGCAGCGCCAGCTCCACGGCCGGCAACGCCGGCAGGCCGCTCGACTCGTCCAAGGCGCGCAGCTGGGGCGTCAGCATGCTGCGCGTTACCACCACGATGGCGAGGCCCGCCTGCACCACCGGGCCCAGGCCGACCATCGACTGGCTGGTGTAGGCCACTCGCCAGTCGCGGCCCGCCGCGGCCAGCGACTGCTCGGCCACTTCCCTGAACAGGTCGGCGCCCAGTGAGTAGAGCGCCAGCGGCAGGGGGTCGGTCAGCGAAGGCTGGTGCTGCAGGCCCACCGCCCAAGCGAGCGGCTCGCGACGGATGAACTCACCGCCCGGCGAGCGGCGCTGGCGGGTCACCAGCGCCAGATCCAGCTCGTCGGCCCGCACCTGCTCCATCAGGTGGGCGCTGGTGCCACAGGTCACCTGCAGGCGCACTTCGGGGTAGAGCTGGTGAAACCAGGAGAACACCGAGGTGAGCAGGCTGGCGTAGTCCTCGGGGATGCCTAGGTTGAGATCGCCGGTGACCCGGCGCGTGCGCATGTCGGCGAGCGCCTCGTCGTTGAGCAGCAGCAGTTTCCTGGCATGACCGAGCAGCCGCTCGCCCTCGGCAGTGAAGCGCAGCCGCCGCCCCTCGCGCTCGTGCAGGGTCACGCCCAGCGCGCTCTCCAGGCGCTGCAGCTGCATGCTGACGGTGGATTGGGTGTA
Organism: Halomonas urmiana; assembly: GCF_005780185.1. GTDB lineage: Bacteria > Pseudomonadota > Gammaproteobacteria > Pseudomonadales > Halomonadaceae > Halomonas > Halomonas urmiana. The sequence goes on along the minus strand of NZ_VBUI01000003.1, from coordinate 147,699 downwards.
GGCCAGGCGTCTCGCAGCAGCGGTCACGCTGCCGGTATCGGCCACCGCCACCAGGGTTCGTAACAGGCCGAGGTCGAGGGTCGGGGCGCGCATATACATCACCATCCTTGATAGGTCGCATCAATAAGGATTGATTTTGTGATGAGCATGGACCGGATAGCATGCCCTCGTCACTCACTGGGCAAGGAGGTAGCGATCATGCTGGGCCATACGTTAGGCGTTTCCCGTTTTCCCTGGCCTGGTGCCGGCGCCGCCGGCTTGGCCATCATCCTCTGGGCGCTGGTGCCGCTGCTGATGATTGCCGCCGGCGACCTGCCGCCGCTGCGCCTCTCGGCCATGGCGCTGCTGGCCGGCGCGCTGGGCACCCTGCCCATGGCGCGCCGCCGGCGGCCGCGCGCGGCCATGCCCACGCGGATCCAGGGCGTGGCGATCAACCTCCTCGGCGCGCTGCTGATGGCCGGGGCCGTGGGCGCCTGCTTCGCCGCCTTCTCCCTGGCGCCGCCCGCCGAGGCCGCGCTGATCACCTACACCTGGCCGGTCATCTTCCTGCTGGCGAGCCGCTGGATGGTGCTGCGGCGCCTGCCACTGGCCACCCTCGGCGGCGCGCTGCTGGCCTTCTCGGGCGCCGCCCTGCTGGTGGTGCCCCAGGCACTGAGCAGCGGCGTTTCCGGCGCCTGGGGCGGCTACCTGCTGGCCTTCGGCACGGCGCTGTGCTGGGCCCTCTTCTCGCTGGCGAGCCAGGTCCCGAGCTTCCGCTTCGGCGAGCGCATGCCGCACCTGCTGCTGATCGCCAGCGTCATGACCGGCATCGCCAGCCTGGCGCTGGAAGGGGTGAGCGAGCTGCCCTCGTCACGGGAGCTGCTGGCCACCGCCGCCCTGGGCCTGGGCCCCTACGGCATCGCCATGCTCGCCTGGGACCGCGCCCTCGGCGACCCGCAGGCGCATCGGCTGGGCAACCTGGCCCACGCCGTGCCGGTGCTGGCTACCCTCTTCCTGGTGATCGCCGGGGTCACTTCGCCGGACTGGCGACTGCCGCTGGCCGCCGGGCTGGTGCTGTGGGGAAGCGTCACGGCCTCGACGCGCTGAGCGCCCGGACGGGCCGCCGCTTGCGCCACGCGCCTCGCCCCGGCGAGGCGTTGCTCGTTTTTCGAGACGCTGGACGCAATTGCCCGCCATCTCGTGACAGATTGGACATCTTCTCGCCGGGCCAGTAGGGTAATGTCGCCTCGACGCGGTCTCCCCACCGCGCCTTCGAGGCGGTCACCTCCGTGACCGACTGGTCTCGCTTCACCGCAGACTGGATCGCCGGCACTTTCGACTGTCCGTCGCCGACGCCATCGATAGAGAAGGAATCCATGTCGCCCCACTACGCCGAACAGGGCCGCTGCATGCCGCGCCGCCCGCCGCCAGCCCGCTCCTTCCCCGGGTAACGCCACGCGGCGCCGCCACCGACGGCCCGTGCGCCTCTGCACCGTCTGCTGACAGACCGCGCTGTTTGAGTCGCGCTTGCCTTGAGCGCTGATCTAGACGCGTTGATACAGACCCTATCGGCCTCAGGCCCGATACCGACGCCGCGTGCGCGATCCCCCCTCCCCTGACCGACCATCGCGTCGGGCAGCCGCCCCCTGCGCGGCCACCCCGTGACGCGCCCTTTCCACTCACCGAGGGACTGCTTTTGAACAGCGCATCGCTCCATCAATTCTCGACCCTGACCGTCATCCTGCTGATGCTCGCCTTCTATGGCGGCACCTACCTGCTCACGCTCGGCATCCGCAAGAAGAAGGAAGACGCCGACGCCTTCATGGTCTCGAACCACCGCATCGGCTTCGGCATCGGCGCGGCCAGCATGACCGCCACCTGGATCTGGGCCGCGTCCTTCTACGCCGCCGCCACCTCCGGCTACACCTACGGCGTCTCGGGCCCCATCCACTACGGGCTCTGGGGGGCGCTGATGATCCTCTTCATCTACCCGTTCGGCCGGCGCTTCCGCAAGCTCGCCCCCAATGCTCACACCCTGGGCGAGCTGATCCACGCCCGCCACGGCAGCTCCAGCCAGCTGATCCTGGCGCTCTCCAACGTGCTCGGCAGCGTGATCAGCCTGATGGTCAACTTCACCGCCGCCGGCGCCCTGGTCTCGGTGCTCTCGCCGCTCTCCTTCCAGGCCGGAGTGATCATCGCCGGCGTCGGCGTGCTGCTCTACACCCTGTGGTCGGGATTTCGCGCCTCGGTGATGACCGACTTCGCCCAGCTGGTGGCGCTGATGGCCATCGCCGTGGTGATCATTCCCGCGGTGTTCTTCGCCATGGGCGGCCCCAGCGAGCTGGTCGCCGGCCTCGACAACCTGACGGTCGAGCAGGCCGACTTCTTCTCGATGGACGCCATCCTCCACCAGGGTGCGCCCTTCTTCGTCGCCGTGCTGGCCTACGCCATCGGCAACCAGACCATCTCCCAGCGCCTGTTCGCGGTGAACGAGGAGCACATCAAGCCGACCTTCCTCACCGCCACCGTGGGCTACGGCGCCATCGTCATCGGCCTCGGCATGATCGGGCTGATGGCGCTGACGCTGGGCATCGAGCCCCTGAACGGTGACATGAACAACCTGATCCCGCAGATGGTCTCGGGCTACCTGCCGCCGGTGTTCATCGCGCTGTTCTTCATCCTGGTGATCGGCTCGCTCTCCTCCACCGCCGACTCCGATCTCTCGGCGCTGTCGGCGATCATGATGGCCGACGTCTACGGCAAGAACCTCGCCCGAGGCAAGGCCAACCCCCAGCGCATGCTGCTGGTCGGCCGCCTGACCATGATCGTGGCCACCGCGGTGGGCATCGTCTTCGCCAGCTTCTCGCTGGATATCCTGGTGATGCTGGTCTTCGTCGGCGCGCTGTGGGGCGCCATCGTCTTCCCGGTGATCGCCAGCTGCTTCTGGGATCGCATCACCAACGCCGCCTTCACCACCTCGGTGCTGGTGGCCATGGTGATGTTCTGCCTGGCGCGCTTCGAGTGGCTGCCGCTCGACGGCGCCACCGGCCTGCTCTTCGAGCTGCTGGCGAGCATCGGCGGCGGCGTGATCATCGGCCTGATGGCCTTCGGCTTCCTCGGCCGCGCGATGGGCTTTCTCGCCGGCGGCCTCGCCCTGCTGGCGATGCTGGTCTTCGCCACCGGCTTCCTGCGCGAGTACACCGTGCTGCTGGCCTCACTGACCGCCTACGGTACCAGCACCCTGGTGTGCGTGGTGATGAGCCTGGCGAGCCGCCAGGAGCGCTTCGACTTCGCCACCATCGGCGAGCGGGTAGGCGACTACGACCAGGCCCACGCCGAGCCCGCGGCGGCACCTGGCCAGGCTGCGGCGCCGACCTCCGCCACCCTGGCTGGCCAGCGCTGAGCCGGACACCATCCACCGTGGCGCCGGCCATCGGCGTCGCCATGAGGAGAACGACCATGACCCTGCTCTACGGCTTCTATGTGCTCGTCTGGCCCGCCCTGACCCTGGGCGTGCTGGTGCTGATCTGCCGCGCCGTGCTGCGCGACCGCCGGGCTGCCAAGCGCGAGCACCGCGAGCTCGTGTGACCCGTCACCGCCACGCGAAGGGCCCCGCCGGCAGCTGCCGGCGGGGCCCTTTTTCATTCGGTTCGGCGGGGAGCAGCGGCTAGACTGAAAAGACACGCCCCGCGACCCGGGTCGCCTCAACAGAGAGCCACGACGATGACGGACCACGCCCTGGACTACTATCGCCCACCGGAATCCGACGCCCTCGGCCTGATCCGCCTGCGCGCCAGCGCCGACGGCCTCACCGAGATCGCCTTCGTGAGGGAGGCCGAGGAGCCGGCCCGTCCCGGCGCGGCCACCGAGCAGGCCCGCGCCCAGCTCGACGAGTACTTCGCCGGCACCCGCCACGCCTTCGACCTGCCGCTCGCGCCCGAGGGAACCAACTTCCAGCGGCGCGTCTGGCAGGCACTTGCCACCATTCCCTTCGGCGAGACCCGCTGCTATGCCGAAATCGCCGAACAGCTGCACTGCCGCGGCGGCCAGCGCGCGGTGGGGGCGGCCAACGGCAAGAACCCGCTGGCCATCGTGGTGCCCTGCCATCGGGTAATCGGCAGTGACGGCCGCCTCACCGGCTATGCCGGCGGCCTCGGCCGCAAGCAGTGGCTACTGGCCCACGAAGCCGGCGAGGTGCCCTTCGCGCTGAGTTGATTGACCCGAGGAGCAGTCAGCGGGTTATTCGAAACTGGTGCAGACGGGTGCCTGCTCGGCAGGATCGTGGATCACCTCGACAGTGAGCGACTCGCTGATATCGGTAAGCGCCACGCGCCACTGGTGATCGACGTTGACCGGATCGCAGCTGCCTTCGCTGCCGCCGCCGAAGTTGGAGTCGATCCAGTAGTGCACATCATAGAGCCGGTCCTCCTTCAGGGCCCCGGTGAAGGTGAAGGAAAAGGCCGGCGGCTCGTCTGCCGACACCGTGCCGACGTCGGTAGCCACGACCTCCCCGGCCGTCACATCGTAGAGCGCCACCTGAATGGCCTGGCCTCCATGCGGGGCCACGAAGGTGCCGTCCCCTGAGAAAGTCAGATCGTGCCCTTCACTTGCCAGGACGGGCCCCGCCGCCAGCAACAAGGCAGCAGTCAAGGTGCACGAGGCGCCCCTGGCGAAGGAAATCATGTGTGCCATGCATGCCTCCTGAGAATTTCCAACGATCAATCAAGGCCATACCGCGGCCTGCTTCCCAGCATAGTCCACGGCACCAGGAGGGGGGCAAGCCTGGACAGCTCGCCAGTCAGGCGACTGGCTCATCATCCACGCCTGGCGCTGCGCCTCGGGCAGTTCGGGATTCGTGCAGCGCCAGAGGCGGCCGCGCACCACTGGGTAGCGGCCGTCCGGCGTGGTCAGGGGCGTCGAGGCGCTCATGGTAAAGGGGCCTCCGGGACTCTCGATGGTCGCCTCGCCTACGCGAAAGGAACCGCATAGAAGAGGCAATCGCTGCGGGCGATATCGCTGTTGGTGGTGGCCATGAACAGGCGCAGCGGGCGGCGAGCATGGAGCCGTCCCTGCCGCACGCAGAGCAGCTCCCCGACATGCTCCCGGCCTTCCCCGTCACGCGCCTGCAGGCAGGAAAGGCCCCTGGGGCCCAGCCAGCCGAGGGTGGCGGCCGGAGTGGTCACGCCACGGTTGTGCTCGTCGATCCGCGCCCAGAGCGTCACGTCCACGTCGGGACAGGGCGAGCGGTCGTAGGCGACGCTGGCCCCGGGTCGCAGTTCCACCCGCAGCGGATGCACCAGCACCTCGAGCCCCGAAGCAGCGGGCAGGGCCGTCAGGTCCGGACACTCAGCGAGCAGCCGATACAGACCCTCGGCCACGTCACGGGCGGCGGGTTGCAGGGCGCCGCCGCACTCGAGGGTGAAGACGGGACAGTCCGCCAGCCGCGGCCTCCAGAGCGGCAGCTCCATCAGGCTGCCCAGCCGCAGGTCGGTGACGACCAACTGCTCGCATAAACGCCCGGTCAGGGTCTCGATGACCGGGTGGCGACGAGTGCTCACGGCGAAGCCGGGCCCGTTGCCGGAGGTGTTGTGGAGGTCGATGATGCATTCCGGCGCCCAGGCCTCCAGGTCCTGGATGATGGCCCAGGCAAGCTCCCCGGCCGGCCCGTCGAAGGGGGGCTGGAAACAGCGATTGAGATCCCGGTCGTCCGGGGTATGGCGATGGGTAAAGGCCGGATGCGACAGCGCTCCCCGGACGTTGGCCAGCAACACCACCAGCCGGGTACGGGGCCGAGGGCGCTCCACCAGCCAGCGGTGCAGCGCCAGGGTGCCGGAGGGTTCGTTGCCGTGCAGCAGGGTGGTGACCACCCGGCAGCACCGGTCATCCTCCCCCTCGAGCATGAGCCAGACGGGCCCGCCGAGGGTCTGGAGCCAGGCCTCGACTTCGCGATGGTCATCCGGTGGATCGGTGATGACCGGCAGCGACAGTCCCTCCATTCACTCCTCCTGCGGCCAGCGCGCCACCGGCCGGTTGGTTGCCGCCGCCGTGCGGTAGGCGTCGAGCAGTCGATGACAGGCCTTGCCGCGGGACAGGCCCTGCGCTTCGAGATGCGTCAGCTTCCGACGCTGCCAGCGGGCAGGGCTGGTCCGCGCCTGGAGGCGCTCGGCGATCACTCCGAGGTAGCGATGGCTGTCGGCATCCGCCACGCCCAGGGCACGCAGCCCCCGCGGGACCTCGGGCAGCAGCCGTTCGAGCAGCGTCACCACCGGCGTCTCCTCCAGGCGATGGTGCTTGCGATGCGGCCACATCAGCCGGGCGTCCAGCCCCGACTGGGCGGCGCGATAGAAGTTGTAGTCGGCATAGCGGAACGGCATGGCGCTCAGCCACTCGGTGATGTCGTCGCGCAGGGCGGCCACCAGCCCCAGCAGCAGGGCCACGTTGGCCACCATGTCCACGGCGGTCGGCCCCGACGGCAGGGCGCGCATCTCTACCCGCAGGTGGCCGCCATCGGCGGGATCGTAGACCGCCCGGTTCCAGGACCAGACGGTGCCCATGTGCAGCCGCAACTCGGAAAGCCCCGGCGCCGTGGTGCCGGGCGGAGGATCCTCGGGACGGGCGTCGGACGTGAGCGGCAGGATCGGCGGGTAGAGGGCCACCGCCTCGGCGAACAGCTCGCCGGCGCCCTCGCGCACCCAGCCCTGGCCGAAGCTCACCCGCCCCGGCTGCTGCCAGCGGTCGGCACCGCGCATCCGGCAGTCCACCGCCTGCTTGAACAGGGCGACGCGGGTCTCGTCCCACAGCCGGCGCTGCAGGAAGAGCGGTGAATTGGCGGAGAGCGCCAGCACCAGCGGGGTGACGACCTGGGCGGTGTTGAAGGTCGCGGCGAAGCGCTCGGGGGGCACCCGCAAATGGAGCTGGAAGGAGGTGTTGGCCCCCTCCAGGACCACATGGTCGCTGCTGACCCGCACGCTGTCCTCGCCGCGGATCTCGACATCGAAGGGCGCGCCGCGCAGCCGCTTGAGGCCCTGCTCCAGGGCGCGATAGCGCGGCAGGTCGCTCATGGCGTGCTCCCCCAGGTCCGTCCGGCGCAGGGTGGGGAGGATGCCGATCGGCACCACGTGGGCCCGGTGAGGCGCCGCGGCCGCCTCGAGCCGCGCCAGGGCCTCGAGCAGCTGGCGCTCCAGGGCCTGCAGCGGGCCGCCCGCGAGCGGCAGCGGCGCCAGGTTGTACTCGATGTTGAAGCGGTTGAGCTCCAGCTGCAGCTGGGGGTCTTGCAGGGCCTCGACCAGGGCTTGATTGAGCAGCGCGACTCGGCCCCGGTCGTCGACGATGTAGGCCTCCAGCTCGGCGCCGATGCTGGGTAGCCCCGCCCCGAAGCCCGGCTGGGCGAGCAGCTCGCGTAGCACCTCGACGCTGTCCCGCAGGCGTTTGCCGAAGCGCTGATAGTCCGACACCGAGAAGGCGTCGCGGTCGATGATCGCGCCCATCGCATCCACTCCCCGGAGCGGCCGTGTTTGTCATCAGTCTAGGTAAAGACGCCGGGGATGGGACACCGGAGGCGGATCACAGCGGCAGATGCAGGGTGGCGCCGCGCAGGGCCCGCTCGTCGGCCCACAGCTTCCCCAGGGTCAGCGGCAGCGAGAAGCGGCGACGGCCGGCACCGCCGGGATTGAACAGCAGCCGGCCGTCGCGCCATTCGTTGCGCGCCTTGTGGGAGTGGCCGTGGAGCACGGCATCGCAGGAGGTGGCGACGTCGAAGTCGGCGATATCGTGCACCAGGTGCAGCCGCCAGCCGTTGATCGCGAGGTCCAGATGCCAGGGCAGCCGCTCGGCCCAGGCGGCGGTATCGACGTTGCCGCGCACGGCGTAAACCGGCGCCAGCTCGGCCAGCCGCGCGAGGATTGCCTCGTCCCGGTCCCGGCTGCCCACGTCGCCGAGGTGCAGGATCAGCCCGCTGCCCTCGAGCAGCGCCAGCGCCTCGTCGCGCAGCGTGCCGTGGGTGTCGGCGATCACCCCGATCGGGGCGTCAAACACAAAAGTGACGCACTCCATGAGAACGTTCCCATCGAACTGGCGTGCCTGATCTTGCCCAGCGGCCGTGGATATCTCGTAAAGGCCGTACTGAGAGGTCCTGGAGCGACTATCCCCAGACGACAAGACCAAGGATCTGCGCAACCTGGTGCCCAGGTCTGCCTCCTCGCCATGAGCACAATAACTCCCGCCAAGGCAGGCTGCCCGACCTGATCCCGTCATGACCAGCCGGGTAGAGAGCCTTGCTCTGCCATGAGACCCACCTTGTTCGATTTCCCTAATAGCGGGCGTGCGATATGAGCGGATCTCTTGCATAGACTGTCTGCTTTTTCCTACAAAAAGTGAAGTATTTAACAACCTTCGCTAATTGGTTTTATGCAGCATGACTATATAAGCTAAACCAGTTTCGCTTGTGCTGAATAAACGACTTCACTGACATGGATGTCGAGCAGAGCCAGTTCACCATTGCCTCAGGTTCGCGCCATGTCCGCTTCAGGGCGGGGGCAATAAAAAGAGTCGTACCACAAGCGAAGCACATCCGGCCGGCCTGACCGCCTCGCCGGTGGTGCAGCAGCCGCAGGCCAGCTGCGCACCAGCCCCCGTCAAGGATTTGAACAGGGAACATCACAGGGAACTCAACAATGAAACACTTCAAGCCTTCTTGGTTGGCCGTCGCCATCGGTGCCACCATCGCCGGCCAGGCCCATGGCCAAGCAGCCGGCTCTGCCACGCTTGACATGGCCGTGGTGATCGATGAATCAGGCTCCATGTCCGGCGAGCATGCCTTCATCGGCTCCTACGTCAGCAACCTGGACCAGTTGCTCCAAGAACAGAATGTCACCCTCAACCAATATGGCCTGGTCGGCTTCGGCGGCAGTGCCTCCGCAGATTCGGCGACCAATGAAGCCGGGCGTGAAACAGGGGCAGCGCTCTACCGCCACTTCCTGCTGGGTAATACCCCGGCCGATGTCTGGGGGGATGCTTCCGAGTTCGACGCCGCGACCGCAGAGCTGAACACCAGCGGGGGTACCGAAGACGGTTACCGGGCCATCGACTACACCTATCGCAATTTCACCTTCCGCGGTAGCGCCGGCTCCTCCATCATGCTGATCTCCGATGAGGACCGCGATAACGACACCACCAGCCTGGAGACCGGGCACTTGCCGCAAGGTATGACTGAGCTGGACAAGGCCTATATCCAGGACCAGCTGGCTCAGAACAACACCGTGGTCCATGCGGTGGTCGATCAGGTGTTTACCGACCTGAAGGGACGTGAAGCCGTGGCCGTGGTGGGCGCGGACCCCAAGACCGGCCATGCCTATGTCAGGGACGATCAGGGTCGCATCATCAAGGTGCAGGGATACAAAATAGCGACGGGGTACGGCACCACCCAAGGGGATTACAGCGAGCTGGCGCTGGCCTCGGGGGGGACCGTGATGGACATCGATGCGCTCCGCAGTGTCTATGACGATGCCGATGCTCTCAATGCCTTGACCGGTGAACTCGCCAGCCTCGTGGCCGAGATCACACAGGGCACGGCGCCGGTGATCGGGGTCGATTGTAGCAATGCCAGCGGCAAGGTGGCATCGATCTGCGCCGCGCTGGCGAATTCATCGAGCGAAGAACTGCAGGAAGTGGCCGGCGAGACGAAGACTGCGGAGGAATACCGCCAGCTGACGCAGTACCAAGTCAATCAGATGCTGCAGACCGCGATGCAGAACAGCCGGGCGGTGATGAGCACCTTGCGTAACCGCCTGGCGCTCCTGCGGCAGGCAGGCGCCAACGTAGCCGATATCAACCTGATGGACTACTACGACGGCAACATCGCGCTGAACTCCGACACCACCGCCAAGATGCGAGAGCTACGGGGTGGGGCCGCCTCCGGTGACCTTGGGGGAGTGGGCTACTTCCTCCGTGGTAAGTACACCCATGGCGACCAGGACACCACCGCCGAAGCCAACGGTTTCGACTCCTCCACTTATTCACTGGTAGCGGGTGTCGATCGCTATCTCAATGACAAGACCCAGCTGGGGGCTTCGCTCAATTACGCAACCAGCGATGCCGATTTTGACCAGTCTTCCGGAGGCACCGACAGCGACACCTACGGTCTGACCTTGTATGGCTCCCGGACTCTGATGCCCGACACGTACCTGGAGGCCAGCCTGGGCTACAGCTGGGTGGATTTCGACACCGAGCGCGACACGGGCTTCGGTACCGCTCACGGCAATACCGATGGCGAGGCGACCTTCGCCTCACTGGGCCTGCTTCGCGACTACAACCTTAATCGCCGGCTGATGGTTCAGCCCTTCGCCTATCTCAACTACATCCATGTCGAGATTGACGGATTCGAGGAAAGCGGCACCGCCACGGCACTGCGCATCGGCGATAACCGCCTCGAATCGCTGACCTCCGAGCTGGGAGCCAGTGCCGCCTATCAAATGACCGAGAGCCTGACCGGAACGCTGTCGCTAGCCTGGGAGCATGAGTTCAAGAACTCCGGCTCATCCGTCGCTACGGCCTTCGTCAACTCACCCAACAATGTCTTCAACGTTGAGACCCCGGATTCGGACAATGATTACGGTCGCTTGGGCGTGGGACTCTCCAAAGGCCTGGGGCTGAATCGCACTCTGTCGATGAACGGCGAGGCGCTGTTCGGCCACAGCGACTATGCAGAATATGGCGTAGAGTTACAGTTCCGCCAAGAATTCTGAGTGTTGCTGCGCGAATGACCGAGAAAGCACCAGGGCCGGCAGCCAAGCTGCCGGTCCTGTTCTTCTGGCTGGGGTGCCTCGCCCTGTTATCGAGCTGTACCCTGACGCCTCAATATCATGACGAACTCCGTGACTCCCTTGCTTCACGCCCGGACATTCGGGTGAGCATCGTCCAGGGCGGCGAGTTTGACCTGCTGGCCATCGCACATCGCACGACGAGCCAGCGTGCCAGACTCTACCTCGAGGGAGACGGGCGCCCGTGGCTAGCCGGCGGCACACGAGTATCCGAGGATCCCACTCCACGAAATCCACTGGTGCGTCGTTGGATGCTCCAAGACCCGGGGCCGGCCCTTTATCTGGGGCGCCCCTGCTATTTTGGCCTTGGGCCCACTCCCCCCTGTCATCCCGCGCTATGGACGTTCTCGCGCTACTCTGAGGAGGTACTGGACGCGCTGGTCGAGGCTGCCGAAACCTGGTTGGACGCCAATGAGACGATCGAGTCACTGACGCTGGTGGGACATTCCGGTGGCGGCGTGCTCGCGTTGCTCTTGGCGGAGCACCTCGCACGTGCGGACCGAGTTCTGGCCCTGGCAACCCCGGTGGACACAGAGGCCTGGGCCGATCTTCATGGTCACACTCGATTGTTCGACTCGCTCAATCCGGCCGCTCAGGCCAATTGGCGCGAAGGGGTGGAAAGAGTGTTCCTGTTCGGCGCCGATGATAAAACGGTACCACCCCATAACTTCGTGGAGGCGGCCCTCGCTATCCCCGGGAGCCAAGTCATCACCGTGCCGGGAGAAGGGCATCTTTGCTGTGCGCCGCAGCGCGCACTGACCGCCACCTCCCGATGAATGCTCAAGCCGAAGCCAAGGCGTTAGCGTGTGACCGAACCCGGCAAGCACCGGTCTAGTATCTCGTTTCGGCAGTTCGCCTCGCACTCGAAGTGATGACGGTAATGCCGGGGTAACCGAGATGCAGGATCAGCCCGCTGCCCTCGAGCAGCGCCAGCGCCTCGTCGCGCAGGGTGCCGTGGGTATCGGCGATCACGCCGATTGGGGCATCGAGGTCGACACGCTCGGTCTCCATGCGTCGGCTCACCGGCCGCCTTGCTTCTGACTCATGGCGCCGCCCGAGGCCGGACGCTCCACCACGAAGAGATCCGTGGTGCGGGCATAGTCGTTGCCGGCCATGCGCCCGATGGGCCTGAGGCCCTCGCGGTCGACGTGGCGGCCGTCCCAGAGGGCATCGTCGACGTGGATCGACACCACCTCGGCGAGCACCAAGTTGCCGGCCAGGGGCTGATCGCCGAAGCGGATGATCTCGCGCAGGCGGCAGCCGAAGGCCACCGGTGCGCCCGCCACCCGCGGCACCGACACGCCCGGCATCGAGTGCTTGTCGAGCCCCGCATGGGTGAACTCGTCCTCATCGCGAGGCAAGCCCGCGCTGGTGGCATTCAGTTCTTCCACGAGCCCCTCGCCGCCGATGTGCACCACGCACTCCGCCACTTCGTCCAGGTTGTGGATGGTGTCCTTGGCGTTGCCGTCGCCGTCGAGCAGCGGCGAGAAGCCCAGCACCGGCGGATTCACGCTCACCACGTTGAAGAAGGAGAACGGCGCCAGATTGTCGTTGCCTGCGGCGTCCCGGGTCGAGACCCAGGCGATGGGCCGGGGGCAGATGCTGCCCGCGAAGAGCCGGTAGATCTTGCCCGGGCTCAGGCCGTGCTCGTCCAGCAGGTAGTCGCTCATGGACGTTTCTCCGATCGCTGATGAAGGTGCCTCGATGGTAACCGCCCGACCGGCCATCGCCGAGCCCTGTGGCCCTGTACCAATCCGCGTAAGACGTGTTCTCCACCTTGCAGCGCCCCAGAGCGCACGAGGCGCTCCAGGGCCAGATGCAGCCAACCGAAGTTGTCCCAAGGCCCGCCCACCACAGGCGCCACCAACCGCTTATGAGGTGGGCTCGTCGTGCCATGCCAGGAAGGTGCGATAGTCCTGGCGCACGGTGTCGGCATAGCTGACCGCCAGGGTCGTCACCATGTCCACGCAGCGCTCGAGCCGACCCTCGACGCAGGTAACGACGGAACGCGCGAAGCACCCGGGATCGTCGTGGTTCAGGGCATGGGCGCCGCGCAGGTGTTCCCGGGCCAGGATGCGCCCCCACTGCTTGACCAGCTGGCGGTAAGGCTTGGCGCCGTCGAGCTTGTGGGTCGGGAAGTCCTCCTTGTAGGGCGAGCGCTCACGCACCGAGAACACCGTATCGCCCAGGTGCAGCCAGCCCAGGTAGGGGTCGGGGTGCTCGGCGATGGCCTTGAAGGCCGCCGCGTGGCGCACCCCTTCGTGGGGAAAGGCGCGTCGCCAGGCGCGCTTCTCGGCGCCGTCCATCAGCCCCCAGCCCTCCGGCGGAGTCTGCTGCTTGACGTCGAGGATGACGTCGTCGTGCTCATGGTCCTGACCGCCCTCGATCAGCACGTAGAAGCGTTCGAGGCCCAGCGAGCCCGTGCCGGCATCGAGCCGCCGGGTCATGTCCTTGACGCGAAAGTGATCCTCCTCGACCTCGTGCCGAACACCGCCCAGGGTCTGGCGATACTCCTCCTCGACGGCCTTGCGCAGCTGGCTGGCCAGGTGCGCCGGCAGGGCCGCCAGCTTGTCGGGGCGCTCGGCGAAGCGCCGGCCGTCGTCGGTCACGACGGTCCACTTGTCGAGCATCTTCGCCCGGCTCTTCTTCCTGCCCACCTTCTTCATGAAGGGCTCGAGCGGCCCCCTGGCGGTGGCCAGGGTCACCGCGCCGGGCACCTCGCCCTCCACGTGGCCGGCCAGCTCGTCATGGTAGCTGGTGACCAGCGCCTTGAGCGCCTTGCGAATCCCCTTGCCGGACAGGCCGGTATTCTCCCGGGCATCCAGCACCAGGCTGATGGCCAGGCGCCACAGGTCATACTGGTAGTCGCCGATCATGGCGTCGTCGAAATCGTCCATGCCGTAGCGCACGGCATCGTCATGGTGGCCATAGGCGCCGAAGTTGTAGGCATGAGCATCACCCTGTAGCCAGGTCTGGGTCTCCGGCAGGCCGCCGAACAGCGCGAAACGCCAGTCGTGCCAGACGTCCCGCCAGTAGAGATGGTTGGTGCCGCGAAAGAAGCGATAGGGCGACTCGGCCAGCTTGGCGTACTTGGCGTGGCGGTCGCCCTCGTCCAGGGCGGCGTTGGCCGCCTGAACGGCGTCGAGGACCTGGCGGGGACGATTGTGGCGCGTCAGGGGTGGCGACATGCAGAGACTCCCGGTGGCAGACGAGGACCGCGATCCCGCGGCCCTCGCCAGTCAAGCAGCCACCGTCGCCCGGGACAACCCCTCCCCCGACGCGGCGAGCCAGGCCTCCTAGAGGCTGTTGACGAGGACCACCAGGGGCAGCACCGGGCAGACGAAGCGGATGTACCAGGGCCACAGCTTCCAAAACAGGGTGTCCTCGATCTCCGGTGAGCCCCGGCGTAGCTCTTGCAGCTTGGCGTTGCGGGACAGCAGCCAGCCCACGTAGAGGCACACCAGGGCGCCGATCAGCGGCATGTTGTAGGTGATGGTGACGGTGATCGCCCAGCCGAACAGCACCTCGAAGTTCATCAGGATCAGCGTGGAGATCGCGAAAATCACCGCCCCCATCAGCAGGGTCGCCCGCCCCCGCGAGACCCGGCCGGTCTCGACGATGGTCGCCACCGGCACCTCCAGCACCGGGAACATGGAGGTCAGGGCGGCGATCGCCAGCAGGGCGAAGAACAGGATCTCCAGGCCGGCCCCCAGGCCGCCCAACTGGGCGAACATCGCCGGCATTACGTCGAACAGCAGCGTCGAGGAGCTCTGCAACTGGCCGCCGGCGTCGAAGATGTCCACGCCCAGCTCGTCGGCCACGAACATCGAGGGCACGATCAGCAGGCCGGCGATGAAGGCCACGCCCATGTCGATGAACATCACCTGGGCGCCGGTCTTCGGCAGGCTGGCCTCACGGCTCAGGTAGGAGCCGTAGATCACCATGGCGCCGACACCGATGGACAGCGAGAAGAAGGCCTGCCCCATGGCGTCCACCACCAGCTGGCCGGACACCTGGGAGACATCCGGCACCAGGTAGGCGGCGAGCCCGGTGGTGGCGCCGGGCAGGGTCATGACTACCCCGATCAGCGCCAGCATCAGCACGATCAGCAGCGGCATCAGGCGCTTGGACCAACGCTCGATGCCCTTGTTGACGCCGGCCAGTACCACGCCGACGGTCACCAGCATGGCCAGGCTGGCCAGCCCCCAGTCCTTCCAGAAGCCGGCCCCGTCGAGGCGCGTCGCCCAGGCCTCCAGGCCCAGCAGGTCGAGCAGCGGGATCAGGGTGTCGCCGATCAGCCAGCCGGTGACGATGGCGTAGAAGGCCTGGCCCAGGCAGGCGGTGAGGATGGCCAGCCCGCCGATGGCCGCCCCCAGGCGACCGGCCCCGCCGGGCCCGCCGACCCGGCTCATGGCGGCGATGATGCCGCTCTGGGCGTAGCGCCCCAGAGTCAGTTCGGCCATCAGCGCCGGATAGGCGAGGATGAAGGCCATCACCAGGTACAGCAGCAGGAAGGCCCCGCCACCGTTGTTGGCGGCCATGGAGGGAAAGCTCCAGACGTTGCCCAGGCCCACGGCGGCGCCGGCCGCGGCCATCAGGAAGCCGAAGCGGGAAGAGAACTGCGCTCTTGTCTTGGTCATGACGATGAGATCCCGAGGAGTCGTGTCGCGACTCCGCTGTCGTTGTTGTGGTGTGCCGCCTCCCGGCGGCCTAGAGATGGTCGAGGACGTCGAAGTGATCGCAGCCCGGCCGGTCCTTGAGCGTCGAGGCGCCGCCCGCGGCCTGCACCGCGGCATGGTAGTCGCGGCCCTGGCGCCGGAAGGCGGGCGGATCCCGCTCGGCGATCACCACCCGCCGGGGCGGCAGCCGCGACAGGTCGTCGAACAGCGGGCTCAACGAGCGTGCCCGGGCCGGATCGAGGCCCAGCGGCGCGTTGACGTAGGTGTCGACCAGCGGCGTCAGGTCATAGACGCCACTGACCAGCAGCAGCGAAGCGATCTCCACCCCGCCCGGCCCGGCCGCCTCGGCGGCGGCCACCCGGCAGGCCAGCTGGGCGCCGGCGCTGTGGCCCCCCAGGGTCACTCGCCCGGCGCCGCCGCGGTCCGTCAGCGCCGCCAGGGCGAGCGCCAGGCCACGCCGGCATTGCGTCGCCATGGCCTCGATCGAGGTCGCCGGCGCCAGCCCGTAGCCCAGTGAGGCGAAGGCCATGCCCCGGCTCAGGTAGCGCTCGGCCAGGAAGTCGGTCGCGGTATGGTCGAGCTCTTGCCAGTAGCCGCCGTGGATGAACGCCATCAGCGGCCAGGGCCCCGCGCCTTCGGGCACGAAGAGTTCCAGCCGGGCCGCCGGCTCGTCGTCGTCGACCAGCGCCAGCGGCCGCCGACGGGCCGCCAGCGCTCGCCCCTCGGCGGCCTGGCGGGCCAGGGTGGCCTCGGCGTCACGGGCGAACAGGCTGGGGGAATAGTCGCGATCCAGGCCCTGCAGGGTCATGGCGTGCGCTCCTGCTCAGGTCACCGCGGAACGGACGTGGAAGCGCGGTTCCCGATACTCGCCGCTTTCCAGCATCTCACGGAAGTGACGGGCCGCCTGCCAGACGTCCTCGAAGCTCAGGTAGAGCGGCGTGAAGCCGAAGCGCATCAGGCCGGGCTCCCGATAGTCACCGATCACCCCCCGGGCGATCAGCGCCTGGACGATGGCGAAGCCGTTCTCGGTATCCACCAGCGACACCTGGCTGCCCCGCTCCCCCGCCGCCGGGGTGATGTCCTCGATGCCGTGGACGAGCAGCAGGTCGGCCAGGCAGTCTCGGAACAGTTCGGTCATCGCCAGGCTCTTCTCGCGCAGGGCCGCCATGTCGACGTCGGCCCACATCGTCAGCGAGGCCTCCAGCGCGCTGTAGATCAGCGCCGAGTGGGTGCCGGTGCGGAAGCGGGTGATATCGCCGGCCGGCGCATAGTCGTCCTCGAAGGCGAAGGGCGCGGCATGGCCGTGCCAGCCGGAGAGCGGCTGCCAGCCGCCGCCCTGATGGTCGCGATGGGCGTACAGGAAGGCCGGCGCGCCGGGGCCGCCGTTGAGGTACTTGTAGGTGCAGCCCACGGCATAGCGGGCGCCGCAGGCGTTGAGGTCCACCGGCAGGGCCCCGGCGGAGTGGGCCAGGTCCCAGATGACCTCCGCGCCCCGCTCGTGCACCTGGCGGGTGATCGCCGCCATGTCGCGCAGCCGGCCGGTGCGGTAGTTGACCTGGCTCAGCACCACCACGGCGACACCGTCCAGGTGGTCGGCCAGCTCGGCTCCCTCGGGCAGGAAGCGATGCTCGAAGTCGCCGAAGCGGCAGAAGCCCTGGGCGATGTAGCCATCGGTGGGGAAGTTGCCGCCCTCGCTGAGCACCACCCGCCGGCCATCCGTGCGCTGGCCGGTGATATAGCCCAGCAGCTTGAAGATGTTGAGGGTGATGTTGTCGGTGACGACCACCTCGCCCTGGCCGGCGCCGATCACCGGCGCCAGCAGGTTGCCGAGCCGTTCCGGGGCATCGAACCAGCCCTGGTTCCAGCCCTTGATCAGCTCGTCGCGCCACTGGTCCAGGGTGCCGGCGACCGCCTCGCGGGCGCTCACAGGCTGGGCGCCCAGGGAATTGCCGTCGAGGTAGAGCACGCCCTCGGGGAGGGCGAAGTGCGGCTTGAAGCCGGCCAGGGGGTCCTGGCGATCGAGTTCGCGTGCGTGGTCGAGGGATACGCCCATCTGAAGCCTCCGGGGCCATGCCGATATTGGGTTGAATATCGGCATTCTAGAGGCAGAGGCGCGCGGCGGGGTTGCGTTTTGCGCTCCTACCGGCCAGCGTATGCGCAAACATCTTGCATACATTATGCGTAAAACGAAAAATGCTTTCCCTCGACCGCTTCGACCTGAAGATCCTGCACGCCCTGCAGCAGGATGCCCGCCTCACCCTGGGAACCCTGTCCGAGACGGTGGCCCTCTCGGCCAGCCAGTGCTCGCGGCGCATCGCCCGCCTCGAGCGAGAGGGTGTCATCCAGGGCTACTCGCTGCGGCTGGACCCGGCGTCCCTGGGCCTGTCGGTGACCGCCTTCATCTTCGTCTCCGTGGACAAGCACCGCATGAACACGCCCCAGCAGGCCGTGGCCGCCCTGCTGGCCCGGGACGAGGTCATCGAGTGCCATGCCATCACCGGCAACCACGACTTCATCCTCAAGGTGGTGATCGAGGACCTCGGCGCGCTGTCGCGCTTCCTCTCCGAGGCCGTGAGCCCCCTCGAGGGGCTGCGCGACGTCGCCACCCAGGTCGCTATGGACACCCTCAAGACCAATGGCCCGCTGAAGGTCGAGGCGAGCTATTAAGCTGGCAATCAAAGAGATCATCCTGATCTCTTTGATCGTCGCCCGCGCCGACCTGACGGCCGGCGGCGGCACGTCCCTGTGCCGCAATTAACCCGGCATAAACGCTTGCCTGGTTAATGAGTCGCGGCGGTCAGCGTACCTGCTGGCGGATCTGGCGGGCCTTGTCCTGCAGCAGCGGCAGGTACTCGCCGAGCAGGGTGTCGAAGTCCACGCGCGCGGCGTTGGTGCTGATGTTGATGGCGCCGATGAGCCGGCCGGTGGCGTAGAAGGCCGGCACCGCCAGGGAGCGCAGCCCGGAATCCAATTCCTGGTCCGCGACGGCATAGCCCTGCCGACGCGCCTCGAGGATGCGCTCGCGCAGCGCCGCCGTGTCGGTGACGGTCTTGTCCGTGTAGCGCTCGAGGGTCACCCGCGCCAGGAAGGCCTCGAGCTCATCGTCGGGCAACTGGGCCAGCAGCACCCGACCCATGGAGGTATGGGCGGCCGGCAAGCGAGTCCCCACCGCGAGGCTGATGGCCATCAGCCGGTGCTTGGCCGCCGAGCGCGCCACGTAGGTGACCTCGTCGCCGTCCAGCACGCCCAGCGACGACGACTCGCCGCACTCGGCGGTGATGTCCTCGAGCACCTGCTGGATGACGCTCTGGTAGCCGTTGGCCGAGAGGAAGGCATACCCCAGCTGCAGCACCCGGGGCGCCAGCTCGAAGTGGCGCTGGGTCTTGCGCACATAGCCCAGGGAATGGAGCGTCAGGAGAAAGCGCCGGGCACGGGCCCGATTCATTCCCGTGCGGGCCGCCACCTCGCTGAGGGTCATGCGCGGATGCTCCTCGTCGAAGGCCAGGATCACCTCCAGCCCACTGGCCAGTGCCGTGACGAAGTCCCGGTCGTCCGGGCCCAATACCTCTTCCTGCATCCCGTCCTCCCCTCTGCCGGATGATAGCGCCGAGACGACGCCGTCCGGGATTCAATCTATCACACCCGTTCGCTAAGCGAACATCCGTACCCCTCTGCCCCGAAAAGCCTCCTGCCACCTTAGACCTTAGTCGCATTCCGCGACACTGGAGCGATCTCGAACCCCCTTTCCCGCCGGAGGGTTAGCGTCTCCCTGGGCCAGGCATCGCATGACCGATACCACCCAA
The DNA here is from genome assembly GCF_005780185.1 of Halomonas urmiana. Lineage (GTDB taxonomy): Bacteria > Pseudomonadota > Gammaproteobacteria > Pseudomonadales > Halomonadaceae > Halomonas > Halomonas urmiana. The sequence continues at coordinate 128,421 of NZ_VBUI01000003.1, read as the reverse complement.
CGACTTTGACCCACCTCCCGGGCGGCGCTAAATTGTTCGCATAACAAATTGATGTTCGCAAATCGAACAATCCAGGCGGTTGTCCACGGCGGGCAGCGGCCTCCGAGTCCACCCCCAACAGAGGTGCACCATCATGGCCGAGTTTCTCAGCCTGCATGACGCGGTCGCGCGCTACGTCCAGGACGGCGCCACCGTCGCCATGGAGGGCTTCACCCACCTGATCCCCTTCGCCGCGGGCCACGAGGTGATCCGCCAGGGCAAGCGCGACCTGACCCTGATCCGCATGACCCCCGACCTGGTCTACGACCAGTTGATCGGCGCGGGGTGCGCGAAGAAGGTGATCTTCTCCTGGGGCGGCAACCCGGGCGTGGGCTCCCTGCATCGCCTGCGCGACGCCGTGGAGAAGGGCTGGCCCCACAAGGTCGAGATCCTCGAGCACAGCCACGCCGCCATGGCCTGCGCCTTCGAGGCCGGCGCCGCCGGCCTGCCGCTGGCCGTGCTGCGCGGCTATGTGGGCAGCGAGCTGCCCAGCGTCAACGATCAGATCAAGTTCATCGACTGCCCCTTCACCGGCGAGCGCCTGGCCGCGGTGCCCTCGGTGCGCCCGGACGTCTCCATCGTCCATGCCCAGAAGGCCGACCGCGCCGGCAATGTGCTGGTAGAGGGCATCGTCGGGGTGCAGAAGGAAGCGGTGCTGGCGGCGAAGCAGAGCATCGTCACCGTCGAGGAGATCGTCGACGACCTGACCGCCCTGCCGGACTATCACCCCAATGCCTGCGTGATCCCCGGCTGGGCCATCGACGCCATCGCCGTGGCCGAGAAAGGCTCGCTGCCCTCCTATGCGCATGGCTACTACCCGCGCAACAACCGCTTCTACAAGGAGTGGGACGCCATCGCCCGGGATCGCGACGCCTTCACCAAGTGGATCGATGAGAACGTCATGAACGCAGGGGGGAACGCCTGATGAGTAACGACTACACCTCCGCCGAGATGATGACGGTGACCGCAGCGCGGGCGCTGGAGAACGGCACCACCTGCTTCGTCGGCATCGGCCTGCCCAGCGAGGCCGCCAACCTGGCGCGCCTGACCCATGCCCCGGACGTGGTGCTGATCTACGAGTCCGGCACCCTGCAGACCAAGCCCGAGGTGCTGCCGCTCTCCATCGGTGACGGCGAGCTCGCCGAGACGGCCCTGACCACCGTCTCGGTGCCCGAGATGTTCCGCTACTGGCTGCAGGGCGGAAAGATCAATGTAGGCTTCCTGGGGACCGCCCAGATCGACCGCTACTGCAACCTCAACACCACGCTGATCGGCGACTATCGAGAGCCCAAGGTGCGCCTGCCGGGCGGCGGCGGGGCCCCGGAGATCGCCACCAACGCCGGCGAGGTCTTCATCACCCTGAAGCACTCCAAGCGGGCGTTCGTCGACGAGGTGGACTTCGTCACCACCCTGGGCTTCGGTCGCGACGGCAAGGGCCGCGACGGCGTGCCCAACATCGGCCGTGGCCCGACCCGGGTGATCACCGACCTGTGCGTGATGAAGCCCGACCCCGAGACCAAAGAGCTCACGGTCGTCTCGATGCATCCCGGCGTGACCGCCCGGGACGTCCAGGAGGCCACCGGCTGGGAGATCCGCTTCGCCGACGCGCTCGAGACCACCCCCGAGCCCTCGGCCCACGAGCTCGAGATCCTGCGCGACCTGAAAGAACGTACCGCCCGTCAACACGCCGGCGAATAAGAGGAGCCCCCGATGAGTGACGTCTACCTGTGTCATCCCCGGCGCACCGCCGTGGGCCGCTTCGGCGGCACCCTGGCCGGCGTGCGCCCCGACGACTTCGCCGCCACCATCTTCCAGGCGGTGCTGGCCGAGGCCCCCGATCTCGATCCGGCCGCCATCGAGGAAGTCTTCATGGGCTGCGCCAACCAGGCCGGCGAGGACAACCGGAACGTGGCTCGCATGTCCGCCCTGCTGGCGGGCCTGCCGACCTCGGTGCCCGGCACCACCCTGAACCGCCTGTGCGGCTCCGGGATGGATGCGGTGGGCACCGCCTTCCGCGCCATCAAGGCCGGCGAGATGGACCTGGCGCTGGCCGGCGGCGTGGAGTCCATGTCCCGCGCGCCCTTCGTGATGGGCAAGGCCGAGACCGCCTTCTCCCGCGGGCAGAAGATCGAGGACACCACCATCGGCTGGCGCTTCGTCAATCCGCAGATGAAGAAGGCCTACGGCGTGGACTCCATGCCGGAGACCGCTGAGAACGTGGCCGAGCGCTTCGCCATCGCCCGGGAGGACCAGGACGCCTTCGCCCTGCGCTCCCAGCAGAAGGCCGCCGCCGCCCAGCAGGCCGGCCGCTTCGCCCGCGAGATCACGGTCATCGAGATCCCGCGGCGCAAGCAGGAGCCGCTGCTCTTCGACCAGGACGAGCACCTGCGCGAGACCAGCCTCGAGAAACTCGCCAAGCTGTCCACGCCCTTCCGCGAGGGCGGCAGCGTCACCGCCGGCAACGCCTCCGGGGTCAACGACGGCGCGGCGGCGATGCTGGTGGCCAGCCAGGCGGCGGTGCAGCGCCATGGCCTCACGCCCATGGCGAAGATCCTCGGCATGGCCACCGCCGGCGTGGAGCCCGCCATCATGGGCTATGGCCCGGTGCCGGCGGTGAAGCGGCTGCTCGAGCGCACCGGCGTGCCCCTCGACGAGGTCGACGTCATCGAGCTCAACGAGGCCTTCGCCGCCCAGGCGCTGGCCTGCATGCGCGACCTGGGGCTCGAGGACGACGACCCGCGGGTCAACCCCAACGGCGGCGCCATCGCCCTGGGCCACCCGCTGGGCATGTCCGGCGCCCGCCTGCTGCTGACCGCGGCCCATGAACTGCAGCAGAGCGGCAAGCGCTATGCCCTGTGCACCATGTGCGTCGGCGTGGGGCAAGGCATCGCCACGCTGATCGAGAGGGCCTGAGCCCCAGGTCGAAGAGACAAGACGAAAGAGGGAAGTCATACATGGCATTTCTGAACATCGACGGCCGCGCCGTGGCTTATCGCCTGCTGGGCGACGCAACCCGGCCCCTGGTGATCCTGGCGCATCCGCTGGGCATGACCCAGGCGGTCTGGGACGAGCTGCTGCCCGCGCTGCTGCCGTCCTACCGGGTGCTCACCTGGGACCTGCCGGGTCACGGGGCCAGCGAGGCCTGGCCCGCCGACGGCGGCGAGATCACCCCCGCCGCGCTCGCCGCCGAGGCCCTGGCCCTGGCCGACCGGGCCGGCGCCGAGCGTTTCCACTTCGTCGGCACCTCCATCGGCGGCGTGGTCGGGCAGCAACTGGTGGCCGAGCACGGCGATCGCCTGCTGTCCGCGACCCTGACCAACACCGGGGCGGTGATCGGCAATGCCGAGCTGTGGACCACCCGCGCCGCCCGGGTGCGCGAGGAAGGGCTAGCGGCCATATCTGCCGAAATCGTGCCGCGCTGGTTCGCCCCGGCCTGCTTCGAGGCCGAGCCGGCCCTGAAGGCGGGCTGGTGCACCCAGATGGGCCGCGGCGACGACGAATCCTATGCCCGGCTCTGCAAGATGCTCGGGCGCCACGCCTTCACCGGCAAGCTGGCGGGCAAGGGCGTCACGGTGCAGCTGCTGGGCGGCAGCGAGGACCTGGCGACCCCGCCGGCCAGCCTCGAGGCACTCGCCGCCGAGCTCGACGGGGCGCCCCTGGAGATCCTCGAGGGCGTCGGCCACGTGCCCTCCGTGGAGGTCCCGGCGCGGTTCGCCGAGACGCTGCTGACCGCATTCCCGTCATCCGCCTGACAAGCACTTGCCCCCTTTCCACGGCCGGCCCAACGGCTGGCCGATGACCAGGGTGTCCTTCCCGGCTGCAAACGGCACCTCAGTGTCGACGACGATGATCGGGCCGCGATCGCACCCTTGACACTAACCAGGCACGCCAAGCGAGTTCCTTGGCGCCATACTGCCGCTCAAGCCCGACATGGCCAGCTCGCGGCCGGCGCCAACGCCCCCTATTCAAGTGTATGAGAACTCGCTGCAGCTGGTGGGGTGGCTCGCCGACGAGATGCTGAAGTATGACATCAAGCCTGAGATCGAAGCCTTCGACATGTCGCATTTCCACCAGGTGGTGCATCTACCCACCTGCTCGGCAAGCTGGTGCTACCGGCGGCGCCCGATGGCCTGCTAGCGAAGCTCGTCCGCGGTCACATGAGGACAGCGGCCTGAGCAAGAGAAGCGGTTCTGGAGCCCCGCAGCACCTTCCTCCCGGTAGCGAAGTGGCCACGTGCAGACCGTTCTCATACTGATGCTTGAGCCTGGGCGACCTCCGTTGGCCGAAGCCCTCCCTCGACGACTCGTTGGACCAACAGGGCTCGACCATGCGGTGTGAGACGGACATTCTTATGGGTGTTCATCCGGGCCTCTTGGAGGTTGGTTTGGGTCGCACCTCCAATTGTCCGGGTAGGTTCCGGATGAACGACCTACCGAGAGATCACACCTAGCCGATGGCCAGCGACGCCTCGAGCAGGCCCCCCTTGGCGAGGCTCTCCATAACCGAGAAGTGATGGGTACCAGGCACGCTCGAGACCTCGATAGCCTCGAGACGGGCCCCCCAGCGGCGGGCCAGTTCCCGGGACTGCCAGTGGAATTCCTCGCTTTCCCGCTCCCCCACGGTCAGGTGCAGGCGCATCCCGGGGTTGGGGGTCGCGAACATCGGGCTCAACGCCCGGGCCGTCTCGGCGTCCGGCAGGCCGAGCAGAGGACCGAAGCTCATGTGGCGCATCGGCTCGAGCTCGAACAGCCCGCTGACCAGCAGCGCGGAGTGCAGGGGCGCAACGGGCATGGCCGGGTCCAGGGCCGGCCAGTCGGTGCTGGCCAGGCAGGCCCCCAGGTACCCCCCGGCGCTGTGCCCGCAGACCTGGATCCGCGACCGGTCGACGCCATACCGCTCGGCGCCGTGCCAGAGGTGGCGCAACGCCAGCCGCGCGTCCTCGACCTGGTCGGCGATCGTCGCCTCCGGGCACAGCCGGTAGTTGAGCAGCGCCACCGCCCAGCCGGCGTTGAGATGGCCCTCGATCAGCGACGCGTGCTCGGCCTTGTCCATGGCCTGCCAGTAGCCGCCGTGGATGAATACCAGCAGCGGCGCGTTCGGCCGCGGCACGGGAAAGAAGTCGAAGCGCTGCAGCGGCGCCTCGCCATAAGGCAGGTCCCGGTGCGCGTCTCGCGACGCCAGGACACGCTCCCCCGCGTCCCGCCAGCGCTCGAAGATCGCCAGATGCTCGGGCACGGCCGCCCGGGCGCTGTAGGCCGCGTCGATCTCGGCCGCGGTCATACCGCGCCACATCGGCTCGTCACGCGGCGGCGCTGTCGTCCCCTGATGCAGTGCCAAGGCCAACGTCACCCGCGGCGCCGACGCCGACTCGATCGTGAACTCCGCCGGTTTGAAGCCACCGAAGACCTCTCGCCAACGCCGGTCGCAGGCCGGGTCACGGGGAACCAGCCGGCCCCCCGGCGAGGTCACGGTCAGCCGCGCCATGCCGGCCGGCGAGCACCGTGCGGCCTTGAGGCGTCCGAGCAGCACCACCGCCGCATCGCGATAGGCGGCCGCCCTGGCCGCCGGAGAGTCGTCGTCCAGGGCCGCCACGGCCCCAAGGGTCGTCATCGTCATGGCGGTCATCCGATCAGCGCCAGGGTCAGCCAGGGCTGCCAGGCCAGCAGCACCAGCGCCAACAGGCTCATCAACAGGAAGGGCCACAGCGCACGGAAGATCCGCATCGGCGGCACCCCGGTCATCGACGAACCGATGTACAGCCCCGCCCCCACCGGCGGCGTCAGCAGGCCCAGCACCAGGGTCAGGCAGACCACTACCCCGAACTGGTAGGCGCTGATGTCGAACTGCTGCTGGGCGATCGGCAGCAGGATCGGCACCACCAGGATCAGCGCGGCGATGCCGTCGACGATCATCCCCACCAGCAACAGGATGCCCACCACCAGCAGCAGGAAGGCGAAGGGATCGTCGGTCATCCCGGCGATCCAGGCGGCGGCCATCTGCGGCAGCTCCTCGTAGACGATCACCCAGCCAAACACCCCGGCGGCGGCGATCAGCATGATCACCAGGCCGGCATTGAAGGCGGTCCGCTTGAGGATCTCCGGCAGCCTGGCGAAGGTCAGGTCGCGATAGACGTAGCGGCCGATCAGCAGCGCCGCCAGGGAGGCCAGCGCCGCCGACTCGGTGGGCGTGGCCAGCCCGGCGAGGATGCCACCGATGATGATCAGCGGGATGCTCATCGCCGGCAGGCCCATCAGCAGGAAGCGCCGGGCCTGGGCGCGGCTCGGCCACTGGCCGCGCGGATACTGCTGCACCAGGCCCACCGCGGCGATGGCCAGGAAGAACAGCCCGCCCATCATGAGCCCCGGCAGGATCCCGGCGATGAACATGTCGGCGATCGGCACCTGGGCCATCACCCCGTAGAGCACGAACAGCATCGACGGCGGAATGATCGGCGACAGCAGCCCGCCGGCGGCGGTGATCGCCGCGGCGAAGGGCTTGTCATAGCCCTCCTCTTCCATGGCCGGGACCATGGCCCGGGACATGATGGCGATCTGCGAGGCCGCCGAGCCGACGATGGCCGCCATCATCATGTTGGCCACCAGGTTGATGTAGACCAGCCCGCCGCGGAAGCCGCCGACCAGGATCCGCGCCAGGTCGATCAACCGCCGGGTCAGCCCGCCCTCGTTCATCAGCTCGCCGGCGAGCATGAACAGCGGAATCGCCAGCAGGCCATAGTTCTCGATGGCCCCGTACAGCTGCTGGGGATAGGAGGCGAACAGCAGGGTGTTGCCGGAGTCGGCGATGTACCAGGCGGCGGTGAGCGCCAGCACCAAGGCGATGGGCACCGCACCCAGCAGCAGCGCGGCGAAGACGACGAGCGTCATGCGTACCTCCTCGGCGCGGCGGCCAGGTTCCTGAGCCCCTCGCCCAGATTGACCACGGCATGCAGGGCGAGCGAGACGGCGAAGATGGGCAGGCACAGCCACACCCAGAACTTGGGAATGCCCAGCGTGCGTGAGGTCTCGGAGTACATGAAGTTGAAGGTCTCTCCCTGGAAGGCCTGGATATCGAAGCCGCTGGCCCACAGGGTCGCCGGGTCGTACCAGCGCCAGCAGAGCGCGGCCAGGAACAGCGCGAAGAACAGCACCAGCGCATCCACAGCCAGCGCCAGCAATCGCCGCAGGCCCGCCGGCAGGGCATCGAGCAGCAGGGTCACGGCGACGCCCTCGCGGCGCTTGAGCGTCGCCGAGGTGGTGAAGAAGGTCATCCAGATCATGGCGTGGATGGCCAGCTCGTCGGTCCAGTAGAGGGCATGGCCGAGGGCGCGGGTGGCGATGTTGAGCAGGATCAGCAGGGTGACCAGCGCCGCCAGTCCCGCCGCGATGGCCCCCTCGCAGCGGGCAATGTCGGACGAGAGTCGTTTGAACATGACGGCCTCCGGACGCCCCGGCGCCGGGCCGGGGCGATGGCAGGTGGATGGGGGGTCAGTCGGCCAGCTCGGCGGCCGTCTCGCGAAGCGCGGCCAGCGACGGAGCCTTGGGCGCCCAGACGCCTTCCCACTTCTCGGTGGCCTCGGCGAAGAAGGCGGGATCAATCTCGGTGACGGTGATGTCCTGCTGGCGCAGGTCCTCGCCCCAGGCGGCGTGATGTTCCTGGAAGCGGGCCATGACGTTGTCGGCGTGCTCGGCCATGCTGGCTCGGATCAGCTCGCGATCCGCCCCGTCGAGCTGCGCCCAGACGCGCCCGGAGACCACCGCCACCATGGGGAACATCATGTGGTTGGAGACCACCAGGTTCTCGGCCTGCTCGTAGAATTTCAGCAACCGAATGGAATCGTAATCCATGTCGATGGCATCGACCTGGCCGTTGGCCAGGGCATCGTAGACCGCGGGCAGCGGCAGCGGCGTGGGCGCGGCCCCGGCGGCGGCGTAGAAGTCGCGGATCGGGTCGAAGGGCGTGATGCGCACCTTGAGCCCGCTCAGGTCCTCGGCGGACTCGATGGGCTCGCGGCTGAGGATCTGGCGCATGCCGGCCATGCCGTAGCCCACGCCCACCAGGCCAGTGCGGGCCGGCATCTGCTCGAGCAGCTCGGCGGCAGTATTGGAGCGCAGCAGCGCCGCGGCCTGATCGATGTCCTCCACCAGGAAGGGCGCGTAGAGGGCGCCGAAGTCGGGGATACGGTTGGAGATCTCGGCGATGGTCAGGAAGGCCATGTCCAGGGAGCCTGCCTGGAGCTGCTGGACCATCTGCGCCTCGGTGCCGAGCTGCTGGGCGGGGAAGATGCTGACGCTGTGCTCGCCGTCGGAACGCTCGGCCAGGTCATCCGCGAACCCCTGGGCCTCCTGGGCCCAGATGTGCGACTGCGGCGTGATCAGGCCGAGCCGGAAGTCGCGCGCCTGGGCGGTGAAAGCGGTGACGGAAAGCGACGCCGCCACGGCGGCCGTCATCAGGGTCTTGAGCTTGTTCATGGGGATGCCTCTGTTGTTGTCGTCTGGCGGGATGCCGCCGGCCCCGAGGGGCCGGCCATCAATGCGGGGCGTTACACCCTGGCGGTAGCGGCCTGCTGGCTGGCCTGGTCCTGCGCGTCTTCCTTGGCCCGCGGGCGCTTGTGGCGCTGCTGAAGCTCCGCTTCAGCGGTCGCCGACAGCGCGACGTCGAACACCACCTCGGTGAACGGCCCCTCGAAGCCGCGTGCCGCGATGGCGGCAGCATCCTCGATGCGCCGCCCTTCCACCACCAGCTCCTCGCGGGTGGCGAAGGCGAAGTCGTCGAAGGTGTAGGGATCGCCGGCCAGGTTGATCTGGGTGGTCAGGTGCTGATGCCCCGGCGCCGAGACGAAGTAGTGGATATGCGCCGGGCGCTGGCCGTGGCGGCCCAGGGCCTTGAGGACCTGATCGGTGGGCGCGCCTTCCGGCACGCCGTAGCCGGAGGGCACGATGCTACGCACCGCGTAGCGGCCCTCGGCGTCGGTGATGATCGAGCGGCGCAGGTTGTATTCGCTCTGGGACGGGTCGAAGAAGGAGTAGCCGCCCTTGGAGTCGGCGTGCCAGATCTCGACCTTGGCCCCGGCGACCGGCTGGCCGTCGGTGTCGCGCACCTGGCCGGTCAGCCACATCGCCTCGCCGTCGGTGTCGCTGCCGTCGTCCATGCGCCCGCTGCCCTGGAGCTCGGGGGCGCCGGCCACGTACAGCGGGCCCTCGATGGTGCGCGGCGTGCCGCCGGTGCGGCCGGCCTCGGCGTCGGCGGCGTCCAGGCGCATGTCCAGGTAGTGATCGAAACCGAGCCCCGGGGCCAGCAGGCCGAACTGGGTGCCCTGGCCCAGCGCGTTGAGCACGCTGACGCTGCTCCAGAACTCCTCGGGGCTGACATCGAAGTCGTCGATCAGCCGATACAGGTCGGAGAGCAGGCGATGCAGGATCTGCTTGGCGCGCTCGTTGCCGCCGTCCTGGTCGAAGCCGCTGACGGCCTTCAGGAAGTCCTGAACCTCGGGCGTGTCGAAAATCTTCACGGTCATGGTCATTTCCTCGGTTGTTGTCGTCTGTGTGACGGCCGGCACGCGTGCCCGGCGTCCTCCGTGAATCAGGAATCGTCGTCGCGGATCGACGACGGGTGGCGGCACAGCGGCTTGACGCTGATTTCCATGTAGGGGAACAGCGGCAGATTGGAGACCAGATCCTGCAGCTCGGCGTTGTCCTCGACGTCGAAGATGCTGACGTTCGAGTAGCTGCCGGCCACCCGCCACAGGTGGCGCCACTTGCCGGCGCGCTGCAGGTCCTGGGCGTAGGCCTTCTCGCTCGCCTTGATCTCGGCGGCCCGCTCGACCGGCATCTCCGGCGGCAGTTTCACGGTCATTTCCACCTGGAAGAGCATGGGGGTCTCCTTGGGAAGCTGGGCGCGGCTCAGTCGCGGCGCCGGTAATGGTCGAGCTTGTCCTCGTCGAGGCTGATGCCGAGCCCGGGGCCGGCCGGCAGGTCGACGCCGAATTCGTGGTAGTGCAGCGGCTTAACGACGATGTCGTCCTTGAGCAGCAGCGGGCCGAACATCTCGGTGCCCCAGGTCAGTTCGCCGAGGGTCGCCCAGGCATGCAGGGAGGCGGCAGTGCCGATGGTGCCCTCGAGCATGGTGCCGCCGTACAGGCCGATGCCGGCGGCCCGGGCCACGTGGGCCAGCGCCAGCACGCTGCGCGGCCCACCGGCCTTGGCGATCTTCAGCGCGAAGGCATCGCCGAAGCCGCCGGCGGCCAGGGTGAAGCCGTCGCGGGCATCGTGGACCGCCTCGTCGGCCAGCATCGGCACCACGAAGCGTTGCGCCAGCCGGGTCAGGCCGGCGAACTCCCGGGCCGGAATCGGCTGCTCGATGAGATCGATGCCGGCGGCCTCAAGGGCGTCGATGCCGCGGGCCGCGGTGGCCTCATCCCAGGCCTGGTTGACGTCGACCCGCACGCTCGCCCGGTCGCCCAGCGCCGCCTTGATCGCCGCCACATGGCGCACGTCCTGGTCCACCGGGTTGGCACCGATCTTGAGCTTGAAGTCGCAGTGGCGGCGCTCCTCGAGGCGCTGGAAGGCCTCGTCGATGTCCTTCCGGGTATCGCCGCTGGCCAGGGTCCACAGCACCGGCAGGTGCGTCTGGCGGGCGCCGCCCAAAAGCTCGGCCACCGACAAGCCACGGCGCTTGCCCTCGGCGTCGAGCAAGGCGGTCTCGAGCCCCGACTTGGCGAAGCTGTTGCCGCGGGCATGGCGGTCAAGGCGGGCGCGCAGGGCGTTGAGGTTGTGACACGGCTGGCCGATCAGCAGCGGCGCCAGGTAGGTGTCGATGGTCTGCTTGATGCCCTCGGGACTCTCCGGGCCGTAGGCCAGGCCGCCGATGGTGGTGGCCTCGCCGAGACCCTCGGTGCCATCGGACAACCGCAGGCGAATGATGACCATCGTCTGGCAGGCCATGGTGGTCATCGACAGCTTGTGCGGTCGAATGGTCGGCAGGTCGACCAGCAGGGTCTCGACCTCGTGGATCAGGATGTCGGACATGAGTGTCTCCAGGCGGCTCGCCTCGGGGCGCCGCTTGCATGCAATGAAAGTCGCTGGGGCCGGGCGGGACGCCACCCGGCGGTGGCCATCAGCTCGAGACGAACTTCTCGAAGAACACCCGGTGCTCGCCGACCTCGCGCTCCTCGAGCCACTGCTTCGAGGCCTCGATCATCGGCGGCGGCCCGCACAGGTAGGTGTCGAAGGGCTGGGCCAGGAATTCCCGGTCGAACAGGTCGCAGACCACACCCTTCCTGCCCTGCCAGGCCTCGGAGGGATTCATCACGATGGTCTCGTAGGCGAAGTCGGGCAGCACCTCGGTGAAGCGATCCAGGCGATCGAGCTCGCTGAGGTCGGCTTCCTCGGTCACGCCGTAGCACAGCCGAATCGGCTGGCCGGTCTCGCCCGACTCCTCGAGCCGCTCCAGCATGCCGAGGAAGGCCGAGAGTCCGGTGCCGCCGGCCACCATCAACAGGGGACGTTCCACCTCGCGCAGGTAGAAGGCGCCCAACGGGGCTTCCAGGGAGATCGCATCGCCCGGCTTGGCGCGCTCGCGCAGGTAGTCGCTCATCACCCCGCTGGGCAGCAGGCGAATCAGGAAGCGCAGTTGGCCGTCCTTCACCGACGAGGTGGCGAAGGAGTAGGCCCGCCATTCATCGGAACCCGGCACCTCGAGGCGCGCATACTGCCCGGGCAGGTACTGCAGGGCCTGGGCGGGGTCGTCGAGGGTGATCTCGAGGATGGCGGCGGCGTCGGATACCTGCTCCACGGCGCTCACGGTGGCCTCGTGGACCTCGGTGGCCACGCTGCACACGCCGGAGTCCACGTCGAAGTAGAAGGAGGCGTGGTTGGAGCGCAGGCGCGTCTGACAGGCCAGCACGTGACCTTGCTCGACCTCGTCCTCGGTCAGCGCCTCCTCGTCGATGTATTCGACGTCGACCTCGCCGGCCTCGCGCAGGCAACGGCAGGTGCCGCAGACACCCTCCCGGCAGTCCACCGGCAGGTTGACCCCGTGACGCTGGGCGGCGTCCATCAGCAGCTCGTTGTCGTCGACCTTGACGAAGCGCGTGGTGCCGTCGCGAAAGACGATGGCGGCGGTGTTATGCATGACTCGCCCTCCAGCGAAACTCAGACGTGGTAGAAATCCAGCACGGAATCGATCTTGTCGTTGAGCAGCACGCTGTGCTTGCGCAAAACCTTCCAGCCATCGCCCTCGCCACGCAGGGTGTAATCGGCGGTGCCGAAGAAGTGGCCGCTCTCGCCGAAGCGGTAGAAGTGGGTCACCCAGTTGACCCGCACCTGGACGATGCCATCGCCCTGCTCGGTGCAGCGCACGTTGTCGATCAGGTGCAGGGTGCGCGGCAGCGGCGTGGAGGCCGCGGACTTGCCGGTGCGCAGGCGAAAGACGCGGTCCTCGATGCCGGTGCGGTCGGCGTAGTACATCAGCGACATCTCGCGCTTGGGGTCGCGGGTGATCTCATCCTCGTTCTTCCACTGCGGGATGTGAAACTCGCACTCCGGCGCGAACTGGTCGAGATAGCCGTCCCAGTCGCGGTCATCGCAGAGCTCGGCCAGGCGGTACATGAACTGCTCGATGGATTGCTGAAGAGTCATGGCTTACACCTCCTGGAGCTTGAGTGCTTTCTTTTCGAGGCCCTCGAGCAGCAACCGCTGCCAGGTACCGTGCTGATTGACGTAGAGGCCCTCGTGGGTGAACTCGGTGCCGGTGATCACCGGCTTGATGCCGAGCACCTGGCTGTTGTGAGTCTCGCCGTACTGCCAGTCCTGATGCCCTCGGGAGATGTCGCTCCAACGGGAGGCGCGCGCCCGGAAACCGCGCTGCTGCTCTCGGAACTCCACCAGGTCGTCGGGGGTGCCCATGCCGGAGACGTTGAAGAAGTCCTCGAACTGGCGGATGCGGTTCTCGCGGTCGGCGTCGGATTCGCCCTTCACGCCCAGACACAGGCTGATGACCTCGGTCTTGTTCCAGGCGACCGGGCGCACGATGCGCAGCTGCGAGCTGATCTGGTCCATGAAGAACAGGCTCGGGTAGATGTTCAGGTTGCGCAGGCGATGCATGGTCCACTCGGCGCGCTCCCGGGGGTGCTTCTCGAGCATGCGCGGCATCACGGTGGCGTAGCCGGGACGCACCTGGGGGTTGGGCATGTCGCTGAACAGCAGGCTGTGGCCGTTGGCGAAGGAGAACCAGCCGTCGTCGGTGTCCTTGTCGCCGGCGCCGAGCTTGCTGTAGTCGAGGGTGTCGCCGTTGTCGCCGTGCTTCTGCGCCTCGAGCTCGCGGCGGTGCTTCACGGTGGAGACGTAGTTGTAGTGCACGGTGCTGACGTGATAGCCGTCCAGGCCGTTCTCGTTCTGCAGCTTCCAGTTGCCGTTGAAGGTGTAGGTGGACTTGCCCGGCAGCACCTCCAGCTCACCGTCCTCGGCCTGCTCGACCATCATGTCGAAAAACAGCCGGGTGTCGCCGAGGAAGTCCTCGAGGCTATCGGTGCCCTCGGCATCCAGGCTGATGAACACGAAGCCACGGTAGCTCTCGATGCGGGCCTGCTTGAGGCCGCGGCTCGACTTGTCGAAGTCCGCCGGGTACTCGCTCGGCGCCTTGACCTTCACTAGGCGTCCGTCGGACTTGTAGCACCAGGCGTGGAAGGGGCAGGTGTAGGTGGACTGGTTGCCGCACTCGGTGCGCACCAGGGTCGCGCCACGGTGCTGGCAGGTGTTGGCCAGGGCCCGCAGCTCACCCTTGCCGTCGCGCGCGATGATCATCGGCTGGCGACCGGCCTGCATGGTAATGAAGTCGTTGTTGTTCGGGATCTGGCTCTCGTGGCAGGCGAAGATCCACTGCTTCTCGAAGATCAGTTCCATCTCCAGGTCGAACAGGGCCTCGTCGGTGAACATCTCCCGGGCCATCCGGTAGGCGCCGTCATCGGGGCGGAAATCGAGACAGTTCTCGACGAATTGCTGCCACTCGGGGATAGAGCGTTGTGCCGTCATCGGTCATCACCGTCTTGTTGCTTGTCGTGGTGTGACCCAACTTAGGCAGGTTCCCGCCTCGCCACTATTCGCTTCTTCGGCCAACGCTATGCACTTTTTCGGCGCCTTCCCGCCTCCCGCCTGCCAGGCCGGCCCGAGGCGGCTAGACTTTGGTCGCAACACTGGCGAAAGGCCGCTGACACCTCGCCCCTGGATAGTCGAGATATGGCATAAAGGTGCTATACTTCCACAACAAAGTTCGCAATACGCACTTTATACCGCAAAGCGAACAAATCAGCCTCCGCTGCTGGGCCCGACATATCCAACGAGAAGCCATGACTAGCGGCCAGGCCCCGGAGGCGAGGAGACTGTATGACACTGGCGCCCCAAACTTCGCCTCGCCAGCGGATCGCCACCCTGATCCATGAGCCCGACGACGCCTGTCGCTGGATGCGTGGCATCAACGGCCCCCACGAGCTCGAAGTCCCGCGGCCGCATGAGCTGGCCTTCCGTCACGAGGGCACCGCGCTCGGCAACGTGGCCCTCGGTATCATCGAGTACGCGACCCGGGTCAACATCCGGGTCGACGACCTGGCCCACAGCTACAGCATCAGCCTGCCGCTGTCCGGCGAACAGCACATCGAATACGCGCGACAGGAATTCGCCTCGGACACCCGGGTAGGGGCGATCATCTCCCCGAATCAGCCGCTGCACCTGAACATCGGCGAGGACTGCCGCAAGCAGCTGGCGCGGCTGTCCCGCGAGGCCGTGCATCACCGCCTCGGCCAGCTGCTCGGCCGCAGGGTGACGGCCCCGGTGATCTTCGATCCGCGCATGCCGCTCGAGGGCCATCTCGGCGACTGGTGGAAGACCGTCGCCCACCTGCAGGACCTGCTCGGCGCGGAGGGCTCGCTGTGCGACCTGCCGGAAGTGTGGGGCAACTTCGAGAACAGCCTGATCACCAGCCTGCTCTACGCCCAGCCCCACAACTATTCGGGCGAGCTGCTCGGCCGGCAACAGGAGCGTCCGGGCTACCTCGACCAGCTCGACGCCCTGATGCGTGAATCCCTCGACCAGCCGCTCACCCTCGAGGATCTCGAGAGGGCCTCCGGCATCTCCCGGGAACGCCTCTACCAGGACTTCCATGCCCACTTCGGCAACGCGCCCATTGCCTACTTCCGCAACCTGCGCTTCGACTGGGTGAAGCGTCGCCTGGAGCATGCCGGCCCGAGGGAAAGCGTTTCCAGCATCGCCATGGACTGTGGCTTCCTGCAGCTCGGCCGCTTCTCCAAGGACTACCAGAAGCGCTTCGGCGAACGGCCCTCACAGGCCATCGGTCGCTTCACCAGCCGGGGTGTGGCGATCCAGCACTGATGTGAGCCACCCGGCACCCGCCACAGGCACCTCAGCTGGCATTTTCATGCCCTCCAACGAGAAAGGGCACGAGCCATCTACGACAGCCCGTGCCCTTGTGATTCCCTCCTGCTACTCGGCGTTAGAGCGGCCAGGCCGCCTTGATCCACCAGGCGTCGCCCTCCGGGCGGTTCTCGACGAAGAACTCCCGCTCGTACTTCAGCGCCACGAAGGCGCCCTGGCCGGCGTCCAGCTTGATGGACGGGCCGATGGAGAAGGCCTGCCCCTCGTTGCCGATATCCACGCCGTTGAGCCGATCGCCGGTGATCTGCTTGTACGCATAACCGCCGACACCCACCACCCAGTTCGGATGGATGCCGTAACCGAGGGCATAGTCTGCATGCAGCTCCTGGCCAGAACGGTAGTCGGTATCCTCGTTCTCGAAGTTGTAGTCGTACATCAGTTTGATGTCCCAATTGAGGCCAGCCGGATCGATCCGAGAGGCGGCATAGACGCCCTGCACCGTCCAGTAGTTGCGACCAATGTTAGCCAGTTTTCCGGCTTCATAGTCACCAGTCGGGGCGATCAGGTCGACGCCGAAAGCACTGTGCAGGGTGGGACTGTGGTGATAGGCCAGGGCCGCGGTCAGGTCGACATCGCCGAGGCCACGATCGCTGTCGTGCATGCCGTTGATCGAGACATCCAGATCCACCAGCGGCAGCAGCGCGGCGAAGGCCAGCTGACCGCCAAGGAGGCGCTGCTCGGTCACCCACAGCAGCCGGGGCGCCAGCACGTCGGCGCGCAGCTGAAAGTCGATCGGCAGGCTGTCGCCTTCGTCGTCCCGGAAGTCATCGGCGGCATAGTGGTTGGCATAGAGCAGCGAGTAGAATCCCGGCGGCGGCAGGGCTCCCATCCCATAGTTCTCGGCTCCCATGGGGTAGCTCGAGCCGCCCCCCTCGGTTGCCTGGGCGGCCGTTGCCAGCGACAGCACCAGCCCGGCGATGCCGGCCGTCATGCCTTTCGATAAATGCGTCATGAGGATCGTCCGCTCGTTGTTGTTCTGAGTCGTTGTGGTGAAGCGGGCTCCGCCGAAGCGGAGCCCGGGGGGTGCTCAGGCGCTCAGGCGCTGGAAGCCGCCCTGGTAGAACAGCAGGGGTTCCCCTTCCTCGGTCGCGAAGGCCTGGACCCGCCCGACGATGAGCAGGTGATCCCCCGCGATGCGGGTGAACTCCACGCGACATTCGAGCCGCGCCAGCGCCCCGTCGAGCAGCGGCACCCCCGCCGCGTTGTCGCCATGGGCCACCCCCTCGAACTTGTCGTCCGACGGGCGGGCGAACTGCATGGCCAGGGCATCCTGGTGGTGGCCGAGGATGTTGACCGCGAAGGCACGTCCCTCGGCGAAGGCCGGCAGGCTGGGTGACGTGAGCGCCAGGCTCCAGAGGATCAGCGGCGGGTCCAGCGACAGCGAGGAGAAGGAGTTGGCGGTGATGCCCACCGGTGCACCTTCCTCGGTCCGGGCGGTGACGATCGTCACGCCGGTGGCGAAGCGGCCCAGGGTGTCGCGCAGGGCGCGGCCATCGATCGCCGGAGTTGCCTCGGCGCGAGGCGAAGCCGTCAGGGTCGTCATCTCAGGCCCCCTTCTTCATGTGGTCGTTGACGAAGTGATCGCAGGCCCGGGCATCCAGCCACCAGGGGAGGAAATCGGGCGGGTTGTCGAAGCCATTGGCAAGCACCGAGGCCAGGGACGGGGACTCCTGCGCCGCGCCGAGCAGGTTCAGGATGTGCTCCTCGGGCGGCAGCAGCAGGCTGTTGGTCCAGTTCACCACGTCCTTGGCATAGCCCCAGTACGTCTCGAAGGTGGTGTGCATCCAGTCGGCATCGAAGGCCTGCTCCCCTCGGGCCAGGATGGCGTCGAGGTAGACGCGGCTGCACTTGGCGCCGTTGTTGGAGCCCTGGCCGGTGATCGGGTCGTTGACCACCAGCGCATCGGCGATGCCAAGGACCTTCCGCCCAGAGGGCAGGGTCGCGACCGGCTGGCGCACGGTCGGCGGGAAGCGGCCGGCGAGGATGCCCTGGTCGTCGGTGAGCTGGACGTCCCGGCAGCGCTCGGCTTCCCAAGGGGCGAAGGTACGCAGCAACTCCACGCTCCTGGCCAGGTGCTGCTCGGGGGTCGAGACATCCTGCCAGCAGTCCAGGGGGCCACCGGGAATCCCCTCGAACACCATGATCTCGCAGGGGCCGTTGAGGGTCAGGGCCGGGAAGGCGAAGTACTCGCCTACGCCGGGAATCAGGTTGAAGGCCACCCGCGAGAAGTCGTCCCGGGGCGTCATGCCCTGCACATAGGTGAGGGCCAGGGCCCGCTGGGGCTTGTCGAAGCGGGAGCGCTCGGCATCGCGCTCAAAGAGGCGCACGATATCGCCCTTACCTGCGGCCACCAGCACCAGGTCGTGGCTGGCGGCCAGCTCCTCCAGGTCGTCGATGCCGGCATCCCGGATCACCAGTTCGCCGCCGAGCCGTTCGAACTCGTCCATCCAGACCGGCATCTTGAGGCGCTGGTCGACGGATTGCGCCGGACAATCAAGGCGCGCAGCCCAGTCGATCGCCTTGGCGCCGGCCCGGTCGAGATCGGGCACCGTCATCCCGATGCCCTCGACCGGCGGACAATCCCGCTCCCAGAAGTTCAGGCCCAGGTCGCGCTCGGTCTGCAGCGCCCGGTCAAACATGCACTGGCTCGACATCACCCGCCCGCCACGGATCTGCTCGGCGGTGCGGTTGGACAGCAGGGTCACCTGGTAGCCGTGCTGGAGCAGGCCGATCCCGGTCTGCAGGCCGGACTGACCGGCCCCTACGATAGCAATGCGTCGGGTCATGGGAATCTCCCCATCGGTTGTTGTTGTGATGGCCGCATGGCCGAAGTGAAATCAGCCGGCGAGCCGCGGGATCGCCGGCACGCGCTGCTCGGGCCCCAGGGCCGAGTAGCCGCCGTCGACGGCGTAGTCGGCGCCGGTGACGAAGCTGGCCCGGTCGGAGCAGAGGAAGAGCACCACCTGGGCGACCTCCTGCGGGTCGCCGGCGCGGCCGAGCATGTGGAAGTCCGCAGCCACCTCGTCGGTGCGTTCGCGGTCGCCGCCGCTGACCTCCTCGATCAGCCGCGACCAGGTCCAGCCGGGGGAGACCGCGTTGACTCGGATGCCCTCCTCGGCGAAGTCGAGGGCCATGCTGCGCGTCAGCTGGCGGATGGCGGCCTTGCTGGCCGGATACAGCCAGCGGCCGGTCTGGGCGGCCTGGGCCGAGATGCTGCTGAAATTGACGATGGCGCCGCCTCCGCGCCGCCGCATCGCCGGCAGCACGGCCTTGGACGCCATCACGGCGCTGACGAGGTTGATGTCGAGGGCCTGGAGCCAATCGGCTCGCGAGGAGGCGACGCCCTCGTCCAGGTAGCTGCAGGCCAGGTTGATCAGGGCATCGATGCCGCCGAAGCGCGCCTCGACCTCCTCGACGGCTTGCTGCAGCCGGGCATCGTCGGTGATGTCGATGGCCAGGAAGCAGGCGCCGGGCCCCAGGCGATCCGCCAGGGCAGCCCCGGCCTCCGCATCGATATCCAGGATGGCGACACCGGCCCCGGCGGCGACGAAGGCCTCGGCTACCGCTTGGCCGATCAGGGTGGCGCCACCGGTGATGATCACGGTGCGTGCGTGAAAGTCTTCCATCTCGGTTTCCTCCCCGTTCAGCGCCCAGCGCTCTCGGCCCACTTGGCCATGAGCTCGTTGGACGGCAGCGTCTCGTCCAGCAGCTTGGCGGCGGTGGCATGCCCGGCCACCGGCAGCCCTTCGGGATCGAGCACCCCGATCTGCACCAGCACCGAGGCCTGATCCCAGTAGATGTGCTCGTGGTAGAGCTTGTCGCCGCGGAACTTGACGATCGCCACCAGGGGGATCTCGACGTACTTGCCGGTGGGGGCGATGCCCGGCAGCAGCCAGTCGATCTCGCGGTCATGGGTGAAGCAGAACAGCAGCTCGTCGACGATCTGGGTCTCGCCGATGGTCCGCGAGATCGGGATCAGCTGGGTGTCGTCCGGATTGCTGTCGACGAAGTGGTGCTTGTAGAAGCGGTACAGGTCCCGGTAGCCGACGCCGCCGGTGAGGGTCGGGATGTGGTTGACGTAGGGCTCCGCGACCATGGTCGCCATGGTGTCATCGACGTTACGGGTGGAAAACTCGTACTCGCAGTGCTTGTCCCACAGCGCGGAGAGGTCATAGTGGGGCCCCATGGCCTTGCGGAACGCCGCCACGGAGCGCTGGTGCGCCATCAGCGCCGACGGCTTGTGATAGTGCTCGGAGGCCGGACGGGCAAAGGCGTGATCCACGCCGGGGTAGAGATACAGCTCGACGTTGTCGCGGCCCTCCAGGGTGGCCTGGATGTCCTGACGCGCCGCCGCCGGACAGTACTCGTCGTTCTCGGCGAAGTGCAGTACCAGCCGACCCCGGATGCTCTCCGCCTCGTCCAGGTGATGCTCGATGCCCATGCCGTAGTAGCCCACGGCGGCCTCGACATCGCAGCGGCAGGCGGTGAGATAGGCCAGCCGCGCACCGAGGCAGAAGCCCAGCGCCCCGACCGGGCCGCTGCACTCGGGGCGGGCCCTCAGCGTCTCGATGGCCGCGCCGATGTCCGCCACGCCCAGGTCCTGGTCGAAGCCCTGGTAGAAGCCGAAGGCCTTCTGCCACTCCTCGGGCCCGTAGCCCAGCTCCACCCCCGCCTCCTGGCGCCAGAACAGATCCGGCGCCAGCACCACATAGCCTTCCTCGGCATAGTAATCGGCGATCTCGCGGATGGTGCCATTGATGCCGAAGATCTCCTGCAGCAGCACGATGCCGGGCCCGCTGCCGGCGGCCGGGACCGCGAGATACCCGCCGAAACTGCCGCTTCCATCCGCCGCCTGGATCTCGATGGACGTGCCCATGGTCGTACCTCCTCGGTTGTTGTTGGCATTGACGAGGTTCACCTTAGGCAGGGCCTCCCCGGCGGCACGAGCCGGCCAGTGCAGCGGCTATCCGTTCCGTGCAGAAAGTGCATACCCAAGGCCTGGATCAAGGAAACGCGGCCTTATACTGGGCACACCCCTGAGACACCGCCCGACAACACCGGGCGGATGACAACAACAACAAGGGAGCACCCATGACACCGGAAGAACTGTCACCCGGCTGGCTGAGTTCGGCGCTGATGGAGGACGACCGTCGGCTGATCTTCAGCTCCGAAGCCCTGGAGGAGGCCCAGGAGAGCGTCTCGAACGTCTTCAAGCCGCACCGGCTGGACACCCTGCGGGGCGATGGCCCCCTCAGGGCCCGGCTGCACTCCGTCGGCCTGGGCAAGGTCTCGTTCAACCGCCTGGCGTATGGCCGTGAGGTGTGCATCGATCCCGAGCGGCTCGAGCGTTTCTATCTGATCCAGATGCCCGTCTGCGGGCAGGCCGAGATCCTCACCGATGGACGAGCCATCGCCTCGAACGAGACCCTGGCCTCGGTGCTCAACCCGACGGCGCCACTGGAAATGCGCTGGAGCGGCGACTGCGACCAGCTGATGCTGCGCATCGAGCGAGAGGCGATGGAACTGGCCTGCAGTCGTCACCTCGGACACCCGCTGCGCGAGCCGCTGTGCTTCCAGCCCGAGCTACGCTGGCGGGACGACCCGAGCTGGTTTCACCTCATTGCCTACCTGGCCCGGCTGCTCAAGGAATCCCCCGGCGCCGCCGCCCAACCGATACTCGCCCCGCAACTCG
Source organism: Halomonas urmiana (assembly GCF_005780185.1). Classification (GTDB taxonomy): domain Bacteria; phylum Pseudomonadota; class Gammaproteobacteria; order Pseudomonadales; family Halomonadaceae; genus Halomonas; species Halomonas urmiana. The sequence goes on along the minus strand of NZ_VBUI01000003.1, from coordinate 107,247 downwards.
AGCAGCTCGTCATCGGCACCCTGCTGACGATCCAGCCTCACAACTACTCCGAGGCGTTGCAGCACGGCGATCGACGCCTGGCACCACGCCACGTCAAGCGGGTCGAGGAGTACATCGAGGCACATACCCAGGAGCCGTTGACCCCGGCCCTGCTGGCGGAGGTCGCGGGCGTCAGCCTGCGAACCCTCTATGCCGGGTTTCGCGACTTCCGGCACCAGAGCCCGATGGACTATCTTCGCCAGGTGCGCCTGCAGCGGGTACGGACGGCCCTGCAGACGGACGTTGGAAGCAGTTCGATCACCGAGACTGCCATGCGCTGGGGGTTCACCCACATGGGGCGCTTCAGCCAGCGTTACCGCCAGGTCTTCGGCGAGACGCCGAGCGAGACCAGGCGCCACGCCGGGGGCTGAGGACAGGCCGGAAGCCACACGCCTCGAGTTCCGATTCCGGCTAGTCGCCGCTGCCCAAGGCGATACACTGGAGGGCATAACCCCACGCCGAGGAGCGCCGCCATGCTGGACCCCGCCCAGCGCCGCCAGGCTCGCCTGGCCCGGGATGCCCGCTTCGACGGCCGCTTCTTCGTCGGGGTGACCACCACCGGCATCTACTGCCGGCCGGTGTGCCCGGCGACACCGCCCCGGGAGCGCAACGTGCGCTACTTCGACAGCGCCCTGGCCGCCGCCGAGGCCGGCTTTCGTCCGTGCCTGCGCTGCCGGCCGGACAGCGCCCCGGACTCGCCGGCCTGGCGCGGTACCCACACGACGCTGGAACGTGCACTGCGGCTGATCGACGAGGGTGCCCTGCAGGAGGCGACGCTGACGGCGCTGTGCGACCGGCTGGGCATCGGCGAGCGCTACCTGCGCCGGCTCTTCCAGCAACGCATCGGCGTCTCGCCCAAGGCCTACGCCCAGCACCGCCAATGCCTGTTCGCCAAGCAGCTGCTGCACCAGACGACGCTGCCGGTCACTGACATCGCCTACGCCAGCGGCTTTCGCAGCCTGCGCCGCTTCAACGACGCCTTCCACAGCCGCATCGGCCTCACACCCCGGGACCTGCGCCGTCGTGCAGGCGACCCCGCCGAGGGCCTGACGCTCCACCTGGCCTATCGCCCGCCCTACGCCTGGGAGACGCTGCGCGACTTCCATGCCAGCCGCGCCATCGAGGGCCTCGAGTGGGTCGGCGAGCGGCACTACGGCCGCTGCATCCGCTGGGGTGAGGCGACGGGCCGCTTCACGGCCAAGCACCTGCCCGACCGCCACGCCTTCCGGGTTCGCCTCGAGCTCGATGACCTGCACGCGCTGGCCCCGGTGGTGCGGCGCATCCGCCGAGTGCTCGACCTGGACGCCGACACCGCCACCATCGAGGCCCACCTGGCCGAGGCGTTCCCGGACCTCCCGCTGATCGAGGGCCTCCGGCTGCCCGGCGTCTGGTCGCCATTCGAGGCGGGAGTACGGGCCATCCTCGGCCAGCAGGTGTCGGTGGTCGCCGCCCGTCGGCTGGTCACCCGGCTGGTGCGCGAGCTCGGCGAGCCCGACGGCGACGGCCAACGCTTCCCCACCCCCGCCGCCCTGGCCGACGACGACCTGGCGTGGCTGCCCATGCCCGGCGCCCCCGATGTGTGGCTGGACGGCGACGCCGGGGTGCGCCGGGCCCTGCCCCGCCTCGACGGGGCGGATCCGGCCCGGGCCGCGCCCTGGCGCAGCTACCTGACCCTGCAGCTCTGGTCCCGGGACCTCTCTCACCCCCCAAGGAGCCAAGCCGATGACCGATGACGCCCTGGACTACTACCGGCCGCCGGAGACCGAGGCCCTGGGCCTGATCCGCCTGAGCGCCAAGGAGGCGGGGCTCACCGAGATCGCCTTCGTGCTGGAGGAGGACGCGCCGCCCCGGCCCAACGCCCACACCGAGCAGGCCAGGGCCCAGCTCGCCGAATACTTCGCCGGCCGCCGCCGGGCCTTCGACCTGCCCCTGGCGCCCCAGGGCACCGACTTCCAGCGCCGGGTGTGGCAGGCGCTGGCGACCATCCCCTTCGGCGAGACCCGCTGCTACGCCGAGATCGCCGAGCAGCTTGGCTGCAGGGGCGGCCAGCGCGCCGTGGGCGCGGCCAACGGCAAGAACCCCCTGGCCATCGTGGTGCCCTGCCACCGGGTGATCGGCAGCGACGGCCGGCTCACCGGCTACGCCGGCGGCATCGGCCGCAAGCAGTGGCTGCTGGCCCACGAGGCCGGCTAGATCCCCTTCGAACTGGAGTGAGCCGGCCCGTCACACCGGCAGGTGCAGGATGGCGCCGCGCAGGGCAGTCTCGTCGGCCCACAGCTTGCCCAGGGTCAGCGGCAGCGAGAAACGCCGCCGGCCGGCGCCGTCGGGGTTGAACAGCAAGCGGCCGTCGCGCCATTCGTGGCGCGCCTTGTGGGAGTGGCCATGGAGCACGGCGTCGCAGGGGGTGTCGGCGATCACGCCGATCGGGGCGTCGCGCTCGAAACGCTCGGTCGCCATGCATCAGGCTCCTCTTGTACGATCGTCACGCTCATGGTGACGCCGATCAAGCGAGTCGGCCAGGGGGGGAGCACGTTTATGCGGGCGGGGTTTTGCGGCACCATAGCTACCTGCCCGCCCACCGCGAAGGATTCGCCATGCTCTCACGCCTCTCCCAGGGAACCGAGCTCACTCCCGGCTTCATGGTGATCCACGGCAACCGCCTGGAGGCGCTGCGCGACCTGGCGGTGGAGTGGCTGCGCCATCACCCGCTAGAGCCGCTGGAGGACGAGGTGATCCTGGTGCAGAGCAACGGCATCAGCCAGTGGCTGAAGCTGGCGCTGGCCGCCGACCCGCCCAAGGGCGCCGGCATCGCCGCGGCGATGGACGTCACCCTGCCGGCGCGCTACCTGTGGCAGGCCTACCGCGCGGTGCTCACCCAGCAGGACGGCCCCGACGCCGTGCCGCCGGCCTCCCCGCTCGACAAGCCGCGCCTCGTCTGGCGGCTGATGCGCCTGCTGCCGGAGCTCACGGACGACGCCACCTTCGCGCCCCTGGCGCGTTTCCTGGCCGACGACGCGGACCGACGCAAGCGCCACCAGCTCGCCGAGCGCCTGGCGGATCTGTTCGACCAGTACCAGGTCTATCGCGCCGACTGGTTGGCCGCCTGGGCCGAGGGCCGCGACGAGCTGATCGACGCCCGGGGCCAGGCCCGGCCGCTCGCCGAGGACCAGCGCTGGCAGCCGGCGCTGTGGCGGCGGCTGCGCGACGACATCGGAGACGAAGGCCTCGCCTCCAGCCGCGCCTGGGTGCATACCCGCTTCCTCGAGGCGTGCCGCAAGCTCACACCCAAGACGAGACCGAAAGACCTGCCGCGCCGGGTGGTGGTGTTCGGCATCTCCTCGCTGCCCCGCCAGACCCTCGAGGCGCTGGCCGCGGTGTCGAGGGTCACCCAGGTGCTGCTCTGCGTGCACAACCCCTGCCGCCACTACTGGGCGGACATCATCGAGCACAAGGACCTGCTGCGGGCCGCCCGCCGGCGCCAGCGCCACCGCCCCGGCATGCCGCTCGAGCTCGACGACACCGAGCTACACCTCCACGCCCAGCCGCTGCTCGCCGCCTGGGGCAAGCAGGGCCGCGACTACCTGCGCCTGCTCGACGAGTTCGATGACCAGGACGCCTACCGGGCGCTGTTCGACGCCGAGGCGATGCGCATCGATCTGTTCGACTCGCCCGCCGAGGCCGAGGCGCCGGGACTGCTCCAGCAGCTGCAGGACGACATCCTCGAGCTGCGCCCGCCCCAGGAGACCCGTGACACCTGGCCGGCCGTGGACCCGGCACGCGATCGCAGCCTGCGCTTTCACGTCGCCCACAGCCCCCTGCGCGAGGTGGAGATCCTCCACGACCAGCTGCTGGCGGCCTTCGACGCCGACCCCACGCTGCGCCCGCGGGACGTGCTGGTGATGGTGCCGGACATCGACACCTACGCCGCCGCCGTGCAGGCGGTGTTCGGCCGCCTGGCGCCGGACGATCCGCGCCATGTCCCCTTCACGCTCTCCGACCAGACCAGCCGCCACCGCCAGCCGCTGCTGGTGGCGCTGGAGGCGCTCTTGCACCTGCCGGAGTCGCGGCTGACGGTGAGCGACCTGCTGGACCTGCTGGAGGTGCCGGCCCTGCGCGGGCGCTTCGGGCTCGATGCCGAGGCCCTGCCGGTGCTGCGCCGCTGGATCGAGGGCGCCGGCATCCGCTGGGGGCTTAACGCCGAGCAGCGCGCCCGGCTCGACCTGCCCGGCGGGCTCACCGCCAACACCTGGGCCTTCGGCCTGCGCCGCCTGATGCTGGGCTACGCGGTGGGCCGCAGTACAGAAAACGAGAGTGCCGACGGCCCCTGGCACGACATCGAGCCCTTCGGCGACATCGGCGGCCTGGAGGCGGCGCTGGCCGGCCCGCTGATGGACCTGCTCGACGTGCTCGAGGCCCAGTGGCGCGCGCTCAGCGAGCCCGCCGACGTGCCGACCTGGTGCCGGCGGCTGCGCGGGCTGCTGGCCACATGCTTCGCCGCCGACGACGAGGCGGACCTCGCCACCCTGAGCCGCCTGGAGGAGCTCCTCGAGGAGTGGCAGGAGACCAGCGAGGACGCCGGCCTGACCGAGGCGCTGCCGCTCTCGGTGGTGCGCGAGCACTGGCTCGGCCAGCTCGACGAGGCCAACCTCTCCCAGCGCTTCCTGGCCGGCGCGGTGAACGTCGCCACCCTGATGCCGATGCGCGCCATCCCGTTCCGCCATGTGTGTCTCCTGGGCATGAACGACGGCGAGTATCCGAGGGTGCAGCGGCCGCTGGACATCGACCTGATGGGCCACGACTACCGCCCCGGCGACCGCTCCCGCCGCGAGGACGACCGCTACCTCTTCCTCGAGGCGCTGCTCTCGGCCCGGGACAGCCTGATGATCAGCTGGGTCGGCCGCAGCATCCACGACAACGAGCCCCGCCCGCCCTCGGTGCTGCTCGGCCAGCTGCGCGACCACCTGGCCGCCGGCTGGCGCCTGGAAGGAGACGAAGACAACGACCAGGCGCTGCTCGACGCCCTGACCACCGAGCATCCGCTGCAGCCGTTCAGTCGGAAGTACTTCCGCGCGGGGTCGGGCGCGGTAGAGAGCTTTGCAGAAGATCCGGCGCTGTTTACCTATGCCCGGGAGTGGCGGGCCGTTCACCAGGCCGCGCCGGATGCCGTGGCCGACGGTGTACTGCCGCCGATGGAACTCGACACGGCCCTTACGCTTTCGCGCCTCAGCGGCTTCCTCAAGGACCCGGTGAAGGCCTTCTTCACCACCCGGCTCGGCGTCTACCTCGAGCGCGAGGCGCTGGAGAGCCCCGATCACGAGCCCTTCGCCCTGGACGGCCTGGACCACTGGCAGCTCCAGCAGGCGCTGATCGAGGCCGGGCGCCGCGCCGTGGACGAGGGCGCCTCTCCGACGCCCGCCGTCCACGACACCCTGGCGTGCCTGGCGCGTGAGGGGCGCCTGGCCATGGGCGGCTTCGCCGAGCTGATGCGCGCGCATCTCGTCGAGCCCCTGGATGACCTCTTCGAGGCTTACGCCGAGAAGCTCCAGGCCTGGCCCCACGCCTGGGAGACGCCGGCCTCCGTGTCGCTGGAACTCGCCACCGATGCCGGCACGCTGCATGTCGAAGACTGGCTGGACGGCCTGCGCGAGAACGCCGAGGGCGAGCGCTGCCGGCTGGTGCTGATGACCAGCAGCCTGGTCAACAAGGGCAAATATAACTGGAAGCACTGGCTCGCCCCCTGGATCGGCCATCTCGCCGGCCAGCTCGCCCTCGGCCCCATGACCACGGTGCTGCTCTCCCGCGCCGGCGGCGGCACACTCGCGCCACTGGACGCGGCCGACGCACGCAAGCACCTGGAGGCCATCGCCCGCGCCTGGCGCGCCGGCATGACCGCACCCCTGCCGCTGGCCCGAGACACCGCCTTCGCCTGGCACGAGAAGGGTGGCGACGAGAACACCCTGGCCCGCGTCTTCGGCAGCGAGGAGAAGGCCGAAGAGGCCGACCTCAAGGCCTGGAAGGCCGCGGTGCGCGTGTTCGAGGGTGACGACTACACCGCCGGCGAGCGCGACCGCGATCCCTACCTCGCCCGCCAGTGGCGCGACCTCAAAAGCCTCGTGCGCCACCAGGCCGCCGGCCGGCGCTTCACCGAGCTGACCGCGGCGCTCTACGCTCCGCTTCATGATGTTGTGAAGAAAAGTACCGTGAAGGCCAAGGGCGGCGACAAGAAGAACGGCGGCAAGGGCCAGGGAGGCAAGGCATGAACACCGTGGAAACCGTGCAAGCGGCCGAAACGCCGCGCCTCGACCCGGTGGTGCTGCCGCTCACCGGCAGCCGGCTGATCGAGGCCAGCGCCGGCACCGGCAAGACCTTCACCATCGCCCTGCTCTACCTGCGCCTGGTGCTCGGCCCGCGCGATGAGGAGGACGCGGCCAGCTTCCCGCGACCGCTGACGCCGCCGGAGATCCTGGTGGTCACCTTCACCAACGCCGCCACCCAGGAGCTGCGCGACCGCATCCGCGCCCGGCTGGTCGAGGCGGCAGAGGCGTTTCAGCCCGAGGCGCCCGAATCGGGGACGGCCCCCGATTGCTTCAATGCCGGTGCAGGTTGCGATAGTCACGAAGGGGCGCCGGGGGCAGGTCAAAGCGGAGGTCATTCAACAGGGATGTTGAATGTAGCGTCCAGGGAGGGATTCACAGCGCCTCCGCGGCGACCTGCCGCCGGATCAGCCCCGTCCCCGAACGAAACCGGAGATCTCTTCGCGGAGCCTGCTGTGGATAACCCAGAGCCCGAAGCAGAACTCTCACCAAGCAGCGATCCGCCGGGCGGCGATCCGCTGCTGGCCCTCCGCGACAGCTACCCCCGCGAGAGCTGGCCGACCTGCGCCCGCCGCCTGCGGCTGGCCGCCGAGTGGATGGACGAGGCCGCGGTCTCCACCATCCACTCCTGGTGCCACCGCATGCTGCGCGAGCACGCCTTCGACAGCGGCAGCCTGTTCGCCCTGGAGATGTCGCTGGACCAGTCGGAGATGGACCTGGAGATCGCCCGGGACTACTGGCGCAGCTTCTACTACGACCTCGACCCCGAGGCGCTGGCGATCGTCGCCCGCTACTGGACCACGCCGGACGCCTTGAACGACACCGCCGGCCGGCTGCGCACCCACGCCGCCGCCCTGCCCGTGGCCCCGCCACCGGCCGAGGCCCTGGCCAACTACCGCGAGCAGCGCGCCACGGCGCTGGCGGAGCTCAAGGCGCCCTGGCCGGCCTGGCTCGACGAGCTGGAAGAACTACTGGAGGCCGCCGCCCAGCGCAAGGCGTTCAACGGCCAGAAGCTCAACGCGAAAAATCGCGCCAAATGGATCAATGATCTTCGCGACTGGGCCCATGATCCGGAACTGGCTAGGCCGGCACTGACCGACGCCGCCTGGAAGCGCCTGACGCCGGAGGGCCTGGCCGAGATCTGGAAGGAGGGGCCGGTACCGAGCCTGCCGGCGCTGGAGGCCCTGGAAGAGCTGCCGGAGCGACTCGCCGCGCTGCCCGACCCCTTCGCCGACCTGCTCGCCCACGCCGTGCACTGGATGGCCGCCCGCCGCGAGACCGTGCAGCGCCGCCGCGCCGAGCTCGGCCCCGACGACCTGCTGCACCGGCTCGACGCCGCCTTCGCGGGCGAGGCCGGCGAGACGCTGGCCGCGCGCATCCGCGAGCAGTTCCCGGTGGCGCTGGTCGACGAGTTCCAGGACACCGACCCGGTGCAGTACCGGCTCTTCGATCGGGTCTATGAACTGGCGAATAACAGGGACGACAGCGCGGTGCTGCTGATCGGCGACCCCAAGCAGGCGATCTACGCCTTCCGCGGCGCCGATATCCACACCTATCTCCAGGCCCGGCGCGACACCGCCGGCCGCCACGTCACGCTCGGCACCAACTTCCGCTCCGCCGAACCCATGGTCGCGGCGGTCAACCGGGTGTTCGCCCACGCCGAGCAGGGCGAGGCCGGCGCCTTCCTGTTCCGCCGCGAGGACGACAACCCCGTGCCCTTCGCGCCCGTCGACGCGAATGGACGCAAGGATGCCCTCACCCGCCACGGCACGACCCAGCCGGCGCTCACCCTCTGGCACCTGGCCACCGACGAGACACTCGCCAAGGGCGCCTACCTGCACGAGCTGGCCGGACGCTGCGCCACCGAGATGGCTCAGCTTCTGCGTGAGGGCCAGGCCGGCCAGACGGGCTTTACCAAGGATGGCGAACTGCGCCCGCTGGCGCCGTCGGATCTCGCCGTGCTGGTCAACAACGGCGGCGAGGCCCGCGCCATCCGCGCCGCCCTGCTCGCCCGCGGCATCCGCAGCGTCTATCTCTCCGACAAGGAGGGCGTGTTCGAGACCGAGGCCGCCGCCGAGCTGGAGGGGTGGCTGGCCGCCTGCGCCGCGCCGGACGACGAGCGCTGCCTGCGCGCCGCACTCGCCACGCCGAGCCTGGGGCTCTCGCTCGCCGAGCTCGACGCCCTGAACGGCGGCCTCCAGCAGGATGAGCTGGCCTGGGAGGCGCGGGTGATGCAGTTCCGCGACTACCACCGCCAGTGGCAGCGCCGCGGCGTGCTGCCCATGCTGCATCGGCTGCTGGCCGACTTCGCCGTGCCCGGCCGGCTGCTGGCGGTGCCCGAGGGCGAGCGACGGCTCACCGACCTCCTGCACCTCGGCGAGCTCCTGCAGGAGGCCAGCGCCGAGATCGACGGCGAGCACGCCCTGCTGCGCTTCCTCGCCGAGTCCCGCGCGCATCCCCAGGCGCAGTCCGACACCCACCGCCTGCGCCTGGAGAGCGACGCCGACCTGGTGCAGGTGGTGACCATCCACAAGTCCAAGGGCCTGGAGTACCCGCTGGTGTTCCTGCCCTTCATCGCCGCCTTCCGCCCCGTGAAGCAGGGCGACCTGCCGCTGCGCTGGCACGACGACGACGGCCACCTGCGCCTGACGCTTGCCGCCGACGAGGCCACCCTGGCCCGCGCCGACCGCGAGCGCCTGGGGGAGGATCTGCGCAAGCTCTACGTCGCCCTGACCCGCGCCCGCCACGCCACCTGGCTCGGCCTGGCGCCGCTGGAGGCCATGGAGCGCAGCGCCGTCGGTCACCTGCTCAAGGGCGGCGAGGCGCTCTCGCCCGACGCCCTGCGCCCGGCGCTCTCGCCCGACGCCCTGCGCCCGGCGCTCGAGGCGCTGGCGGACGGCGATAAGGATGGCGACAAGCGAGTGACGGTGCTGGACGCCCCCGAAGCCGATACCACACCGGTCCGGCTCGCCACCGACGACACGCCGCTCGGCCATGCCCGCACGCCCACCCGGACGATCCGCGAGCACTGGTGGATCGCCAGCTACTCGGCGCTGCGCACCGGCGCCACCCCCCTGAATCCAGACGAGCGCGAGGGCGAATCGCCCGACGAAGCCGGGCCGGCCCCCGAGCCCACCACCGCCGATGAAGCCACCGCCATGGAGGTGATCGACGAACCCTTCGATGCCGGCGCCGCCACGGTAAGCGAAGGCTCGCTTCACCGCTTCCCCCGCGGCCCCTCGGCAGGCACCTTCCTGCACGGCCTGCTGGAGTGGGCCGGCGAGGAGGGCTTCGCCCGGGTGGCCGAGGACGCCGAACTGCGCGCCGACACCATCGCCCGGCGCGCCAACCGCCGCGGCTGGGAGGGCCAGATCGCCGCTCTCGAGAAGTGGCTGGCGGAGCTGCTGACCACGCCGCTCCCGGTGCCTAATGATGCCGCGCCGCTGCGCCTCGACGCGCTTGCCGGCTATCGGGTCGAGCTGGAGTTCTGGTTCGCCGCCCACCAGGTCAACACGCGCAAGCTGGACGCCCTCGTAAGCGCTCACACACTCGACGGGCGGCCGCGGCCGGCGCTCGAGCCCGACACCCTGAACGGCATGCTCAAGGGCTTCATCGACCTGGTGGTGGAGCACGAGGGGCGGTTCTACGTGCTCGACTGGAAGTCCAACCACCTGGGCGCGGACGACGCCGCCTATACCGTGGACGCCATGCAGGAGGCCGTGCTCGAGAAGCGCTACGACGTGCAGTACTGCCTCTACCTGCTGGCCCTGCACCGGCTACTCGCGGCCCGGCTGCCGGACTACGACATCGAACGCCACCTGGGCGGGGCGCTCTACGTCTTCCTGCGCGGCACCCGTGCGCCCTCCCGTGGCGTGCACGCCGAACGCCCGCCGAGCGAGCTGATCCTGGCGCTCGATGCCCTGTTTCGCGCCGAGGAGGCCAACCCATGACGCCGACATCTTCCAACCCCTCCCCGGTCGCTACCGACGCCCCGGAGGCCGCGCTGATGCAAGCGCCTGAACAGGCGCTGGCCGATCACGCGGCGCTGTTCGCGCTGCTCGACCGCTGGGTGGCGCGCGGCTGGCTGCGCTCGCTGGACCGCGCCTTCGTCGCCTTCCTGCATCGCGAGGCGAATACGGTAAAGGGGGTTAGTGAGGCCTCACCCCTGCTGCTGCTGGCAGCGGCCCTGGCCAGCCACCAGCTCGGCCGCGGCCACGTCTGCCTGGACCTGGCCCAGACGCTGGCCACCCCGGACCTGGCGCTCTCGCTGCCGCCGGAGGGCGATAGCCTGGAGGACCCGCCGCCGCTGCCCAGCCGGGTAATGGCCGCGCTCGACCTCGACGCCTGGCGCGCGGCGCTGGCCCAGCCCGAGCTGGTCGCCGATGGCCCCGGCAACACCCCGCTGGTGCTCGCCGACACCGCCGCCCGCCCCCGCCTCTACCTGCGCCGCTACTGGCAGCACGAGCAGGATATCCACACCCGGATTTCCGACCGGCTCGGCGATGCCAAGGGCTGCGACGAGGCCCCGGACGCGGCCCGCCTGCGCCCGATCCTCGACGCCCTCTTCCCTCCCGGTGCCGATGTCGACAATCAGCTCGACTGGCAGAAGGCCGCCTGCGCCCTGGCCGGTCGCTCGCGCTTCGCGGTGATCACCGGCGGCCCCGGCACCGGCAAGACCACCACCGTGGTGCGCCTGCTCGCCCTGCTCCAGGCGCTGGCGCTCGGTGAAAACGAGGGGGAAGGCGAGACTGAAGGAGAGCCGGCCCTGCGCATCCGCCTGGCCGCCCCCACCGGCAAGGCCGCCGCGCGACTCAACGAGTCCATCGCCGGCCAGGTGGCCAAGCTCGACCTCGACGGCCTGGCCGACGATCCCGAGCGGCTGCGCAACGTCATCCCCAAGGACGTCTCGACGCTTCACAGGTTATTGGGCTCACGCCCCGACACCCGGCGCTTCCGCCACGACCGCCACAACCCGCTGCCGCTGGACGTGCTGGTGGTGGACGAGGCCTCGATGGTGGACGTGGGCATGATGGCCGCGATGCTCGAGGCGCTGCCGCCCCGGGCGCGGCTGGTGCTGCTCGGCGACAAGGACCAGCTCGCCTCGGTGGAGGCCGGCTCGGTGCTCGGCGACCTGTGCGCCCGGTCCGAGGGCGGCCACTACACCCCGGCCACCGCCGAGTGGCTGACCGAGGCCACCGGCCAGCCGCTGCCCGCGGAGACGCTGGACGCCGACGGCCGGCCCCTCGACCAGGCCATCGCCATGCTGCGCGTCAGCCACCGCTTCACCGCCGACAGCGGCATCGGCCAACTGGCCGCGGCGATCAACCTGGAGGCCGAGCCCGCCGCCAAGCGCCGCGCCATCACCACGGCGCTTACCCACGGATTCGCGGATCTCTCGCACCAGAAGCTTGCCGCCGACGACGAGCGCGGCCTGGCCCGCCTGGCGGTGACCGGCTGCCCCGAGCGCTTTCCCGGAACCAACGCCGCCGACGCGCCGCCGGTGGGCTATCGCCACTTCCTGAGCGTGATGGCCGAGCATCGCCCAGCCGACGAGGCGGATCAGGCGGCCTTCGATGTCTGGGCAAGACAGGTGCTCGCGGCCCACGGCGACTTCCAGCTGCTGTGCGCGTTGCGCCGCGGCCCCTGGGGCGTGGAAGGCCTGAACGAGCGGGTACGCCAGGCGCTGGAGCGGGAAACGCTGATCGACAGCCAGGACGGCCGCCAGCGCTGGTACCCCGGCCGGCCGGTGCTCGTCACCAAGAACGACTACGGCCTGGGGCTGATGAACGGCGATATCGGCATCACCCTCGACATGCCTCGCCCGAGCGCCGCGACTGGTGACACCAGCCGGCGCCTGCTGCGGGTGGCCTTCCCCGCCGGCGACGGCACCGGTCGCATCAAGTGGGTGCTGCCCTCGCGCCTGCAGGCGGTGGAGACGGTGTTCGCGATGACGGTGCACAAGTCCCAGGGCTCGGAGTTCACCCACGCCGCCCTGGTGCTGCCCGACGCGCCGAACCCCATCCTCACCCGGGAGCTGGTCTACACCGGCATCACCCGCGCCCGCCACTGGCTGACGCTGGTGGAAACCGGCCGCGGCCAGCTGATGGACGCGGCGCAGCGGCGGGTGATGCGGGTGAGCGGGTTGGGCGCCGGCTGAGCGTTGGCGAACGCCTGTTTTACCTTAACCGTTAAAGGCTTATATTGCGTGTGGCTAGCAGGAGGGGCGCTCGCCGCGAGCGCCAACCAAGGACAGGCCTTCATCACCACCGGACCGGGAGAGTCACCCTGTGCTGTCATCCATCACAAGAGGCAGGTTGCACCGCCTGACCGGCCAGTTTCACGAGCCGGACAGGGAAGCGACGTATCGCCGGGATATCGCGCCCAGGGTGCGACGCGAATCCTCGCTGTCGCTCTTGGTGGCGACACTGATCTTCGGCATGTTTACCGTCTCCGACTACTACTATGTCGGCGCGGGCACCGAGTTCCACCTGTTGCTCACCGTGCGAATCCTGGTGGTGGTGTCCTGCCTGGCGCTGGCCTTCGTGCTCGGACGCTGGGGAGGCTATTGCCGCAAGGTGTGGCTGCACGCCCTGCCCCTCTGGATACTGGCGACGGGCATCATCCTGCTCGTGCCCCTGCGCCCCGAGAGCCTGGCGACTCAAGTCACCGCGGTGGCGGTGGCCCTCATGGCCTTCTACCTGCTGATCCCCAACCTGCTGTCCGTCGTCGCCATCGCGAGCCTTTATTTGAGCCTGGGCTTCCTGATCACAGCGGTGATGGTGGCAGACGCCTCCGCCGTGGTGGCACTGCGCATATCGCTGCTGCTGATCATGACCAACGCCGTGGGCTTCTTCGCCCTGCTGCGCCTGGAAAAGCTGCAGCGACAGCAGTACGCGCTTCTGCAGGAAGAGCGTGTCCAGAACCAGCAGATGACCCAGGAAATCGCTCATCGGAAGTCCCTGGAAGCCCAGCTGCGCCGGGTCGCCGAACGGGATGTCTTGACGGGCCTGAACAGTCGCGGTCATTTCATGGAGCGGGCCCAGGGCCTGCTGCAGCGAGCGCAGTCTGGCAAGTCGCCCTTCTGCCTGATGATGATCGACGTGGATCACTTCAAAGCCATCAACGATACCTGGGGGCACAGCCACGGCGATCGGGTGCTGGCCACGATCGCGGAGACCTGCATGCGATCCCTTCGGCCCCAGGACGTGATCGGGCGTTTCGGGGGCGAGGAATTCATCGTGGCCCTGCCAGACACTGGTCCGGAAGACGCTCGAACGGTGGCGGAACGGCTGCGGCAGAAGGTCGCCGAGCTGCCGGTGAGGGAGGAAGTGCCCGACCACCGAGTGACCGTCACCATCGGTATCGCCGGAGTGCTCGAGGAAGCGACCGATTTGCCCGCCCTGATCCAGCAGGCGGACCGAGCCCTGTACGCCGGCAAGCACGGAGGCAGGAACCGGGTCGTGATTCATCAGGACGTCGGCGAAGAGGCGTAATGAATGGGGGCTGCCCGACGCGCCGAATCCCATCCTCACCCGGGAGCTGGCCTACACCGGCATCACCCGCGCCCGCAACTGGCTGACGCTGGTGGAAACCGGCCGCGGCCAGCTGATGGACGCGGCACAGCGGAGAGTGATGCGGGTGAGTGGGGTTGGGGGATTGATATGCACGGCCCTGTTGTTTATTACAAATAATTCGAGGGTAATCGGAGCCTGTCAACATAGTTGGCATATGAAATGGTTCCGGCTCTTTAAAACCCTGCTGCTTGCGGCACCGGGTCCCTCTCGGGATTCAGGTGCACTACCTCTGGCAGGCTGAGTTTCCGGATGTCCCCCGACCAGCGCTCCGGGTGACGTTGCTTCGCCGCCTCGAAGACCTCCCGGCGCTGCGCCAGGATGCCTTTGGCCTCGCCGTTATGACGCTGGCTCGGCGTGACGTAGCGAAGGGCGCTGTGCCGGTGCTCGTGGTTGTACCACTCGGTGAATTGCTGGACCCACTCCTGGGCCTCGGTCAGGGTCGCGAAACCGTCGATGGGGAAGCCCGGCCGGTACTTCAGCGTCTTGAAGGCCGACTCGGCGAAGGCGTTGTCATTGCTGACCCTTGGTCGGCTGTACGACGGGGTGATGCCCAAGTCGTAGAGTTTCTCCAGGAAGGTCGCCGCCTTCATCGGGCTGCCGTTATCTGAATGCAGAATCAGGGGCTTGTGACGATCCGTCAGGTGCTCTCGCCAGCAGGCCTTCTGGATCAGCTCGGCCGCCAGCTCACCGGTCTCCGTCTCGTATACCTCGTGCCCAACGATCTTGCGGCTGAAGACGTCCATGATCAGATACAGGTACCACCAGGTGCCTCGTGCTGGACCGGGCAACCACGAAATGTCCCAGCACCACAAGCGGTTAGGCGCCGTGGCCTGGTGCGTGGTCGGCGTTCGCTTGCGCTGTGGGGCCTGCTGTCGGCCTCGGTGGTGTTGCTGGTCATATTCATGAAGCACTCGGTACATCGTCGACTCAGAGGCCAGGTAGCGGCCCTTGTCCGCCTGATCGGCCACGATGAAGGCCGGAGGGCGGCTCCGATACTCTGGGGCGTTGCACAGCGCCACGATCGCCTCTCGCTCTTCGGGAGACAGCTTGTTGGCCGGCTCCGGGCGGTCGGCGTCGGAGCGGCGATCCACCGTCACCCCGCCCTCAGCGACCCAGCGATAGTAGGTCCGCACATTGATGCCCATCACCTGACAGGCCTTGGCCAGCCGAGCACCGTCACGCTGGGCGTCTTGCACCAGGGTCACGATGCGCTGGCGATCCGGGAGGCTGGTCAGTCGTCCTCGTCGTTGGTCGTGCCCCAGATCGCCTCGGCTTTTTTTGATAGGGCCAGCAGTGCCGCCGTTTCAGCCAGGGCCTTGTCCTTGCGGTGCAGTTCGCGCTCCAGCTTGCGGAGCCGCTTCTGCTCCGCTTTGCGCGCCTGACGGTGCTGTTTGGCCTGCGCTGCCGCGTCCTCGTTGGCGTTCATGCAGGCATCCCGCCAGGCCTCCACCTGCTCGGGGTAGAGCCCACGCTCGCGGCAATAGGCGCTGAGTTCGGCCTCGTTCATCGGGGCCGTCTCCAGGACGATCTGGAACTTCTCCTGGCTGGTCCAGTGATCGGGCTTGGTGGAACGTGATGGCAAAACCTGTCCTCGTGCTCTGGCCTGTTTCCGCCAATTGTAGAGGGTTGTCGCGGTGATGCCTTCCTGTTCGGCCAGTTCCGGGATGGTCATGCTCATCGGTGGCGCCATCTTCTTGAGGATGGCTTCCTTACGCTCTGCGGGGTAACGCACGTTGATCACCTCTCAATCCGTTTAGGTGACAACTACGTTGACGCATAGGGTAATTCCAGGCATACAAAATCAAACAGCATTACAAAAAGGCAGCGCGAGCAAGGTGCGAAAAGCTTAGTCAGCCCTGTAAAATAAAGGTGTGTATCTCCAACACTGATAACTCAAAGTCATCACCAACTTCAGAGCTCGCCCACAAATAAACTTCAGTATTTAATTTAAGAAACTGTGCAACAAGAGGGATCAAACACAACAGTTTCTAAAGAATTAATAGTGAAGGCGAGCAGCTCACCCCAAGCTGCTCTTGCACCGCTCTCCATGCATAGGACGAGAGGTGCGCCTCGCGAGTGTGTACAGCTGCCTACAGCCATTGACGGTTAGGGTGATGCGAAGCCGAAATCAATATACCTCCTGGCTTTGCTTTGCGTCAAGCTCCTTAGAGAACTCAAACCCCCTCCATTTGGTAAACCAATTCTCTTTATAGCTAATAATATCTTCTTGCAACACTTTGCTTCGAATTTCATAGAGCCTGAGTATCTTCCTCTTAAAACCTTCATCAAGGTAAGGACATGACACACAGTCGAGAGCCAAAAGCAGACACTCCGTATTTTTCCCCAACGAGCTTTTATGCATCTTAATTTTCTTTAAAATTATTTCCTTCAAGGCCTTTCTGGTTTTTTCGTACCTTTTTTTATCTTTAATATAAAACAACATAACCGTGATGGAGAAATAATTTAATTTATTTTCAAAGAAAATAGTGTTTTTAGACCTATACTTTCCGCCGAAATAATTAATCAAAGAGGACTCGTCTACCCAGTAATCCTTACCTAGCTCTGCCATCAAAGTCAAAAGGTACAAAGTCTCAACCTGCTTATGATTACTAGTTTCATATTTTCTTATAATGAATGATATATTATCGGCTATTCGCTTAAAAACTTGATGCATGTCATCTTCAGAAATATTGCTTGTTCTAGAAAAGTCTATAATAACTTTCAAAACACGACTTAGCTTTATTGTGATATTTACTCGAGGTGAAACTGAATATATAAAGAAACAGAAATCTATAACAGAGTGGACTGACTTAAGAAGCCCTCTGTACGAACTTTTTGTTTTTTCCACACCCTCATAGTCTTTGAATATTTTCTTTATATTGTTCTCAATGATGGCTAACGTGTAATTTATCACGCTTTTGTACTCAGCCCCACTTTCTGACAATATAGCTTTGTATTCTGTTATTAGAGACTTAGATTGAATATTCAGCTTCCCAATAGTAGCTTTGCCTCCATGCTCACCCAGATTATCAACCTCCTCCTTATCCATTTTTACTTTTTCTGTCAACAGCTGAGATATTTTCTTTTTAGCTATTGTTATCTCAGTTATTATTGGCTTGTGGTAGACTAGCTCTTTTTCAGAATTTAACCCAAGCTTAAACTCGCTTAGGGAAGCTTCCAATTCATCAACAATCCTATTATATGTCGACTCATCATTGTAAAAAACAAAGTAGTCATCGACATATCTGAAAGCCTCGTAATCCAGCCTATGTTCAATGCCAATATAGCCAAGTCTTTTCCTTAAATTATAATCAACTCTCTGCAATATTATTTCTGCAAAAATTCTGGACAACTCAGGACCAACCAATATCCCATTTGTCTCATTATAATTTTGTTTTTGCATTAACTTATCAAAATCATCAGGAAAACTATCCGTGAGACTACCATTCCCACTAGTTGCTATTTTGTTTTTTACAATATCTCTACCTAAAGTAGCCCAGGCAATGGAATGCGTGTAAATAGAATCAAAACATTTAGAGACATCAAGCTGAGCCATGTTATTATATTTTTGCTCACAAGCGTGGTAATCATCAGACTCGAAAAACTGATGAATGTTGTTTATCTTTCTATAGCCAAAGAAAGACTTTAGGCTCTTGTATTCTTTATCTCCATCCTTGTCCAAAGCTCTTGCCAAGATTACTGACCCGCTCTTCCCTTCATCGTTAAAATACTTATTGCTTGCAATCCGTGAGGGAGCGCGTAAGCTAAACTCAGAAATCTGTGAAAAATATATGATCAACTCTTTATATTTTTCGTAAAAACCAATTGCTTGAACTTGGTTTCTAGGATGCATAACGGAAAGCAGCCTAAAGGAATTATCCTTATGGCTCACACCATAATTAAAAGGTATAGTTATAAGAGCTTTCTCATTCACATACTCCCTTACCCCATTGACGGTTTTTATTTTTCCCTTCTCTTCTTTTTCTATGCCAAGGATCAAACAAATTATGGCTTCAGCCTCTTTAGTAGAAGATTTCCACCTCATTACCTTGCCGTCAATTGTTACATTACTCTCTAACAAAAATTTATAAAAAAAACGATTCGAAAAGGTGATAGGAGTTTCATAAGGCAAGAGATCAGACAAAACCACTCGCTCTTTTTTCAGGTTAATCCTCATCATGTTCCTCATGAGCTCCATACTTTAACAATTGTTTTAAATTCTGCCGGAGAAAAATGACAAAACTTCCTACTCAAAAAGCCATCGGAGAATTTAAAATGCCTTGCTTTCTTTTTAACAGAGTTGTCTGATATAGTCTTTATCTGCGCATCTAAAAAGGAATCCAAGCTCTCTAAGAAACCAGTGTCGGTTGCCCACTTATTTGTATTATAAATCCCAACCACTGCATTACCTTTGTTATTTGAAAGACTTGTGTTTGCAGTAAGGAATCTAAGCCTCATAAAAAACTCTTTTTTAGCTTTCCGCGGCTGCTTCACTGAATTTTTCTTGTATCTCTCAACCGAAGACTTTATTCGCTCTATATACTTTTCTTTTTTCTTATCACTTATGGACAAATAAAGGTTCTTTCCATTTTTCCTGAACTTATAGCCAAGATAATCAAATGAAAACGTCACCCCTTTCCCAGAATAGTCAAATTGCTCAGACTTAGACTCATTAAGAGACAGGAAGTCACTTTTTATTAAATCGCTCAACTTTTTAAAACATCCCTCGACTGTCTCACCTGGGCTTGGTGAAATAACAACGACAATATCGTCCACATACCTAGAGTAATATACAAGATTATCAATATCCCTGACTTTTTTGTCGAAATCCTTAAGATAAAGCTCAGAAAGATATGCACTAATACCTATACCTCTTGGGACTCCTTTACCTTTCCCAGTGAGGCTGTTGTAATCCCTCAGAAGCTGAGCGATAAGCTTTCTTGTCGATAGACTTAAGATTGGATTTTCGTTGAGCTTTTTTATCAATAGCCCTTGATCAATGCTTTCATAAAAAGAGTCAATGTCAGCTTTAATAACAAATTTCGGGAATGTATCACCAAGAACCGATCTTAGTTGCGGAACAATTATGTCTCTATCTGCTTGTTTTACGCCATAAGTGTATTTAATATTTTTCTGTATCTGCTTTTCTGCGAAAAAAGATACTGCATCACCACTTGTAACATAAACGTCTTTCCCGTTTTTTGAGTATTCCAACTTATTTATTTTGAAAGAAAACCTCCTAGAACTCACTTGTCGTGCAACACTCTCCAAATAAAACTCTATCTTTTCATTTTTTTTAAGGACAAACCCCCTTTTCATTTCATATAGCTTGTAGACTCGGGCTTCAAATGTACTTTTGCTATAACGCCTCCTGCTACCAAAAAGCTTCGTAACAAGCCTTCTAACTCTTTTTATTTTTTCATAATCCTTAAGTATTTCAGGGAAAAACATCCCGGCAACATTCACACCTCTCTTATTTTCAGAGTGATAAATTCTTGCCAAGTTTTTTGAAGTGAACGACTGATCAAACATCAATATCCCCTATCTGCCTCGCCCAGAAAAACAAGCACTATGGGACAAGATAAAATTCTCTAATTAGCCAAAAGATTGAGACATGTCCACACTCGCACTCGCACTCGCAACAAATTGTCTCGGTGAATAACCGCACTCGCGCAGTTCGATGGCGTTGCAGGAATCGGCGATCAGCGTGTCACCATCAAGGATTCGCACCCGCCGACAATGCGGGTGCTGGGTAATGCCGGGTTCGGTGATGTGATCGGCCATTGGCAGTTCCATTGCTATTGGCTGATCCATCAGCGTAGAGCGATGAAAACGGAATGTCATCGCTTGATGACAACTTTTCTTAGGTCAATTCGTCTAGGCTCGCTTTCTCCCGGGGGACTGCGTGCTTGGCGCCTGCGCCCCCTGCCCGCCATGATGGTGGCCTTAATGGGCTGCGGGAGACTCTCGAGATGAACCAGACACCACGCGCACCGACGCCGCTGACGGAACTGGGCGGCCAGTCGATCCTCTTCGTGATGGCGGCTGAGCCTGAATACGGCCCGCATCTTCGGGAGCGGTTCGCGCCCTTCATGACCGGCGTGGGGCCGGTGGAGGCGGCGGTGGAGCTCACCGCGGCGCTGGCAGAGCTGGAGGCGCGCGGGCGGCTGCCGGACCTGGTGGTGTCGCTGGGCTCGGCGGGCAGCCGGGAGCTCGAGCAGACCGAGGTCTATCAAGCGACCTCGGTCGCCTACCGCGACATGGACGCCACCCCACTCGGCTTCGCGACGGGCGTCACGCCCTTCCTCGACCTGCCGGCCACCCTGCCCCTGCCGCTGCGCATCCCCGGGATTCGCGAGGCGACGCTCTCGACCGGCGCCGATATCGTCTCGGGCGCGGCCTATGACGCCATCGCCGCGGACATGGTGGACATGGAGAGCTACGCCGGCCTGCGCGCCTGCACGCGCTTCGCGGTGCCGCTGGTCGTGCTGCGCGGCATCTCCGACGGCAAGGCGGAGCTGAACCATATCGACGACTGGACGGAGTATCTGCACGTCATCGACGAGAAGCTGGCCGCCGCCGTGGACCGCCTCGGTGAGGCGCTCGGCCAGGGGCTGGTGAAGCTCTGACGGGTGGCCCAAGGGGCCGCTGCCTGGTCCGATTCGACTTAGGCTGATGCCCCGCGCAACAGGCCCTCGTATGACATCTTCCATCTCGCTTCGCGGCACCGCGAAGGGCACGCCAAGGGGCCGGCTCCACTATAATGATAAGGTTGGTCGACGCGTTTCGAACCTCCTCATCTTGGCCGCAAGGAGGCTCGGCTGGTAACGCTCTCGGGCCCCTGCCCGATGCGGCTGGCCCGGCAACGCCGGGAGGAGAATCACATGCGTGCCATCCTGTGGGGTGGGGTGATCGTGGCGGGTCTGACGGCGGCGCCATTGATAGCAGCGCAATCGCTGCCGGACCAGGATGCGATCCAAAGCGACGAGGCGACAGCACTGATCGAATCGGTGCGCGCCGCCACGCGGCGCTTCGAGGACGTTAACGTGTCCCTGGCGGAGGGCTACGTGCCGGATCCCTCCGGGGAGTGCGTGTCGGCGAAGGCCCATGGCTTGCCCGCCGAACTGGGTGCCATGGGCATCCACTACTTGCGACCCGACCTGCTCGGCCTCACGGCCACCGCGCCGCGGGTCGACGGCACCGGCACCCATACCGACTTCAAGAACCCCGCCATCCTGCTCTATGAACCTCAGGAAGACGGCTCCCTGGCACTGGTCGGGGTCGAGAACCTGGTGTTCCGTAAGGCCTGGGAAACCGCGGGCAACGGCGGGCCGCCGGTCCTGGCCGGGCGCAGCTGGGACTATATGGTCGATGACCCGGCCACGCCCACCGAGGAGGCCCACCACTTCGAGGCCCACTACGATCAGCACCTGTGGTTTCGCGACAACCCCAACGGCAACCTCGAGCCGTTCAACCCGGGGGTGACCTGCCGGCATCACAAGGCATGACACCCTGCGGCCGGGCCTCGAAACCCGGCCGCTTCGCGCAGGATGCCAGCTGCCCTGACAAGGCAAGCCGCCACGTCGCGATGAGGAGGCGCGAATGCTGAGCGCGCTTGTCATGCCACCAACGCCTCGACGCTCTAGGCTGAGTGGGAAAAGGACATTCCGTCACCGTTCGAGGAGCCCTCATGCCCGCCACCCGCACGACCTCACCCACCCTGGAGCGCGTCCACCTGGTGTGGGACCTGCTCATCATCGTGCTGGTGATCGCCAACCTGGCGCTGCTGCTCTTCGACAGCCTCTACCTGCTGCCGCCGCTGAACGCCGCCTTCGAGGCCGTGGCCCCGGGCCTGCACGCCGCCTACGACCGGCACATCCATGCCCACTTCCTCACCATCGACCTGGCGTTCGTGGCCATCTTCCTGTTCGACGTGCTGCTGGGCTGGGCGGTGGCCATCGCCGAGCGCCACTACCATCGCTGGTTCTTCTACCCCTTCGTGCACTGGTACGACGTGCTCGGCTGCATCCCGCTGGGCGGCTTCAGGCTGCTGCGCATCCTGCGCGTCATCTCGCTGCTGCACCGCCTGCAGCGCATGGGCCTGATCGACGTGCGCCGCTGGTACCTCTACGGCGTGGTCGCCAAGTACTACGACATCCTCATGGAGGAGCTCACCGACCGCATCGCCATCCGCATGCTCGACAACATCCAACAGGAGATCCGCCAGAGCGACGGGCTCTCCGCCCCGCTGATGGAGCGAGTGGTGCGGCCCCGCCAGCAGGCGCTGATCCACGAGATCAGCCAGCGGCTCGAGGCCATGGCGGGCGACGCCTATACCCGCAACCGCGACGACACCCTGCGCTACGTACGCGGGCTGGTCGGCCGCACCCTGGCCCAGAGCCCGGAGCTCAAGCGGCTCTCGCGCCTGCCGCTGGGGAGCCAGCTCAGCCGGGGGCTCGAGGCCTCGTTCTCCGACCTGGCCTGTCACCTGGTCGACGAGGCCCTGAAAGGCCTGAAGTCGTCGGAGTTCTCCGCCCTGGTGGAGCACCTGGCCGAGAGCGGCTTCGATGCCTGGCTGCGCACCGACCCCGAGACCGAACGGATCACCGAGCAGGTGCTGCTGGACATGCTGGAGCTGCTCAAGGAGCAGATCGCGGTGAAGGGCTGGCGGCACCGCTACCAGTGAGCCCGGCGGCTCTCTCGCCCTCAGGGCGTGAGGGCCGGTTCGGGCGCTGTCAGCTGCGCCGCGCCGCGGGCGGCTCGCCGAGGTCGTGGGCGCCGCCGTGGGCGGTATCGCTATCACACAGCCGGTGGTCGCTGAGCACCTCGATGATGCGGCAGCTCTCGACCTTGCCGCCGGCACACTCGCCGAGCATTCGCTGGAGCTCGTCGCGCAGCGCGGCGAGTCGCTGCAGCCGCGACTCCACCTCCTCCAGGTGGTGCTTGGCGAGGGCGTCGACCTCGTCGCAGCACATGTCGGGCCGGTCCGACATCGCCAGCAGCTCGCGCACGGCCTCCACCGAGAAGCCGAAGTCCCGGGCGTGGCGAATGAAGGTCAGCCGCCGCACGGCCTCTTCCCCGTAGCGGCGCTGGCCACCCTCGGTGCGCGAGGCCTCGTGCAGCAACCCGATATGCTCGTAGTAGCGCACGGTTTCCGGCTGGCAGCCGGCCCGCCGGGCCAGCGCGCCGATGCCGATGGTGGGGTGACTCTCCGACATGGGTGGCTCCTCGATGAAGAACGGGGGTCTGTCACCTCAGACCGTCACTTGAACCTGTAGTTGCTACAGGGTTTAGGCTTAAGACGTTACCCCACGGAGTTACCCCACGGAGAGGAGCCCCGCCATGGCAGCATCAGCATCCACGTCCACCGCCGCGACCCTGACGCTGCGCGTCGAGGGCATGGACTGCGGCGGCTGCGAGCGCAAGGTCGAGTCGGCGCTGGGTCGCCTGGAGGGCATCGCGGAGGTCTCGGCCAGCTCGGTCACCGGCTCGGTCAAGCTGCACCACTCCGCGCACACCACACCCTCCCACGCGGCGATCGAGCGCACTCTCCATGAGCTCGGCTACCGCCTGGTCAGCGAGCAGGAGGCGGCCGCGCCGGAGGCCCCGGCGCCCTGGTGGCGCACCGCCAAGGGGCGCCTGGTGCTGGTCACCGGCGGCCTGCTGGTAGCGGCCTTCGCGCTGCGCCTGGCCTGGCCGGCGCTGGGGCAGTGGCCCTTCGTCGCCGCCACCGCGGTGGGGCTGGTGCCCATCGTGCAGGGCGCCTGGGGCGCGCTGAAGCAGCGCAACCCCTTCACCATCGAGATGCTGATGAGCATCGCCGCGCTGGGCGCGCTGGCCATCGATGCCGCCGCCGAGGCCGCGGTGGTGGTCTTCCTGTTCGCCGTGGGTGAGCTGCTGGAGGGCGTGGCCGCGTCCCGGGCGCGACGCAGCATCTCGGCCCTGGCGGACCTGACGCCCTCGACGGCGCGGCGGCTGGAAGGCGACGACACCCGCGAGGTGCCGGCCGCCTCGCTCGTGCCCGGCCAGCGGGTGCTGATCCGCCCCGGCGACCGGGTGCCCTGCGACGGGCGCATCCTCGCCGGGGTGTCCGAGCTGGACGAGTCGCCGGTCAACGGCGAGTCGATGCCCCGCGCGCGGGAGAAGGGCGACGACGTCTTCGCCGGCACCGTGAACCTGGAGGCCGCCCTGGAGGTGGAGGTCACGCGGCGCGCCGAGGACAACACCATCGCCCGCATCATCCGCCTGGTCGAGGAGGCCCAGGCGGCCAAGGCGCCGGTCGCCCGTTTCATCGACCGCTTCGCGCGCTACTACATGCCGACGGTGATCGGGCTCGCCCTGCTGATGGCCGTGGTGCCGCCGCTGGTCGCGGGCATGGCGTGGTCGGAAGCGATCTACCGCGCCCTGGCGCTGCTGCTGATCGCCTGCCCCTGCGCGCTGGTGATCTCGACCCCGGCGGCGATCGCCGCCGGGCTCTCGGCCGGCGCCCGGCGCGGCCTGCTGATCAAGGGCGGCGCGGTGCTGGAGCAGCTCGGTAAGCTCAGGCTGGTGGCGCTGGACAAGACCGGCACGCTGACGGCGGGCCGCCCGCGCGTCACCGACGTGGAGGCCCTGGGCACCGGGCACGACGAGGGCGAGATCCTGCGGCTCGCCGCCGCGCTGGAGCGCGACTCCAGCCACCCCATCGCCGCGGCGATCCTGGCCCACGCCGCGCGACAGGGGCTGACGGTGCCGCGGGCAAGCGAGAGCCGCGCCCTGGCCGGCAGCGGGGTCGCCGGGCGGGTCGAGGCGCGCGAACTCTCGCTGATCACCCCGCGCCACCTGGCCGAGCAGGCCCTGCTCAGTGAGGCGCTCAACGACGATCTCAGCGCCCGGATCGCCGAGCTGGAGCAGGCCGGCAAGAGCCTGGCGGTACTGGTCGAGGGCGGGCGGGCGCTGGGCCTGATCGCCGTGCGCGACGAGCCGCGCGACGATGCCCGCCACGGCCTGGCGGCGCTGTCACGGCTGGGCGTGCGGGCCGTGATGCTCAGCGGCGACAACGCCCGCACCGCCACCGCCATCGGCGAACAGCTGGGCATCGAGGCCCACGGCGAGCTGATGCCCGGGGACAAGGCCCATCGCGTGCGGGAGTGGCAGGCCGCCGGCGAGGGGCCGATCGGCAAGGTCGGCGATGGCATCAACGACGCCCCGGCGCTGGCGACAGCCGAGGTGGGCATCGCCATGGGCGGCGGCACCGACGTGGCGCTGGAGACGGCGGATGCGGCCCTACTCAAGGACCGCGTGAGCGGCATTGCCGAGCTAATCGACCTGTCGCGGGCCACGCTGCGCAACATCAAGACCAATGTCGCCCTGGCGCTGGGCCTGAAGGCGGTCTTCCTGGTCACCACGGCGCTCGGCATCACCGGCATGTGGATCGCGGTGATGGCGGATACCGGCGCCACGGTACTGGTGACGCTCAACGCCATGCGCCTGCTCGGCTACCGCTTCTCTCCGGGGCCCGCCCCGGCGGAGGCGCAGCCCGTCACCACCACGTCGTGACGCCCGCGCGCCCGGTCGACGCCGGGCGCGTTTGGCCGATGGGGAGGTGTCTGTCAGCTTGATGAGATGCCCATGACCCCTTCTCGCTGGATTCCCCTGATCGGCTGGCTGCACGGCTATCGGCGCGACGTCCTGGCGCGTGACCTGCCGGCGGCGGTGCTGATCAGCCTGGTGGGCTTCGTGGAGTCGGTCTCGGTCGCCCAGACCCTGGCCCCAGAGGCGCCCCAGAGGCGCACCTGCCCGCCGAGGAGCAGGGCCTGCGCATCATGACGCCAGGTCGCCCTGGTCCAGACCGGCTGCTGGACGCCGACGGAGGGAGCGGGTGGTGTCGGCTAGCAGGGTGTCGTCGATGACGACCCGGACCCGGCGGGAGTGCGGATGCAGCGTGATGCGGGGCTCGGGGGCATCGTCCATGATCGTTCCCTGTGGTGTTTCCTGATATCCCAGCAGAGTAGCAGCCGGCTTCCTCGGCGCCGATGGCCGATCGCTTACGTCATTAGTCTAGGGAAGGCGCGCATCCGCAGATAAAGCGGCCGGCGCCCTTGATATGCCGGGGCGACGCACGCAGGTCATGGGGTAACACTCCGAGAGCGGGCTATCCTCAGGAAACCCCGCCCTCCCACTGTAAGGAGCACCCGATGAGCAATCGAGACGCCTATGAGCAGAAGCTGCGCGCCAAGCTGGACGAGTTGCAGGCCGAGGTGGAGAAGCTGAAGGCCCGCGCCCGGAGCGCCGATGCCGATGCGCGCATCGACCGGGAGGAGGAGATCGACCGGCTCGAGGCCCGGCGCGAAGAGATGCGCAAGAAACTCGAGGAGCTGCGCCACTCCGGTGACGAGGCCTGGGACGACATCCGTGCCGGTGCGGAGCGCGCCTGGGAGTCGCTGAGCGAGGCGATCGAGAAGGCGCGTTCACGCTTCAAGTGATCGGCCATCGACCGCCGGCCTCTCCCTGCCGAGGGCGCCTGGGCCGGCTCGGGCCTTTCGGTCGAGGCCGGGCCCGGTGGACCGGCCCCGCTGGTCGCGGTCCTTAGCCGCCAGGCTTCGCGTGGGCCCTTAGCCGCCAGGCTTTGCGTGATAGGTGATCACCTCGGAGTGCACGCCGTCGGCGTCCGCCTTGATCAATCCGGCGCCCTTGAGGGCCGTGCCCGGCTTCATCCAGCAACCATTCACGAAATTTTTCGGCATGATCTCTGCGTAGCTTCCATAGCCGAGGCGTACGGAAACGTCGATCCCTGAGCGTTTGAGCTCGGTCGCACCGAAGACGCTATCGCGGGTTCGGTCCACCGTATGCAGGCTAGCCTGCAAGCGCACTTCAGCGTCTGGGCAAATGGCGTAGAAGCGGTGCCACCGCGGTACGACCCACTTCGTAGCGAACAGGGGCTCAGAGCAGACGGTGACGATCAGGCGCTCGGAGCGAATCTTGTCCACAGCGCTATTCAGGGTCTGAAATCCCTCATGCAGCCGCTGCCGGGACGCATCCGAACAAGACAGCGGGGATTTCACCCACTTGGCATCCACCATCGACATCCCGGCCTCGGGTTCGACGTCGTCGCGCGCTGAATGATCTCCCCCACGGCGCAGGACGCCGACCATGACGCGTCGGGCAGCCCCTACGAGCGGTGACGAAGAACCAAAAGGTCCGAATCCCGTTAAAAGTTGGTCTATTTTGCCTCCTGCTACCGACGCTTTAGGCCGCATTGTGATGCCAGACGCGACTATAGTGGGCGTTGCCGAGTCAGTGAATTAGAGCTCCCACGTCAATTCCACATCAAGAAGGTAATAAAAATGACAAACGTTACCCCCGGCAGCATAGAAAAAGAAGATGAGTTTGGTTTCGGAACACAGATCCGAAAGTCTCCCTACTTTGACGCAACAGTCCGGTGGGGCGCAAAAGGATTTTCGGTATACAACCACATGTATATCCCGCGCGACTTCAGAGATCCAGTACAAAACTTCTGGAATCTCGTGAATGATGCGATCCTTTGCGATGTAGCCGCCGAACGTCAGGTGGAAATCACGGGGCCGGATGCAGCGAAATTCATGCAGAGCCTAACCCCGCGTGATTTGTCGGAAATGGCTGTCGGACAGTGCAAATACATCATGATCACCAATGAAGACGGTGGCATTCTTAACGACCCAATCCTGTTGCGGCTGGCAGAAAATCATTTCTGGATCTCGCTGGCTGATACCGACATCCTGTTGTGGGCGCAAGGTGTTGCGGTTCATGCCGGGCTGGATGTCAGCATTCGCGAACCCGATGTTTCCCCGCTGCAACTTCAGGGCCCGCAATCTGGCGAGGTGATGAAGAAGCTCTTCGGTGAGAGCATCATGGATCTGCGCTACTACTGGTTACGCGAGCTAGAACTTGACGGCATTCCGCTGATTGTCTCGCGCACCGGTTGGTCGAGCGAGCTTGGCTATGAACTTTATCTGCTTGATGGCACGCGAGGGGACGAACTCTGGGAAAAGATCATGGCCGCAGGCGAGCCCTTCGGGTTGAAGCCTGGTCATACCTCAACGATTCGCCGCATTGAGGGTGGGATGCTCTCCTATCACGCTGACGCGGACAGCAGCACCAACCCTTACGAACTTGGCATGGACCGTCTGGTTAACCCGGACATGGATGCTGACTTTATCGGAAAAGCCGCATTAAAGCGCATTCGTGCAAATGGCGTGAGCCGCAAGGAAGTTGGGCTGCGTATTGACACGGCGCCGCTCAAAAAACCCAACACCAGGTTCTGGCCGCTGAGTAAAGATGGCAACACTGTCGGAAAGGTGACATCTGCGGTCTATTCCCCACGCCTTGAACAGAATATTGCCTTGGCCATGGTTGCGATAGAGCATGCTGAGATAGGCACTGAACTGGAAATTCCAACCACATCCGGACCAGTGAAGGCCACGGTTGTCGAAAAGCCTTTCTTCGACCCCAAAAAGCAAAAGGCCACATCGTCTTGAAGCAGAATCATCATGTTTTAGCTTGGAGTCTTTCTTCGAGCACTATCAGGACGGCAATGGTGACTGGGGTCATTTCTCGAGCACTTTCAGAAAAGATCGTGGCGACCCCATCATAACGACTGCCTTGAAAAGCACCTGAATCCGTGAGAGCTTCGCATAAGCCTTATTGCTATCAACCTTGCCTGAATGAACAAGCATTTCCGTGGGCAAGGAAAGGTTCACCTTATTGATCTTATAAAGCTTGAAGCAACTCACGGATTCAGGAATCAAAAACTGCCTCCACAGTAGTGCTGCCGTAAAAAGGAGAGACATATGTATCCCATTCGTCACTGGGCCGTGCGGCACGCGAGGTTTTTTGAGCGCATCTATCGAATGTTCGAACCGGTGATCGTGAAGTTGCAGCCGCTTTGGAAGTCGGTAGGCTACCAGCGTGCAGAAAAGCCGGTAGGCATGGTGGAAAAGTTCAGCAAGGAATTGCTGTTCGATTGCAAGATGTGTGGTCAGTGCATCCTCAGTTCCACCGGGATGTCTTGTCCCATGAACTGCCCTAAGTCTTTGCGCAATGGTCCGTGTGGTGGTGTGCATCAGAATGGAAATTGTGAAGTTCATCCCGAGATGCGATGTGTCTGGGTCGAAGCCTGGGATGGAAGTCAGAAGATGAAAGGCGGGGAGAAGATCCATGTGGTGCAATTGCCCGTGGATCACAGTCTGAAGGGCAGTTCGTCCTGGCTGCGTGTGGCACGTAAGTCGGCAGATCTACAACAAGAAGATAAGTGAGCTTCAAGATGATCCTCAATGCTGTGGATCTAGATTGCAAAAGTGGACATCCCGCTACGCAATCTTCCAGAAGATCAACTTGACATGATGAAAGACTTAACGTTTTTAGCTATCAAACCAAAAAACAAACATCAACATGAAAAGGCTTCTGATGTGAGGAAAATCATGGACTACTCTAACCAGTATGTACTTACCGTCAACTGCAAAACTGCACCAGGTATCGTTGCCGGAATCGCATCCTATCTGACTGAGCGTGGCGGTTATATCGCAGAACTATCTCAATTCGATGACAAAATCAGCCATCAGTTCTTCTTGCGGACCTTGTTCAACATCTCCGCTGATTCCAGCCATACTTTTGAAGACATACGCAACGGATTCGATGTCCTGGCCGAAAAGCATGGCATAGAGTGGGCCATGCATGAGGTCAGTCGCCCGACAAAAGTCTTGATCATGGTATCCAAGTTTGACCACTGCCTGGTCGATCTTCTTTACCGTTACAACAAAGGTGAATTGAACATAGATGTTACCGCGATCATATCCAACCACCCGGATCTTCAATCGATCGCCGAGCGCGAAGGCTTTCGCTTCATTCACCTGCCGGTGACAGCAGAAACTAAAGCGGAACAAGAAGCCGAGCTACTCAATATCATCAACGAGACCGGGACTGAGCTGGTAGTGCTGGCGCGTTACATGCAGATCTTGTCTGACGATCTCTGTCAGCATCTGCACGGCCGGGCCATCAATATCCATCACTCCTTCCTGCCCGGCTTCAAGGGTGCCAAACCTTATCATCAGGCATATGAGCGTGGTGTCAAACTGATCGGCGCCACTGCACACTATGTGACCGGCGATCTCGATGAAGGCCCGATCATCGAACAGTCCGTCTTGCCGGTTAGTCACGCCTACTACCCTGATGAACTTGTTTCCCTGGGCCGAGACACCGAAACGAAAGCACTAGCAAGCGCTGTTAAATTGCATGTAGAGAACCGTGTGTTAATGTCGGGCAACAAGACCATTATTTTCAAATAGCAACAGAGGTCATCATGGCTCAATTAATAGACGGAAAGCAGATCTCGGCTGAGGTTTTGCAAGAAGTTGCCTCTGAAGTCGCGTTACTCAAGGCCGAGCATGACATCGTGCC
Organism: Halomonas urmiana; assembly: GCF_005780185.1. Lineage (GTDB taxonomy): Bacteria > Pseudomonadota > Gammaproteobacteria > Pseudomonadales > Halomonadaceae > Halomonas > Halomonas urmiana. Next base: position 76,907 of record NZ_VBUI01000003.1, on the reverse strand, counting down.
GACGCTGGCTGTCGTGCTGGTGGGAGAGGATCCCGCCAGCCAGGTATATGTGAGAAACAAGGTGAAGCGGGCAACAGAGGCGGGGATGGGTTCCATCGAGCACCGCCTCGATGCCGGAACCACCCAGAGTGATCTCAATGAACTGATCGATTTTCTGAACAATGATCCTGAGGTGCACGGCATCCTGGTTCAGCTGCCACTGCCGCCGCATCTCAACGAGGATGAGGTGATATCTTCCATCCATCCGGCTAAAGATGTTGATGGCTTTCATCCACTAAACGTCGGAGCACTTGCTTCTGGGCGACCATCGCTCGTCCCGTGCACTCCGCAAGGTTGCATGATCATGCTGCGCCAGGTCCATCCGGACCTGAGTGGTAAAAATGCTGTGGTGGTGGGACGCTCTAATATTGTGGGCAAGCCGATGGCTGCACTTCTTTTACAGGCAAACTGTACGGTCACTATTGCGCATTCACGAACGAAGAACATCGAATCACTGTGCCGCAATGCCGATATTGTTGTAGCTGCCGTCGGCCGGGCGGAGTTCATCAATGCTGACTGGATCAGTCCTGGTGCAACGGTCATTGATGTCGGTATCAATGCCATTGATGTTGATGGCAAGAGAAAGCTCTTCGGTGATGTGGATTTTGAATCGGTTTCCCCGATCGCTGGTGCCATTACGCCGGTGCCCGGTGGTGTGGGTCCGATGACAATCGCCTGTCTGCTGTTGAATACGACACGTGCAGCAAAGTTTCAGCTGGACTGACCTTTAGATCTGCCCCCAGCGCACGCCCAGAATGTCCGGCGTCGCCCCAGGCGACGCGACAACAACAAGATAGGACCTCACATGAAACATGACGACGATCCCACCCTGGCCCCAGGCCATGACAACACCCAGATACTGGGCCTGGACTTCCACAACCCCGTCTTCCCGCTCTCTGCCTTGGCGATCATCGCCTTCATCCTCTATGCCCTGGTCTACCCCGACGCCGCCAACACCCAGCTGACCGCCACCCGGGACTGGTCCATCGAGTACTTCGACTGGCTGTTCATGATCGCCGGCAACCTCTTCGTGATCCTGTGCCTGGTGCTGATCGTGCTGCCCTTGGGCCGCATCCGCCTGGGCGGCCCCAATGCCAAGCCGGAGCACTCGCTGGTCTCGTGGTTCAGCATGCTGTTCGCCGCCGGCATGGGCATCGGCCTGATGTTCTGGAGCGTTGCCGAACCGGTGGCCTACTACACCGACTGGTACGGCACTCCCCTGAATACCGCCGCAGGCACGCCAGAAGGGGCTCGCGCCGCCATGGGCGCCACCATGTTCCACTGGGGCCTTCACCCTTGGGCGATCTATGGGGTGGTGGGTCTTTCCCTGGCCTTCTTCGCCTACAATCGCGGACTGCCGCTGACCCTGCGCTCCGCCTTCACTCCGCTGCTGGGTAACCGGGTACGCGGCTGGCCCGGCCACCTGATCGACATCACCGCGGTGCTGGCGACCATCTTCGGCCTGGCCACCTCGCTGGGTTTCGGCGCCTCCCAGGCCGCCGGCGGCCTCAACTACCTGTTCGACGTGCCCAACACCATCGGCACTCAGGTCGCCATCATCGTCGGCGTCACCGCGGTGGCGCTGTTCTCGGTGTGGCGCGGCATCGACGGCGGCGTCAAGCTGTTCTCGAACATCAACATGGTGATCGCCCTGCTGCTGCTGTTCGTGGTGCTGACCGGCTCCACCCTGCTGTTTCTCAACGGCCTGTGGGACACCACCCTGGCCTACGCCAGCCATATCCTGCCGCTCTCCAACTGGGTCGGCCGTGAGGACACTACCTGGTACCACGGCTGGACGGTGTTCTACTGGGCCTGGTGGATCTCCTGGTCACCCTTCGTCGGCATGTTCATCGCTCGGGTCTCGCGAGGGCGCACCGTCCGCGAGTTCCTGACCGCCGTGCTGCTGGTACCGACCGTGGTCACCATCGTGTGGATGAGCGCCTTCGGTGGCAATGCCCTGGCCCAGTCCGCGGCCGGCGTCGGCGAGCTGGGCAATGGCATCAGCGACGTCTCCCTGGCGATGTTCCAGATGCTCGAGCACCTGCCGCTGACCACCCTGACCTCCACCATGGCCATCGTGCTGGTGCTGGTGTTCTTCGTTACCTCCTCGGACTCCGGCTCCCTGGTGATCGACAGCATCACGGCCGGCGGCAAGGTCGATGCGCCACGCACCCAGCGGGTGTTCTGGGCCACCCTGGAAGGCGTGATTGCCGGTGTCCTGCTCTACGGCGGCGGCGACAAGGCCCTCGGGGCCCTGCAGGCCGGCGCCGTGGCCACCGGCCTGCCCTTCACCATCGTGCTGCTGGTGATGTGCGTGGGCCTGGTCAAGAGCCTGCGCGAGGAACATCGCGACCTGGAGCTTGCGGGCGCGACCTGACACACGGTCTGCCGCCCATCGAAGACGCCCCCATCTGGGGGCGTCGTCGTTTCCGCTCTTCGACCCTGCCTAAGTGAGAAGCGTAAGTCGATCCAGCGCAACCTGCAGCGGAAGCGCTGGCAAGTTGCGCAAGCGATACCCAGGTGAGCCTGGGATGCCTTCCCCTCTAGCTCAGCAGGGCCTCGGAGGATTCGGGGTTGAGCTCTTTCGGGTCATCGCGTCCCGGATACCAGGGCACGCGGCCGTCGAGCACGCCGGTGGCCTCGATGATCTCGGCCACGGTGTGTTCCTGGCGGTAGGCCATGATGTGGGCGCCGCTGACGCCGGGAATCTCGCGGATCTGGTGGAGCAGGTCCATGCACAGCTGCTTGCCCTCCTCCTTCTGGTTCTCAGCGCCCTCGAGACGCGCGATCACGCTGTCGGGGATGTGCACGCCGGGTACGTTGGCGCGGATCCAGCGCGCGCTGCGCGCCGAGGCCAGCGGGCCGATCCCGGGCAGGATGAAGACGCGGTCGGGGCCTTCCAGCAGACCGAGGTCGTTCACCTTGAGCATGAAGTCGCGCAACCGCTCGATGTCGAAGCAGTACTGGGTCTGGATGAACTGCGCCCCGGCCGCCACCTTCTTGGCCAGGCGATGGGGACGCCAGTCCAGCGGTGGCACGAAGGGGTTCTCGGCGGCACCGAGGAAGATCCGCGGCGGCGTCTCGATGCGCCGACCGCTCTGGAAACGGTGGTCGTCGCGCATCCCCCGGGCGATCTCGAGCAGCGACATGGAGTCGAGGTCGAACACCGGCTTGGCCTGGGGATGATCGCCGGCCTGCACCCCGTCACCGGTCAGACACAGCAGGTTGCAGGCCCCCATGGCCGCCCCGCCGAGGATCTCGCCCTGGATGGCGATGCGGTTTCGGTCACGGCACGATATCTGCAGGATGGTGGCATAGCCGACCCGGGTCAGCAGCGAGCAGACGCCGACGCTGGACATATGACAGTTGGCGCCAGAGCCATCCGTGGCATTGATGGCATCGACGTAGCCATCGAAGATGGCCGCACGCTTGAGCACCTCTGCCGGATCGGCAGAGTCCGGCGGGTCGATCTCGCTGGTAATGGCGAACTTGCCCGCCCGCAGCACCCGCTCCAGCCGGCCGGGGGAAACGTGGTCTGGCAGGATCGGCAGGGAGTAGCCCGGTACGGGCTCGTCATCGAACTTCATTTTGTTGTCTCGCTATTGGCGGTTGAAGAGGCAGTACCGTTCTGCTGGCGAACTTCGCGAAGCCAGGCAGAAGTTCCCGTGAGGCGGTAGTCGACCGGCAATTGGACAGCGTCGATGCGATCGCCATGCTTCATGCGACGACTGCCTTCCCAGGCATCGACCCAGACACACATCATTTCTGGCTTCACTTCGCAATGCCCATTGGCACGCACCCCGCCGCAGGGGCCGTTGCGCAGTGACTTGGGGCAGTTCATGGGGCAGGACATGCCGGTGTCAGAGAGAATGCACTGACCGCACATCTGGCAATCGAAGAGCGCTCCCTTGACGGCCTTTTCCACAGACTTCACCGGCGCCTCGATGCGCTCGTGACCCAATCGCCTCCACACGGGATCGAGCTTGACCAGCAACGGCTCGAAGCATCGGTAGATCACCTCAAAGACTCTGGAGTGGCGGACCACCCAGCGACGCATCCTGTACATGACATCTTCCTTCTTCGTTGAGAGGCGGTGCCCTCACTCTGCCAGAGCCGTCGTGGCTCGGCCCAGGCGACAGGCTGCATACTTGAACTCGGGAATCTTGCCGTCGGGGTCCAGCGCCGGGTTGGTCAGCAGGTTGGCCGCGGCCTCTACGTAGCAGAACGGCACGAATACCATGCCTTCCATCATCAGCGGGTCGACCCGCGCCTTGAGCGTGATCGTCCCGCGCCGGGTGGTGATGGTCAGCGCTTCCCCGGGATTCAGCCCCAATCTCAGGAGCTCACTCGACGACACGCTAGCTACCGCCTCCGGCTCCAGGGCGTCGAGTACCTGGCTGCGTCGGGTCATGGAGCCGGTATGCCAATGCTCGAGCTGACGCCCGGTGATCAGCACCGTGGGGAAGGCATCATCCACGGGCTCATCCGGGGGCAGCGGCCGGGTGGGGGCGAACTTCGCCTTGCCACCCGTTCGGGGGAAACGCTCGGAGAAGACCACATCGGCCCCGGGGGCATCCTCTGCCGGGCAGGGATAGGTCACCGAGCCCTCGCGCTCGAGTCGCTCCCAGGTGATGTTGTCCAGAGACGCCATGCCCTGCTTCATCTCGGCGAACACCTCACGGGGGTGGGCATAGTCCCAGGGCAGCCCGAAGCGCCTGGCGATCTCCTGGAGGATCCACCAGTCGGGCCGTGCCTCACCGGGCAGCGCCACGGCGGCGCGGCCGAGCTGCACCTGGCGATTGGTATTGGTCACCGTGCCGTCCTTCTCCGCCCAGCTCGAGGCCGGCAGGATGACGTCGGCGAACTGGGCGGTCTCGGTGACGAACAGATCCTGCACCACCAGGTGCTCGAGCCTGGCCAGCGCACCCCGTGCATGGTGGAGGTCGGGGTCGGACATCGCCGGGTTCTCGCCCTGGATGTACATGCCCTTGATCTGGCCTGCGTGAATCGCGTCCATGATCTCCACCACGGTGAGCCCGGGTCTTTCCTCGAGCACCGTGTTCCACAGTTCCTCGAAGGCGGCGCGAATCTGGGCGTCCCCTACCGGCTGGTAGTCCGGCAACACCATGGGAATCAGCCCGGCATCCGAGGCGCCCTGGACGTTGTTCTGGCCACGCAGCGGGTGCAGGCCGGTGCCGGGGCGACCGGTCTGGCCGCAGGTCAGCGCCAGCGAGATCAGGCAGCGGGCGTTGTCGGTGCCGTGCACATGCTGGGAGATACCCATGCCCCAGAAGATCATCGCCTTGTCGGCGCGGGCGTAGAGCCGGGCGATGTCGCGGATCGTCTCCGGCGCCACCCCGCACAGCTCGCTCATCGCCTCGGGGGTCATGTCCGCGACGCTGGCCTTGAGGGCCTCGAAGCCCTCGGTGTGCGCGGCGATATAGGCCTCGTCATACAGGCCTTCGCTGACGATCACGTTGAGCATGGCGTTGTAGAGCGATACGTCGCCGCCCGGGGTGAAGCGCACACTGCGGTGGGCATAGGCATCCAATGCCTGACCGCGGGGATCGAGGATGATCAGCTTGGTGCCGTGTTTGGCCGCCTGCTTGAAGTAGGTGGCCGCCACCGGATGATTGATGGTCGGATTGCAACCGGTGAGGATCACCACATCGGCCTCGAGGGCCTGCATGAAGGAGGCGGTCACCGCGCCCGAGCCGATGCACTCCATCAACGCCGCCACCGAGCTGGCATGGCAGAGCCGGGTGCAATGGTCGACATGGTTGGAACCGAAGCCGGTGCGCACCAGCTTCTGGAACAGCCAGGCCTCCTCGTTGGAGCATTTGGCGCTGCCGAAACCGGCCAGGGCATCGGGGCCATGCGCCGCCTTCAGATCCACCAGTCCCCGGGCGGCCACATCCAGCGCCTCCTCCCAGCTCGCTTCGACGAAGTGGGTCAGCGGTCGTGCCGGGTCGAAGTCGGGGTCGAGTCCCTTGGGCACGCCGGGGCGGCGGATCAGCGGGGTGGTCAGTCGCGAGGGGTGGCGGGGGTAGTCGAAGCCGAAGCGGCCCTTGACGCACAGGCGGTTCTGGTTGGAAGGACCATTACGCCCCTCGACGAAGAGGATGCGTTCGTCCTCGGCGTGCTGGCCCTTGATGTGATAGGTGAGCTGGCAGCCCACCCCGCAATAGGGACAGACCGAGTCGACGGTGCGATCGGCGGCCTTGGAGTCGCCGCGCCCCGTGGCGTCGATCAGGGTCGCCGGCATCAGCGCCCCGGTCGGGCAGGCCTGGACGCATTCGCCGCAGGCCACGCAGGTGCTCTCGCCCATGGGGTCGTCGAAGTCGAAGACGACCTTCGAGGCCGCGCCGCGGTGGGCCAGGCCGATGACGTCATTGCCCTGGACCTCGCGACAGGCACGCACGCAGAGGTTGCACTCGATGCAGGCATCGAGATTGACGTTCATGGCCGAGTGGCTGGTGTCGTGGGTCAGGGATCCCGCACGTGCGGCGACATGGTGGACCGTGGGCTCGTCGCGCTCGGCCCGCGCTGGTAGCCGCTCGCGCACGGCGCCGGCGTCGATGGCCAGCAGATCGGCCATCGCCCAGAAGTGGCTGGAGCGGTCGGGACCAGCGTCGCGCTCAGGCTGGTCGGCAATCAGCAGCTCCATCACCCCTTCCCGGCTCACGCGGGCCCGCTCGGAGGTGGCACTCTTGACCACCATGCCAGGCGCCGCCTCACGCAGGCAGCTCGCCGCCAGCACACGCTCGCCTTCCACTTCCACCATGCAGGCGCGACAGTTGCCGTCGGCCCGGTAACCGGGGGCCTCCTTGAAGCACAGGTGCGGAATGGTCTCGCCGGCGCGCTTGGCCACCTGCCAGAGGGTCTCGCCGGGATGGGCGTCGATCTCCACGCCATCCAGGGTCAGGCTGAAGCTTTCGTTCAGGTTCGGTTCTTTCATGCTCATCTCCCCTACCCCCTGACGATCACGTGCTGGCCAGCGAGCTGGTCGCGAAAGTCCTTGAGCAGCCCCAGCACCGGGTTGGGCGCCGCCTGGCCCAGGCCGCAGATCGAGGCGTCCATCATCACCTGCGAGAGTCGCTGGAGTTGTTCGACATCCCATTCGGGACGCTCGACCAGGCTCAGCATCTTCTCGGTGCCGACCCGGCAGGGCGTGCACTGGCCACAGGATTCATCGGCGAAGAAGGCCAGCAGGTTGCTGGCCACCGCTTTCAGGTCGTCCTGGTCGGAGACCACGATGACCGCGGCCGAGCCGATGAAACAGCCTTCGGCCTGCAGGGTGTCGAAGTCCAGCGGGATATCGGCCTTGCTGGCGGGCAGGATCCCCCCCGAGGCGCCACCCGGCAGGTAGCCGGCCAGGCGATGACCGTCGGCCATGCCGCCCCCGTACTCCGCGATCAGCTCGTTCAAGGTGATGCCCGCCGGTGCCAGGTGAACGCCGGGGCGCTTGACCCGACCCGAGAGGGAGAAGCTTCTCAGTCCACTGCGACCATGGCGACCCTGCTCGGCGAACCAGTCGGCGCCCTTGTCCCAGATCTCGGGAATCCAGTAGACGGTCTCGACGTTGTTGACCAGGGTCGGGCGGCCGAAGAGTCCCTTCTGGGCGACGAAGGGCGGGCGATGGCGTGGCTTGCCCGGCTTTCCCTCCAGCGACTCGATCATCGCCGACTCCTCGCCACAGATGTAGGCTCCGGCTCCCCGGCGCAGCACGATATAGCCCGGCGGCGCGAGGCCGGTCACCTCGAGCTCGCCGATCGCCTCGCCGAGAACCCGGCGCAGGCCGGGGTATTCGTCACGCAGGTAGATATAGAGCGCGCAGGCCTCCACCGCCCAGGCACTGACCAGTGCCCCCTCGAGGAAGCGATGCGGTGCGCGCTCCAGATAATACCGATCCTTGAAGGTACCGGGCTCGCCCTCGTCGGCGTTGATGGCGCAGTAGCGCGGCCCCGGCTCCTGGCGCACGAAGTGCCACTTCTTGAAGGTGGGGAAGCCGGCGCCGCCCAGGCCGCGCAGCTTGGCCCGTTCGAGCATCTCCATCAGCGCCTCGACGGTGATGCGTCCCTCGCGGCAGTCGGCGAGCAGCCGGTAGCCCCCCGCCTCGCGGTAGTCCGCCAGGCGCTGCCAGACGATCGCCGCGGGGTGGAAGTGGCCCGTATCGACCACCGATTCGACACCTTCGCGGGTGGCGTACAGCACATGGTGATGTCCCACTTCCACTACCGGTGCGGTATCGCAGCGGCCCATACAGGGCGCCCTCACCACTCGCACCGCCTGAGGATCGACACCGGCTTCCAGTTCCGCTCTGAGCGTCGCGGCACCGGCCAGCTGGCAGGACAGCGAGTCACAGACCCGCACCGTCACCCCCGGTGGCGGCGCCTGGTCATCATGCACCACATCGAAGTGGGCATAGAAGGTCGCGGTCTCGTAGACCGCCGCCATCGGCAGGTTCATGTAGGTGGCCAGCGCCCGAAGGTTCACCAGCGACAGATGACCATGGGCATCCTGGATGGCGTGCAGATGCTCGATCAACAGGTCACGGCGCCGCCGATCCGGGTCGCTGCGCTCGTCACCGAGCAGCTGGCGCAGCGCGGCCAGGGCGACGGGGGGCAGGTCACGGCCACGTGGTTTGCCACGGAAGCGGCGCGGGGGAGTGATGGTCTCGACGGTCATGGCGGGCTCGTGGTTCTCGGTGGGCGCTTGCCTACCTTGCGTGTTCGCACCAGCGCTGGGCAGGGCGATTGGCTGTTCAATTCTTCATGCTCGAACAACTCAGTCTGAGGGGCCGGTCTTGAGCTGCTGGCGCAGCTGGAATTTCTGGATTTTCCCCGTCGAGGAGGTTGGCAGCTGGCCAAAGATGATCTTCTTGGGAACCTTGAAGCGACTGATATTCTCCCGGCAGAAACTGATCAACTCGTCTTCGCTCAGCTCCCTGCCGGGACGCAGTTGGACGAAGGCCGCCGGGACTTCGCCCCACTTGGTATCCGCCATCGCCACGACCGCCACCTGTTCGACATCGGCGTGCCGTTGAATGATGTCCTCAACTTCCAGTGAGGAGATGTTTTCCCCACCCGAGATGATCACGTCCTTCAGCCGATCGCGAATCTTCAAGTAGCCGTCCGGTTCCATCACTGCCAGGTCACCGGAGTGAAACCAGCCGCCGGCAAAGGCTTCACGGGTGGCGGCTGCGTTGCGCAGGTAGCCCTTCATGACGATATTGCCTCGGAACATGATCTCGCCGACGGTCTGGCCGTCGGCGGGGACGGGTTCCATCGTGACCGAGTCGAGCACCGCGATGCTTTCCTGCAGTGGATAGGTCACGCCTTGGCGTCCATTGAGCCGGACCCGCTCGTCCAGGGGAAGCTGGTCCCAACCATCCTGCTTGACGCACACCGACGCGGGCGGCGCCGCGCCGGCGATCAGCCCCGACACCTTGTGCTCGATCGGCGCCGGAGCCGCCACGGCGGCATCGGCAATCATCGAGTGAACGATGGGCGCACCGCAGTAGTGGCTGACCCTATGCCGCCTGATCAAGTCCAGGATCACCTCCGCGTCGACCCTACGCAGGCAGACGCTGGTGCCGCCGATCGCCGCCAGCGTCCACGGGAAGCACCAACCGTTGCAGTGGAACATCGGCAGGGTCCAGAGGTAGACCACCTCAGCGGGCAGCGTCCAGGACAGCACGTTGCTGACGGCATTCAGGTAAGCGCCGCGGTGGTGGCTGACCACCCCCTTGGGGTTGCCGGTGGTGCCGGAGGTGTAACCCAACGCGATCGCATCCCACTCGTCGGCCGGTAGCTGCCAGTCATCCTGCTCCGGCTGCTCGGCCAGCAACGCCTCGTACTCCAGGTCGCCGAGGAAGCGTTCTTCCCCCTGACTCGGGTCGGAGACGTTGATCACCGTGGGCGCCGGTCCTTCCATCCGGACCAGGGCCTTTTCGACCACGTCCGCGTACTCAGGATCGACCAACAACAGGCGCGAGCGGCTGTGATCGAGAATAAAGGCCACCGCCTCCGGGTCCAGGCGGATGTTGATCGCATTCAACACGGCCCCCACCATGGGCACGCCGAAGTGGGCCTCGTACATGGCCGGGACATTCGGCAGCATGACGGCCACCGTATCGCCCTTGGTGATGCCAAAATGTCTCAGCAGGGAGGCCAGTCGGCAGCAGCGGGAATAGGTCTGCCGCCAGCTGTAGCGAGTCTCGTTGTAGATCAGTGCCGTCCGGTCGGGATACACGGCGGCGGCCCGCTTGATGAAGCTCAAGGGAGAGAGCGGCACATGATTGGCCGCGTTCTTCTCGAGAGCATCATTGTAATGGCAGATTTCATTCATGTTCTTACCCCTTTTGTTTTAAGGAAGGGTTTATAACCCGGCCTTTCAATCGGAACGACGGTCGTTCCGTGCCAGTGGCTGTTCAGCTGTCACCACCCCTATCACCTGCCATGAAGCCATGGGACATGCGGCCTGGACGGTACTACGGCCGCATGACGCAAACAGTGGCGCTAGCGGCCTGGCTGTTCCCAGTGGGGTTTACGTTTGGCAAGAAAGGCATCGATTCCCTCGCTTGCATCAGGGCTCATCATGTTGTCGGCCATCACGTTGCCGGCAAAATCGTAGGCGTCGGCCAACGCCATCTGACGCTGAGGATGGAACATGGACTTTCCAAAGCGCACCGCCGCCGGACTCTTGCTCAGGATCGTTTCCACCTTATCGGCCACGGCAGCATCCAGATCGGCATCAGCGACGACGGAGCTCACCAGCCCCCACTCCAATGCCGTATCCGCATCGATAAAGTCACCGGTCACCAGCATGTCGAACGCCCGCTTGGGAGAAACGCTGCGTGACAGCGCCACGGCGGGGGTCGAGCAGAACAGGCCCACGTTGATGCCCGACACCCCGAAGCGGGCCGATCGGGCGGCAATGACCAGATCGCAGCTGGCCGCCAACTGGCACCCCGCTGCCACGGCCATGCCCTGGACCTGGGCGATGACCGGCACCGGCAGCGCGACGACACTCTTCATCACCCGGCTGCAGTTGCGAAACAGCTCCTGGTAATAGGAATGGTCGGGATTGGCACGCATTTCCTTCAGATCGTGTCCGGCACAAAATCCCCGCCCCCTGCCACCGACCACCACACAGCGGACCGCCGGGTCGGCGGCGATCGCATCCAACTCTTGCTGCAACGCGGCCAGCATGGCTTCGGAGAGAGTGTTGAATTTATCCGGACGATTCAACGTGAGATAGACAGCCCCTTCCTTATCATCCCTGAGAAGAATGTTTTCTGAAGATTGACCGTGATTCATAAATAACTCCCGCCAGCGATGGCTGATTAAATATTATTGATCGTCACCTCGACGGTGATCGAGTTACGGAAGGAACAGTTACGGTGGGCGCTGGCATAAATTCTGGATATCGTCTTCTGGTCCGAAACTTTATCGCCGGCGAAGGTGATGCACGGGGACAGCATAATACGCATCACTCCGCTCCTGTTTTATCGTTGCGCTCCAGGTGTCCGACTGGATTTTCTTCGCCAACGAATGGCGGACTGATGGGCGGACATGGATAGGCTTACTGCCTCAGCGTATCTTCATCGTAAGTGATGCAGGAAACACCTGGAAAGCGACGATTTCTAAGCAGCTGAATTAGCCTAGCTAATGCAAAGCTCGCGACCGGCTGTAACGGTGACCTGGATGCACACCCACCTTCGCCAGTACCGGACCCGAGACGTCAAGCCACAACCCATGGGTTACGAAAAATAAGCCAAATACTTAGAAACCATCGCTTTACCGTTCAACATACCCCGGATAGCCTGCATGTAATCAGACGATATCTAGACTATCACGCTTCAAGCGATAAAATTTTGAAGTTCACCTCACCATTTTTTGAAATCTCATTCAGCGATTGAAGCCAAACGCGCCCCCTCTCAACCAGCAAGGTACGCCTTAAAAATCAAGCCCATAAAAGATGAGGCGCCCCATGAGCGAATCTACTATGAAAACCATTAATGTTGAATACGCGATCATCGGTGCCGGAACCTCAGGGCTGGGCGCCTACTCGAAGATCAGCCGCAAGACCGATAGCCTGTTGATGATCCAGGACGGCCCCTACGGTACTACCTGCGCCAGGGTCGGCTGCATGCCCAGCAAGTTGCTGATCACTGCTTCCGATTACGCGCACCATTTGACCACCAGCGATTTTTTCGGTGTGACAGCCGCTGGTCACGTGGATGGACACAAGGTGTTCGAAAGGTTGCGCCGAGAGCGAGATGAGCGATTTGTCGCCAACAACCTCCGCTACGTCGACAAGATTCCGCCCCATCACAAGCTTGAGGGGCGTGCCAGGTTTATCGGACCGGGCCACCTCAGGGTGGGCGAATCCGTCGAGGTCAAAGCGGAAAAGTTCATCCTCGCCTGCGGCTCCCGGCCTGCGGTCAGCGAGGTATTCGAGCCAGTAATGGACCGCGTACTCACCAGTGATACGGTATTCGAGCTGAATGATCTGCCCCACTCGATAGCGGTGATCGGTATGGGCGTTATCGCACTGGAGCTGGGGCAAGCTCTCCATCGGCTCGGCGTCGAAACGACAATTTATGGCCGTTCTGGAAAGATCAACGCCCTCACTCACCCGGACATGCAGCAGGAAGCTCTCGATATCCTCAGCTCCGAACTGGATATCTACCCCACCGGCCAGGTGGTGAGCACTTGGGAAGATGCTGAAGGTGCCTGGATCGAGTTTGAGCAGTCGAACGGCCGGCGGGTCACCAAGGTGTTCGACAGGATACTGGTCGCCACGGGGAGGACCTCCAATGTAGACCGGTTGGGCATGGAGCATACGGGAGCGGAATTCACTGAAGCTGGCAAGGTGGTATTCGATCCACAGACGATGCTCTGCTCTGACACTCCCATTTTCATTGCCGGCGATGCGGCTGAATACCTGCCGGTGTGGCACGAAGCCTTTGATGAGGGACGTATCGCTGCCGATAACGCGTTGAACTACCCAGATCCGGTGCCTGTCGATCGTAGACCGCCATTAATGGTGTTCTTCACCGATCCTCAGATCGCTATCATCGGACAGAGTTTCCGGGAGCTTCAAGGCCTGGAAATTATCATTGGAGAACTGCCGTTTGCGAGTCCCCGCCATGTGGTTTGGAACAAGGTAGAAGGACGTATTCAAGTCTACCTGGATGCGCGAACCGGCGTCATCCTAGGCGCCGAATTGCTTGGTTACCAAGCCGAACACCTGGCGCATCTGCTTGCCCTAGCCATCACACACAGCATGACGGCAGAGCAGGTGCTGATGATGCCCGTCTATCACCCCAGTGCCGAAGAACTGTTAAGGGATGTGTTGATCGACGCCAGGGAGAAGCGTCGGATCTATGCGGCTGAAGCCATGATGCATTCCAACACCGTCCCGGCCTATTCATGACACAGGCGCGACAAACCGGCGAATGGCCCCCTTCTGGACATCGGCCAGTGCCACGAACGGCACGCCTCTGGAGGGGCATTCGCCATGGGCGACAGGCGGGGCGGGCGCTTCGCCGACTCACGCGATTCGCCCCCTCATTGCCGCCTGTAGAATGACACTACATTGACATGAAAATCAGTGGATTACGTAATCATACAGGCGCCGACCCATGCCTTCACGGGTGACATCACTCAGATTGATACGGCGGCTGGTCGCGTCTACTGTGATAATGTAGAAGATAAGAAACTTCCCTCGAGTGCGAGAACTTCGCTCCCCGGCAAGTCGAGCCATCGACGCCCCTCGAGCGTGGCTTTTCCACTCTCACTCACTCCTCCCTGTTGAGCGATCTCGGTCTCAAGGCGCGATATCCGGCATCGACGCATATCCTCGTCTCACTCCTTAACCAACGCCTTCATGAGGGCCACACTGGAGGATGGGAACAATGAGAAAAATCGCCCTTGATGCTGCCGATATTCGCATCCTTTTCGCGGTGCAACATCACGGCCATCTCAGCAAAATTCGTCTGTCCGAGATCGTCAATCTTTCCCCGACACCCTGCTGGATTCGCTTCAACCGATTACGGGCAGCGGGCCTGATCCGCGGCTATCATGCGGATATCGCGGTCGACAAGCTCGCCGATGTCATCAGGGTGATCGTGACGGTGTCGCTCAAGGGGCATCGAACCGCGGACTTTCAACGTTTCGAGCAGCACATCCAGCGAATCGATGAGATCGTCGAATGCATGGCGACGGGAGGGGGAATGGATTACGTCTTGAAGGTATTGACCGTCAGCCTGCCCGCTTTTCAGGGCGTGATGGAAGAGCTGCTTTCAGCGGACCTGGGGATCGACCGCTACGTGACGTATATCACCACCAGGGAGATAAAATCCTCTCAACCCAACCTTACTACCCTGGTGCGTCACGCCAGGAGCTGAACCGAAAAGCGCCGCCCCCAGGCGCTTCGTTTCATTCCGCTCGCGCCGTCAGCACCCGATCGAGCTCCTGCCGATAGGCTATCTCATGACCCGCCGGGTCGGCGGGCAGGCGGCCGAGCTCGACGGCCAGCTCGAAGAAGCCCGGCCGGGGCAGCTCGCCGCGGCGGCTGATCACCAGGGCGGCGATCAGCGGACGGCCCGCGGCCGCGTCCTCGCGCATCAGCGCCTCCAGCGCCAGGGCGACGCGCTGGATGGTGCGCGGCGGGGCGAGCCCCATCGCCTCGGCGGCCTGCTGATAGGTGACCGGCAGCTGCGCCTCGGGCAGGCGCTCGAGCCAGGCGCGCAGACGCGGCGGCAGGTCGGGATCGGCCATCGTCGGGGGCCTGGATGGGGTGGGGCGCGGCGTCGAAGGCATAAAGGTGGGCTCGCTCATCGAAGAAGAAAGGGGTAAGGAGAGCAGCGGCAGGATACCCGGGGCGGCGTGGCGCGTCGACGCGCTGTCATCAGCGGCTCACGAGGGCTCTGCTACGCTGAGCGAGTCACCCCCTCTCACCACGACATGACACGCGAGGCGCATCATGAAAGGGACTTCCCCCACCACACGAAGCGGCGCACGGCCGAGGCTCCTCTCGGCACTGGCCCTGGGCATCGTCGGCTGCCTGGCGGCGACCGCCGCCCTGGCCACCAGCCCGGCGAAGGTCGGCGCCATCGAGGCGGCCCAGAACGTCACCCTGGGCCCGCGCCCGCTGTTCCTGATCCAGGACATGGACGAGGGCACCCAGCGCGAGCGCCGGCTCAAGGAGACCCTGATGCGCTGCGCCGCCGACACCGAGCGGTGGCAGCGCCGGGACTTCTCGATCGGCCATCGCGGGGCGGCCATGCAGTTCCCCGAGCACACCCGGGAATCCTATCTCGCCGCGGCCCAGATGGGCGCTGGCATCGTGGAGTGCGACGTGACCTTCACCGAGGACAAGGCGCTGGTCTGCCGCCACTCCCAGTGCGACCTGCACGCCACCACCAACATCCTCGAGACCGACCTGGCCGATCAGTGCAGCGTGCCGCCGGCCTTCGACCCCGAGACCGGCGCGCTGACCAACGCCGAGGCGGTGCAATGCTGCACCAGCGACATCACCCTGGCCGAGTTCAAGCGCCTCAAGGGGCGCATGGACGGCGTGAACACCGAGGCCGACACCCTGGCGGCGTACCTCGACGGCACCCCCGACTGGCGCACCGACCTCTACGCCACCCGCGGCACCCTGATGACCCACGCCGAGAGCATCGCGCTCTTCCAGGCGCTGGGCGTGCGCATGACGCCGGAGCTCAAGGCGCCGAGCGTGGCGATGCCCTTCGACGGCATGAGCCAGGCCGACTACGCCCGGAAGCTGCTCGACGAGTACCGGGACGCCGGCGTGCCGGCCGAGGACGTCTTCCCGCAGTCGTTCAACCTGGACGACGTGCGCTACTGGATCGACAACGCCCCCGAGTTCGCCGACCAGGCGGTCTACCTCGACGACCGCTACGACGACGAGAGCTTCGACCACCGCGACCCGGCGACCTGGTCGCCGAGCATGGAGGAGCTCGCCGAGCAGGGCGTGAAGATCCTCGCCCCGCCGATGTGGATGCTGCTCGAGGCGCGCCCCGAGGCCGGCGAGAACGAGGACCGCATCGTGCCCTCGGCCTACGCCGAGCGCGCGAGGGCCGCCGGACTCGAGCTGATCGCCTGGAGCTACGAGCGCTCCGGCCCGCTCAGCGAAGACGGCGAGTGGTACCACCGGAGCGTCGATGCGGTGATCGACAACGAGGGCGACAAGCTGCTGGTACTGGACGTGCTGGCCCAGGATGTGGGCATCATGGGCCTCTTCTCGGATTGGCCGGCGACCGTGACCCTCTATGACAACTGCCTGAATCCCGAGCCCGCTTCCTGACGCCGCACGAGGATCGACATGACGTCACGCCGCACGCCTTCCACCCGCCAGGGCCAGGGAGTGGCCTTCAAGGTGGCCATCGCCGGGGGCATCCTGGCCGGCCTGGCAGCCCTCTCCATGGCAGGGGCCGGGCCAGCCTATCGCCTGGAGATGCTCTCGCTGGGCGAGGCCTTCAGCCTGCTGCGCTACGGGGCCCTCGTCGCCCTGGGCGCGGCCGGGCTGGGCGCGGTGAGCCTGCTGATCGCCGCCTTCACCCGTCGCGCACTGCCGGCGCTTCTGGCCGCGCTGGTGATCCTGGCCGGCCTGGCGCTGGTCGCGGTGCCCTGGCAGCAGCTGCAGCAGGCACGCTCGGTGCCGCCCATCCACGACATCACCACCGACCTCGAGGATCCGCCCGCCTTCGAGGCCCTGGTCGAGGCGCGGGAGGTCGCGCCCAACGCCGTGGCCTACCCCGGCGAGGCGACCGCGAAGCAGCAGCGCGAGGGGTATCCGGGGCTCGGGCCGCTGGTGCTCCAGGCGCCGCCCGCGGCCGTACGGGAAGCCGTCGGGGCCGTGGCCCGCGAGGCCGGCTGGGAGATTGCCGCGGTGACCGACGGCCGGCTCGAGGCCACCGACACGACCTTCTGGTTCGGCTTCAAGGATGACGTGGTGATCCGCCTGAGCGAGACGGACGACGGCGTGCGGGTGGACATGCGCTCCGCCTCGCGGCTCGGCACCAGCGACGTGGGCACCAATGCGGCGCGCATCCGATCCACTCTCGAGGCCCTGGAGGCACGAGTGGGCGGTTGAGCCGGCACGCAGACCCTCCAGAAGCGGAAAGCGCGAGCGGCGGCCCCTGGGCCGCCGCTCGTCATGTTGTGAGGGCTTCCGCGACGCTCACTTCATCCCTAAGCCGCGCTCGACCAGAAACTCGCCCATGTGCGGGCGCAGCCTGGTGCCGAACAAGGGGGTGGGGGCGTAGGCGTGCCGGTCAACGGCAGAAGGTCGGCATGGCATTGCTTTCTTCGCATCAGCCTGAGCTGTATCTTGGACATCATCGAATCGCAATTACAGGGATGACTGTTCCATGCTGACGAGACACCCTCCGCTTCCCGATCCTCGCATCTGGCGGTTCGCCCTAGTGCTGATCATGGCGATGCTGCTGGCAGGCTGCGGCGTCAACAACATCCCCACCTATGACGAGCAGGTGAAGTCGGCCTGGGCGCAGGTGGAGAACCAGTACCAGCGGCGCGCGGACCTGGTGCCCAACCTGGTCGAGACGGTCAAGGGGTTCGCCCGGCAGGAGCAGGAGACCCTGACCGCCGTGGTCGAGGCGCGGGCCAAGGCCACCTCCATCCAGATCGATGCCGAGTCGCTGGACGACCCCGAAAAGATGCGCCAGTTCGAGCAGGCCCAGCAGCAGCTCACCGGGGCATTGAGCCGCCTGATGGCGGTGTCCGAGCGCTACCCCGACCTGAAGTCGAACCAGAACTTCCTGACCCTGCAATCGCAGCTGGAGGGCACCGAGAACCGCATCGCCGTGGCGCGGCGCGACTTCATCACTGCCGTCGAGCGCTACAACACCGAGCTCCGCACCTTCCCCGGTCGCCTGTGGCACAGCATCCTCTACAGCGACATGCCGCTGCGCGAGACCTTCGACGCCACGACCGAGAACGCGGACCAGGCCCCCCAGGTGGAGTTTGAATGAGCGATCTTCTGCGCATTCCGCTACTGGCATTGCTGCTGTCGACGGCCCTTGGGCTTCAGGCACAAGACCTCCAGGCCCAGGAAAGTGACGCCCAGCAGCTCGACTTTCCCGAGCTGACCGGCCGCGTGGTGGACCGGGCCGAGCTGCTGGACCCGGCCACCGAATCACGCCTGAGCGAGCAGCTCGCGGCCCACGAGGAGGCCACCACCGAGCAGCTGGTGGTGGCGACCCTGCCGGACCTGCAGGGCGTCACCATCGAGGAGTATGGCTATCAGCTGGGGCGCCACTGGGGCATCGGCCAGGCAGAGGAGGACAACGGCGCCCTGCTGATCGTCGCGCCCAACGAGCGCAAGGTGCGCATCGAGGTCGGCTATGGCCTCGAGGGTCGACTGACCGACGCCCAGTCCTCGGTGATCATCAACCAGATCCTGACGCCGGCGTTCCGCGAGGGCGACTACGCCCGCGGCATCACCGAGGGCGTGGAGGCGATGATCCGGGTGCTGGGCGGCGAGCCCATGGCCACCAGCGCCACCTCCGGCACCCCGGCCGGGAAGCAGGGCCCCGAAGGACCGGCTTCGATTCTCTTCTTCGTGATGTTCGTCATCGTCATGACCCTGGTGCGAGGCGGCCGCGGCGGCCTGCTGGCGGGTATGCTGCTGGGCGGTGCGCTCGGCGGCAGGTCGCGCGGTGGCGGCGGGGGTGGTTTCGGCGGCGGCGGCTTCGGCGGAGGTGGCGGCGGCTTCGGCGGCGGCGGCGCCTCCGGCGGCTGGTAACCCGGCCTTTCGCCCGGTGGCGACACCGACATGACAATCAGGATTCGGAGATCACGACCCCCATGGCCTTATTGAGTGAAGACGAGCAACGCCAGGTAGCCGAGGCGATTCATCGGGTCGAACGCGAGACCGATGCCGAGCTGGTCACCGTGCTGGCGCCACGCGCGGACAACTATGCCTATATCCCGCTGCTGTGGGCGGGCCTGCTGGCGCTGGTGGTGCCCGGTGCGCTCAACTACTTTCCCGGCTGGCTGACGGCCTGGGAGCTGACGCTGGCGCAGTGGGCGACTTTCATCGTGCTGGGACTGGTGTTCCGCCTTCCCACCGTCACCACCCGGCTGATCCCGCGATCGGTTCGCCACTGGCGGGCGGCCAACCTCGCCCGGCGGCAGTTCCTGGAGCAGAGCCTTCACCATACCGAGGGGGAAACGGGGATGCTGATCTTCGTCTCCGAGGCAGAGCGGTATGTGGAGATCCTGGTCGACCGAGGCATCTCGTCACGCATCGGCGACGAGGCCTGGCAATCCATCGTGGCGGCCTTCACCCGGCGGGTGAAGGCCGGCGAGACCCTGAAGGGCTTCCTGGAGTGCATCGAGGCCTGCGGCGAACATCTCAAGGAGCAGGTGCCGGCCACCCACGAGCGCAATGAACTGCCCAATCACCTGATCGTGCTGGATTGACCCACTACTGCCCATGCACACGGGCATTGTGAGCGCTTTTCCCCCCCGAACCTCACCGGAAGTGTGAGCCGACTGCCATGGGAGCCCTGCTGGCAGGGCGATGGGCGTCGTCAGGCGCCCACCAAGGACATTCACCCTACCAGCGGCACCTAACCCACCACCGCCGCGCGGCGGATCGCGCTGCGAGCAGCGCTCCTACGAACCGCACCGTTATCACGCTCACTTCATCTCGAAGCCACGCTCGACCAGGAACTCGCGCATGTGCGGGCGCAGCTTGGTATCGAACAGCGGGGTGAGGTTGTGCGACCAGTCGCTCTGCTTGGTACCGCCCTTCCGCGACTGGTAGTAAGCGTGCATGGTCGCGTCGAAGGCGGCTACCTGCTCGCGGTCGTCAGTGTAGGTGTCCTGCTTGAGGATCGCCTCCACCGGCAGGCGCGGCTTCACATCCGGCTGGTGGGCGGGGTAGCCCAGGCACATGCCGAACACCGGGAAGACGTGATCCGGCAGGCCGAGCAGGTCGCTGACCTGCTGCGGGTTGTTGCGGATGCCGCCGATGTAGCAGATGCCGAGCCCCTCGGATTCGGCGGCGACGGCGACGTTCTGGGCCATCAGCGCGGTGTCCACGCTTGCCACCAGCAGCTGCTCGGTCATGCCGCGCACCACGCGGGCCTCGGTGCGTTCGGCGGCCTCGGTGGGGCGCTTCATGTCGGCACAGAACACCAGGAAGGCGCCGCAGGTGGCCACGTAGGCCTGGCCGCCGGCCAGCTCGGCGATCGTCACGCGGTTGGTGGGGTTGGTCACGTGGATGACGCTGTAGGCCTGGACATGGCTGGAGGTGGCCGCGGCCTGTCCGGCGCGAATCAGCTCCTCGAGCAGCTCACAGGAGACCGGCTGATCGGTGAACTTGCGAATCGAGCGGTGAGACTTGAGCAGTTCGATGGTGGGGTTCATAGCGTCTCCTGAGAAGTGGGCATGGATAGGCGGTGAGCCTGGGGCCGGCGCGCAGACGAAGCCGGCGATCGGTGAGCTTAGCTAGCCAGCTTACTATCTTTCGGGGCCGGCTCGCTCGAACGACCGGCAGGAACACAATGGCGGGCACTCGACAGCGACAGTCTGGAGGACAAATAACTTGTACAAAAATGATACGAAGATAGAATAATGATCTGGATTTACTATGCCGTGCGCTTCACCGAGCCTACTGACCACGGGCCACGGACCACGTACCGGCAGCCACAAGGAGGGGCCCATGGGGCGTTGCTCACGCAGGAACGGACACTGCAGCCGCTGTGAAAGGGAATTACCCTTCCGCTTCACCATGGCCTTCCAGCCAATCGTCGATCTACAGCAGCGCAACGTGCACGCCTACGAGGCGCTGGTCAGAGGCCCCGACGGGGAGCCGGCGAGCCAGATCCTCGACCAGGTGACCGAAGCGCTGCTCTATCGCTTCGACCAGGCGTGTCGAGTCAAGGCCATCGAACAGGCCAGCGCGCTGGGCATGTGCGAGCGTCTGTCGATCAACTTCCTGCCCAATGCCGTCTACGAGCCCGAGGCATGCATCCAGGCCACGCTGGAGGTCTCACGGCGGGTGGGCTGGCCGCTGGACAAGCTGATCTTCGAGGTCGTCGAGTCGGAGCGCATCCAGGACCATGTGCATCTCAGCGCCATCATCACGGCCTACCGCCGCATGGGGTTTCGCGTCGCCCTGGATGACTTCGGCACCGGCCATGCCAACCTTGACGTGCTGACCTCCCAGCGGCCCGACAAGCTGAAGATCGATCGCCAGCTGGTGATGGGCTGCGACAGTGACCCGCGGCGCCAGGCCCTGCTGCGTGCGCTGATCGGCCTGGCTAGCTCGCTGGAAGTCGACCTGATCGCCGAAGGCGTCGAAACGCCGGCCGAGGCGCGCTGGCTCTACGCGGCGGGGATTCCCCTGCAGCAGGGCTACTGTTTCGCCCGACCGGCCCTGAATGCCCTGGCAGAGGGCATGGAAGCGCGCCTGTCGGCCATTCTCGACGGCACTTTCCCTGGCGATGGAGCCGCCTCATGACGCTGCCCCTCGAGCCGTTCGGCACCACGGAGACAGTCATCCGTGCCGCCCCCATCGGCATCTGCATCACCGGTGCCGAGGGCCACTTCGAGATGGTCAACCCCGCCTACTGCGACTTCTACGGCTATCGCGAGCAGGAGCTGCTCGGCCAGCACTTCACCCTGCTCGTGCCCGAGGCCGATCACGCGCTGATGAACGATCTGCATGCGCGTTTCATCGCCGGCGACGGCGACACGGAGGCCTCCCACGAGTGCGAGGTACGGAGCAAGGATGGCCGGCCGAGAAGCATCCTGGCGACAGCCACCCGCATTCAGGACGACCGGGGCAGCGTGAAGAAGGTCACCTTCGTGGTGGACATCACCGCGCGCAAGGCCATGGAGCAGCGCCTCGACTTCCTGGCCCATCACGACGAGCTGACCGGCCTGCTCAATCGCCGTGCCGGACTGGGCCTGCTGGAAGAAGAGATCCAGCGCAGCCGCCGCTATGGCACGCCGCTATGCGTGGCGAGCTGCGACCTGGATCACTTCAAGCGGGTCAACGACCGTCACGGCCATGCGGTGGGCGACCGGGTGCTGAACGATACCGCCAGAATGATGAAGCAGGCGATGCGCCAGCACGACCACGTCATTCGCCTGGGCGGCGAGGAGTTCCTGCTCCTGCTGCCCGGCGTGACGCAGGACGAGGCCAGCCAAGCCGTGGAGCGCCTGCGTCAGCGGCTCGCTTCGACACCGATCGCCGACGTGCGACTACACCTGACGCTGTCGGCGGGCATTGCCCAGCTCGAGGGCGATGAGCAAGCCGATGCCCTGCTGGAGCGGGCCGATCGCGCCCTCTACGGCGCCAAGGATCAGGGGCGTAACCGGGTTCGGGATACCGCCTAGATCCATTCCGACGACGGCCGCGACACCGGCTCAGCGCAGCGCTTCGCCGACCTCCCGCTCGCCGTCGAGCAGCACGAACTCACGGTCGACCAGTTCCCGCGCCTTAAGCAGGTGCAGCAGGGCGTGGGCGACGTTGGCCCGTGACACCTGGTTCTCGCCGCCGGTCTCCTCCAGCGAGGTGGCCACCCGCTCGGAGGCAGCCTCATCGGTGAGCCGGCCGGGCTTCAGGATCACGTGGGGCACGTCGGAGGTGCGCAGATGGGCGTCGGCGGCGAACTTGGCAGACATGTAGGGGCGCAGCTTCTCCGGGGCCTCCATGGGGTTCTCGGCCCGCATGGCACTGACCATCAGGAAGCGCTCGATGCCCTGCTCACAGGCGATATCCACGGCGCGGATAGCCGCGTAGAGGTCGATCAGCAGGGTCTTGTCGGGGCCGGTATGCGGCCCAGAGCCGGCGGTGAAGATCACTTGGTCGCAGCCCTCGAAGGCATGGCGGAAGTCGCCCTCGAGGTCGGAGATGACGGTCTCGATCTCGCGCTCGGCGAACCAGGGTTGCTGGGCCGTGTCGCGTATCATCGCCTTGATGGGCTCGCCGGCGGCGTTCGCCAGCTCGCAGAACTGCCGGCCGATCTGGCCATTGGCACCGATCACCAGGGTCGTCATGGGTTCTCCTCGGGTGGCGTCACAAGGTATAACTCACTTTCATGCGGGCGGGCCCGGCGGGAATCAAGGCGGGTCCTCGACAACGCGCAGCCGGAGCGCGGGGATATGCTAGCCTTTGCACCGCCAAGCGACACGACCTCCGGAGGCCGACGTGCCCGAGACCACCCCCACGACGATCCCGCGCCCCACCTCGCCCTGCACCAAGGTATGCCGCATCGACCAGGACACCGATCGCTGCGAAGGCTGCGGCCGCACCCTCGACGAGATCGCCCGCTGGGGCAGCATGAACGCGCAAGAGCGTGAGGCGGTGTGGCAGCGCCTGAAGCGCGCCACCTTCGCCGCCCGTTGAGCATCGCGCCCGGCCCCGCCCACCTGTGACGAGGCGTGCGTGATAATCTCGCCCCTTTGCCCGATGGAGCCCGTCTCGTGAACCCCGAAGACCTCGAGAAACTGGTCACCCTGCGCATGCCCTTCGGCAAGCACGCGGGATGGTTGATCGCCGACCTGCCCGGCCCCTACCTCAACTGGTTCGCCCGCGAGGGCTTTCCCAACGGCCAGATCGGCCGCCTGCTGAACCTGATGCACGAAATCGATCACAACGGGCTGAGCGAGCTGCTCGATCCCTTGCGACGTCGCGCCTGAGAGGAACGCGTGTCGGAGAGGAGCGTTCGACGAGGTGGCTCGCCCCGGCTATCGAGCCTCCAGCAGGCGGGTCATCAGCAGCCAGCGCCCGCCATGCGGGCAGCCGGGCCAGGGCACCAGCGGAAGGGAGGCGATTTCCCGAAAGCCCAGCCGATGGTAGATCGCGCAGGCCGTGTGGTTCTCCTCGGCCACGATCAGGCTCAGCTCATGACAGCCGGCGCCAATCGCCGAGGCTTCGGCCTGGGCCATCAGCAGCCGGCCGACGCCCTTACGGCGGGCCGCCGGCAGGGTAGCGATGCCGTTGATGTACCAGCTGCCCGGCACTTGGGCTTCGAGACGCAACAGGGGCTGGACGGTCGCGGGGGCTTCGTCCAGGCCCTCCAGGTCGTAAGAGTCGGGCAGCCGATAGGCGATGATCATCCCGACGATTCGCCCGCGTTCGATGCACACCCGAGCGTGATGGTAGCTGAAGCCGCCCTCCTCGCGGCCGGCGCGCTCCGCGCCCACCTCCAGGGGCGTGGCGTCGCCCTCGGCCATCTGCCCCCACAGGGTCTCGGGCAGCCCCTCCCCCGCCAGGTTGATCAGGTAGGCCAGGTCCCGGGCATCGGCCCGGGTGGCATCACGCAGTCGCATGGTCGTCTCCCTGCCCTCAAGGGCGCGAGGGCCCGACGAGAACGGTGTCACTCGAAGGTGGCGCAGACCTCCGACTGGGCGCCGGGATCGTGGCTCTCCACATGGGTGACCGCCTCGCCGGAGGCGTCCAGCGCCACGCTCCACTGGTGATCGGTTCCCATGGGATCGCAGCTGCCCTCGCTGCCACCGCCGAAGTTGGAGTCGATCCAGTAGTGCACCTCGTAGCGGCCGCCTTCGCTCAGGGCGCCGGGGAAATCGAAGGAGAAGGTCGGGTCATCACCGGCGGAGACCGTGCCGGAGGCCGTCTCGAGCACCTCGCCGGAATCGGCATCGACCAGGGCCGCCTGCACGGCCTGTCCGCCATGGGCGCCGGCGAAGCTGGCATCACCCTGGAAGGTCAGGTCGTACCCTTCGCTGGCCAAGGCCAGCGGGGCGGCGAGGAGCAGGCCGAGCAGCAGCCGGCGGGGGGTGAGGACGTCGTTGACGATGGGCGTTGTCATGAAGCACCTCTTGATTGGTCTGATCTGTATTGGTCTGATCTGTCGACAAGCCGCCAGTGGGCGAGCCGTCGGCAGGCTGTTGGCGACCTGTCAGTCAGTCGACGGGCGATGGACTCGTGCCGAACGCGCAAGCCACGGGGGGCCGCGGCCTGCCCACTGATCAGCATAGTGCCCTCCGGCCGCCCCTGCAGGCGCCGGTCAGTGATTCTTCACGCGCTGGATACGCCAGGCCAGCAAGCCGATGATCCCGAGACCCAAGGGGCCCAGCACCGCGGCGGCGACGCTAGGCTCGATGGCCATGCCCAGGGCATCGAGGCCCTCCAGCCCCAGCTTGCCCAGGCTGATGAGGTAGTAGCTGATGACGATGATCGAGAGCCCCTCGACGGCCTTCTGGATCTTCAGCTGGCTGCTGGTGCGCTCGTTGAGGCTCTGAAGGATCTCGGAGTTCTGCTCCTCGATCTCCACCTGGGCGCGGGTCCTGAGCAGGTCGTTGAGACGCGCCACACTCTCCGCCAGGCTCTCCTGGCGCTGGTTGATGGCGGCACAGTAGTGCACCGTCGGCCGGAAGCGGCGCAGGATGAAGGTCCCCAGCCGGGGGCGGTCGCCGAGGCGCTCCTCGCGCAGCTCCTCGATGCGGGTGAAGACGATCCGCGCATAGGCCTCGGTGGCGCTGAAGCGCTGGCGCGACCGGGCACCGGAGCGCTCGAGTCGGGCCGAGAGCGCAGAGATAGCCGCCAGCAGGGGCCGGGAGCTCGCCTCCTCGTCCTCGGTATTACGCTCCGAGAGCTCGCCGAGCTCGAGCTCGTGGTCGCGCAGCTCGAGGCTCATCTCCTTGGCCACCGGCAGCGCCAGCGAGGCCATCATGCGGTAGGTTTCGATCTCCAGCAGCCGTCGAGTCATGCGCCCCAGGCGGAAGGCGTTGAGACCGCGGTTGACCAGCAGCAGGCGGTTGACGCCGGCCGCCGTGAGTCGGAAGTCGCTCCACACGGTGGCGTCGCCATCGCCCACGCTGGAACCGGCGGGGTCGCGAAAGCCAGAGTGCTCGGCATCGCCCTGCCAGCTCGCCTCCGACTCGACCAGGATCAGGCTGGCATTGATGAGGGCCTGGTGATGCGCAGCGACGATCCTGGCCAGCGGCGTGGGCGGTGCCGGCCACGGCTCGCTCTGGCCGACGGGCCTCGGCACCAACAGGGTCAGGGTGAAGAACTCGGTGTGGCGTTCCCACTTGAGGGTCTGATCACCGAGGTCGAGGATCTCCTGGGCGGCCTCGCGATCGGGCGTCCGGCCGGTGACCTCGGCGATCCGGTCGAGGATATCCGCGGCAATCTCGCCCTCGTCTAGGAAGGCGTAATGGTGGAGATGCGCCGGCTCATCGAAATAGATCGAGGGCCGAGCATGGAGCTCATTATGCAAGCGAGCGCGTTGTGGGTGCATGTCGAAGCCTGACTGGAGAGAAAAGAGTCCCCCGAGCCTAGAGCCTGGCGGGTGCCAGGCCAAGCGCGACGCATCAACGTGCCGACTGACGAACTGCCCTCACAGCCACTTCTTGTGCCGAAACATCCACAGCAGGGCGAGGCCGATGGCCAGCATCACACCCAGCACCACGAAATAGCCAAAGCGATAGGCGAGCTCCGGCATGTTGGCGAAGTTCATGCCGTAGATGCCGGCGAGGAAGGTCAGCGGCACGAAGATGGCGGTGATCACCGTGAGCACCCGCATGGTGATGTTGAGCTGGTGCGAGGAGAGCGAGATATAGCCGTCGATCAGATCGCCGCAAATGTCGTAATACATCTGCGTCAGGCTGTGCAGGCGCTCGAATCGCTCATGGACATCATTGATGGCATGCAGGGTGTCTTCGTTATCGCGGGGCAGGTGCGAATAGTCGTACGCGGTCAGCTCCTGGGTGATGCCCACGTGGTAATTGAACACCCGGCGCATCTTTACCAGCCGCGAGCGATAGGCGATGACCCGGCGCATCAGGGCATCGCTGCCGTCGTCGAGCAGCGCATCCTCCAGATCGCTGAGGGCATTCTCGAACTGAAGCAGGCTGTCGAGGTAGAAGCCGGCGGAGACGTACATGACCTTCAGCGCCACGTGCTCGGGCGAGCGACGCAGCAGCACCTCGCCTTCGTGGGCCATCAAGCGATCGATGCTCAATGCCTTGCCGGGGTGCAGGCTGATCAGGTAGCGCTCGCCGAGGAAGAAGGCGACCTGCTGGGGCTGGAAGTTGAGCTCGGCATCGAAGGAAGAGATGCCGCGATAGAGGATCAGGGTGTGCGTCTCGAACTCCTCGACCTTGGGCGGATGTCGCTCACGCTCGGCATCGTCGATGGCCAGCGGATGACAGCCGAAGTCCTCGAGCAGCTCGCGAGCGCGCTCCCGGCGCTCGCCCTGTATGTCGATCCAGATGCGGCTCTCGGGATTCTCGCGCCAGCGAGCAATCAGCTCTTCCCCGCCTCTCGTCACCTGGCCATCGGTTTCCAGCAACAGCGCTCGCATCATCGTAGCGTCCTCCTCTGCCGAGACCATGCCGGCGACGAACGGCCTTGAACAGGCATCGTCGCCGCGCGGAATGCATCATGGGACATGGCCAGGCCGACCCCGACGCCAAAGGCGAAAGGTGTCCGGCGGATCAGGGCTGGCGCTCGTCGACGGCCTTGAGGCGGTAGAACTCGGCGACGACCTCGTCCATGGCGTCGGCGTCATAGTCGCACAGGCCGCTGACCACCAGCTTCTTGGAACCGCTGCCGACCTCCTCGCCCCCGGCGGTGATGCGGAATTCCAGCAGCGCATCGCCGCGTTTGCCAACCACCGACAGCGAAGAGTCGAGGAGCTCCAGGCCGGGCAGACGACCGTTCAGGCGCTCCAGCGAGAAGCCCATACTGTCATAGATCACTAGCGGACGACGCGGGTTGAACATGACCCCCTGCTCTTCCATCAGCGGCTTGAGGTAGTGGGGGAAGTTCTTGCCCGAGAAGGCCACGTAACAGCGGGTGAAGGCCTCGACCACGGCCTCGTCATGGGTCGTCTCGCCACTGCGGGTTACCTCCAGGTAGCCCTTCCCCTGCTCGTCGCAGACGCGGATCAGGCCGTCGTCATCTTCGTGAAAGCACAGCGGAACGCCGTCGCCGACCATGCTCAGGAAACGAAAGCTCATGGTCTGAGAGAGCCCATAGCGCGACAGCACCAGCGCAAACAGCAGGTCGCCGGGCACGCAGAAACGCCGGGCATCGACGTTGTGGATGGGATTGAAGTCGCCGGCGACGCGCTTGGCGAAGCGGCTAGCCTGCTCGGCGGAGATCCGGATCCAGCCATCCGTGCGCGTGTGGAAGTCGTCAAGAAACATGTGTCGTGAGCCTGCCCCGAGTCATTGGCAATCCATGGTCTCCGGCAGCAGCCGGAAAGGGCAGATGATGCCACAAAATATCGGCCTGCGCGGCCCGCCGCCAGGGCGAATCTGCGCCTTCCAACGGGTTCTTGACTCATACCAAAGATGCACAGGGTAATAAAGAAGAGGGCACACTGCGCTGCAGCATGCTGTGATAACATCGATTCACTTTTACACCCTTCCCGCCACCTTCTGCCTCAGGATGATTGCAGCCATGCTGAACACCTGTCGTACCCCCCACTGGCCGCGGCAATTCGCCCGCTGGCCGGGCATGCTGATGCTTGCCCTCCTCGCCCTTCTTGCCAGCGGACCGGTGTTCGCCGTGACCGGCGAACTCGACCTGACCAGCTCCTTCGTGGGCCTGCTCGCCGTTGCCATCTTCGTGCTGGCCTACGCCCTGGTCATGGCCGAAGAAAAGATCCACATGCGCAAGTCGAAGCCGGTGCTGGTCGCCGCCGGCATCATCTGGGCGCTGATCGGCTGGGTCTACGTCAAGGCGGGCATGCCCGCCGAGTCAGAGCACGCCTTCCGCATGACCCTGCTCGAGTTCACCGAGCTGATGCTGTTCCTGCTGGTCGCGATGACCTACATCAACGCCCTGGAAGAGCGCCGCGTCTTCGACGCCCTGCGCTCGTGGATGGTCCGCAAGGGCTTCAGCTACCGCTCGCTGTTCTGGATCACCGGCGTGCTGGCCTTCGTCATCTCGCCGATTGCCGACAACCTGACCACCGCCCTGTTGATGTGCGCCGTGGTCACCAAGGTGGCCGAGGGCGACAAGCGCTTCATCAACCTGGCCTGCATCAACATCGTGGTGGCCGCCAATGCCGGCGGCGCCTTCAGCCCCTTCGGCGACATCACCACCCTGATGGTCTGGCAGGCCGGCATCATCGAATTCTACGAGTTCTTCGAGCTGCTGATCCCCTCGCTGATCAACTTCCTGATACCGGCCGTGGTGATGAGCTTCTTCATCCAGAACCGCAAACCCGACAGCCTGGAAGAGGACGTCTGGCTCAAGCGCGGCGCGCGGCGCATCATCGCCCTGTTCCTGCTCACCGTGGCTACCGCCGTGGCCTGCCACACCCTGCTGCACCTGCCGCCGGTGCTGGGCATGATGACGGGCCTTGGCTACCTCCAGTTCTTCGGGTACTTCCTGCGCCGCACCCTGCCCCGCTCCCTGGAGCGCAAGCGCACTCGCTACAGCCAGCGTGGCGACTGGAAGAAGCTCGAGAGCCTGGGCAGCGTGGTGCCCTTCGACGTCTTCAACCGCGTGGCGCGTGCCGAGTGGGACACCCTGCTGTTCTTCTACGGGGTCGTCATGTGCGTCGGCGGCCTGGGCTTCATGGGTTACCTGGGGATGCTCTCGGATGCCCTCTACACCGGCTGGAACGCCACCGGAGCCAACGTCACCCTGGGCGTGCTCTCGGCGGTGGTCGACAACATCCCGGTGATGTTCGCCGTGCTGACCATGGAACCCGACATGTCCCATGGCCAGTGGCTGCTGATCACCCTGACGGCCGGCGTCGGCGGCAGCCTGCTGTCGATCGGCTCGGCGGCCGGCGTCGCCCTGATGGGCCAGGCTCGCGGCAACTACACCTTCATGGGCCACCTGCGCTGGACTCCGGTGATCGCGCTGGGCTACATCGCCAGCGTCATGGCCCACCTGTGGCTCAACGCCGAGAGCTTCAGCGTGCTGTGATCGCCCATTGATCGCTACTGCCCTGCCCTTGCTTTCCGGCGGCCTACGAGCCGCCGGAATTTTTCTTAGCTGTTGATACGCCGGACTGTAAATTTCGTTAAAGTGATGTAGCGTATAAGAATGACCAGTGCTGACATGACAGGGTGGCCTTTGTAGTGCCGGTCAGGCCGCTCTGCTAATACGCGCTAGGATAAAAAACACACAGACCTCATGATTTTCAGGGGGAAGGCGTCATCAACTCATACACACACAACGTGTGGGCTGCGCCTGAATGGCGCATGAGCCTGTCGTTAACGAGACAACGGGAACACACACCCCGATGTCGGCTTACGTCCTGATCCACTCCACCGATGCGGCAGCGACTGCCGCTGACGGGCGCAGAGCAGGGAGGCGTTCACCATGGCACGCCTGACCGCTCTCGTGCTGACCAGCCTCATGCTGCTGGCCAGCACAGTGACCAGTGCCCAGGAGAGGTCCCTCGCGGTCGTGGCCCATCCGGGCGTGATGACCCACCAACTGACGCGCGACACCACCCGCGCCATCTTCGCCATGCGTCAGCGTACCTGGCCCGATGGTCAGGCCGTGCGGGTCTTCGTGCTAGACAACAACCATCCCGTGCATGCGCGCTTTGCCAAGGAGCAGCTGGCCGTCTATCCGCACCAGCTGCAGCTGGCGTGGGATCGCATGGTGTTCTCGGGAACCGGGCAGGCCCCCAATCGAGTGCGCAACCAGCAGGAGATGCTCGAGCGCATCGCCACCACGCCCGGCGCCCTGGGATATCTTGAAAGGGAGTACCTGGATGATCGCGTCCAAGTCATTTCGATGGAGTGATGCGCGCTCCGTAACCGCCATAATCGCCGGGCTGGCTCTGGGCCTGTCGGCCGAGGCCAGAAGCGAGGAGCGCGTGCTGGACACCCTCCAGATGCACGGTTTCCTGAGCCAGGCGCTGATCATCACCGACGAGAACAACTTCTTCGGTCCCAGCAGCGAAGATGAAGGGAGCTTCAAGTTCACCGAGATCGGTGCCAACGTCTCGCTGCGCCCTCACGAGGACGTGCTGCTGGCCGCCCAGGTACTGAGCCGACGCGCTGGTGACGATGGCAGCGATGCTCGCCCCGTGCTGGACTATGGCGTCGTCGACTATCAGATGCTGTCAGACCAGAAGCGAACCTTCGGTATACAAGTCGGCCGGTTCAAGAATCCCTTCGGCTTCTATAACCAGACTCGTGACGTGGCCTTTACTCGGCCCAGCATCCTACTGCCACAGTCCATTTATTTCGATAGAACCCGTTCTCTCGCCCTCTCGGGAGATGGCATCTCCCTCTACCACGAAGAGCGCTTCAACCGAGGTTTACTGAGGACACAAATTGGATTCGGCCAAGCACAGGCTGGGGATGACCTTCGGAGAACCTTGAGGCTTGATTCGATTGATGGAAGCCTTGATCCGAGGGAGTCCGCCATTGGCCAGATACGCTATGAGCACGATGGCGGACGGATTATTGCCGCCATCAGTACGGCCAGCGCCAATGCGCGCTTCGACTCTTCCACGCCGGGGTTAAGTGACGGTGACTTTTTTTTCAAACCGTGGGTCTTTTCGCTGCAATATAACCAGGAAAACTGGAGCCTTACGGGTGAGTACGCGTGGCGTAACTCAGGCCTTGAGGACTTCAATAACCCTGCATTCAATTTCGATGTTACGGGCGAAAGCTGGTATGTCCAGTACACCCGCCGAATCGATGAAGATTGGCAATGGCTGGTACGCTACGACAGCCTGATCAGCAATCGCGATGACACGTCTGGCAAGGAATATGAAGCCAGTGGTATGGGGCCAGCACACTCGCAGTTTGCGGATGATATCACTCTAGGACTCCAGTGGACTCCACACCCCAGACTGCTTCTAGCCGGTGAATATCACCATGTGGACGGAACCGGCTGGCTACCCGTCCAGGATAATCCGGATCCCTCGGAAACCAGCCGTCGCTGGAACATGCTGCTGTTCCAGCTCTCGTTGCGCTTCTGACGACTCCATGCCCTTGGCCCGGAATCCACAGAGATGACACTCCCCTCATCCCTCCAGACCCGCCATCGACTCAGCCTGACATGGCGGGTCATTGCCCTGAGCAGCCTGCTGCTAGTTGGACTCGTGGTGCTGTTCACCTGGCTTGGCCACGCAAACCTGACACGACAGTTTCAGGAGAGCCGCCACGATCACCATGAACGCCAGCAGCGCGAGATCCGCCTGGCCCTTCAGCGCTCAGCAGAGAACCTTCGACAGCTGGCGGGCCTGGCGGCGGCCTCACCGCGCCTCGGCCCCCCGCTCGAGGCCGGTAACGCGGACGACGTCGAGAGGGCACTGGCTTCTCAGTGGCCGACCCTACAACTCGAGGCCGGCATCGACGAAATCCTGGTGGCGGATACCCAGGGGCGCACCATGGGTCGCTGGGGCTCCGGTCACTTGGAGGGCGGCCTGCCGATCCAGGCCTGGGTGCAGCGGGTCATGAATACTGAGACGCCCATCACGACATTGCGCTGTACGACGAACTGTCAGCAGGTGGCCGCCGTCCCGGTACTGGTGGATGGCGCAAGCGTCGGCCTGGTCATGCTCTCCCGTTCGCTGGCCGACGTGACCCGTCAGGCCAGGGAGGTCTCCAACGCCGAGGTGGCCCTGCTGGTCACCGGCCCGCCGGAGAGCCAGAGCCTGCTCGAGGAGCGCAAGCTTGCGCCCTGGAACGGCTACCTGCTGGCACTGACGCGTCAGGAAATGAGCCTGCCCCTGCTGCAGCGGGCCTCGCATCTCAGCCCCATCGGCGCTCTGCTGCAACGCCCAGTGCAGCTGCAGGACCGGGGGCAACATTTCGAGCTCAGCGCGGTTCGCATGGACGAAGACTCGGGCAGTCGCGGCAACGGCTATTTCCTGCTGATCTCCGATATCTCCTCTCAGATCCAGGCCATCAACGAGGACACGCGTACGCTGATGGGGGTCGGCCTGGTCGGCTGGCTGGCCGCTGAGCTGCTGCTGCTGCTGATCCTGTTGCGCCCCATGGCGCGCCTGCGTCGGATCGCCGGCTTGCTGCCGACGCTCGCCAGCGGGGGCTTCGACGATGTCAGAGCCGCGATTCCTGCAACTCGTCATCGCCTGCCAGACGAAATCGACGTGCTGGAGGGCACCACCCTGTCACTCTCTCGCCAGCTCCAGAAGCTTGAAGAGGAAGTAAAGGAGCGCGGTGACCAGCTGGCGGAACGCGTCAACGAGCTGGCCAAGGAGCGGGACTTCGTCAACAGCCTGTTGGATACCGCTCGGGTCTTCATCATCGCCCAGGACAGCAGAGGACGGATCAGCCTGGTCAACGACTACACCCGCGCGATGCTGGACCTCGACGATCCCTCCCTGCTGGGTCGCCATTTCGTCGACGTGTTCGAGGCCGGCCGCCCCTCTCCAATCAGCACCTTCGACATCCCGCAGCAGGAAGAGCGGACGCTACATACCCCGGACCAGCATCTCCATACCATCGCCTGGTACCACGCCCCGCTGCCATCGAGCAGCGACGACGGCAAGTCACGGATCTCGGTGGGGCTCGACATCACCGAACGCAAGGCCGCGGAGGCTCGCCTGACCTGGCTGGCCGAACGCGACCCCCTGACCGAGCTCTATAACCGACGCTACTTCCAGGACGCCTTGCAGCAGGCGCTATGGCGCAAGTCGCACGGGGCCGTGCTGCTGCTGGACCTGGATCAGTTCAAGGAGGTCAACGAGCTGAGCGGTCACCACGTCGGCGACCGCCTGCTGCGCGAGGTGGCCGAGACCCTCGTGCTGAACCTGGGGCATCGCGGAGTCACCGCCCGCCTGGGAGGCGACGAGTTCTCGCTGCTGCTGGAGAATGCCGATGCGGACCAGGCCATTCAGGTTGCCCAGCATATCGATCAGCTGCTCGACAGCCTGGGGTTCACCGCAGCAGGACGACGCCACCGGGTCACCGCGAGCATCGGCATTGCCCTGTTTCCCTCTCACGGCACGACGCCGGCCGACATGATGGCCAGCGCCGACGTGGCCATGTACAAGGCCAAGGAGAGCGGCATCCAGCACTGGCACCTGCTCTCGCGGTCCGAAAATGCCAAGGACGAGCTTCAGGAGCGTGTCTACTGGGTCGAGCGCGTGCGCAGTGCCCTGGCAGAAGACAGCTTCGAGCTGATGGCCCAGCCGATCATGCGACTGGAAGATCGCGACGTGAAGCACTACGAGGTGCTGCTGCGCATGCGCAATGCCGACGGCAGTCTGGTCTCTCCCGCCGCGTTCATCCCGGTAGCGGAGCGCAGCGGCCAGATCGTAAAGGTCGATCGCTGGGTGCTGCGTCACAGCCTGCGACTGCTCAGCCAAGTCCAGGAGCAGGGCATCTGCCTGGCGGTGAACCTGTCCGGTCAGTCCCTGCATGATGAAGGCCTGAAGCAGTACCTGGCCGACGAGCTGGCCGCCAGTGGGGCCGATCCTCACCATCTGATCCTCGAAGTCACCGAGACCGCCGCCGTGACTGACTTCTCCACGGCACGCGGCGTGCTGCAGGCACTTCGCGACCTCGGATGCCGAACCGCCCTGGACGACTTCGGGGTCGGGTTCAGCAGCTTCCACTACCTCGGGCAGCTGCCAGTGGATTACATCAAGATCGACGGCTCCTTCATTCGCAGCCTGATGATCAGTCAGGAGAGCCGAGTGATCGTCCAGGCCATTGCAGACATCGCCTCCGGGTTCGGCAAGCAGGCGATTGCCGAATTCGTCGATCAGGAAGCCTTGTTGCCAATACTGAAGTCCTATGGCATTACCTACGGCCAAGGATTTCATCTAGGGAAACCAGCTCCTCTTAACCAAGCATTCGGCTTTTCACTTCACAGCACTCTTGCTGATCAGGAGCCTCTCCCCCTTTCAAACTCAAGGAAAAGAGAATGAATTCTTTCTCACCTGATGAGAATGCAGAGTCATCTACCCAACTACTGGAACGCTTCCGGAGCGGATTTCGCTTCATTCTCGCTCAAAGCAAAGAAGAGAAAAAGAAAATATATCGTTTGAGATATGACATCTACTGCGATGAACTTGGCTACGAGGAGCCATCTGACTCTCGCGAGAAGCTAGAATATGATGAGCATGACGAACGTTCGGTACACTGCCTGATCGAACATAGGCGCAGCGGAAAAGCAGCTGGATGCATGCGCCTTGTTCTCCCGTCTCCCAATGATGACTGCCATGACA
Source organism: Halomonas urmiana (assembly GCF_005780185.1). GTDB lineage: Bacteria > Pseudomonadota > Gammaproteobacteria > Pseudomonadales > Halomonadaceae > Halomonas > Halomonas urmiana. The sequence continues at coordinate 41,698 of NZ_VBUI01000003.1, read as the reverse complement.
CAAGATTGCCTTTACAAAGCTATGCAGGCCAGAGCCTTACCCATGAAAATTTTCATCCTGCACTGCTAAATAAAAAGGAGATTTGCGAAGTTTCAAGACTCGCCATACACCCTTCCTTCCGAAGAAGGTCTATCAAGGATAAAGGTGACGCCGGCACTCATTCCAGCCGCGAAAAATTTACGCAGAATGAAAAGAAAACATTCTCGGTGATCGTGATTGGACTCTTCCTTGCCACCTATGCGCTTGTTGGCATCACTTACCGCCGGCATGTCTTTGCCATGATGGAACCTAGACTTCCCCGTTTACTATCCATGTCGGGCTTCCATTTCACTAAAGTTGGTGACAACATCAATTTTCATGGAAAAAGAAGTGCATTCTATATCGACCAGCAGCAGGCCGAAAAAGAGATCCATGCTGAACTGTTACCACTCTACCGACATATACAGAGTGAGCTAGAATCGCAGACGGAAGAAATGCCGATGCAGGAAGCCAGCGCTTACTGATCCTGACGCACAGCGAGCGTCGGTCCCGGATAGAGTCGGTCCGGCCAATTCAAGAGCATGATGGCCAGCACGTTACGGTGCTCACCGCGGGCCAGGTCGGTGCTTCCCTGCTCCGAAGGCAGCATCCGCGCCACCGGGTCATAGGCCTCGAGAAGGGCGTTGCGCAGGCGCCTCACGGCCGGATGATCCTCTTCCCCAGCCAGCAGAAAGCTGATGCCCACCTCCGTGTAGATGTCCTCCTTGGTGTCGGCCAGGATGCGCTCCAGCCCGGCGGCGAATTCGTCCAGCACCCAACGGAAGTCCTCTGCCTCCACGGGCTGCTGGTAGTAGTCGCTGGCGGCGATCACGAAGTGGGTCATGCCGTAGATCTTGTTGCGGTATTCGGCCGTGGATAGCCTCGCATCGCGCGCCGGTGGATACTGGCGACGAAAGGCCGAGGCGACCTCTTCTCTCAGGTCGGTGACACCCAGGTCCTCGAGGTAATACACCAGGTTGGCGACCTGGGCGGCATAGACCGCCATCACCCCGGGATCGAGCAGGAAAGCACGGAAATCGACGCTCGCCAGGTAGTCCAGCGCCCGCTGGTGGCCGGGCAGGTCAGCCTCGTTCAGAAGGCCGTGATATTTCGCCTGGGTCAGCTTGAAGGCGAGCCCCTTCGCGTAGGCGATCTCTCCCCACTCGGCGAGCATGCGCTTGCGGCGACGCTGCTTAGCGCTGCCTTCCGGATAGGCCGCCACCTGCTCCCGGGCCCGTCGCGCGGCATGTCCGGGATCGGCCAGGGCATCGATCTCCTCGCGCAAGTCACTCACCAACTGCCGCCCATAGGCGCGATTGAGGGGCAGGTAGCGATCATCGCCGGTCATGCGATAGAGCCGCTGTGCATAGTGGCGCTGCTTGCTCGAGGGCAGATCGGGCAGGGCCTTCTCGTAGCGCTCCTGAATCGACCGCGCCACCTCGTCGTAGGCGAGGGTCGAGTCACGCGCCGGGAGCGCGCAGCCGCTCAGCGTCAGCAGCGCCACCAGCAGCCAGCTCGTGAACCTCACGGGCACACGGCCCGCGCGCGGCTCCGATCGCGCTCTCGGCCACATGCTGGGCAGCGCCAGACTCATTTCGACTTTCCTCTCCGCCGGGCACGGCCGGGTGTGATCATCCTCACCCGCGCCTTGGCGCGCCGCCGTGTCGGCGGCGTATTCGGCTGCGGTAGCTCCTCGTCATGACTTTCTAGCGCCTGGACCTCCGGGGCTTGGTGCGGCTGCACCACCACCCAGGCGAACACTGGCAGGGAGAGTTGCCAGTAGATGGCCGAGAGCCGTAGCCCCAGGGTGACGCCGAGCCCGGTGGCGATGGAGATGCCCAGCGGCGCGGACAGGGCCTCCAGGCCGACGAAGGCCACGCCGCCGGCGATGGAGGCGATGGCATAGATCTCGCGGCGCAGCACCATGGGCACCCGGCGCGCCAGCACATCGCGCATCATCCCGCCGGCCACCCCGGTGAGCAGGCCCATGAGCACCGCCACCACGCCGGGCGCCTCGAGCATCAGGGCCTTGTGGGCGCCGATCACCGTGAACAACGCCAGGCCGAAGGCATCGGCCACCGGCAGGAAGCCTCGCGACAGGCGGTGGATATAGTGAAATCCGAGGACCGACAGCCCCACGGTGGCGAGGATCACCCAGAGGTAGGTCGGATCGGTGACCCAGAACACCGGCCGCACGCCCAGCACCAGGTCGCGCAAGGTGCCACCGCCGATCCCGGTCACCGCCGCCAGCACCAGCATACCGAACGGGTCCATCCGCGAGTGGCAGGCCAGCACCACCCCCGAGAGGGCGAAGACGATCACCCCCGCCATGTCCAGCCAGTAGACCAACCCCGTCACATCGCCTCTCCCTTGTGTCCAGGCCCGCAGCATAGCGCATCCGCGGCGCGGTTTGGCCTCATCGCCAGCCGTTCACGGCAGGTCGCGCCCGAAGCGCTCGAGCTGCATCTCGCGCAGGCGACTGAGCACCCGTCGGAAGGGGAAGGCCAGGTAGCCGTGGGGATAGAGCACGTCCATCGCCACCTCGGCCTCCAGGTAGAGCGGGATGCGACGGTCATAGCACTCGTCGACCAGGGCGATGAAGCGCCGCACGCCGTCGTCGTGGCGGGAGAGCTCGGGGAAGTCGCGATCGCCGGCCGCGATCCGTGCCGCGCCATCCTCGGTGCCCCGGGCGATGGCCTCTGCCGGCGCGTGACGGTTCAGCCGCGGGACCTCGCCGAGCAGCACGTGATCGAAGCGGTCGCCGAGGGCGATGAAGTCGAGTGCCGCCAGCGGCGCCTCACACAGGTCGCCATAGCGACACCAGAGCACCCGCTCGCTGCGCCGGACCACGGCAATCGCTCGGTGTCCCAGCTCGATGGGGGCGTGGCACACGGGCCCGTCCCCACGCAGCCACTCGAAGACGTCGGGCAGGGCGCTCGGATGCCCGGGCCGTGAGATCCAGTAGCGAGGATGGGCCCGGCCGGGGTGTAGGCGATGGTCCTGTCCGCCGTCGAGCGCGACCACCCGAGTGTGCCGTTCGATGGCGGCGATGGCGGGGAGGAAGCGCTCGCGGTTGAAGCCCTCGGCGTAGAGCTGGTTCGGGGCCTGGTTCGAGGTGCAGACCAGCGTCAGCCCGTGATCGAACATCGCGCCGAACAGGCCGCCGAGGATCATCGCGTCGGCGATATCGCTGACGAACAGCTCGTCGAGGCACAGCACCCGGACCTCATCGGCCAGCTCCCGGGCCAGGGCCGTCAGCGGGTCGGCGGTGCCGGAGAGCAGGAAGAGGCGGTGATGCACCCAGCGCATGAAGTGGTGGAAGTGCAGGCGTCGCGAGGGAACGTCCAGGTGGCGCTGGAAGAGATCCATCAGCCAGGTCTTGCCGCGCCCCACCGGCCCCCAGAGGTAGACCCCGGGCGCCTCGTCCGCGACCTCGTGCAAGGCGTGGAAACAGGCCTCGAGGTGCGCCACCGCCTGACGCTGGGCCGCGTCGTCGACGAAACCGGCACGCGCGATCGCCTGCCGATAGGCCGCCTGCGGCGACGCCGCCTGCCGCACCGTCTCGTCCCTGATCATGCCGTCACCGGTCATGCCGCCCCCTGCGGATCCGCTTCACGCTGACGGATCCTACAGCAGAGGGCCGGGCCACGTCCCGGGGCGAGCCCTGTCGGCGGCTTCCCGCAACGGGCTCAGCCCCGCTGGAAGGGATAGACGGCGCCAAGCGAGAGCAGCCGCGTCAGCTCATCCAGGGCGGTGAGGGTCTCGGCGGCGAGCTGCGGGTCGGCCAGGTCCTCCGGGGCCAGGCGATCCCGATAGTGGCGCTCGACCCAGGCGGTGAGATCGCCATGTAGTCCGTCGTCCAGCAGCACCCGGCCGGCGAGCGCGGCCCGCTCGGCGGCCGAGAGCACCACTCGCAGGCGCAGGCAGGCGGGCCCGCCGCCATTGCGCATGCTCTGCTTGACGTCCTTGACCACTACCTCGGAGATCGGATTGTGGCCGGCCAGCAGGAGATCCTGGATGGTGCGCCAGACGCTCTCGCGCTCCTGGCACTCGCCGGGCACCACCAGGGTCATGGTCCCGTCGGGATTGGCGAGCAGCTGCGAATTGAAGAGATAGGAGGCCACGGCGTCCTCGAGGCTCACCGCCTCCTCAAGCACCCGCACCGGGATCAGCGGGGTGGGCATCTTCGCGCGCAGCGCCTCCAGGGTGCCCTGTTCGTCGAGGAAGGCCCGCTCGTGATAGAGCAGCACCGGGCCATTGCCCACCGCGATCACGTCATTGTGGAAGACGCCGGCGTCGATCGCCTCGGGGTGCTGCTGGGCGAACACCACCTGGGACTCCGACAGGCCGTGCTGGCGGGCGATCGCCTGGCTCGCCTCCAGGGTCTGGCGCGCCGGATAGCGACGCGGCGCCACGCCCTCCTCCTCGCCCCAGCCGAAGGCGGCCCGGCCGTAGACGAACAAGTGCACGCCGGCCTCGCCATACTCGGCGGCGAGCCGGGTGTGGTTGGCCGCGCCCTCGTCGGAGAAGGCCGGCGTGCCCGGCAGCGCCGGGTGATGGGCGAAGTGGCGCGCGTCGCGGAAGATCGAGGCCAGCACCCGGCCGGTGGTGTCCGGCTCCAGGTAGCGGTGAAAGCTCGACTGCAGGTTGGCCGGCGTGAAGTGCACCCGGCCATCCGGGGCGTCGGCCGAGGGCGTCACGGTCGCGGCGTTGGCGGTCCACATGCTCGAGGCCGAGCAGACCGCCCGCAGCAGCTGCGGAGCCTCGCCGGCCGCCCGGGCCAGCACCTGGGCATCGCTGCCCTGGAACCCCAGGCGACGCAGCGCCCCCAGGTCGGGGCGCTGCTGGGGCGGCAGCACGCCCTGGGCATAGCCGGCGTCCATCAGCGCCTTCATCTTGCCCAGGCCCTGCAGGGCGGCCTCCTTGGGGTTGGCCACCAGGCCCTGGTGGGTCATGGAGGCCAGGTTGCCCAGCGCCAGGCCGGAGTAGTTGTGAGTCGGGCCGACCAGGCCATCGAAATTGACCTCGCGCACGTCCGCGATCGGCCGTTCCCCGATATCGTTCATCGCATCGCTCATAGCGTCACTCCCGGCGGCAGCGTCTCGGGCAGGCTCAGCGCCTCGCTCTCCATGGAAGCCACCGGATAGGCGCAGTAGTCGGCCGCGTAGTAGGCACTCGGGCGATGGTTGCCGCTCGCCCCCACGCCGCCGAAGGGCGCGTCGCCGGAGGCGCCGGTGGTCTGGCGATTCCAGTTGACGATGCCGGCGCGGATGCGCAGCAGGAAGTCGTCCCAGTCGCCGCGCTCGCCGCCGATCAGCCCGGCCGAGAGGCCGTAGCGGGTGTCGTTGGCCAGGCGCAGGGCGTCGTCCCAGCTCCGGTAGCGATAGACCTTGAGCAGCGGGCCGAAGTGCTCCTCGTCGGGCACTTCGAGGCCGGTGACGTCGATCAGCGCGGGGCTGAGCAGGCTAGTGCCGGCCTCCAGGCGCTCCATGCGCGCGAGCACCGTGCCGCCGCGCGCTTCCAGGTCGTCCTGGGCCGCGAGCAGGCCGTCGGCCGCCGCCACGTTGGCCAGGCCCGCATAGAAGGGCGCCGGCTCGCTGAACTGGCCGGCCACCCGCAGCCGCGAGATGGCGTCACTGAGGGCGTCCAGCAGGTGATCGCCCACCTGGCCCTCGGGCACGATCAGCCGCCGGGCGCAGGTGCAGCGCTGGCCGCCGGAGAGGAAGGCCGACTGCAGGATGGTCAGCACGGCGGCTTCCTGGTCGGGCACATCCTTGACCACCAGCGGATTGTTGCCGCCGAGCTCCAGGGCCAGGATCTTGTCGAACTGGTCGGCGAACTGGCGATGCAGGATGCCGCCCACTCGGGCGCTGCCGGTGAACAGCAGGCCGTCGATGCCGGGGTGCGTGGAGAGCGCCTGACCCGTGGCGGCCGCGCCCTGGACGAGGTTGATCACTCCGTCGGGCAGCCCCGCCTCCTGCCAGCACTGCAGCGTGAGGTCGGCGATCATCGGCGTCTGCTCGCTGGGCTTGAAGACCACGCTGTTGCCGGCCAGCAGCGCCGGGACCATGTGGCCGTTGGGCAGGTGTCCGGGGAAGTTGTAGGGGCCGAACACCGCCATTACCCCATGGGGCCGATGGCGCAGCACGGCGGTGGCGTCGCCCAGGTCGCGACTGCGCTCGCCGGTGCGCTCCTGGTAGGCGCGCAGGGAGATCGCCACCTTGCCGATCATCGCGCCGATCTCGGTGCGCGCCTCCCAGAGGGGCTTGCCGGTCTCGTGGGCGATGGTCGCGGCCAGGTCCTCTCGGTGGCGCTCGAGCACCTCGCGGAAGCGCTCGACCAGCGCCTGGCGCTCGATGAAGGGAGTGCGGGCCCAGGCCGGGAAGGCCTCGCGGGCGGCCGTCACGGCGGCGCCCACCTGGGCCTCGTCGGCCGCCTGGCCCTCCCAGAGACGCGCGTCGGACACCGGGTCGCGCTTGGCGAAGGCCTCGCCTCGTCCCGCCTGCCAGGTGCCGCCGATCAGCAGTTGTTCTGTTGCCTTCATCACGCCTCCTCCTCGGTATCCAGTATGCGCAGGGTGTCGCCGGAGGCGACCTCCAGCCGACGCGCCTCGGCCTCGTCGAGGGTCACCACGCCCTGCTCGTCCGGGCCCCGGCCCAGCCAGGCGGCCCGGAAGCCGGCCATGCCGGTGGTGGCCGCCAGCCAGCGCGGGCGCGGCGACGCCTCGAGCACGCCGGCCTTCACCTCCACCCGGCAGCGCCGCGACAGCCGCACGCCGCGCACGTCGTCGATGTAGGCCTCGACGGTGGGTCCACCGTCGAAGATGTCGATGTAGCCCTCCCAGCGCAGCCCCTGCTTCTTGAGCATGGCCAGCGCCGGGCGGGTGTGTTCGTGGACCTGGCCGATGCAGGCGCGCGCCGCCTCACTGAGGAACGGGGTGTAGATCGGGAACTTGGGCATCAGCTCGCCGATGAAACTCTTCTGACCGAGCCCCGTGAGCTTGTCCGCCTCGTCGAAGTCCAATGGGAAGAAGTGGCTGCCCAGGCACTCCCAGAAGGGGCTGCGGCCGCGCTCGTCGAAGACGCCGCGCATCTCGGCCAGCACCTTCTCCGGGAAGCGGTCACGGAACTCGGCCATGAACAGCCAGCGCATCATCGACAGCAGCGCGCCGTTACGCTGGTGACGGGGGTCGCCGCCGCGGTACTCGGGCCGCAGGAACAGCGAGGCCACCTCGGCGTCACCGGTATGGTCGGAGCTCAGGAAGAGGGTATCGATGGTGCGGTGCAGGTCGAGCTGCACCGAGGAGTGCGCCAGGGTGCCCAGGCGATAGTGGTAGAAGGGCGTCTCGCGCCCCACCTGGCCCTCGATGGCGCAGCAACCGGCCAGCCGGCCGGTCTCCTCGTCCTCCAGCACGAAGAAGTAGAGCCGCTGGTCCACCGGGGTGCGCTCCTCGAAGGCGCTCACCGTCGAGGCAATCCGGGCGGCCAGGAACTCGCGGTTGTCGGGCAGCGAGGTGAAGCCCACGCCGGTCTCCCGGGCCAGGGCCTGGAGTTCGTCGATATCGCTCTCGACGATCGGTCTCATGCGCATTACAGCTCTCCCTCGTCGTAGCCCGCGTCATCCGCGTCCGGCAGCGCCAGTGGGGCAGCCAGCACGGCGCGGCCCTCCTCCACGCCCAGGAGCTCGGCGTGCTCGGGCGAGAGCATCAGCTGCCCGGTGGGCGACAGCGCATAGCGCGCCACCACGCAGCGGAAGTCCACCAGCCGCTGGTTGGCGACCATGGCCGGCTCGGCATCGGGCAGGGCATGGGCCGGGCGGATGCGCACCGGGTGCCAGGCGGCGCGGCGAAAGCTCACCAGGCGCTCGCGCTCGCCCTTGATCACCGGGCCGGCATCGAAGATGTCCACGTGACGGCTGCGCAGGAAGCCCTCGGCCAGCATCTCGTTCATCGCCGACTCATGGTCCGGGTGCTCGCGGCCGATGGCGGCGCGGGCCTGGGGCGTAAGCAGCGCCAGATAGAGCGGGAACTGCGGCATCACCTCGGCGACGAAGCTCTTCGAGCGCACCCCGGCGAAGTAGTTGATCTCCTGGTAGTCGCGCACGAAGAAGTGGCGGCCCACGCTGTTCCAGAACGGCGACTCGCCCTGATCATCCAGGTAGCCCGGGAAGGCCATGGCGAGCAGGTCGGCGAAGCGCTCGGGGTACTGGCTGATGAACATCAGCCGCGCGCGGCGCAGCAGGCTCTCGGCGCTGGTGCCCTTGTAACGGGCATCCAGCGACAGCGCGCAGAGCAGGGTCGCCTCGGAGACCTCGTGGGAGAGCGCCAGGGTCGGCACCTCCCGACGCACATCGAGCTGCTGGGAGGCGTGGATCAGCGTCTCCTGGCGATAGGTGTAGTAGGCCTCGCGAGCACCGGCCTGGGCGCGGATGGTGGCAGTACCGGCCACCTCGCCGCGCTCCAGGTCCTCGAGCACGAAGATGTAGTGCTCGTCACCGGGCGCCTCGATATCGCCGGCGAAGGCGCGCTGGGAGCGCGCGATGCGCTCCTCGAGACGATCGCGATGGGCCGGCAGGTTGGTCAGGCGCGGCGTGGCGCTGCCGGCCAGCCGCTCCAGGGACGGCAGGTCCGCCGGGCGAACGGGACGAATGACCAGCATGGCAGGATCTCCGTAAGGGGATGAGTCGTCGCGCATCGGGGAGCCGCGGCTCACTGCCCCGCCACCAGACGCGCCACCGCCCGCTCGAGACGTGCCATGCCCTCGCGGATGTCCTCCTCGGGGATCACCAGCGACGGCGCCATGCGCAGCACGTTGGGCCCGGCGATCAGCGCCATCAGGCCCTCCTCGATGGCCAGCGGCAGGATCTCCTTGGCACGCCCCTCGTACTCGTCAGACATCTGGGCGCCCATCAGCATGCCCATGCCGCGGATCTCCTTGAACACGCCGTACTGGCGATTGATCGCCTCGAGGTGCTCACGGAAGAGGTCGTGACGATGCTTGACGCCCTCGAGCACCTCGGGAGTGTCGATGTACTCGACGGCGGCCAGCGCCACGGCGGAAGCCAGGGCGTTGCCGCCGTAGGTGGAGCCGTGGGTGCCGATGGCCATGGCCGGGGCGATGGCGTCGGTGGTCAGCATGGCGCCCACTGGGAAGCCGCCGCCCAGCGACTTGGCGCTGGTCAGGATGTCCGGGGTCACGCCGTACTCCATGTAGGCGTAGAGCGAGCCGCTGCGGCCGACGCCGGTCTGCACCTCGTCGAAGATCAGCAGCGCCTGGTGCTCATCGCACAGCGCGCGCAGCCCCTCGAGGAACTCCTGGCTGGCCGGCAGGATGCCGCCCTCGCCCTGCATCGGCTCGACCATCACCGCGCAGGTGTCGTCGCCCATCAGCTCGCGCACCGCCTCGAGGTCGTTGAACTCGGCGTGCAGGATGCCCCCCGGGATCGGCCCGAAGCCCTGGGAATACTTGGGCTGGCCGCCGACGCTGACGGTGAAGAAGGTGCGGCCGTGGAACGACTGGCGAAAGGAGATGATCTTGTCCTTGTGCTCGCCATGCTCGTTGTAGGCCCAGCGGCGTGCCAGCTTGAGTGCCGCCTCGTTGGCCTCGCCGCCGGAGGAGCAGAGGAACACCTTGTCGGCGAAGGTGCGCTCGACGAGCGCCTGGGCGAGCTTCAGGGCCGGCTCGTTGGTGTAGACGTTGGCCAGGTGCCAGAGCTTGTTGGCCTGCTCGGTGAGGGCATCGACCAGCACCGGGTGGCAGTGGCCGAGGGCGTTGACGGCGATGCCGCCGGCGAAGTCGATGTACTCCTTGCCCTCCTGGTCCCACAGGCGACTCCCCTCACCGCGCACCGGGATCGCCTTCTGGGGGGCGTAGTTGGGCACCATGTACTGGTCGAAGTCGGCGCGGGTCGGGGTCTGGCTCATGTCGCTCTCCATACTCGGAATAAGGGATCTTGGAATACCTCGAGTATAGGGAGGGCCGGGACGGGAAGCTTTCAGCAATGGGACGGCGAGTTGTGTAAAAGGATGGGGTAGGCTGAAGAGCCCCCTCCACAGGAGCCCGTCATGTTCAACACCACGGCCTGGAACCGGATCCGCTATGGCCTCTACGCGCCCGTCTACGACCTGGTGGCCGAGCGCGCCTTTCGCGAGGCGCGCCGCCGGGCCGTCGAACAGGTGGACTGGCGCCCCGGCATGCGGGTGCTGCTGGTCGGGGCCGGCACCGGGCTCGACCTGCCCTGGCTGCCCCGCGACATCGAGCTGCATGCCGGCGATCTCTCGCCGGCCATGGTGCGGCGTCTCGCGCGCCGTGCCGAGGGGCTCGGTCGCGATGTCCAGGCCGAGGTGATGGATGCCGAGCGGCTCGACTATCCCGACGATCACTTCGACGTCGTGGTGATGCACCTGATACTGGCGGTGATGCCCGACCCGGCGCAGGGCCTGGCCGAGGCCCGCCGGGTGCTGCAGGGGAACGGCCAGCTCTGCGTGATGGACAAGTTCCAGGCCGACGCGCGCCCGGCGAGCCTGCCCCGCCGCGGGCTCAACGCCCTGACCTCGGCCATCGCCACCGACATCACCCGCCAGGCCCGGCCGCTGCTGGAAGGCGCCGGCTTCGTGATCGAGCAGGATACCCCGGTGATGATGGGCACGCTGTTCCGTGCGCTGCTGGCGCGCCCCGCCTGATCGGGCCGAACGGCCGCCGCTGCGCAGGCGGCTCCTGGGGGCACCAGACGCCGCCGATCACCACCACGGCGCCTGCCGGATTCAGGCCAGGCGCTCCTCGCGGGGCGTGATGCCGAAGTGATTGCGGTAGGCGGTGGAGAAGTGGGCCGCCGAGGAGAAGCCGGTCAGCAGGGCGATCTCGCCGGCGGGGTGGTCGCTCTCGCGCAGCAGCCGACGCGCCCGCTGCAGGCGCAGGTCCAGGTAGTAGCGGCTGGGCACGGCCTGCAGGTACTTCTTGAAGAGGCGCTCGAGCTGGCGCCGCGAGATGCCCAGGTGCTCGGCCAGCTCGTGGGTGGTCAGGGGCTCCTCGATGTTGGACTCCATCAGGGCCACCGCCTCGGAGAGGCTCTCGGGGGCATTGCCGAGCCGCGAGCGCAGCGGCATCTGCTGAGGCTCGTCGCCCATGCGGATGCGCTCCAGCACGAAGTGCTCGGAGATGCGCTCGGCGAGCCGGGGGCCGTGCTGGCTGCCCACCAGGGTCATCATCATGTCCATGGCGGCGGTGCCGCCGCCGCAGGTCAGGCGATCGCGGTCGATCTCGAAGAGCTGGCGCGAGAGGCGCACCTGGGGGAAGTCATCGGCGACGGCGTCGAAGCGCTGCCAGGGCAGCGTGGCCCGGTAGCCGTCGAGCACCCCGGCCCGGGCCAGCACCTCGGTGCCGCCGCCGATGCCGCCCAGCAGCACCCCGGCACCGGCGAGCCGGCGCAGCCAGTCGACCAGGGCCTCGGGGATGCGACCGGCGAGGGGCCCGGGGGCGCACACCAGCAGCAGGTCGAGCGGGTCGTCCACCTCGCCGATGCCGGCCTGGGGCATCAGCGCCTGCTGAGAGGCGCTCGCCACGGGGCCGGCCGCGGTCGCGAAGGTGGTCAGCCGATAGAGCGATCGCCCTTCCAGCCGATTGGCCACGAACAGCGGCTCGGTGGCACAGGCCTCGGCCAGCAGAGAGAAGCCAGGCAGCACCACCACGCCGACGTGGCGCGTGAGCGACGTCGGGCGAGGGGAAGAAACGGAGTCGGGCATGCGGATCTGGCCTTGGGTCGGCGCCGGCAGGCACGGGGAAAGCCCCTATCTTACCCAAGGCCGGGCGGGATCCACAGCCCCGCCGGAAGAGCGGGGCAACGGCGGCAACCTAGGGGCCGTTGCCGCTCAGCAGCAGCATGGCCGCCGCCGCGAGCCCGAGCACCACGATGACGATGGGCAGCACGCGAGGCAGCCTGCCGGGCGGGCTCTTGGCCTCGGGCTGCTCCACGTCCGGCTCGGGCTGATCGTAGTCCTCGGGCTGGCTCACTTCCTTGAGATGCTGCAGTTCCTCTTCCGGCGTCTTGCTGTCGCGGGTATCCATGGCTCGCCTCCTTCGCTGGAGAACCGATCCCGCGTCTGCACACCTGCCGAAAACGCGGGGCCCTACAGGTTCACGACATCGAAGTCGGCTACTGGGTTCACATCGGCGTCGTAATCCACGTCGTCGCGCTCGAAGCCGAACAGCTTCAGGAAGTCGTGCTTGTAGCCGGCGTAATCGGTGATCTCGAAGAGGTTCTCGGTGGTCACCTGGGGCCACAGGTCCTGGCAGGCCTGCTGAACGTCGTCGCGCAGCTCCCAGTCGTCCAGGCGCAGGCGGCCGGCCTCGTCGGTCTCGGCGCTGCCCTGCCCTTCACCAAGGTACAAACGCTCGCCGAACAGGCGGTTGAGCTGGTCGATGGTGCCCTCGTGCAGCCCCTTCTCCTTCATCACCCGGTAGACCATGGCGATGTAGAGCGGCATGACCGGGATGGCGGCGCTGGCCTGGGTGACCACCGACTTGAGTACCGCCACGTTGGCGCCGCCGCCGGTGGCGGAGAGGCGCTGGTCGATCTCGCCGGCGGCGCGATCTAGGTCTTCCTTGGCCTTGCCCAGAGCCCCATGCCAGTAGATCGGCCAGGTGATCTCGGTGCCGATGTAGCTGAAGGCCACGCTGCGCGCGCCCGGGGCCAGCACGCCGGCGCGATCCAGGGCCTCGATCCACAGTTCCCAGTCCTCGCCGCCCATCACCGCCTTGGTGTCCTCGATCTCCTGCTCGGTGGCGGGCTCGACCTCGGCCTCGATGATGGCGTCCTTGTTGGTGTCGATGGCGGTGGCGCGATAGGTCTCGCCGATCGGCTTGAGGCTGGAGCGCTTGAGCTCGCCTGAGTCGGGCAGCTTGCGCACCGGCGAGGCCAGCGAATAGACCACCAGGTCGACCTGGCCGAGGTCCTGCTGGATCAGCTCGATGGCCTTCTCGCGCGCCTCATGGGAGAAGGCGTCGCCGTTGATCGACTTGCTGTAGAGCCCTTCCGCCTTGGCGAACTTGTCGAAGGCCGCGCTGTTGTACCAGCCGGCGGTGCCGGGCTTCTTCTCGGTGCCCGGCTTCTCGAAGAACACGCCCAGGGTGTCGGCGCCGTAGCCGAAGGCGGCGGTGACCCGCGCCGCCAGGCCATAGCCGCTGGAGGCACCGATCACCAGCACCTTCTTCGGGCCGTTGGCCTTGTCCAGGCCGCGCGCGCGGGTCGCCTCGATCTGCTCGAGCACGTTCTGCTGGCAGCCGACGGGATGAGTGGTGGTACAGATGAAACCGCGAACCTTGGGCTTGATGATCACGACAGACCTCGTTTTTGCTGGCGGACACGACGGCCGGGCACGGCCGTCGGCCTCGAATGAGTGGCACGAACGCATGAGCCGTGCCGGAGTGGGCCACATTCTAGCGGCAAGGGCGCCGGCTGTCCGCCCTTGAGGCCACTGCCCGGCTGGTGCAGGATTGCCTGCGACGCCCGAGCGGCAAACCCTGCAGGAGAGAGTGGATGGATGCGCAGACCCTGGTCGATGAGCGCGGCGAGCTGTGGCTCGCACTGGCCCCGCTGTGGCTGGAGCGCGAGCCCCGCGAGACCGACTATGCGCGCATGGTCGCCGAGATCCAGCGCCACGAGCTGAGCCTGCGCGACCTGGAGTGGATCTTCCGCCTGGAGCTCGCCCCGGTGATGGCTCGCCACCAGCTGTCGGTGGCCGGCGAGTGGCGCTCCTTCGATGACTATCAGCTGATGCAGCAGCTGGTCTCCCACAACCTGCGGCTCAAAGGCTGGCGGCGCAAGAGCTGGGTGCTGTTCTCGGGGCTGACCACCATGATGACGCGCCATCGCTGGAACGAGCTGATCGGGCGCGTGATGGTCGAGCGCGGCGAGACCCCCTGAGCCTGGCGCGAATGCCAATGGCCCTGGAGCGTGTGCCCGCGATCAGGGCTCGTCCAGGGCCTTCTCGAGCGCCTCGCGCAGCTCCGCCTCGCCGTCGCGGGGGGAGAAGCGCCGGATCACCCGGCCATCGCGGCCGACCAGGAACTTGGTGAAGTTCCACTTGATCATGCCGGTACCCAGCACGCCAGGCGCCTGGCGCTTGAGTTCGACGAAGAGGGGATGGGCGTCGCTGCCGTTGACCCGTACCTTCTCCATCAGCGGGAAGGAGACGCCGAACTCGTGCTCGGCGAAGCGGCTGAAATCCAGCGCCGACTCCGGCGACTGGCGAGCAAACTGGTTGCAGGGAAAGCCCAGCACGGTGAAGCCGCGGTCGCGATAGCGCACATAGAGGTGCTCGAGGTCGCGCAGCTGAGGCGTGAAGCCACACTGGCTGGCCACGTTGACGATCAACAGCACCTGACCCCGCAGGGCGCGGAGGTTGAAGGGCTGACCGCTCTGGGTGCGGCATTCGTGGTCATGAATGGTCATGGATCAGGCTCGCTCTCAATATTCCTACGATGACACGCCGGTTTCCCGGGCGCCAGCCCCGCCCCCGCCTCGCCGCGGCTTCGGCTTCGGCAGGCGGCGGCGCACCTCGGCCACCCGCCTCGACAGCCGCCGCCGACGCACGGCCCGCTCGGGCGCCTCGAGCGGGGCATAGGCGAGCCGCTCGAGATCATCGGCGCAGTCGTTAAGGGCACGGCCCGCCGGCCCGGCGCGGGGCGCGATGCGCCGAAGGTGAGCGGCGGGTGACTCCCCGGGCAGCGCCGCCAGCCCTCGGCCGGCCAGCCAAGCCTGCAGGGCGCCGACCAGGCGTCGCTCGTCCTGCTGCAGCCGCCACCGGTGAGCGCCCAGGCGCGCCAGCAGCGCGACGCCCGCCGCCATCAGCAGCAGAGCCGCCAAGCCAAGGGTCGTGGCCAGCACGCCGCGCCCCGGCAGCCAGGCCTCCAAGTGCGCCCAGGCCGCTCGCCAGCCATCCGCCAGCCGCGCCAGCAGCGAACGACGCGACTCGCGCTGAAAGCCGATCACCCCGCGCTGCCAGCGATACTCCAGCCGCTCCCAGCCCAGGCGCAGGCGATTCGCCCAGCCCACCTCGCGCAGGCGCAGCGCCGAGAAGCGAGCATCGGCCAGGAAGGCCTCGGCCCCCTCCTCGACCGCCTGGGGCCCCTGCTCGATGCGCTCCGGGGCGATCACCGCCGTGGGGTCCAGGCGCTGCCAGCCGCCCTCCCGCCAGACCTCCACCCAGGCATGGGCATCGTAATCACGCACCGTATAGTAGCCGTCGGGATGACGCTCCCCGCCCAAAAAGCCCACTACCACCCGCGCCGGAATGCCCGCCATGCGCGCCATCACGGCGGCCGCCGAGGCGTAGTGGCTGCAGTAGCCGGCCTGGCTGTCGAACAGGAAGTCGTCGACGCGATCCTCGCCGACGAGTCGCGGCGGCGAGAGCGTGTAGCGGTAGGATGCTTCGCCGAAGCGCGCCATCATCGACTCGAGATAGGCCTCCGGGTCGCCGCCGCTCTCGCGCCAGAGTCGCTCGACCAACGCCCGAGTGCGCGGATTGGCCTGCACCGGCAGCAGACGGTGCCAGCGCGACCCGGCGGGATCGGGATAGGCCGGCGCCGCACCGCTGCTGTCGAGGCGCAGCAGGCCGCGGGAGCTCAGCGCGGTGAGCCCCTCCAGGGTGCCGTCGGCCAGGTAGCGCTGGGCCTGCCCGGTGGCAAGCGGTGCGCCGAGAGAGGGCCGCCAGGGGCGGCTGTCGGGCTCCAGCAGCAGCTCGGCACGAAAGCGCGCGGTCGCCGGCGCCTGCCAGGGGGAGCGCGCGCCCACGCCGACGAAGGCCCCGACGGGGCGTTCCAGGGTCGCGGCCAGCTGCTCGGGGGTGGCCCGCGACCAGCGGATGCCGTCGAAGTGCGACAGGGTATAGACCCGCCAGTAGCGCTCGCCCGGGGCGGGGTCGGGGCCCTCGAAGCGCGCCCGGAAGGCTCGCCCGGCGCTGCGCGAGAGCTCGGCGATGTCGCCCGGGGCGATCTGATCGGACAGCCCGGTGGAGGCGCGATCCAGTCGCGGCATGCTCCACAGCGGCCCCAGGCGCGGAAAGGTGACGAACAGCAGCGCCATCAGCGGCGCCGAGAGCGCCAGCAGCCAGGCCGCCTCGCGCCACGCCTGGCGACGGTCGCGGCCGCCGGCGAGCCGCACCAGCGACTGCAGCAGCCAGGCGAATGCCAGCAGCGCCGCGGCGGCCATGGGGATGCCCTGATCGTGGAGGAAGGCCACGGCCGTGGCGATCAGGCCGATCATCACCACGACCCGGGCGTCACGGCGATCCTGGGTCTCGAGCAGCTTAAGCAGGTAGACGCCAAGCAGCAGGCCGATCAGGGCGTCCATGCTGCCCAGGGTGCCGTAATGAGCGCGCAGCGCCAGCACCAGGGCCCCCACGGCGGCGATCCGCATCACCACGCCGACGCGAGGCCAGCCGCGACGCCACTGCTGCCACCGATAGCCGCCCACCGCCAGGGCCAGTGCCAGGAGCCAAACGGGCATCCAGGCCAGGTGCAGCGCCAGCACTAGGCACTGGCCGATGAACAGCTGGCGCAGCAGGCTACCGTCCAGGCGCCGACCATCGGCGAACGGCGCCATCTTGTCGCTCAGGGCGGGGCGAGAAGCCGGACGCGGGGCGCTCATCGCGCGCCCTCCCCCGTCGACGGCCCGAATCGTGCCAGGGCATCCAGTGCCCGGCGGCGCTGGCCGTCGCCCTCCCCCTGGGCCAGGGTCAGGCCCGGCAGCCGCAGCCCGAAGCGCTCCCCGGCACGATGATGGGCGAGCACCCGAGCGCAGAGCACCGACAGGCGCCGCTCCGGATCGCCGCGGCAGGCGTCATAGTCGAGCCAGCGCTCGCGGCGGGGCGGCGCACTGAACTGCTTGGTGGCGAGCACCCCGCTGCGGCTCCACTGCTTCCAGGCCACCTGGCCGGGGCTGTCGCCGGGCTGGAAGCGGCGCAGCCCGGCGAAGTCGCCGGCATCCTCGTCCGCGCCGCCCTGGCGCGCCGTCGGCGCCTCCTCCTCGAGCGGGCGGGGCCAGACCAGCAGTTCGGCGTCGTGACTCACCCAGGCCACCACGCGCACGAGGCCCAGCGGCCAGCGCGTCTCGATGCGCAGCCAGGGCAGCGCCAGGCTGCCGCGCGTGGGCGTCGGCAGGGCCAGCTCGGCCTCGCCGACCCCCTCGTCGATATCCAGCCAGGCGTCGGCGCCATCGCAGTGCAGCTCGAGCGCCATGCGCGGACGGCGGGCCCGCAGCACCACGCCAAGACGCGCCTCGCCGCCGGCGAAGGCCTCGCGGGGCAGGCGCAGCCCGGGCATGACGCCCAGCAGGTTGAGCCAGCCGCGCAGCAGCGCCACTACGCCGACGCCGAACAGCCAGAAGGCCAGCCCGTAGGCCAGGTTGTTCTGGTAGTTGATGCCGAACAGCAGCAGCACGACCACCAGGGCCGCCCAGCCCAGCCCGAAGCGGGTGGGAATCAGGAATAGCCGCCGCTGAGGCAGCGGCGCGTCGATCGGGGTGGCCAGGCGCCCCCGCCACCAGCGGCGCAGCCGCTCGCGGCGCGGTTCGCGGGGCGCCACCCCGGCCATCACGCTCATCCCATCACCGACACACGGGTCAGCAGATGGCGCGCCAGGGCCTCGCCCTCCTCTCGCGGTCCGTTGCTGAGCCGGTGTCCCGTGACTGGGACCCACACCGCCTGGACGTCATCGGGCAGCACGTGGTCGCGCCCCTCGAGCAGCGCCCAACCCCGCGCCGCCTGCAAGAGGGCCAGCACGCCACGAGTGGAGAGCCCCCAGGCGAGTTCCGGATGCTCCCGGCTGGCCGCGGCCAGCGCCTGCACGTAGTCGAGCAGCGCGTCGGCCACGTGGATGCGGTCGAGCCGTGCCTGCCAGGCCCGCAGCCGCTCGGCATCGAGCAGCACCGGCAGCGAGGCGAGCCGGGCTCGCCCGGCCTGGCCGCGCAGGACCTCGCGCTCGGCGCGCGGGTCCGGGTAGCCCAGCGACAGGCGCATCAGGAAGCGGTCGAGCTGCGATTCCGGCAGGGCGAAGGTGCCGGCCTGCTCATGGGGGTTCTGGGTCGCGATGACGAAGAAGGGATCCGGCAGCGAGCGGGTCTCGCCCTCCACGCTCACCCGCCCCTCCTCCATGGCCTCGAGCAGCGCGCTCTGGGCCTTGGGGGTGGCGCGGTTGATCTCGTCGGCGAGCACCAGGCCGTGGAAGATCGGCCCCGGGTGGAAGCGGAAGCTTCCCGCGCGCGGGTCGAAGACCGAGACGCCGAGCACGTCGGCGGGCAACAGGTCGCTGGTGAACTGCAGGCGCTGCATATCGAGCCCGGTGACCCGTGCCAGGGCCTGGGCCAGCGTGGTCTTGCCCAGGCCGGGCAGGTCCTCGATCAGCAGGTGGCCACGGGCCAGCAGACAGCAGAGAGCCAGGCGCACCTCACGGGGCTTGCCGAGCACCACCCCCTCGAGGACAGCGAGCAGGGCGTCCAGGTCATCGAGCTGTGCGGGTCGGTTCATGGCCGGCCGGCCTCCAGCTCGCCGGTGGCGCGCAGCGCCTCGACCGCCTGGCGGGTGTCCGGGGTAATGCCCTCCAGGGCCAGCGCCTCGTCGGGCGCCAGCCAGAAGGCGTCGGCCACCTCCTCGGCCTGCAGGGTCAGCGGCCCGTCGTGATCGACCAGGAAGACGCTGCCGAAGATGTGGTTGCCGCGTTCGGCATGCACGAACTCCAGGGCATGGCGCAGCGGCACGCCGCGGATGCCGAGCTCCTCGGCCAGCTCGCGGCGCGCCGCCACGTGCACCGCCTCACCGGCCCCCACCACCCCGCCGGCGGCCAGGTCCAGACCGCCCGGGAAGACCTCCTTGGTCAGGGTGCGACGCTGCACGCAGAGCTCGCCGCGGGCGTTGCGCACCACGATATAGGTGGCCCGGTGCCAGAAACGAAAACGCCGCATGGCGGCCCGCGGCGCGCTGCCGCAGGGGCGATTGCGGGTATCCACCAGCTGGATCTGCTCGTCGGCGATGAACGGTTCGGGCGGCGCGTCGGCCTGGGAGGGTTGGACGGTCATGGGGGACTCCAGTGAAATTGCCTTCAGCCTAACCAGTCCCGGCCGAAGCGTCACGCCAGGCGTTGACTGCCCGCGGGGCGCCGACCATGCTCAGGTGAGCCCTCACACGCAGAGCTCGACCATGTCCGACGCCGCCGCCCGCACCCGCCTCGCGACCCACCTGGTGACCAATCAGCCCGATCCGCCGAGCGCGCGCGATCTGCTCGCCGATGACGCCCCGCTCTGCGAGGCGCTGGCCCGCGAGGCGCCGGCGTGGGTGACCAGGCGCCTCGCACCCCTGGGCCGCGAGGCCGGCAGCGACGAGGTCCAGGCGCTGGGCGAGGCCGCCAACCGCCACCCGCCGGAGCTGCACCTGTTCGACCGCCACGGCCGGCGGCTCGACGAGGTGCGCTACCACCCGGCCTATCACGCCCTGATGCATCTCGCCATCGACCACGGCTGGCACGCCGTGGCCTGGCAGGAGGAGGGGCGCGGCGGCCATCAGGCCCACGTCGCCGCCCTCTACCTGCTGACCCAGGCCGAGCCCGGGTTCTGCTGCCCGATCACCATGACCCACGCCGCCCTGCCGACGCTGCGCCAGTCACCCGCCGCCGAGGCCTACTGGGCCCCGGGCCTGTTGGCCTGGGACTACGACCCGCGCGCGCGGCCGGCCACCGAGAAGAGCGGCCTGACCGTCGGCATGGCGATGACCGAGAAGCAGGGCGGCAGCGACGTGCGGGCCAATTCCACGCGAGCCGAAGCCCTCGCCACCAATTCCACGCGAGCCGAAGCCCTCGCCACCACTTCCACGCGAGCCGAAGCCCTCGCCACCACTTCCACGCGAGCCGTAGCCCTCGCCACCACGCGCGCCGAGCCCCACTCCCCCTCGAGGGATGACGGCTGGCGGCTGACCGGCCACAAGTGGTTCTGCAGCGCTCCCATGTCCGATGCCTTCCTGACCCTCGCCCAGACCGACGAGGGCCTCTCCTGCTTTCTCGTGCCGCGCTTCACCCCCGAGGGTGAGCGCAACGCCATCGAGCTGCAGCGCCTCAAGGAGAAGTGCGGCAACCGCGCCAACGCCTCGGCGGAGATCGAGTACCGCGGCGCCTGGGCCGAGGGGATCGGCGAGCCCGGGCGCGGCATCGCCACCATCCTGGCGATGGTCCAGCAGACCCGGCTCGATGCCGCCACCGCCCCGGTGGGCATGATGCGCCAGGCCCTGGTCGAGGCCTGGCGGCACGTGCGCGAGCGTCACGCCTTCGGCCGCGTCCTGGCCGAGCAGCCGCTGATGAGAGTGCTGCTGGCCGACATGGCCGTGGAGGTGGAGGCCGGCCTGGCGCTCTCGATGCGCGCCGCCCGAGCCTTCGACGGCGCGGCCCGCGGCGAGGCGAGCGAAGCCGCCCTGGCACGGCTGCTGCCCACCCTGGCCAAGTACTGGCACAACAAGCGCACCCCCGCCTTCATGGCCGAGGCCATGGAGTGCCTGGGCGGCATCGGCTACGTCGAGGAGACGCCACTCGCTCGGCTCTACCGCGAGGCGCCGGTCAACTCGATCTGGGAGGGCTCGGGGAACGTGATCTGCCTGGACCTGCTGCGGGTGCTGGCGCGTCATCCGGCGTCGCTCGCGGCCGTACGCGAGGAGATAGTCGCCGCGCGCGGCCGCCAGGCCGACCTCGATCGCGCCTGGAACCAACTGGAGGCCGAGCTTGGCGCACCGCCGGAGACGCTGGAGCCCCGTGCCCGCTGGCTGGCCCAGCGCCTCGCCCAGTGCCTGCAAGGGGCGCTGCTGCTGCGCCACGGCCCGCCGGCGGTGGCCGAGACCTTCTGCCGCTCGCGGCTAGGCGGCGAGGCCGGCCCGGCCTACGGCGTGCTGCCGGGCGATGCCCCGCTGGTGGCGCTGCTGGCGCGAATCGGCGACTGAGCCCCGGCCAGCGCCAGAATCTCGACGGCGGGCATCGGCCGCCCCAGGCCGAAGCCCTGCACGTGGGTGCAGCCGAAGCGCTCCAGGGTCGGCAGGCAGGCGAGATCCTCAATCCCCTCGGCCACCACGCGGATGCCCAGCCGACGCCCGAGCAGCGCCACCGCCTCGACGATGGCGGCGTCCTGGGGGTCCTCGAGCAGGCGGCTGACGAAGCTGCGGTCGACCTTGAGTTCGCTGATCGGCAGCAGCTGCAGCCGCGCCAGTGACGAGAAGCCCACCCCGAAGTCATCCACCGAGACCTCCAGGCCGCTCAGGTGCAGCCGAGCCGCGACCCCACTCAGGCGTCCGGTGGTGAGCTCGAACTGGGGCTGGTAGTGAAGGGTGATCTCCTGGCGGGCGAAGGCCCGATCCAGTTCCTCGAGGCGACACGGGTGGAGGGCATCGGGCTCGCCGTCGGCGGCCGGGGCCTCGAGCCGTCGGCGCAGCTCGGAGAGCCGCATCGGCTTGTCCAGCGAGGGCAGCATCGAGAGCCCCAGGGCCTGGCCCAGCCGCTCGGCGATGCGCACGATCTTGCGCTCGACTCCGCTGAGCAGCAGCACCCGGCCGCGGTAGCCGCTCTCGGCGAGCCGGCGCAGCATGGCGAAGCCATCGTGCTGGCCGAACTCGAGGGCCATGATGACCAGGTGCGGGCGGCGCGCCACGACTTCGCCGATCAGGTGCTGGCCCTGACGACAGTAGCGAGAGTCCATTCCCAGAGTACGCAGCTGCAAGGAGAGTGTGGCGGCAGCATCGGGGTCCTCCTCGAGCACCACGGCCAGCCGCGAGGCCTGCATTGTCAGATCGTTCATCCAGGATGATTCCAGCCAGTAGACTCGTGTTCAGCCTACCAGCAAAACGCCTGACTCAACGGCTCAAGGTGCATCATACGAATCAACGTTGGCGGTCCATCGAGAGAACTAGTCAGTTGATTCAATCGACATCATCAGCCGACGGGGTCGGTCGAGAGCATCAGCCGAGCGGCCCCGCCACCACCCGCAGCGCCAGCGCCAGCAGCAGCACGCCGGTGAGGCGATTGAGCCAGTGGGCTCGCGCCTGCAGCCACGGCAGCACCCGCGAGTGCGACAGGCCCACCGCCACCAGCACGTACCAGCCGGCATCGATGACCATCGCCGTACCGACCACCAGCGCCTTGGCCGCGAGGCTCATCTCCGGCGTGACGAACTGGCTGAGCAGAGCGATGAAGAAGAGGATCAACTTGGGGTTGGCCAGGGCCACCAGCATGCCCTCGCGGGCGGCCTGGCGGCGGCTGGTGGCGCTGCCCGTGGCGTTCAGGGCGCCCGCGCGGCCGGCCATCAGGGCCTTGATGCCGAGCCATGCCAGGTAGGCGGCTCCCGCCCAGGTGATCACCTGGAACAGCGCCGGCAGGCGCACGATCACCGCGCCCAGCCCCCATACCGTCAGCAGGGCATAGAGGCCCACGCCCAGGGCATGGGCGAGCGCCGCCGAGACGCCCGGCATGCGCCCGCCGCCCAGGGTGTGGCGCAACACCATGGCCAAGCTCGGGCCGGGCGACATGGCGCCCATGGCACAGACCGCGGCCAGTGACAGCCATAACGAAAAGGGCATGTACCGCCTCCTGAATCCCGGGTATTGCTGTGGTTCACGGCTATTCTCGCTGGTCACATAGCCGCAGACCTAGAGTCAACAGTTAGAGAACAGTGTTTACAAACACTGTTTTTATACTAGCCTGAGCGAATAGGGAACCATGTAGCCGCAAACTCGATTCCCGCTCCCACTGGCACGGGCGGCAAGACCCTCACCTGCACATACCGTCAAGCATCCTGAGCCAGCGCCCTTACAAGATACTTGAGGAGAGACAGCCATCATGACCATCGTCATTGCCACCCCGCTCGCATCCAGCTGGCAGCACGTCCATGCCGACTGGTGGCAGGACGATCAAGGCAACGATATCCATCGTGTCGAGATCGATGGCGACGCACTCTACCACTGCCACCACGCCGGATCGCCGCTGCCCTGGGATGCGGTAACCACCAGCCTAGGCGAGGCCATGGCGATCGCCTCGAGGACCCCGGAACACCGGTGCACAACGCCGTGATGCTCTGCAGAGTGGGGTAGCCGGCCGAGTGATCGACTGGACTTGAACAGCGGCGGGAGATGCACGACAGACTCCTACCGGTGGAACTGGCCTTCCCGCTCGGGCTGCCAGAGGATGGCATCGATGCGCAGCCGCGACTCGCGGCCGCCCGGCAGCGGCCAGGCGATGGTATCGCCGATGCGCAGCCCCAGCAGGGCCGCGCCCACCGGCGCCATCACCGAGATGCCGTCCTCGGTAGTGCTCAGCGCATGGGGATAGACCAGGGTGCGGATGATCTGGCGGTCGCGGCCCAGGTCGGTGAACTGCACCTGGCTGCACATGCTGACCACGTCCTCGGGGATGACCTCCGGGTCGACGACCTCGCCGCGCGCCAGCTCCTCCTCGAGGGCCTCGGCCACCGCCAGGGTGTCGTCGTCGGCAGCGTCGATGAGCCGCTGCAGCCGCTCGGCATCGAGCCGGTTGATGATAAGGGGGGGACGCGTCGTCATAAGGCCTCCAGAACACCGTCAACGTTGATTGCACGCTTGCGGGGTTGCCAACGAAAACAGCCCTCCACCGACAAAAGGGCGAAGGACTGTGAATCAGTTACTCTACGCCATCCCGTCAGGCGGCGACAGTCCCTCCGCGAGCCGGTCATCGGGAGACTGCAGCTCGGGCGATCAAGCAGTTACACTGGCCGGACACCCGTATGGAGAGCCCACCATGTCGGTTCGCACCCTGGCCATCGCCCTGCTCATACTCGGCGCCCTGCTGCCTATCATCGGCTGGCAGACCCAGAGCCCCGTCGGTTTCGTCGGCCCCGCCCTGCTGCTGCTCGGTGTCCTGCTGCTGTGGACACGCAAGCGCCATGGCCGGTGAGGCCATCGACCGCGAGTCGGAAAGCTCCCCGGGCGACCTGAGCCGGCTGCTGGCGCGGGTCCAGCGGGCCGGGGACCACGCCGAGAGCGTCAGCCTCAAGGCGATCCTCGACAGCCTCGGGCGGCGCTCCTTCGCCCCCTTCCTGCTGGTGGCAGGACTCGTCACCCTGGCGCCGTTGATCGGCGACATCCCTGGCGTGCCCACCCTGATGGCGATGCTAGTGGTGCTCGCCGCCGCGCAGCTGCTGGCCGGCCGGGAGCACATCTGGCTGCCGAGCTGGCTGCTGCGTCGCCGGGTCTCCCGGGCACGCTTCATCGCGGTCATCCGCTGGATGCAGCGACCGGCGCGCTGGATCGATCGCCTGCTCAAGCCGCGCCTGACGCTGCTCATCCGCCAGCCTGCGCACCTCCCCGTGGCCATGACCAGCCTGCTGATCGCCCTGGCCATGCCGCCCATGGAGGTAGTGCCCTTCACCGCCAACGGCGCGGGGCTCGCCCTGACGCTGTTCGCCCTGGCGCTGCTCGCCCACGACGGCCTGATGGCCCTGCTAGGCTACTTACTGACCTTCGGCACCTTGGCCCTGGTCATCGTCGGCCTGGCCTGAGGCATCCCTTCTCGACAGCGCTCCCGACGCCACGGAGCCCCCATGGCAGCCACAGACACCCATCCGAAGAGACGCCTCAAGCGAGGCCTCGCCCTGGCGGCGCGGGCCGGCTATGTCGCCAAGGGCGTGGTCTACCTGCTGGTCGGGGGCTTGGCCGCGCTGGCCGCGGCCGGCCTGGGCGGCAGCCATGCCGGCACCAAGGCGGCCATCAACCAGCTGGTCCACCAGCCCTTCGGCGACACCATGCTGGGGCTGCTCGGCGCGGGACTGTTCGCCTATGCCCTCTGGCGGCTGCTCCAGGCGCTGCTGGATACCGAGGAGGTCGGCCGCGGGCTCAAGGGGCTCGTCACGCGCCTGGGCTTCACGATCAGCAGCCTCATCCACGCCAGCCTCGGGGTCTACTGCATCGACCTGTTGCGCAATGCGGCGATGTCGTCGGGCGAGGCCGAGACGCAGGACCGCACCGCCCTGCTGATGAGCCACCGGGGAGGCGTCATCCTGGTCTTAGCCGTCGGCCTGGTGTTCCTGGGGATCGGCCTGCGCCAGCTGTGGCGCGCCTTCGCCCGCACCTACCTCGGCAACTGGCACCACCGGCAGATGAGCACCGGCCAGCGCCGCCTCTTCGAGGGCATCACTCGCTGGGGCCTCTCGGCGCGCGGAGTGGTCTTCCTGATCATCGGCCTGTTCCTGTGCATCGCCGCCTGGCGAACCGACCCCAGCCAGGCCCAGGGCCTGGGCGGCGCCCTGACCGTGCTCGCCGCCCAGCCCTTCGGCCCCTGGCTGCTCGGCGCGGTGGCCCTCGGGCTGTTCGGCTACGGGCTCTACTGCCTGATCAACGCCGGCTTTCGGGATACCAGCGTCGACTGAGCAGGCACACGAAAACGCCACGCCTCGTGGAGAGCGCAGGGATCGATCGATAGAGATAAGGGTGGTGCTGGGGAGGCGCCGCGGAGGGCGTGGTGGTGCTGGTACCGGCGGTCGGACTCGAACCGACAAGGGCTTGCACCCGGCGGATTTTGAATCCAAACAACAACTTACGCGCCACGCCGAGAAACAGATTTTCCTAAAGTGTGACACCTGATTGGGTAGGGAACTATGGCATCCTAGCCTCAGGGCTCTGCCTTCACAATCACCAACATGACTCTATGTCTCTGATCAAGATCGTTACCTAAGCTATCCGTCCCACGGACGGCCACAGCCAATCCACAGGTTATCCACTTGATGGGGCCAGAAAAGCACTCTATGTTGTGCCTCGTGCCTTGGAAATCGGCGTATCTTGTGTTTTGCGACAGAAATGCAGAGACAAGAATCAGCCTTGTGGACAAGGTCACAACGAAGAAAGGCCCAACCTCAGTTAAGGAAGGGCCTTTCAATATCCATCAGCAGCAGCTTGCTGGTGGGAGGAGGTAACCCGAACCACGGTCGATGCGGCAGCGTGAGCGCAGAGCTGGCGGGGGAGGACGAGCGCACATAAGTATCCTGCCGCTTGATGCTCTCAATGCGCAGGTGATAAAGAACTCCGTCGGCGCTCTCAGGACCCTGCTATGCACTCGCTTGAAGCTTGGGGTCGCCGACACCGCACATCCGCATCGGAGCCTGGAGTCTGGAGTCTGGAGTCTGGAGTCTGGAGTCTGGAGTCTGGAGTCTGGAGTCTGGCCAGGCTGAGAGAAATCCTATCCTGCGCATACCGCCCTCAAGTGTGCAATGCAGCATGAATTTTGGTAGAGTGCTCAGCTTTCCACGGGATGACATGCAATTTCACCGGGCAAGCCCTGGTGCTATGGACGATGTCGATCATCGCGATAGAAGGCTAAAGCACCCCATGACAACCTCTTTCTCAGGGCTGATGACTCCGCCCTAGCGCTCCCCCCCTTCTGGGCTCGCCCGCTGTCAACGAGGCGACACGCCCGATCCTCACGCTACGTCAAAGGCGTTATCTCTGACCCGATACGTGCGTGACTCCCACATTTCATTGCTTTGCTCTGCGCCTATCTGGGTGTCGGGTGGCTGTGTGCGTCATCGCTATCGTGTCACGAGGCTGAACTGATTCATCCCCTGACTGGACCGCAGCATGTACGAAAAAATGAAATTGAGTTGGTTCTCCAATCTCAAGGGCGACACCCTGGCGGGCATCGTCGTCGCCCTGGCGCTGATCCCCGAGGCCATTGCCTTCTCCATCATCGCCGGGGTCGACCCCAAGGTCGGCCTCTACGCCTCCTTCGCGATCTGCGTGATCATCGCCTTTACCGGCGGGCGTTCGGGGATGGTCTCGGCGGCCACCGGCGCCATGGCGCTGCTGATGATCACCCTGGTCAAGGAGCACGGCCTGGAGTACCTGCTGGCCGCGACCCTGCTGACCGGGGTGCTGCAGATCATCGCCGGCTATCTCAGGCTTGCCGAGCTGATGCGCTTCGTGTCGCGCTCGGTGGTCACCGGCTTCGTCAACGCCCTGGCGATCCTGATCTTCATGGCCCAGCTGCCGGAACTGACTGGGGTGACCTGGCACGTCTACGCCATGACGCTGGCCGGTCTGGCGATCATCTACGGCTTCCCCCTGGTACCGGTGATCGGCAAGACCATCCCCTCGCCGCTGGTCTGTATCGTGGTGCTGACCGCCGTCTACATGATGACCGGCATGGAGATCCGCAGCGTCGGTGACATGGGCGAGTTGCCCGATAGCCTGCCGGTGTTCCTGTGGCCCGAGGTGCCGCTCAACCTCGAGACTCTGACGATCATCTTCCCCACCGCACTGATGCTGACCGTGGTGGGCCTGCTGGAGTCGATGATGACCGCGACCATCATCGACGACCTGACCGACACCCGCAGTGACAAGAACCGCGAGTGCAAGGGACAGGGCATCGCCAACATCGGTGCCGGCCTGCTCGGCGGCATGGCGGGCTGCGCGATGATTGGCCAGTCGGTGATCAACATCAAGTCCGGCGGTCGCCGTCGCATGTCGACCCTGATCGCCGGCGTGTCGCTGCTGCTGATGGTGGTGTTCCTGGCCGACTGGGTCTCCCAGATTCCCATGGCCGCGCTGGTGGCGGTGATGATCATGGTCGCCATCGGCACCTTCAGCTGGAGCTCCATCAAGGACCTCAAGAAGCACCCGATGAGCACCAACTTCGTTATGGTCGCCACCGTGGTGGTGACCGTGGGGACCCACAACCTGGCCATCGGCGTCTTCGTCGGCGTGCTGCTTGCGGCCATGTTCTTCGCCAACAAGGTGGGCAACATCCTCTACATCGGCAGCGAGGAGGCCGACGAGGGGAGCCGGCGCATCTACCGGGTGGTGGGGCAGGTGTTCTTCGCTTCCTCCGAGCGCTTCGGCGAGGCCTTCGACTTCAAGGAGACGGTGGAGAAGGTCACCATCGACCTGTCGCGCGCCCACTTCTGGGACATCACCGCCGTTCAGACCCTGGACAGGGTGGTGATCAAGTTCCGCCGCGAGGGCACCGAGGTAGAGATGATCGGCCTCAACGAGGCAAGCGCCACCATCGTCGACCGCTATGCGGTGCATGATGACCCCGAAGCCGTCGAGAAACTGATGGGCGGTCACTGACGCATCGACGGTTGTTCCGTCCCGGTGGACTCGCCGGGACGGGACCGTCCGATGACCCGTCATACAGGAGATCTTCCCCCTGTCCGGCTTCCCCGGCGCGATGCTGGACTGGTCCGATCCATCCCTACCTCCAACGCCAATGTTGATCACCATGCCCCACGACCAAGCGACCCTCGCCACGCCACGCCCTTCCTCCCCCCGATTGTTGCTGGGGGGCGCCTTTCGCAACTTCCTGGGCAACTCGCCGATCTGGTACAAGATCACCATTCTTGCCTTTCTCGTCTTCAATGCTCTCTGCCACTGGTCCTTGGGGGAGCAGTCCGGGACCTTGTTGGGCTGGCTGCTGCTGGGCCAGTTTATCTTTACCTTGGCTATGGCCCTGAAGTGCTACCCGCTGTTGCCCGGGGGCCTGCTGGCCCTGCAGGCCGTTGCCCTCGGACTGACCTCTCCGGAGTCGGTGCTCGGCGAGGTGGAGCACAACCTGGCGGTGATCCTGCTGCTGATGTTCATGGTGGCGGGGATTTATTTCATGAAGAACCTGCTGCTCTTCACTTTCACCAAGCTGCTGATCCATGTGCGCTCCAAGTACCTTCTGTCGCTGCTCTTCTCGGTGATGGCGGCGTTTCTCAGCGCCTTCCTGGATGCCCTGACGGTGACCGCGGTGATCATCGCCATCGCCGTGGGCTTCTACTCCGTCTACCACAAGGTGGCCTCCGGCAAGAGCTACGACCATAACCACGACCACAACGACGACGAGGAGGTGCGCACCGAGCTGCGCAGCGAGCTGGAGGACTTCCGCGCCTTCCTGCGCTCGCTTCTGATGCACGGCGCCGTGGGCACCGCCCTGGGCGGCGTGGCCACCATGGTGGGCGAGCCCCAGAACCTGCTGATCGCCAAGGAGATGGAGTGGGGCTTCGCCGACTTCTACCTCAATATGCTGCCGGTGAGCCTGCCGGTGCTGGTGGCGGGGCTGCTCACCTGCCTGGCCCTGGAGAAGCTGCAGTGGTTCGGCTACGGCGCCGCCATGCCCAAGACCATTCGCAAGATTCTCAAGGACTATGACCACTACAAGGCCAGCAAGCGCACCAATCGGGAACGTGCCCAACTGATTGCCCAGGCCCTGGTGGCCGTCTTCCTGGTGGCGGCCCTGGCCCTGCATCTGGCCGAGGTGGGGCTGATCGGCCTGGCGGTGATCGTGCTGCTGACCAGCTTCAACGGCGTCAGCGACGAGCACCAGATCGGCAAGGCCTTCCAGGAGGCGCTGCCCTTCACCTCCCTGCTGGTGGTCTTCTTCACCGTGGTTTCGGTGATCCATAGCCAGCACCTCTTCCAGCCCTTTATCGAGATGGTGCTGGCCCAGCCGGCAGAAGGGCAGGCGGGGCTCTTGTTCTTCGCCAACGGCCTGCTCTCGGCGATCTCCGATAATGTCTTCGTGGCCACCGTCTATATCAGCGAGCTCAAGGCGGCCTTCCTGCGCGGCGACCTGGGCGCCGAACAGTTCCGCTTGCTGGCCATCGCCGTCAATGCCGGCACCAACCTGCCCAGCGTGGCCACCCCCAACGGACAGGCCGCTTTCCTGTTTCTGCTCACCTCAGCTATCGCGCCGCTGCTGCGGCTCTCCTACGGCAGGATGGTGATCATGGCCTTCCCCTATGCAGTAGTGATGACCCTGGTCGGTTATTGGGGAGTGACCCACTGGGTAAGTTGAGGCCGATGAACTCGAGGCTCCGCGTTCCTGTCGGCAAGCGGGAAGGGGCGAGGATCCACAAGCCAATCAAAAGGATACGTATAGAATGACAGAACAGGTAATGGCCGCCATCGATGGCTCACAGTTTTCCGAGGGCGTCAGCGACTACGCCGCCTGGGCGAGCCTGGCACTGGGTGCCCCGCTGACCTTCTTGCACGTGAACGACAACCACCTGCCGCCGGAAGAGCGAAACCTTTCCGGCAACTTGCTGGCTGGCGGTCGTGAGCGACTGCTCAAGGAGTTCGCCCAACTCGACGAACAGCGCGCCAAGGTGGCCCAGGAACAGGGCCGGCTAATGATCAAGGCGGCTATCGAGCGGGCCGTCGAGGATGGCGTGAGAGACCCCTCCGGCCGCCAGCGCAATGGCACGCTGGTGGAGACCCTCGAGGAACTCCAGGGAGAGATTCGCCTGCTGGTGGTGGGCAAGCGTGGCGAGACGGCCCACCAGAACAGCGGCCACCTGGGTTCCAATCTGGAGCGGGTGGTGCGTACTCTTCATCGGCCGATCCTGATGGTCCCCCACACCTACAAGGCTCCCGAGAAGGTGATGCTGGCCTTCGACGGCAGCAAGACCACCCGCAAGGGGGTGGAGATGCTGGCCAAGAGCCCGCTGTTCGAGGGGATTCCGGTACATGTCGTGATCGTCGGTGCCGAGACCGGCGACAACCGCTCCCAGCTCGACTGGGCGCTCAAGGCCCTGCGTGATGAGGGCCATGAGGCCGAGGGCGCCATCCGCGCCGGCGAAGTGGAGGCGACGCTCCATGCCTACCAGGAGGAGCACAGCATCGACCTGCTGGTAATGGGCGCCTACGGTCATTCACATATCCGCCACCTGCTGGTAGGCAGTACCACCAGCGAGATGCTGCGCAAGTCGCACATACCGGTGCTGCTGCTGCGTTGAAGTTTCCGAAACCGGCCCACCGCTCCTTTGGTGTGTGCCGGTTTTTTTCTTTCCAGGCACGCCAGTGCCCTGTATAGGAGCCCAAAAATTGACGATCCTTCCGCCCTGATCCGCGCTTCCGTTATGCCCCACTCACACCGAGGACCCCTGATGACATCACCTCTCCTGGCGAGAGGGCAGAACAAGGAAGCGCCCCTTGAACAGCAAGACCTTTTCTCATTCGGCTTTTTTCGATGAAACCTCTTCCTCGCAGCGCTTCGTCGCTGAGCTGCTGGAGAAAGCAGATATCCGCATCAACGGCGACCGCCCCTGGGATATCAAGTTCAACGCTCACGGCGTCATCGACGAGGCACTGACCCGCGGCAACCTGGGCCTTGGCGAGAGCTACATGAACGGTGACTGGGACGCCGAGCGCCTGGACGAGTTCTTCTTCCGCCTGCTGCGCGCCTGCCTCCCCGAGCAGGTCAATCCACGCAAGCTGGTCTTCCATCACCTTCGCACCCGCTTGCTCAATCTGCAGACCGCCAGCCGCGCCTTCGAGGTGGGCGAGGCCCACTACGACCTCGGCAACGACTTCTACGCCGCCATGCTCGACCCGCGCATGACCTATACCTGCGGCTACTGGAGAGAGGCCGACGACCTGGCGCAGGCCCAGGAGGCCAAGCTCGACCTCATCTGTCGCAAGCTCGAGCTGGAACCCGGCATGCGGGTGCTCGACATCGGCTGCGGCTGGGGCAGCTTCATGGCCTATGCCGCCGAGCACTACGGCGTGGAGTGCGTGGGCCTGACCATCTCCCGCGAGCAGGCCGACTACGGCAAGAGCCTGATGCAACAGGGCCTGCCAGTAGAGTTCCGCCTCAAGGACTACCGCGACGAGACCGAGCAGTTCGATCGCATCGTCAGCATCGGCATGTTCGAGCACGTGGGTCACAAGAACTACCGCACCTACATGGCAGTCGCGAATCGTTGTCTCAAGGACGACGGCCTCTTCCTGCTGCACACCATCGGCAAGAACGTGCGTGGCACTTCGCCGGATCCCTGGATCGACAAGTACATCTTCCCCAACGGCGAGCTGCCGGCCCTGGGCCATGTCACCGATGCCGCCGAGGAGCTGTTCGTGGTCGAGGATCTGCACAACTTCGGCGCCGACTACGACAAGACCCTGATGGCCTGGCACGAGAACTTCGAGGCCGCCTGGCCGCAATTTGCCGATGCCTACGGCGAGCGCTTCTACCGCATGTGGCGCTACTACCTGCTGAGCTGTGCCGGGGCCTTCCGCGCCCGCGACATCCAGCTCTGGCAATTCGTGCTCAGCAAGAAGGGCGTGCTCGGCGGCTATCGCCGCGTCAGCTGAAACGCTATCCATCCATCACTCACTCACCTGGAAGTTCCGATGAGCGACTACTCCCTGTTTACCTCCGAGTCCGTGTCCGAAGGGCATCCGGACAAGATTGCCGACCAGATCTCCGACGCGGTGCTCGACGCCATCATCGCCCGCGACAAACACGCCCGGGTGGCCTGCGAGACGCTGGTCAAGACCGGCGTGGCCATCGTCGCCGGCGAGATCACCACCTCGGCCTGGGTCGACCTCGAGGCGCTGGTGCGCCAGGTGATCACCGGCATCGGCTACACCTCCTCGGACGTCGGCTTCGACGGCGAGACCTGTGGCGTGCTCAACCTGATCGGCAAGCAGAGCGTGGACATCGCCCAGGGGGTCGACCGTGCCAAGCCCGAGGACCAGGGTGCCGGCGATCAGGGCCTGATGTTCGGCTACGCCAGCAATGAGACCGACGCCTACATGCCGGCGCCGATCCACTACGCCCACCGGCTGGTGGAGCGCCAGGCCGAGCTGCGCCGACACGGCCTGCTGCCCTGGCTGCGCCCCGACGCCAAGAGCCAGCTGACCTTTCGCTACGATGCCCAAGGCATGCCCTGTGCCGTCGACGCCGTGGTGCTCTCCACCCAGCACGACCCGGACATCGACCAGGCAGAGCTGCGCACGATGGTGCGCCGCGAGATCATCGAGCCGGTGATCCCCGCCGAGTGGCTGACCGAGACCACCAAATACCACATCAACCCCACCGGCACCTTCGTGATCGGCGGCCCGGTGGGCGACTGTGGCCTGACCGGGCGCAAGATCATCGTCGACACCTACGGCGGCACGGCCCGCCACGGCGGCGGCGCCTTCTCCGGCAAGGACCCCTCCAAGGTCGACCGCAGCGCCACCTATGCCGGCCGCTATGTGGCCAAGAACCTGGTCGCCGCCGGCCTGGCCGACAAGTGCGAGATCCAGGTCTCCTACGCCATCGGCGTGGCCGAGCCGACCTCGGTCGCCGTCAATACCTTCGGTACCGGCCGGGTGGACGACGCCCGGATCATCGAGCTGGTGCGCGAGCACTTCGACCTGCGGCCCAACGCCATCACCCACATGCTCGACCTGCTGCATCCCATGTATCAGCTGACCGCGGCCTACGGCCATTTCGGTCGCGAGCCCTTCGAGGCCAGCTACACCTGGACCGACACCCAGGGCCATGGGCACACCGAGACCTTCACGGCCTTCCCCTGGGAGGCCATCGACAAGGCCGCTGCCCTGCGCGACGCCGCCAGGCTCTGACCCCCGACGACACGGAGAGACAAGATGTCCCAGAAGCTCTACTGCATCGCCAATTTCAAGCCCAAGCCCGGCCGCGAACAGGCCGTGTTCAAGGCCCTGCAGGCACTCGAGCCCAATGCCCATCGCGAGGACGGCTGCCTCCAGTACACGGTGACCCGGCACATCGACCACCCCAATGCCCAGGGTGCCAGCTACCCCATCGTCTTCCACGAGATCTGGGCCAGCCGAGAGGCCTTCGAGGCGCACTGCAACCGCCGCGAGATCAAGGCGTTCTTCGCCAGCCAGGTCGAGGCGGACGACGGCGACGTGGATCATGCCAATGTCTGCATATACACCGACGAGCCCCACGGCTACGACGCCCCGGAACTCTAATTCCGACGGAAACGGCACGGGCATGACCGCCCGTGCCCTTAAATATCACAGGAGATCCTCATGACCGAGCAGAAGATGAACGTCGAGAGCTTCAACCTGGACCACACCAAGGTGAAGGCGCCCTACGTGCGCCTGGCCGACATCAAGGCCGGCGAGAATGGCGATCACATCCACAAGTACGACATGCGTATCTGCCAGCCCAACCAGGAACATATGGAGATGCCGTCGCTGCACTCTCTGGAGCACCTGATGGCCGAGCTGTCGCGCAACCACTCCGACAAGGTGGTCGATATCAGTCCCATGGGTTGTCAGACCGGCTTCTACATCGCGATGATCAACCACGACGACTACGCGGGGGTGCTCGCGCTGCTGGAAGGCACGCTCAAGGACGTGCTCGAGGCCACCGAGGTCCCGGCCTGCAACGAGATGCAGTGCGGCTGGGCGGCGAGCCACAGCCTGGAAGGCGCCAAACAGGTCGCCCGTGGCTTTTTGGCCAAGCGCGATGAATGGAGTCGGCTCTTCTCTTGAGACATGGCGTGACGTGAGGTCGATAGCCGACCCACATGTCTACACAGTGCTCGATGGTGGCGCTATCGTGGGGGTACTGGCTCTCATGCGACAGACCCCGTCCCCGGTAAGCCCTGCGAGAAAATTCACGTTGCCGGAGGGCGACTGTCCGGCATGACGTAGGTGAGACGATATGAACCATCCTGAAATTGATATCGAGAAGATCCGCAAGCGGCTCGAGGATCTGCGTGTTGAGCTGATCGAGCAGAGCATCGACAGCAGCGAGTCGCGCGCCACGGTGATGTTGGATCAGCAGTCAGTGGGCCGCCTGTCGCGCATGGATGCCTTGCAGGGCCAGGCCATGGCCAAGGCCGAAGAGCAGCGGCGACAGCAAATGCTGCAGAGGATCGATTCCGCCCTGGCGCGGCTCGATCGAGAAGCGTTCGGTGAGTGCATCGAGTGTGGCGAATGGATCTCGGCCAAACGCCTGGAGCGGGATCCGACCGTGTTGAAATGTATCGATTGTGCAGAGTGAGAAGAGATGCTGAAACTGACACAGAATGATGTGACGATAGAAGTCATCCATCGTGAGAGCCTCGATGACAAGACCCTAGATGCCGTGATGGTGCCAGCTACTGAGGCGCAGCGCCGTGACCTTGGCACCGCGGCAGTGGGTCAGGCCTGGATGGCATGGTCGCACGGTGAGGCCACCCCCAAGATGATCAAGTTCATGCCTCCCTCCAAGGTGTCGGAGGAGGGCGGGGATGAGCTCCTCAAATGCTATCGATTTGCCATACGTGTTGCGAACATACACGAAGTCGCATCCTTGGCCTTACCGCTTCCAGAGGAGATGGGGCTGTCTCCCATCGAGGATGCCCTCGCGGCAAGGCTTTGCCTGACGATCCTCGAGGAAGCCGGGGAGCACCATCATCTGAAGCATCTCCAGCTGATTGCCAGCGGCAATCAGGAGGCCGTGCTATATGCCAATCGGCTCGTCGAGGTGCAGAGTGGCCGTGCCACCTGACTTGAACAGCCGTTCAAGGGTTTGTTATGGTAATTTTGTGTGTACTCGGCCATACAGATACCTTTGCCAAGGTCACTGGTAACTGCAAGAGGAGCAATCCGTTGACACAGTTACTCACCGACACCTTCCCCGGTCCGCCCTAGCGCGTTTCCCTCTATTTGCATCCTGTTCGTCGGCATCTCATGTGATGTCGGACCCTAATGTATGCCCGACTCTCGGTTTTCATAAACCGTGGGTCGAGAGAGGGATTATCAATGAACGGCCAAAATGCCTTTCTCCCCGACGTTGGTAAGCTCTGCTCAGCGGATGGCTGGATCAGCATTCACCACTACCTGCCACTCGCTTCGCGTACGAGCCTGCTGGTGGTCTACCAGGACATGCACGACGCCGGCGTGACGTCGGCCTCCTTCGAGCGGGGACGTTTCCTGAGCCGAACCAATCGGGCCCTGGCACGAGGCGTTCGGGCCTGGCGTTTCCAGGAGGCATGATCCATGAACACTCTTGATCAATCGTCATCATCGCGCGTCCAGCAGCTGCTGGAGCAGGGCTACTTGAGCATCGACCAGCAGCGTCCCAAGCAGAATGACTGTGTAGACTACGACCTGCTGTTCATGGGGCAGCGAGTATCCGGGCATCGCACCCTGTCGGATATGACGCTGGAGGCCGATCAGGCCCTCAACCCCATCGACGCCGCGCTGCTGTCAGGCGCCGGGCCGGGCATCAGTTCGGTGTTCTGGCGCCACCACGACCCGGTGCTCGCCGAGCAGGAGTCGACCATCGCCAGGGAGCCCGCCTGGGATTAGCAACGCGTCGTTTTTCGTGTTGTTCAGAGACTCCCACTTCGCGTTCCCATCAGGTCAACCATGTCATCAAGCCCAACCCTCAAGACTGCCGCCTCTCTCCCGCAGGAGGTGGCGAGACGACGTACCTTCGCCATTATCTCTCACCCGGATGCCGGCAAGACGACGCTGACCGAAAAGCTGCTGATGTACGGCGGAGCCATCCGTTCGGCGGGTACCGTCAAGGGCAAGAAGAGCCAGCAGTTCGCGACCTCGGACTGGATGGAGGTCGAGAAGCAGCGTGGCATTTCGGTGGCCAGCTCCGTCATGCAGTTCGAGCATGACGGCTGCGTGATCAACCTGCTCGACACGCCCGGCCACCAGGACTTCTCGGAGGACACCTACCGGGTGCTCACCGCGGTGGATGCGGCTCTGATGGTCATCGATGCCGCCAAGGGTGTCGAGGCGCAGACCATCAAGCTGCTGGAGGTCTGCCGGCTACGCAGGACGCCGGTGATCACCTTCATCAACAAGATGGACCGCGAGGTACGTGACCCCCTGGAACTGATCGACGAGATCGAGGAGACCCTGGGCATGCCCTGCGCGCCGATCACCTGGCCCATCGGCATGGGCAAGCAGTTCGCCGGCGTCTTCGACCTGGGCAGCGAGCGCATGCTCAAGTTCACCCCGGGGGAGAGTCGTCCCGAGACCGATCTCGAAGTGCTGGAGGGAGAGGATCATCCCTACCTCGTGGAACACTTTCCGATTGCCCACGCCACCTTCAAGGAGGAGGTGGAGATCGTGCGCGAGGCGGCCGAATCCTTCGATCATGAGGCCTTCCTCGCCGGCGATCTCTCGCCGGTGTTCTTCGGCTCCGCGATCAACAACTTCGGGGTGCGCGACATTCTCCAGGCGCTGGTGTCCTGGGCGCCTCCGCCCCGCCAGCGCGAGGCCCGTCAGCGTACGGTACGGCCCGACGATGGTGCCTTTACCGGCATCGTGTTCAAGATCCAGGCCAACATGAATCCCCAGCATCGGGATCGCATCGCCTTCCTGAGGATCTGTTCCGGGGAGTACCGCCAGGGCCTCAAGGCCAGACATGTCAGAAGCGGCAAGACGATCCGCCTCGATCACGCCATCACCTTCATGGCCCAGGAGCGAGCCCATCTCGCCTCCGCCTTTGCGGGCGACATCATCGGCATTCCCAACCACGGTCGCCTGCGTATCGGGGACGTGATCACCGAGGGCGAGGTGCTGGAACTCGAGGGCATCCCCCATTTCTCGCCCGAGATCTTCCGCATGGCGCGGCTCAATGATCCGCTACGTGCCAAGCAGCTCAACAAGGCGCTGCTGGAATTGGGTGAGGAGGGCACCATCCAGGTATTCGAGCCGCTGGAGAAGACGGGCATGATCCTGGGTGCCGTGGGGCAACTGCAGTTCGAGACCGTTGCCCACCGGCTGCAGACCGAATACGGGGTCGATGCTGCCTTCGAGAGCGTGCCGGTACACAAGGCGCTTTGGGTAAGCAGCGAGGATATCGCCGCGATGAAGCGCTTTACCCAGGCCAATGCCAACCGCCTGGCGAGGGATGCCGCCGGGACGCTGGCCTTCATGGCCCCCAACCGATCGATCCTCGAGCTGACTATCGAGAAGTGGCCCGAGATCGACTTCAACAGCACCCGTGAGGTGGGCGCGACCTGATCCCCTTACCCCGAATACCGACCTGAATGGACCACGATGAACCAGAAAGCCGATACCCTCGAGCGAGCTGCCGAGCGGCGGCAGCTCGATCACACCCTGGAGCGCATCGAGGCCAACCTGGAGGCGCTCGAGATACGCCTGGCGGCCTATGCCGAGGATATCCAGGCCCAGAAGGAGTACCTATGGACGAGCCGCGACGAGATGGACCATATCGAGAAGATCTCGGCACGCGAGTCCATCGAGCAGGCGGTGATGACCGGCGACAACGCCCTGGCCCGGCGCCGCAAGCTCGAGAAGCTCCGAAGCTCTCCCTACTTCGGGCGCTTCGACTTCGCCCGGGGGGACAGGGCCGAGCCGGTCTACATCGGCATTCACCACTTCCACGACGACCTCGCTGGGGTGAGCCGCGTCCACGACTGGCGGGCGCCCATCGCCTCGCTGTTCTACGACTACGAGACCGGCCCCGCCACCTACGAGAGCCCCGAGGGGCCGGTGGCCGGCGAGATCTCCCTGAAGCGGCAGTTCCGCATCAAGGGCGGCGAGATCGAGCTGATGATCGACAGCGCGGTGCACGTGGTCGATGAGGTGCTCCAGGAGGAACTGAGCCGTGCCTCCGATGAGGGCATGAAGAATATCGTCGCCACCATCCAGCGCGACCAGAACGCCATCATCCGCAATGACGAGGCCCAGGCGCTGGTCATCCAGGGAGTGGCCGGCTCCGGCAAGACCTCCATCGCCCTGCACCGCATCGCCTTCCTGCTCTACCGCTTCAAGGACAGCCTCGGCTCCGAGGATATCCTGATCATCTCGCCCAACCGGGTGTTCTCCGACTATATCGCCAACGTGCTGCCGGAACTCGGCGAGGAGACGGTCAATCAGGTCGGCATGGAGGAGCTGGCCGATGAGCTGCTCGACGGCCAGTACCGCTTCGAGAGCTTCTTCGAGCAGACCACGGTGCTGCTCGAGAAGGACGACGAGGCGATGAAGGCGCGGCTGCGCTACAAGGCCTCGCCGGAATTCCTGACCGAGCTCGACCGCTACGCCGCCCACGTGGAGGCCAATCGCTTCGCCGCCGAGGACCTGTGGATCGCCCGGCGGCTGGTGCCCGCCTGGCTGCTCGAGGAGGTCTTCCGTAAGCACCGCCACCTGCCCACCAATGAACGCCTCAAGCAGGTGAGCTGGGAGATCGAGCGCAAGATCGGCAACCAGTACAACTACGACCTCGAGCCCGAGGAGCGCAAGCAGCTCAAGGCGGCCGTCAAGACCATGCTCAGGCAGGCGACCCTGCGCGAGACCTACAAGGGCTTCTACGACTGGCTGGGGCGGCCCGAGCTGTTCAGGACCGCCTCGCGGGGGCGGCTGGAGTATGCTGACGTCTTCCCGCTGATCTACCTGAAGATGCGCCTGGAGGGCGTGCGCTCGCGCTGGCGCGAGGTCAAGCACCTGCTGATCGACGAGATGCAGGACTACACCCCGGTGCAGTATGCGGTGATCGGCCGACTCTTCTCGTGCAAGAAGACCATCCTCGGCGATGCCTTCCAGTCGGTGAATCCCTACAGCGCCTCGAAGGCCGAGGAGATACGCCAGGTGCTGCGCCAGTCCTCCTGCGTGACCCTCAACAAGAGCTATCGCTCGAGCCTTGAGATCACCCGCTTCGCCCAGCGTATCTCGCCCAACCCCGACCTGGAGGCGATCGAGCGCCACGGCGAGGAGCCCGAGGTGATCCGTGCCCGCACCCGCCAGGAGGAGCTCGCCACCCTCGCCGAACTGGCGCGCGACTTCGTCGCCTCCGAGCACAACACGCTCGGGATCGTCTGCAAGACCCAGAAGCAGGCAAGGAAGGTCTTCGAGGCGCTGGAGAGCGGTGAGCACGGTGAGTTCGAGCGGCTGCAGCTGCTCGGCGAGACGAGCAGCGCCTTTGGCCAGGGTATCGTGGTGTGCACCGCGCACATGGCCAAGGGCCTGGAGTTCGACCGGGTCATCGTGCCCGAGGTCACGGCCAGGAACTATGCCACCGACATGGAGCGCAACCTGCTCTACGTGGCCTGCACCCGGGCCATGCACCGCCTGGCCCTGACCCATGCCGGCCCCCTGACGCCCTTCCTGGAGTCCGCCTGAGGGGCGGTCTCCGTTTCATGCAACACACCACCCACCATGAGGACCCCCAGGTGAGTCAAACGATAGCGGTATTGAAAGGCGATGGCATCGGCCCCGAGATCATGGAGGCCAGCCTGCGCGTGCTGGATGCGCTCGACTGCGACCTGACCTACGAGTTTCATGATGCCGGTCTTGCCGCCCTGGACAAGCATGGCACCCTGGTACCCCCCGAGACGCTGGCGGCGATAGCGACACACCGCGTGGCCCTCAAGGGGCCGCTGACCACCCCGATCGGCAAGGGGTTCTCCTCCATCAACGTGCAGCTGCGCCGCCACTTCGAACTCTATGCCAACGTGCGTCCGGCGATCAGTTTTCCCGGTACCCGCTCGCGCTATGACAACATCGACCTGATCACGGTGCGTGAGAACACCGAAGGCGCCTATCTCGCCGAAGGCCAGAGCCTCTCCGAGGATGGCGAGACCGCCCTGTCGAGCATTCGAGTGACCCGCAGCGGCTCCGAGCGCATCGTGCGCTACGCCTTCGAGCTGGCTCGACAGAAAGGTCGCCAGAAGGTCACCGCGGTGCACAAGGCCAATATCATCAAGACCAGCTCTGGCCTGTTCCTGGAGGTTGCCCGCGAGGTGGCCAGGGACTATCCCGAGATCGAGTTCCAGGAAATGATCGTCGACAACGCCTGCATGCAGCTGGTGATGAATCCCAACCAGTTCGATGTCATCGTCACCACCAACCTGTTCGGTGACATCCTCTCCGATCTGTGTGCTGGCCTGGTCGGTGGTCTGGGCTTGGCCCCGGGGTCCAACATCGGCAGTGAGGTGGCCATCTTCGAGGCGGTGCACGGCTCGGCGCCGGACATCGCCGGCAAGAAGATTGCCAACCCCTGTGCCCTGCTGCTGGCAGCGGCCGATATGCTCGACCACCTGGGGATGGTGGAGAAGGGTGCAAAGATCCGGGGAGGCATCCGCGAGGTACTGGAGAATGACCGCGAGCAGGTCACGCCGGACATGGGCGGCAACGGCACGACCGATACCTTCGCCGATGCTTTGGTCAAGGTAGTTCGAAGATAAAATGTCCTAGAATGGGGCAAGCTTGCTGGCGTATTTCGCCCGATTTTCCTGCCTCGACTGTAGGGCCTCTGGCCTTTCGAGAATTCGCGCATGATCCATCGACTCCTGCACCGGTGGCGCTGGCTTGGCGCCTGGACCCTGGCCAACCTGCTGCTTGCCTGGTTGATCTCGCTGCGCTATGTCGGCTATATCCAGCCCGAGGGGGCCGAGCAGTGGAGCTACCTGCTGATGGTGTTCCTCGGCCATCTCTCGCTGCTGGTATGGCTGGGGGCCCTGCCGCTGTTCCTGCTGGCCACGCTGTTGCGCGGCATCGGGCTATGGCTGGTGACTACCCTGTGGGCGAGTGGCCTGCAACTGCTGCTGCTGCTTGATACCTTCGTCTACGCTCAGTATCGCTTCCACCTGAGCGGCTTCATCCTCGACCTGCTACTCAACGCCGGGGGGGACGTGTTCAGCTTCTCATGGGTCGCCTGGGCACTGGCCGTCGGCGGCGTGCTGGGCATGTTGGCGGTGCAGGGTGGCCTTGGGCTGCTGTTCAAGCGACGTCCACCTTCACGGCCTGTGGGCGCAATGCTGGCAGTGAGCTTGTTGGCCTTGCTGGGGGTGCATGGTCTCGCTCTATCTTGAGCTGCTGCCCCGGCTTAACGCTGGGACGTGCCAACTGCTCGACACCGTCATGCGCCCGATGTCCTGCCCGAAGTCGAGGATGATCTGGCGCGCCTTATGGATCACCACGGCGGCACGA
>NZ_VBUI01000039.1 GCF_005780185.1 Halomonas urmiana | reverse complement strand
AAGCCTCCTGTCCAAGTGGAGGTC
Organism: Halomonas urmiana; assembly: GCF_005780185.1. GTDB lineage: Bacteria > Pseudomonadota > Gammaproteobacteria > Pseudomonadales > Halomonadaceae > Halomonas > Halomonas urmiana. The sequence continues at coordinate 23,031 of NZ_VBUI01000039.1, read as the reverse complement.
ATATCCTGGCCCAGCTCAGGGGGCGAATTCCACACCCAACGACGAAGAGCCCGAAATCAGTGATTCCGGAATATCGACCTGGGGGTGACGACCACCACCCCGTGCCAGCCACAGCAGCAGCAGCGAGTGGGTAAACTTTTCCAGCAGGTCATCGAGATACACCCTGAGATCGGCAGCGCTCCGCGGCGCACTGTGCTTGACCTCAATGACCCACACCTTGCGGTCACCCTTGCGCCAGATAAAGTCGCATCCCTTGACCCCCTGCAATCCTTTCTGCGGAAGCGCATCGGGCTTGAAGATACGCTCTGGCGCAAAACGGAATCGCAGCCCCGATTCTTCGTATTCGGTAAGCGCCATCGTCTATGCACCTAGCTCCGCTTCCAGCTCTTGCTCGTAAAGCGCGATCGACACATCCACGATGGGGTTATCCGGCATGCCATCCTGCAGGTCTTGTGTCACCGGGGCGCCCCCTCCCCTGCCTTGCAGGCTCAGCACGGGAATCGATATCCGCTGCTGGCGGGCCATGATCATCAGCTTCTTCAACACGAAGAAAGAGTGAGTGGCCATGAAAACCTGCACGCCTTCCTTGACCAGCTTGTCCAGGATTTCGATCAGCTTGACCGCAGCCGCCGGGTGCAGAAATGACTCTGGTTCATCGATAAACAACAGTGAGCCGCTGGAAAGCGTACGATTGACGATCAGGCGATCGATGATGGCAATCTTCTTGATGCCCTCTGCCGTGATGGCCACCGGATAATCGGATCGTCCCGCCTGGAAGACCCAGCCCTTACCGGGTTTATCCAGGATCCGTCCGCCGATCAACGCTTCCAGCTGGGAGCGCGCATCACCGAAAGGCGGCTTGCCGCGTGAAGGCTCCGCCTCCAGCGCCGTGACCAGATCCAGCGTAGGGTCATCGAAGCCGAACTTCTGCTGGGCGCGCGTTTCCTTGATCACGCCAACCATGGAGAGCACCTCCTTGGCCGGAATGAAGATCGAGGTGTGCTGGCGGCCCCGGGTCTCATTGCTGGCATGGCCAACGCCCTTCTCGGCATGGCCGGTAAACTTGAAAGACAGGGGGGTGCCATCGAGCGTAATGGCCACCTCACAAGGTCCGCTCCCCCCGCGCCGGACCACATCGCCCAGCTTTGGCAGCTGGAAGGTCCAGGTCAGCTTGTCATCCAGCACTTGGCGAAAAGTCCGCGCATCATCGCCACGCTGAAACTCCTCGCGGGCCCGCACGGCACTATACAGCGCCTTGAGGAGCAGCGTCTTGCCGGAGTCATTGACCCCAATCACCACGTTGAAGCCCGGCGAGGGCTGCCACGATACCTGCTCTATTGGACCCAGGTTGTTGATGTCCAGGGCTTCGATCATCAGATTGTCCTTGAACTCAGCATGCCGGCCAGTCTACGCATCGCAGGGGTCAGGAGCGAGGAAGCGAGGCACCTCTACCCTCGTACCTAACACCTCGAACCTGTTCTCCCCTCGCCCCTCGAACCTAGTACCTCGTCCCTCGCCCCTCGTACCTTCACCCTACCGCCCCGGCCTTCAGCGCTTGCAGGTAACGTACCAGGTCTTGGGTTCGACCTTCACTGACCAGTCTTTCCGGCGTTCGATAATCGAAGGTGCTGATGGGTTCGTTCCGAAACCAGAACAGGGCATGTCTGAAGTCCCCATTGATGTCCGTGGCAGCACGCAACACCTGCAGCGCATCGCGCAGAAAGCCTTGCAGCTTCTCGCTCCCTTGGGCACGTGAGAGAGTAACTCGGTGCACATGGGCATCCGCAGCCAGAACTTGCAGATCCATGCCCAATGCGCGAGCGAACAATCTGGGGTCGATGATCGGCTTGCCCGCCGCCGTTGCGGATCGTTTGAGATCCTCAACGAAGCGTTCGTAGGTCTTGGGCGCCTGGTAGTCGTTCGGGTCAATAAGGGCTTCGGCACTCATGCTGGGGTACCTCGCATGCAAGATGGAGCATTAATGCAGGTTACATCATTGCTGCATTAATGCATCACTGCAGCATAGCCACTGGGAATCGCGGCGTCCATGCCCCTCGAACCGCGCACCTGTTCTCCCCTCGCCCCTCGAACCTCGCCCCTCACACCCCATAATACCCGCGATACCACTCCACAAACCGCCGAGCACCCTCCTCGACCTTGACCCGTGGCCGATAGCCGGTGGCGGCGAATAGGGCCTCGGTATCCGCCCAGGTGCGTGGCACGTCGCCGGGTTGCATCGGCTGGTAGTCGCAGATCGCCTCTTTCCCGGTGGCGGCTTCCACGGCGCGAATGAAGTCCATAAGCCCTACTGGGCTGCCATGGCCGATGTTATAGAGCGCATAGGGCGCACTGCTGCTATCCGGCCCGCCTTGGGAGGCCCGCCAGGTCGGATCGGCGGTGGGGATCACGTCAAGGGTGCGCACCACCCCCTCGACGATATCGTCGATGTAGGTGAAATCCCGCGACATCTCGCCCTGGTTGAACACCTGCAGCGGTTCCCCCGCGAGGATCGCTCGGGTGAACTTGAACATCGCCATGTCCGGGCGGCCCCAGGGGCCATACACCGTGAAGAAGCGCAGCCCCGTGGTGGGCATGCCATAGAGGTGCGAATAGGTATGCGCCATCAGCTCGTTGGCCTTCTTGGTGGCGGCATACAGGCTGACGGGGTGATCCACGCTGTCGGACGTAGAGAACGGGGTCTTGTCGTTCATCCCGTAAACGGAGCTGGAAGAGGCATAGACCAGATGCTCTACCTGCTGGCGACGACAGCCCTCCAGCACGTTGAGGTGCCCTATGAGGTTGCTGTCCGCATAGATATGCGGATTCTCCAGCGAGTAGCGCACCCCGGCCTGGGCGGCCAGGTGAATCACCCGGTCGAAGCGCTGCTCGGCGAAGAGCGCCGCCATACCTTCCCGATCGGCCAGGTCCAGCTTCAGGAAGTGAACATCCTCGCACCCGGTCAGGTCATCCAGGCGCGCCTGCTTGAGCGAGACATCGTAGTAGTTGTTCAGGTTATCGATGCCCAGGATCTCGTGGCCCTGCCCCGACAGCCGCTTGGCGACGGCATGGCCGATGAAGCCCGCCACCCCGGTGATCAAGAGTTTCATGGTTCCCAGCGTCCTTTCGTATCCCTGCGTGATCAATTTTTTTCAAATGCGTCATTAAATGCGCACAGCATGCCAGCCTCACCACCAGGGAGCCACGGAATCCTCTCGCCTCCTCCGCGTGGATGGCATCGGCCCATCATCCACACACCCGAGGCACGCGAACAGTCACGAAAAGGCCAGCGTTCCATTCTGGGCGCAGCGAGAATCTCGAAAGGCCCACATCATGAGAGGCGGGTCAGGCATAGCCCTGGGGGTTTTGCTCCTGCCATCGCCAGGTATCGCGAAGCATCGTCTCAAGCCCGCGCTCAGCACGCCAGCCCAGCTCTCGCTCGGCCTTGCTGGCATCGGCCCAGAAGGCAGCAAGGTCGCCGTCACGGCGCGGGGCGATGCGATACGGCACCCGCTGGCCGGTCACCCGCTCGAAGGTGGTGACCATCTCCAGCACCGAGACGCCCTGCCCGGTGCCCAGGTTGTAGACATGCACGCCGGGAGCCTCGAGGCTTGAAAGCGAGGCCACGTGGCCATCAGCCAGGTCCATCACATGCAGATAGTCGCGCACGCAGGTGCCATCCTCGGTCGGATAGTCGTCGCCGAAGATCGAGAGCTCCGGCCGGCGCCCCACCGCCACCTGGGCGATGAACGGCATCAGGTTGTTGGGAATGCCTCGGGGATCCTCGCCGATCTGCCCGGAAGGATGCGCACCGATGGGATTGAAGTAGCGCAGCAGCGCCACCGACCAGCGCGCATCTGCGCGGCACAGATCGGTCAGCGCCTGTTCCACCATGGCCTTGGAACTGCCGTAGGGGTTGGAGGTACGCCCCCGCGGCATGGTCTCCACATAGGGCACCGGGGCATCCGGCCCGTAGACGGTGGCCGAGGAACTGAAAACCAACCTGTAGACTCCGGCCGCGGCCATCGCCTGGCAGAGCACAATGGAACCATGCACGTTGGTATCGTAATAGGCTAGCGGCTGCTCGACGCTCTCACCCACCGCCTTCAACCCGGCGAAGTGAATCACCGCCTCGATGGCATGTTCGGCAAACACCCCATCCAGCAGTGCGCGATCGCGCACATCGCCCTCGATGAACCGCACCGCCTTGCCGGTGATCGCCTCGACCCGATACAGCGCCTCACGGGCACCATTGACCAGGTTGTCGAGTACTACCACGTCGTAGCCTTCCTGCAGCAGTTCGACCACGGTGTGCGAACCGATATACCCGGCGCCGCCGGTAACGAGAATCGCCATAATCTCTCCCTGATTCAGTCCATGCTCTCGGGCTCGGGGCTTGTCGACCGCGTCTCGCTAGCAGGTGCCGAAAGATACCCGGCTTCCGTGGCCAGCACCTGATTGGCCTGCAGCCAGCCCGCAATCTGCCCGCAATCGAAGGTGCGCCCGCGCATGCGGAAGGCATCGACACCGCCGGTCTCGCGGATCAGCCGGGCGATGGCATCGGTGAGCTGGATCTCGCCACCGGCACCCCGCGGGGTATCCGCCAGCAGGGTCATGACGCGATACGGCAGGATATAACGGCCGATGACCGAGAGCCGCGAGGGCGCCTGTTCCGGAGCCGGCTTCTCGACCACGCCGGCCATCGCCATGGCCTTGCCCGCACGCGGCTCATCACCCCCGCAGTCGACGATCCCGTAACGCTGCACCTCCTCGCGGGGCACCGCCTCGACCATGATCTGCGCCCGCTGGGTGGCCTGCCACTGCGCGACCATCTCGTCCATATCCACGATCTGGTTGCCGGGCTGAGGCTTGACCAGCACATCGGGCAGGATCACCCCGAACGGTTCGCCTTCTTCGAGCAGGTGAGCGGCGCAGTGCACGGCATGCCCCAGGCCCAGTGCCTGGTGCTGACGGATCACGGTCAACTTGAGTTCGGGCGGCGCGATGGCGCGCAGCTCATCGAGCAGTGCCTGCTTGCCCTTGGCTTCCAGGCTGGCCTCGAGTTCGAAGTGGGTATCGAAGTGGTCTTCCACCGCCGACTTGCCGCTGCGGGTCACCAACACCACCTCGTTGAGGCCCGCCGCTAACGCCTCGTCCACCACATGTTGGATCAGCGGCCGATCCACCACCGGCACCATCTCCTTGGGAATGGCCTTGCTGATCGGCAGCAGGCGTGTCCCGAAACCGGCCACCGGAATAATCACCTTGCGCAAGGATGGCATCAAACACTCCATGTCATGAGTTGGTTCACAAAAAGGGAAAACACCATCTTGATCATGAATCCGTGGTGTCAATGTAAGCCCACTTCACTGGCGAAGATGGCCCCCAGCCTTCCCATTACCTGCTCCACCAGTGCTTGTGAGCGCTCCTCGCCGCCGGCTTCCACGTAGCAACGCAGTTCGGGGGCATTGCCGGAGGGGCGCAGGTGCACGATCTCACCATTGTGCAGGGTAACCCTTAGCCCATCAGTGATGTCTTGAGAGGCAACTACTGACGACAACTCCAGCGACTGGCGCATCATCTCAGTATCGGCCTTCCAGCTTGCCAGCAGCGCTCGGCTGCGCTCGGTGGGCACCTGCTGGAGCCGATCGCTGGCGGTATAGCGCGCAGGCAACTCACCGGCCAGGGCGGAAAGCGCCACGCTTCTCTGGGCGGCGGCCACCATCAGTGTCAGCGCGGGTAGCAGCGCATCGCGGGTGGGCAGTGCACCGAGACGACGATCTCCCTCCTGGAGGTCGCTGCCCAGCAGGAAGCCGCCGTTGGCCTCGAAGCCGGCCACGCGTGAATACTCTTTGGAAATCGCTTCCATCTCCGCCAGCACATAGGGCGAGCCAATGCGCGTACGCTGCACGGCCTCGAAGACACCCGAGGATTCGATGGCCGTGTTGCAACTGACCGGCACCGCCAGGGCCTGGATGCCCAGCTCGCGCGCGCAGAGCAGCCCGACGATATCGCCCCGCAGCCAGTGGCCTCGTTCATCGCCCAGCAGCGGCCGATCGCCGTCGCCATCGGTGGAGAGCAGCGCATCCAGGCGATGTTCCTCGGCCCAGGCCCGGCCACGCTCACGGTCGGCCTGGCCGACGGCTTCGGTGTCGACCGGCACGAAGTCCTCGCTACGGCCCAGCACCACCACCTTGGCGCCCAGCGCCTCGAGCACCTGGTGGTTGAGGTCACGCCCCGCCGCCGAGTGCTGATAGAGGCCCACACGCCAGCCCGCCAGGGGTTGACCGGCAAACCACTCGGTGTAGCGCGCCACATAGGTCTCCCACGCCCGAGAGGAGGACAGTAGCGACTCGCCGGCCGCCAGGGTCGGCAGCTCTCCCTGGGCGGCCAGGATCACCGATTCGTCGGCCTTAGTGATCTCGCCCTCAGGGCGGTAGAACTTGATGCCGTTGCGATCGAACGGGATATGACTTCCGGTGATCATGATGGCCGGCACGCCGTCGGTCATGGCCTGCAACGCCAGCGCCGGGGTCGGCAGCACGCCATAGTCGTCGACTTGCACACCCAGCGCCTTTGCCGCGGCCGTGCAGGCCGCCGCCATGGCGGGGCTGCTGGGACGCAGATCGCGGCCGATGGCCAACCTCTCCACCCGGCTATGCTGGCGCATCATGCCCAGGAAGGCCGCGGTGAAGGCGGCACACACTTCGTCGGTCAACTGGGTTACCAGACCGCGTGCGCCGCTGGTACCGAAAGCTACACCGCTTTCGTCAAGCTCCTTCTGAATCATCATTTCCCTATCGACTCCGTTCATGCCCGCTGACGGCGAAAATGGCTGTCTGCCGAGATCACGCGACTCATGCCGGCTCCCCACGCTTACCTTTCGCGCCCTTGTCCAGGAACTGCGGTAGCTTCGAGAGGTTCTTGTACGGCAGCGCCACCAGGGGATTGATGCCATTGTTGCGCATGGCAGCCACATCCTCGCGAGACTTACGCAGGATCTGCTTCAGGCTGCCGTTGCTGGCCCCGCCTACACGCATCTTGACCAGCACCTCGGGCAGATAGGTGACCTTGACCTTCTCGCTGGCGAGGTAACGCAGTAACGCGTCGTAGTCGCCGGCGATCTGGTAGCCCAGGTCGAAGCCGCCCAGCTCCTGGTAGAGCTCACGACGCATGAAGAAGGTGGGGTGCGGCGGCATCCAGCCACGCTTCAACTTGCCGTGGCTGAAGGCGCCGGACGTCCAGTGACGGATCACACGGCCTGTATCGGCCGCATCCACGTACTGCAGGTCGCCATAGACCGCACCCACGGTGGGATCCTCGAAACAGGCGGCGACCCGGGACAACACCTCGTCGTGGGCATAGAGATCGTCGGAGTGCAGGAATCCCACCACCTCGCCACTGGCCCGGTCGATTCCCTTGTTGAGGGCATCGTAGATGCCCCGGTCCGGCTCGGAGACCAGCACATCGCCCTCCCCCAGCGTCTGCCGGGCGACGGCTACGGTGTCATCCTTGGAGGCGCCGTCGATCACCACATGCTCGATATGCGGCCAGCGCTGGCGCTTGAGGGTGGCAATGGCCTCGCCGATAGTGGCCTGGCTGTTAAAGCAGGCGGTGATCACGGAGATCGTCAGCGACTCACTCATCAGCAGCGCCCATAGCGGTCGTTGAAGCGCACGATATCGTCCTCGCCCAGGTAGGAACCCGACTGCACCTCGATCAGCTCCAGCGGGATCTTGCCAGGGTTTTCCAGGGCATGGACCTGGCCGACAGGGATATAGGTCGACTCGTTCTCGCTGATGAGTTTGGTCTGATCGCCAATAGTGACCTTGGCGGTGCCCGAGACCACCACCCAGTGCTCGGCTCGATGGTGATGCATCTGCACCGAGAGCTTGGCACCGGGCTTAACGGTGATGCACTTGACCTGATAGCGCTCACCGTGATCGATGCTGTCGTAGACGCCCCAAGGGCGATAGACCTCGCGGTGGCTCTCCTGCTCGCTGCGGCCTTCCGCCTTGAGGCGCGAGACGATCTGCTTGACCTCCTGCACCCGGTCCTTGCGCGCTACCAGCACGGCGTCCTTGGTCTCCACCACCACCAGGTCCTCGACGCCCACCGTGGCCACCAGGCGATGATCGGCATGCACCAGCAGGTTATGGCTGTCGTGGAGCATCACGTCGCCATGGCAGGCATTGCCCTGACCGTCGCGCTCGCTGACCTCCCACAGCGCCGACCAGGAGCCGATATCGCTCCAGCCGGCGTCTAGCGGCACCACGCTGGCGTGTTCGGTACGCTCCATCACCGCGTAGTCGACCGAATCGGCCGGACAGGCCCTGAAGGCCTCCGCATCCAGCCGCGTGAAGTCGAGATCCTCGCTGGCACCAGCCAGCGCCGCGCGGCAAGCTTCCACCATCGCCGGCTGGAAGCGCTCGAGTTCCTCCAGATAGCGCTTGGCCGAGAACAGGAACATGCCGCTGTTCCAGTAGTAGTCGCCGGTGGCCAGGTAGTCTTCGGCGGTGACCTGGTCGGGCTTCTCGACGAAGCGCTTGACCCGGAAGCCCACGTCGCCCTGTCCTTCGCCGCGCTGGATATAGCCGTAGCCGGTCTCGGCATGGGTGGGCACCACCCCGAAGGTCACCAGTTGCCCCTGCTCGGCAAGCTGCCGGGCATGACCCACGCCCTCGTGGAACTGCGCCACGTCGCGAATCAGATGATCGGCGGCCAGCACCAGCAGCAGCGCCTCGGGATCCTCTTCCACCGCCTGCAGCGCCGCCAGAGCGATGGCCGGCGCGGTGTTGCGCCCTTCCGGCTCGAGCAGGATACGCGCGTCGCTGATGCCCTGCTGACGCACCTGCTCGGCCACCAGGAAGCGGTGCTCTTCGTTGCAAATCAGCAGCGGTGCGCGATGCTCGAGGGGCGCCAGGCGCTTGAGCGTCTCCTGCAGCATGCTGCCCTCGCCGGTCAGTGGCAGGAACTGCTTGGGGCGCAATTGGCGCGACAGCGGCCACAGCCGCGAGCCACTGCCCCCGGCCATGATGACGGGCGTGATCATGGGAACTCCTTATTTGGGTATCAGGACGGAACCGGCGGCAGGTAGGCACGCGTATTGGCGTGCACCGTTTCGTCGTGAGCGATGGCGTGCGGCGGCCACCAGCGATAGCCGCCGTGCTGCTGGCGTGGCAGGGTCTCGAGCGCCGGCTCCAGCCTCAGCTGGTAGGCCAGTACCACATAGTGGGTCGAGAGCTCGGGATCGAGCATGCTGTCGGCGTAGAAGTGCTGGAAAACGCCCAGGAAGCGCATGCCGGCCAGCTCAGTGGCCTGGCCCAGCTCATCCATGGTCAGGCGCTGTGCCGCGGCGTCGAGGGTCTCGTTCTTGCGCACCCGCCCGCCGGGCACGAACCAGCTGCCCTGGGCCGGGCGATTGACCCGCTGACCCAGCAGCCACTCGCCCCGGGCATTGGTCACCACGAAGTCCAGCGAGACCAGCGGGGTATGCGCCACCACTTGGCGAAAGGCGTCATCGCTTAGCCAACCTTGGCCGGTCGATTGCATCTCGCACATGGTGATCAGCCGCGGAAGCGGTCCTGATGTTCCAGGAACCAGCGATAGGCATCCTGCAGGCCATCCTCCAGGGTGATGCTGGCCTGCCAGCCCAGCGCCTCGAGCCGCGAGACATCCATCAGCTTGCGCGGGGTGCCATCGGGCTTGCTGGCATCGAAGGTCAGCTCGCCCTGAAAGCCCGTTACCCGCTTCACCGTCGCGGCCAGTTCGCGGATGGTGCAATCCACCCCGGTACCCACATTGATATGCGAGAGCATCGGTGAGGTATTGGCTTCATAGGTGGCCTCGTCGAGTTCCATCACATGCACGCTGGCCGCGGCCATGTCATCCACGTGCAGGAACTCGCGCATCGGCGTGCCGCTGCCCCATACCACCACCTCGTTCTCCCCCTGCTGCTTGGCCTCGTGGAAGCGACGCAGCAATGCCGGGATCACATGGGAGTTCTCGGGGTGGAAGTTATCGTTCGGCCCATAGAGGTTGGTGGGCATCACGCTGCGATAGTCACGACCGTACTGACGGTTGTAGCTCTCGCAGAGCTTGATGCCGGCGATCTTGGCGATGGCATAGGGCTCGTTGGTGGACTCCAGGGTACCGGTGAGCAGCGCCTCTTCGCGCATCGGCTGCTCGGCATGCTTGGGGTAGATGCACGACGAGCCCAGGAACAACAGCTTGTTCACCTCAGTCCGATGGGCGGCATGGATGATGTTGGCCTCGATCATCAGGTTCTGGTAGATGAACTCCGCCGGATAGCTGTTGTTGGCCTGGATGCCGCCCACCTTGGCCGCCGCCAGGTAGACCTGGTCGATCGCGTGGCGCTCGAAATAAGCCTGTACCTGAGCCTGATCAGACAGATCCAGCTCATCCCGGCCGGCGGTAAGGATGTTGCCATAGCCCAGTGCCTCCAGCCGGCGCACGATGGCCGAGCCGACCATGCCACGATGGCCGGCGACGAAGATCGTCTGGTCGAGATCGCGTGCCATGTTCAGCCCTCCACCGTGACCGGAATGTCGTAGCCGTGCTCCTTGAGCAGCGCATGGCGCTTGGCCACCTTGAGATCCTCGGCGACCATCTCGGCACACATCTCCTGCACGGTGATCTCCGGTTCCCAGCCCAACTTGGCCTTGGCCTTGGACGGATCACCCAGTAGCGTCTCGACCTCGGCCGGTCGGAAATAGCGCGCATCGACCCTCAAGATCACATCACCCACCTTAAGCGCCGGGGCCTTGTCGCCCTTGATACGCTCAACGATGGCCATCTCATTGACCCCCTGCCCTTCGAAGCACAGCGTGATGCCGAGCTCCTCAGCACTCAGCCGGATGAAGTCACGCACCGAGATCTGCTTGCCAGTGGCGATTACGAAATCCTCGGCTACACCCTGCTGCAGCATCAACCACTGCATGCGTACATAGTCCTTGGCATGGCCCCAGTCGCGCAGGGCATCCATATTGCCCATATAGAGGCAACCTTCCAGCCCCTGAGAAATATTGGCCAGGCCACGGGTGATCTTGCGGGTCACAAAGGTTTCACCACGGCGCGGCGACTCGTGATTGAACAAGATGCCGTTGCAGGCGTACATTCCGTAGGACTCGCGGTAATTGACTGTAATCCAGTAGGCATACAGCTTGGCTGCTGCATAGGGCGAGCGTGGATAGAAGGGGGTAGTTTCTCGCTGCGGCGTCTCTTGAACTTCACCAAATAGCTCAGATGTAGACGCCTGATAGAACTTGGTCTTCTTCTCTAAACCCAATAGGCGAATCGCCTCGAGAATCCGCAGCGTGCCCAGCGCATCTACATCAGCGGTATATTCAGGAGATTCAAAACTCACCGCCACATGTGACTGCGCCGCCAAATTATAGACTTCATCAGGCTGCACCTGCTGAATGATTCGCGTCAGGTTAGATGAGTCTGACAGGTCCCCATAGTGCAACACGAAGTTCTGATTCTCGACATGTGGATCCTGATATATATGATCTACACGCTGAGTATTGAATAACGAGGCACGGCGCTTAATGCCGTGGACTTCATACCCTTCCTCAAGTAGTAACTCAACAAGATAAGAACCATCCTGACCGGTCACACCAGTGACAAGTGCCTTTTTTTTCAAAGCAACCCCCAAGTTTCGAAAACCATGCAGCCAACTATCGGGCAGCAATTAATTAAAAATCAAGCTCTCACGCCAAGAATACGATGCATAGCCACCTTTATATCGACTCCATTCTCTCGCATGTGACGCTTCACTTCCTCAATTTTTGCATCCACAAGATAGCGATACCAAAAACCCTGAAGAAAGTGAAATGAAGCACCAGCTCTACCATCTAGAAACCCAAGACGGAATATGTACCGGTAAAAAAAATAAGCAAAGGCGCGAAAGCCGCAAGGCAACCGAGAATACACTCGTTCTTTAACCCATCTTTTCAGGCCAGCTTGATCCGAACCTCGAAGGCTAGCTACTGAATCATGGACCATGAAATCATACTCTAGGTTCAACATGTCCACAGCCTCCCTACTTGAATATTTGTTATGTTTATCTGTCCACCATGTTAATGAATTTAGGTTATCGTCTACAATCTCCCCTTTGAAATCTTCTGTTAGGCCTGTCACCTTGATGTGCTCATCCATCCAACGATTTTCACATTCGCCACGACCATAGCGAAACAACCGTAGAACACGGATTGGAAACACTCCCCCGTAACGGATAGGCTGACCCAAAAATTTCATACGCCGATCACAATAGACACCCTCTATATTTGACCCAAGCTCAGGTAGATGCAGCTTAATTTCAGTGGACAAATATTCCGACAAGACTTCATCAGCATCAATACGCAACACCCAGCTAGTATCAACAGCGATCTGTGTAAGCGCCCAATTAAACTGAGTTGCGTAATTCACCCACTCGCGCTGAACGACATCAACACCATATGATCTAGCAATATCCAATGTGGCATCAGTGGAAAAACTATCTACAACAACTATAGTATCTGCCACCTCCTTAATGCTATCGATGCAGCGTGCTAGATGCTTTTCCTCGTTATATGTCAGAATAATTGCCGTGATTTTCATTTTCCACCTTGATAATTCTATCATATTCTTTTACAAAATTTTCGGCGATATTCTCCCAGTAAAAACCAGAAGCAACTTCTACGCACCTGTCTGCCAACTCAGCACCACCACTTTCAACCAAGCCTAACAGGAAGCTAGCTTTATCAGCAATTAACTCAGGTTCATTTGAAACGCAACACCCTGCACCTGCTTCGTCAATAAAACCCCACGGCGTATTATCACTTGCTACAATGGGCGTTCCATAAGAAAGTGACTCAAGATAAACATTCCCAAAGTTTTCATGGCGAGAGTTCAACATAAAAATCATGGCATGGAAGTATAAAGAAGCCTTAACGGGGCCCTCAACCTGCCCCACGAAATGCACCCGACCTTTCAACCCAAGATCATCAACCATACCCAACAGATTATCCTTTTCACCATAATCCTCTCCTGCAACCACAAGGTGCATAGACTCATCTAGATGAGTGAGAGATTGGATTGTGAAATCAAACCCCTTTTTTTTATCAACTCTTCCAACAGATAACACGTATTTATCTGGAAGATTAATTTTCAAATTACTTTCTAGCTCTTCCCTTGAAACAGGATTATCGATAACTCTATCAACCCCATTAGGCACGATTAGGAATTTATCATTTTTAACTTCAGGAAAAAATCTTAAAACATCCATTTTTTCTGAATCTGCAGTGACGTGCCAATATATATTATTAATGAAAGGTTTAAAGAAAAAATTAAGCCAGCTCTTTTTTAGCTTAGAGCCTTGATTAACACACCATTCTCCAAGAGATCCTCGAGGAGATACAACGACTGGCTTACCAAACACCTTAGCAAATATTATCGAAGCCGGGGTGGAGATAGAAAAAATCGATTGCGTATGCACTAGGTCTGAATTCTTAACTGATCTCGGCATGTGCCGTAAAAGTGAAAGTGAAATTCTATTAGCAATCGTCTCTCTATGGTACCAAACTTGTCCACCTATATTTTTTAACTCGACAGGATGTGATGTTTGAACTTCCAACCTACCTTTTCTACTAACATTCGTCGAGTGAATATCAAGAACAACCCCTTTTCGAATCAACTCACGACATGTATGGAGCGTTGAAAAAATTGGCCCTCCATACTCAATCGCAGGATAAAAACTAGGTGAAACATAGTATATCTTCATATTTACATGACTTGGCATGATTGGTTGGTTATTACTATACTCGGGCTGGCAACCCCCTCTTTTATTCTCTCTCAACAGAAACCTCTCCTGACCCTAATGAAATTTTTAGCATGCTGATAGGCTATTATCTGAAAAATTTTGGGAGAAAAGCCTGCATGGACAACACAGAGCTTTATTCACAACTTAAACAGGAAAACTTATTCCGCACAATGGCGCCGACTTTTATTCGCCAAACAAGCTGATAAAAAAACAATCAATGCAACAAACAAATATGCAGAGCCACCAGGGTTGATTGATATAGCGAACAACATCCCTGCCCACAGGTAAAAAATAGAAATTTTATCTTTAAAACTTATTCTAGCTCTAACTAAAAAATAAATTGATGATATGTAGGGCGAGAAAAAAACCAAAAAACCTATCAAGCCAGATTCATTGAACACCCAAAGAGGAGTGCTTTCATAGTGATTAATACCGATGTACTGAGCCGATCTTGTGTTACCAGTGCCTACGCCAGCTCCGGTAAAAAAGTTTTTAACCATATCATCTACACCTTCTTTCCAGCGGAGAATTCTATGGCTATCTACATTTTCATTTAAAACAAACAAGCTTTCAACACGCTTATATAGGAAATCAGTACCTTTATCACCTAGAAACGCCCAAAGAAAAGCAAAAGAAAAGCAAAGAGAAAATAAACCACTTATTATTGACTTGAGACTGACCTTGGTTACAAGATTAAATATAGCCCACAAAAAAATAAGAACAAAACCCACGCGAGAAAAAGTTACTAATATACCTCCAACAGCACATAGCACTGCCACGACATTAACGTACCCCTTCCCTCTGTGATCATTTGTGTACACAATCGGAGCTAGTATCGAGTTAAAAAGGAGCATAACACCCAGCAGTGATGCTGCAAATGTAACGCTGGTATATAAAAAAAGCGCTCTTGGCACCAAAGTTATTTGCGAGTCAATCCGCTCACCACCTGAAATACTTGAGCTTATCGAATAGCCACTAACATAATCTACGACCAACCCTCCCCCGCCAAATATCATAGAATACTTTAAGAATTTTAAAATATATAATAACCTAGCATGCGGTAGAGAGTGAAAAAACAAGGAAAGCCAAATTACAGAAAAATATGTCAGGGCTCCAAGAACAAGCGGGATACCACTATTTAAGCTCGCAGCACCAGCCATAAAAACCAGAAAGCTAGTCAAAACTGACATTATAACAACTGCCAGGATCACAAACCGCGCTACCACCAAACCATAAAAAAGAATATAAATTGCTGGTATTAAAAAAACAACAACCTCTCTCCAAACAAGAAGAGGAGACGGCAACGTGCCACCAAGAACAAAATATGGCAACTGTCCTAATGGAAGCACTACAAACAACAGCAAAGCCCAAAACCTAAGGAAACTTTTCTCAGATCTATATTTATTAACAATCATGACTTTCTTTCAAGTGCAATCAAAAACTTTTCCCTTAGGGCATTCGCTGAGTACATATCTGACAACTCTGAAAAAAGATTAAACATATGATGGCTATTTTCATCATAAAAGAATGGAGAATCTACTATGGCCTGAAGAAAACAATCAATATCTAAATCACAAAAAACAACTGCTTTTTCTAACAAGCCATCGCTACCATAATCAGTTAACGGCGTGGTTATAACAAGCCGCCCGCTAGCAATTGCTTCAGTTATTTTAAATGGAAAAACCCCTTCGTTGACCACATGTGGATTAACAATGACGTCAACTTCTGAAATGGCTGATACCAGTTTCTCATCAGACACAGCACCCATAAACGATAAAGAATCCGAGTACTCGCAAGACAATCTGTAAAACTCTTCAGAAAGCTGGCCTTTCCCCGTCACAACAAAGTTAATATTTAAACCTCTAAGTGAAGACTCCTCAATTAAGTCCATTAAAAAACCAGCACCCTTATCTACATTTAACCCACCAAAATAGCCAACAGTTATGGCGCTGGAGTCTTTAAATGGGGGCGAGGACTTCTGCAAACTCAAAACACTCTCACTTAAAACACCAGGGAGTCTTTTGGTTTCTAATGGGAAGTCTTTTAACTTATCCTCAAGGAAGGAGTTTACTACAAAAGCATAATCGACAACTTTCCTGCTTCTTTTCCATATAAACCAATCAACAAAAGGCTTGGGATTTAGCCCCCTGCTTCTAGCAAAATGCCAATCCTCAAACTCGAGGACAACTCGGCTATCGTACTTTTTCTTACAATATCTAGCTATAGTAAGCTCAAAAGCATAAGCATTATAGCACCAAACTACATCTGGAGCGCCAAAATTATTATGCAGAAAATTGACTATCTCTGGCACTTCCAGTAAATTTACAACCCTCCCTAACCATATATTTTTTCTTGCCTTTGGAGTGATAACTTTTATTTTAGCATCTCCTGAAATATTTACAGTGTCAACCAAAATTTCATTATAATTATCTTTCGGGGCAGAATTGATTAGCACAACGCTGTCAATTTTTGCCAAGATATTTATTATGAATCGTATTTTTTTTGCAGCCGCCAAGAAGTTTGAATTTTCTGGCGGCTGTCCGCCATATGGAGCAGAGATCAGTATCATTAAAAACTCACCCTACAAGTAAGCCATTAGCTTAAAGCCAATCACAAAACGAGTCCTATTTCGTGTGGACTTTCCGCCTTGAATTTAAATAATTAATAAAACAGGTGTAACTGTCGGATTCCATGTGATTAACCGGACCAGATTTAATCCATTCACATATTGAGAAATAACTCATAGAGGAAAATCTTCCGCATTGACAATAACAAGGTGATATAAAAAATTAATTAGTCGCCTCGTGATTTACAGTTAAAGATTTTAATGAAGGGCATCTCGCGCCCTCTTGCCTCGCTATATCCTGGATTCATAGAATGACCGCAACACTTTAGACACCACGGTGGAGGCAGGAGGGCCAGCGCCGGTACCCTTCTCCGCTCACCAATGGGATGGAGTCCTCCCCACCCTCCCGGCGCCGACGGGCGCCGACGCGCCAAACTGAGAGGGTGTTGCCCGTGGCAGAGGAGAGCATCCCATGAGCATTTCACACGTTGGTGTTGGTGTTGATATTGCCAAATCGGTCTTCCATGTCCACGGCGTAGACCGACATGACCAGGTTGAATGGCGTGGCAAGTACAAGCGCGACAAGTGGCTGGATGCCATCATCAAACGCGTTCCTGTCGGCGCCGAAATTGGCATGGAAGCCTGCTCCTCGTCCCATCACTGGGCACGTGCGCTTCAGGCGCGTGGCTATCGCGTCAAGCTGGTCGCCGCCCAGTTCGTGAAGCCCTACGTCAAGAGCAACAAGAATGATCGCGCGGATGCCGAGGCGATCTGTGAGGCCATGGCGCGCCCGCACATGCGCTTCGTGACCATCAAGACAGTGGCTCAGCAGGACGTACAGGCGGCGCATCGCATCCCCAGTGAACTGGTCCAGCAGCGCACCGCCAAGGCCAACCAGATTCGCGGCCTGGTCAGCGAGTACGGCCTGGTGGCGCCTACCGGTCTTGGCCAGTTGCGTGCCGCCTTGCCGTGCTGGCTGGAGGATGCAGAGAAAGGGCTCACGGACGATTTCCGGATCCTGCTGGCAGGCCTCGCAGACGACCTGCGTTATCTCAACGAGCGCATCGCCGCGATGACCGACCGCATCGAACAGCATGTTCAGACCAACCCAGTGGCCAAACGCCTGATGACCCTACACGGCGTTGGCCCGATCACCGCCAGTGCCCTGGCCGGGGCCCTGGGAGATGCCAAGGCCTTCAAGTGCGGGCGAGATTTTGCCGCCTCGTTGGGCCTGACGCCACGCCAACACAGTACCGGTGGGCGTGATCGCTTGCTGGGCATCAGCAAGCGCGGCGACAGTTACCTGCACACGTTACTGGTCCATGGTGCCCGAGCGGTGGTGCGTTACACGGGAACCAAGGACGACAATCTAAGCCGCTGGCTCCGGCAACTGACGGAACGTAAGCACGTCAATGTGGCGATCGTGGCGTTGGCCAACAAGACGGCGCGAATTGCCTGGGCCATCACGCACCACGCTATGCCTTACGACCCTGACGTGGCGGCTCAGGCAGCGTCACCCCGGACTGCCGTACCTAGCCCAGGGAAAACGCACGAAAATGATTACACCGCGAGAACGTCCGCCAGATAGGTCTCATCCAACGCTGCTTTCTTCTGTTTTCGCCGCACACCACCTTTGAAACATGCCTCCCCTTTCAGGTAATTCATCGCGATATGTCGCACTCTACCGTACCCAAGTTCTCCGCAGCATGACCACGATGAATTCGGGAGGCATCTTCTCGCATGGCTACGTCGAGGCACCAATGCAACTTATTCTCCACCAGCCAATGCTGGCGGACAGCTTTTCCGAATTGCTCCGCCGTCAGTGTGGCAGAACTGATGTAGTAACGTACCACCGTGTCTGTAGGCGCATCCTCACCTTCATGCCGGAAAGACAGCACGACGCCAACGGTCTTCAGATCAGGCCACTCGTAGCTAAGATCTTGAAATTCTTTGGTAATATCACTAACTACATGATACCTGGACTCCTCCCTTCCCCGGTTATTTTCAACGGTGACATAGGAATCACCGGGATAGTTCGCGATCACGCTCATCGGAAAGGCTTCCTCAAAGGCTGCAGCCAGCTTGGGCTGATTTTCCTTCACCGCCAGCAGGTAGTCGGCGCCTTTCTCACGGACCGTTTGGGCGATTTTCTTCTGGCATCCCATCGCATCAATGGTCACCAGGCAGCCATAGAGATCCAACAGCTTCAGTAGCTCAGGAATGGCCGTAATCTCGTTGCTTTTAGCGTCCGTCTTGATCTGGCCCAGCACCACACCATTGTTGGCGGTACTGAAGGCACTGACCATATGGATGGCGGCCTTATCTTTGCCTCGGCAATAGGAGCCGCGCAGCGTCTTGCCATCAATCGCCACCACCGCCCCATCGCTGGCCTCATGGCAGGCCTTCATCCAGTCGGCAAAGGCCTTCTGAAGCTGCGTGGCATTGATCAGTGCCATCACGCGCGCCAGGGTATCGTGGCTGGGTACGCCATCAGCAAAATCGCCATACTGGCGCAGAAAATCGAGCTTCGCGTGTCCAAAATCCTCGATCTCCTCCCAGCCTTCAGCACCACAGATCACCGCACAGACGGTCAGAAAGAGGATATCTGACAGCTGATGTTTGATTTTCCACGCCTGGCGGAAGTCCGGAATGATCGATAAATGGTGCATCAATGAAGGCGTCAGCATGAGGGCTATCCGTGAAAAAATGCATTAGCGTTTCACGGTAGGCGGATTTCGATTGCCCTACAAGCCCCGTCGTAGAGCGGTTTGTCGTGCGTTTTCCCTGGGATCACCCGAGACGGGTGTCACCACTGTCAAGTCCAGCACGCCGCCCGAACCACGTTTTTTCCCGGGGACGGACCACCAAAAAGCGATCGGCTGCGCCTCTGGCGCCCAGGCTGAGTATAGGCAGCCGCCGAGTTTCTGTCCCGACAAGAGGGTGCCCCACCCTAAACAGTTTTTTGACAAGGCCAGCAGTGCTGCCGTCTCAGCCAGAGCCTTGTTCTTGCAGTGCAGTTCGCGCTCCAGCTTGCTGAGCCGCTTCTGCTCCGCCTTACGCGCCTGGCGGAGCTGTTTGGCCTGGGCTGCTGCATCATCGTTGGCGTTCATGCAGGCATCCCGCCAGGCCTCCACCTGCTCGGGGTAGAGCCCACGCTCGCGGCAATAGGCGCTGAGTTCGGCCTCGTTCATCGGGGCCGTCTCCAGGACGATCTGGAACTTCTCCTGGCTGGTCCAGTGATCGGGCTTGGTGGAACGTGATGGCAAAACCTGTCCTCGTGCTCTGGCCTGTTTCCGCCAATTGTAGAGGGTTGTCGCGGTGATGCCTTCCTGTTCGGCCAGTTCCGGGATGGTCATGCTCATCGGTGGCGCCATCTTCTTGAGGATGGCTTCCTTACGCTCTGCGGGGTAACGCACGTTGATCACCTCTCAATCCGTTTAGGTGACAACTACGTTGACGCATAGGGCCGAACTGCCGCTTAAATTTTTTAGCTAACATTAACTCGAAGGTGTACCCATTATAACACCACACAATGTCTGGTGACCCAAAATTCTTACTCACATAATCAACAACGCTAGAAACATCTATTAAGTTAAAAAGCCTGCCAGCCCACCCATGCAACTTGGTTTTAGGGGTGACCAGCTGAGCGGTGACACCATCTATATCTACATCGTTCATTTTATCGGCTTTATTAATCTGGTTCGGCGCTGAGTTAACCAGCACTATTCTCCCATCTATACGGCTCAGTGCTTTAACTATGAATCGAACTTTTTTCTGCCGCTAAAAATCTCGCTTTTTCCGGAGGCTTCCCATCATATAGGGCTGAAAAGACAATCATTTCTCACCAATAATTAAATAAAATACTTAGCTAAAGAATACAGAGTGATCAACCCCATATAGAAACTATACTCTGCTAGCAGCTAGTAAGGTTAGTCAGCAATTCATTCGGGAACAGGTTCATGGCCTGAATTCAGGAATTATAGTCGCTGCACATTCAGTTCTGCGCCATACCCACACCGAAATCAGTTATATAATATCACTCCGCCATCCACTTTTACTCCAGCAATAGAGGATGTTGAATTTCTATAAAACCTTGACTTCAAGTGGTGGATAAAAAAAATGATTGATGGAGAAAAGTAAAACGCCTTGCTACCAAAAGAAATCCTATTAGAGAGCAAGACTCTTCTATCGAACCTGACTATTTCATTTGATTTTAGCCTGTCTACCATGGCCTCCTTAAAACAGAACAGCCACTTTAACTCGGACTGTTCATCATCAGAAAACTCATTAAACAGGACCTTATCAACAATAAAGTCCCGCTCTTTCATTTTCTTTAGGGCAGAAAACTGAAGCAAGTATGAGTTTCCGTTTTTTAAAAGGTAAGAATTCCCTTTATGTTGTCGGTAAAAATATAATGGAGAACTCACAAAACCTAATGCCTTACAATTCTTTTGTATTTTAAATGTTATCCATCTATCTTCATAAGGAAGGGATGTCGGTAGTGGGTAAACAGTTTCTGCTCGTGACTTTGACATCATAATTGTGCCTGCAGGAAACGAAGAACCCTTTAGTATTTCTTCTGGACTTTTTGTAAAGCTTATGAATTTAGAGAATTCTTTTTCTAAGATAACACCTTCTTCATCACATGTGGAAATCTGCGTAATACAGCAGTCAAGGTCATATCTAAGAAGGAATTCTAACTGCCGCTTAATTCTATCAGGGTGCGATTCATCATCTCCACCATGCAAGCATATGTAGTCTCCAATAGCATTATCAAATGCAACATTTTGAGCGAAAGCTTTCCCTTTATTTGAAGTAAGGAAAACAACTTTCAACCAACTTTTTTCCTGGACCTCACTCCTCAATACATCTGCCGTGCCATCATTAGACCCATCATCAACAACAATAACTTCTAGGTTACAATAACTTTGGCAAGACAGGCTAGAGATCATTTTCTTTATATATAGAACTTCGTTATAAACAGTACATAAAACAGAAACTAAAGGCTGGCTTTTGGTCATTTAAACACCTAAACTTGCTATGAGAGAACCACAAAAACTTACCTAGGTTAATTTAGGCAGCAGAGAAAATTTTAGATAGCATCTCTCCTAACCGGCGACAAACCCGGGGAAAACGCATGAAAAAGCCTACACCGCGAGAATGTCTGCCAGATAGGTCTCATTCAGTGCCGCTTTCTTCTGTTTCCACCGGATTCCGCCCCTGAAAGACTTCTCCCCTTTCAGGTAATTCAGCGCTATATGCCTGGCCCTTGCGAGGTTTTCCGCTGCCTATCCGCGGTGGATTTTGCAGGCATCCTCGCGGAGAGCGACATCCAGGGACCAGTGGAGTTTGTTCTCGACAAACCAATGTTGGCGAGCCGCTTCGGCTAGCTTTTTGGCGCTAAGCTCGGCTGAGCTGATGTAGTAACGGATCATCGGCGCCTCCGGGGCTTCATCACCTTCTTGGCGAAAGCTCATGACCACACCCACCGTTTTCAACCCTGGCCACTCGTAGCTAAGCTTCTGAAACTCTTTAGTAATCTCACTCACGATGTGGTAGCGAGTCTCTTGCCGCCCCCGGTTCTTTTCATCCGTGACATAGGCATCCCCACCGAAGTTAACCACCTTGGCCATGGGGAACGCCGCCTCAAAGGCATCTGCCAAGGCTGGCTGATTTTCCTTCACCGAGAGTAGGTAATCCGCGCCCTTCTGTAGGACCTGAGTGGCAATCTTCTTTTGGCAACCCATAGCATCGATCGTTACCAGACAGCCCTGAAGATTCAGTAGCTTGAGCAGCTCAGGAATGGCCGTTATCTCGTTGGACTTCTCCGCTGTCTTGACCTGACCCAAGACCACCCCATTTGCCGCGCTGAAGGCGCTGACCATGTGGATGGCGCCCTTCCCCTTACCGCGGCAGTACGAGCCGCGCAGTGTCTTGCCATCAATGGCCACCACCGCCCAATCAGTAACGTCATGGCAGGCCTTCATCCACTCGGCAAAGGCTGACTGCAACTGCTCGGCACTCACCAGGTCCATCACCCGAGCCAACGTGGCGTGACTAGGTTTTGTCTGGAAAGTCGGTACGTAGGCAGCGGTCTATGCAGGCTAGGCATACCATCGCTCTGAAGCTGCTGGCCAACTTGTCGTAGCGGGTGCAGACACGGCGCAGTTCCTTGATCCACCCAAACAGCGTTCGATGATGTTCCGCTCTCGATAACGTGACCTGTCGAAGCCCCTTGGGGCGCCAGGGTGTGGTTTTCGTTTCATCTTGCGTCGGGCAATGATCGGCTTCATGCGGTGCCGGTCGCAGTAGCGTCGCAGCGGATCGCTGTCATAGCCCTTGTCCGCCACGATGTAGCGACAGCGCTTACGTGGCCTGCTCCTGGTTCCAGGCAGGTGAACGTGTTCCATGGCCGGGATGAAGTGTCGTGTATCCGAGTCCTGTCCGGGGGAGAGCGTGAAGGTCAGCGGCCATCCATGCCGATCACAGACCATGTGGATCTTGGTCGTCAGGCCGCCACGGCTGCGGCCCAGGGCATGGTCTACGGGGTCTTGGTGTCCCCCTTTTTGGGTTCTTCGTCACATCATGTGGATTTGGCCTGATCCAGCAGGCGCCCCACGGGGCTGCCAATCAGGTAGATCATCGC
>NZ_VBUI01000038.1 GCF_005780185.1 Halomonas urmiana | reverse complement strand
TGCTCGACGAGGCCTGGTGTGCCGAGCTCGACACCATGGGTGTCGACGAGATCGTGGTGCGCTCGACCATCACCTGCGAGACCCCGCATGGCGTCTGCTCGGCCTGCTACGGACGGGATCTCGCACGGCGTCACCAGGTGCATATAGGCGAAGCGGTAGGGATCATTGCCGCTCAGTCCATCGGTGAGCCAGGCACTCAAATGATGCTCGATAGTAAGAAGAATTCGGGCTCGGTTTCGAGAACTCAGCCGCTTGGAAATATTCAGATAAAGCACGGTGGCAAGGTGCGCTTGCACAACATCAAGTGCGTCGAGCGCAGCGACGGCAAGCTGGTGGTGGTGTCCCGCTCCGGTGCCTTGGCCGTGGCCGACGAACATGGCCGCGAACGGGAATACTACAAGCTGCCCTATGGTGCGGAGCTTTCGGTCAAAGATAATAATAAAGTCAATGCTGGGCAGGTAGTAGCGAACTGGGCCCCCTACAGCCACCCGATTATTGCCGAAGTGGAAGGGAATGTTTTTTATGAAAATGATAATAGTTTCGTTACGATTGTGAAGAAGTTGCCACGGAGGAGTGATTCTCTAGGGAGTAAAGTGGAGCGTTGGGCACGCTCAGTTTTGGGAATTCCAATTCATTCCACTGAGGAGCAATCTCACGTAACTTTCCGTTATCCTATTCCTCCAGCTTCGTCTGTCCCATTCCTCAGCGGTGCTAAAGTTGGCATTGGTGAGGCCATCACGCGCATCCCTTTCGAGGTGACCCACAACCAGGATATCACCGTGGGTATGCCGCGCGTCATCGACTTGTTCGAGGCGCGCAAACCCAAGGAGTCCTCCATTCTTTCCGAGATCAGCGGTGTTATCAGCTTTGGTAAGGAGAGCATGGGCTATCGTCGTCTGGCAATTACACCAGACAAGGGTGACCCCTTCGAAATGCTGATCCCCAAGTGGCGCCAGATCGCGGTCTTCGAGGGCGAGTCGGTCGAGAAGGGCGAGGTGATCTCGGACGGCCCGAGCAACCCACACGATATCCTGCGGTTGCTGGGCATCGCCGAGCTGGCCAAGTACATCACCACCGAGGTGCAGGACGTCTATCGCCTGCAGGGCGTGGGCATCAACGACAAGCACATCGAGGTGATCGTGCGTCAGATGCTGCGCAAGGTGGAGATCGCCGACGCCGGCGACAGCGACTTCATCCCCGGCGACCAGGCCGATCTGGTCCGCGTGCTCGAGCAGAACGCGCGCCTGGAGAAGGAGGAGAAGTTCCCGGCCAAGTACCAGCGGCTGCTGCTGGGGATCACCAAGGCCAGCCTGGCCACCGAGTCGTTCATCTCCGCGGCCTCCTTCCAGGAGACCACGCGGGTGCTGACCGAGGCGGCTGTCACCGGCAAGCGCGACTACCTGCGCGGCCTCAAGGAGAACGTGGTGGTGGGTCGTCTGATCCCGGCCGGTACCGGCCTCACCCACCACGCGGAGCGTCGCCGCAAGCGTGGAGACGCCGAGCGGCTGCTCCACCCGTCGGCCTACAACGTCGAGCAGGAGCTGGGTGCCCAGCTCACGGCGCTCGATTCGGACGACGACGAGATATGAAAAATTGGCTCTTCGTATTCAAGGTTTTCTGAAAAAAATAGCCTGTCAGATTTTTTGGCATAAAATTCTCACACTCAAGGAAGAAACATGTCATTTTTTGGCAATATAAAAAAAGCCACCGTCTCGACAGCCAAAGCCATCAGCAATGGAGTTGAGCTTCTGGATGAGCTGGCAGATGGAGTGCAGAAAAGCTCAGAACTACTTCTTATAAAAACCCAAGCCTCAAGTTTGGAGAATGACATAAACCACCTGATCAGCAATTCAGCTGACCTAATAGAAACCAGCGAAAAACGAAAAGCACTATCAAAAAAATACGATGAAATCATCGCAAAAACATTAGACTCTGAAAAAGATGAATATGTAAGAAAAAACAATTCCCTAAAAAAAGAAATAGAACTCTCCAGTATCAATAGCATAGAAAAAAGGGTAGCCAACAAAGAGCAGGAGCTTTCTTCTCATGACTTCAACCTGGCAATCACCGAGATACGCAAACTTGAAAGTATAAAAAAAGACCTTGAGCATTTACTAAGAATAACCCAACCCAAACAACATGAAGCCGCCCATCAAAAAGCACTTGAAAAAATCAACAGCATTATATCAAGGGTGACTGATCTGCAGGAAAAGAGACACGAGGAAATCATCAGCAACCACCCTTCCGGAGAGAAAAAATATAAGGTAAAGCTTTATGATGGAGAAAAGCATGGCATGTCCGAATTCTGGTATGAAAACGGCACAAAGGAAAAGGAAATTTCATTCTCACATGGAGAATTAATCGGCACATCAAGATACTGGCGAAACGACGGAACGATCTTGTCTGAAATCTCAAGTCAGCCGATGCATGGCACCTATATTCATTCTGCCTTTGCTAGAAATGGCACAAAAATCATGAAATCCTCACTAAAAAATAAACAAGGACATATAGATATCTGGCTTTGGGATGGAAGCTTTGTTTGCAGAGCAAAAATAAAAAACAACAAAGTTAACAAACTATCCGCTTTCGTAAGATCAGTAATGCGAAAAAGAATCTGGGTAGCTATTTACAGCGCAAGAAAGCCAGGCTTAGAACAGGACATGCTCAATGAAATGGAGCAAACAGTAGAAGTTTACACTAAGTTTTCCAATGAATTATTAAGCCACCTGACATATGGAAAGGTTTCATGAAAATCCATAAGCCAGCTGACTCAAAAAACCTTGACAACTACGCAACTCTGAAATAGATAGGGCTCGCATTAGGAACGTTAAAAAACGTCGCAATATATAAAATGGCCAAAAGGGAACTGAAGTATGGATTTTTTTACGGCACTTTTACGCGGTCCGAGCGGATTGGAAACCTATCTAGCCACCGCTGACGCCGGCACGGTCACCAGCGTGTTTTTCGGCCTGATCGCGGGTTTCTTCGTCATTGCGCTGGTCTGCTACAAGACGGATAAGCTCAGGAGCCTGACCCACTACACCCCCAACCTGCTCACCTCGCTGGGGATGCTGGGAACCTTTATCGGTATCGTTATCGGCCTTCTTCACTTCGATCCGGAAGATATCGACGGGAGCATCAGCCTATTGCTAGGTGGCTTGCAGACGGCTTTCATGACCAGTTTGTTCGGCATGGCAATGACTATAATCTACAAGGTGATCACTGGCCTCCCCTGGCTGCAGCCGAAGGCGAATGTTGCCAGCGGCCCGGACGAGATCGGCCCGGAACATATCCACCAGCTTCTGCGAGAACAGAACGAAAATCTCGCTAGTCTGCATCAGGCAATCGCCGGTGACGACAGCGATACGTTGACAGGGCAGATTCGCCTGCTGCGCCAGCATCAGGACGACAATCACAAGGCACTTGCCAAAGAAGCTAGCCGCCAAGCCGAGGCTGCCGAGGCATTGGGCCTACACGCCGAAGCCCAGCGCGAACGCTTCGATGCCTTCGCCCGTGAGCTCACGACACAGATGCAGGACTTCGCGGAGATGATGTCGAAGTCCGCCACCGAACAGGTGATCAATGCCCTCAAGGAGGTCATTCAGGACTTCAACAACCAGTTGACTGAGCAGTTCGGTGAAAACTTCAAGGCACTAGATGCCTCGGTGAAGTCACTGGTCGAGTGGCAGGAAAACTACCGTCAGCAACTCGGCGAGATGCGTGACCAGTATGCCCAAGGCGTTACCGCCATTGCCCAGACAGAGGCCAGCGTGACAGCCATCAGCGACAAGGCCACGGCGATTCCAGAGACCATGAGCGGCCTCGAAACCCTGCTCACCACTACCCAGCGTCAATTGGATGACCTCGAATCGCACTTGGGCGCCTTCAAGGACATGCGTGACCGCGCTGTGGAAGCCGTACCGGAGATTCGGCGCCAAGTCGATGAAACCGTCTCCGAGATCAATCAGGCCGCCCAGAGTGCTGCACAGGAACTGATGACGGGCAGTGCCAGTATGAAGGATGAGCTACTCCAGGGTAGTGCGCGCCTTAATCAGGAAATGATCGAAGGTGCCAGCGGCCTGAATGATCGCTACAACCGCGTACATGAATCCCTACAGGGGACTTCCGACCAGCTCTCCTCCCAATCAGACAAGATTGCCCAGAGTCTCGAGGATGCTTATAAGGACCTGAATACCCGTCTCTCCGACATGACGACGCATCTCACCAGTAATAGTGAGCAGCTCACCCGAACCCTGAGCGAGGCTGGCGAGGAGACCCAGAACCAGCTACGTCAGGCACATGGTCAGTCCCGCGAGCTGCTCGAGAGCGTGCAGAGCCAGCATCGCCAGGCGCTGGAATCGGCCAGCGAACAATATCAGCGCGAGCTTAGCGCGGCTCAACAACAACTGAATGGAGTGCTCAAGGAAGTGGTGCAGAGCACCGGAAAATCCGTTAGCGATCAGGTCGGTGCTCTTGACCAAGGCATGCAGGAAGAGCTCTCCCGAAGCCTAACGCAGATGGGCAACCAGTTGGCCCAGATTACCGGTCGTTTTACGCAGGACTACCAGCAGCTCACTAACGAGATGCATAAAGTCGTGCAATCCGCCAATAGTGGGGCTTACTAATGAGCCGCCTGAACACTATTTTTGGCCAGGGAAGCTCGGCTGGTAACGAAGAAGAACATCATTGGCTGAGCGTCTCTGACCTGATGGCCGGCCTCATGATGGTGTTCCTGTTGATCTCGATTGCGTTGATGCGTCATGCCCTTGAACAGCGTGATCGTGTCACTGAGGTCGCCGAGGCTTATCAGGAAACACAGGTCGCGATCTATCAGGCCCTGATGGATGAATTTTCCGATGACCTAGAAACCTGGCAGGCCGAGATTAATGCCGACACTTTAGCGCTGACCTTCCAGTCACCGAAGGTGCTTTTTACCACTGGATCGGCTCAGCTTCGCCCACGTTTCGAAGGCATTCTTAACGACTTCTATCCCCGTTATCTCGACGTACTCACTCCCTTTCGGGAAGCCATCGACGAGATCCGTATCGAGGGCCACACCTCCAGCCGTTGGAACAGCAGCGTGGGTGAGGACGAAGCCTACTTCCGCAACATGAAGCTCTCCCAGGACCGAACTCGATCGGTACTGAGCTATCTCTATCAACTGCCAGAAACACAGTTGCAAAAGAGCTGGGTGAAACAGACCATCGCCGCCGTGGGTTTCTCTTCCTCGCACCTAGTGCTGAACGACCTAGGCCAAGAAGACCATGATCGCTCGCGCCGGGTCAGCTTCCGTATCCTGACCAATGCTGAAAGCCAGATTCGTGAAATCCTCTCCGAGGTGGATTCATGAAACTCGAGATTGACTTAACCGCCCTGCGTGCAGCGGTCAGTCGCATGGGGCCACCAATGGCTGCCGAGTTCAACCTCAAGAACTCGTTACCGCCCCCAGCCAATGTAAAAACTGCTTCTAGCGCTCCACCCATCATCGAAGAAGGTGGCCGAGAGATAAGCTGGGAGGAGTTCAAGGAAGTCAAAAAAACGGGCAATCTGCTGGAATACAAGGGCCAGCAGATTCTACTCTATATGCCAGGCCACCCTCAGAACCGCTTCGAGGATGCGCAAATCGACCCTTTGAATGGCAACCGGGTGCACATTGCTTTCTGCCGTCACCTGGAAGAAATGAAGCGAACAGGAAACTTTCATCGGTACATTGCCACACAAGACCAAGACGGTGAGTTTCGCATTTACTCCCGCCAAAACCCGTCAATGGAAGTTAATGTACGCCTTCGTGTCTGTATGCTCTGCCTGAGCAAGCTGAACTACAAAGGTTACAGTAAACCCGGCAACAAGGCTGCCTTTTCTAGCTTTTCCTTTTATGAATTCTTTCAGCACTACGAATCCTTCTTCAACGAACATCCGGCCCCAAAACCACAAACTCATGAGGAAAAGGGCTATACCCGAGACTGGCCTGAAGTATCGCGTGCTTACAGGGCGTCAAAAGACTACACCTGCGAAAGCTGCGGTGTAACGCTCAATGGCCATCGCCACCTGTTGCACACCCACCACCTCAACGGGGTTCGCGATAACAATGCCGACGCTAACCTCAGGGCGCTCTGTGCGGATTGTCATAGCAAGCAGCCCGGCCATGATCACATGGTGGTTACCCATAATGACCGACATACCATTGCTCACCTCCGCTGCGAGCAGAAATGCGCGGATACTGCCGACTGGCAAGAGGTTTTCGACTTGGCTGACCCCGGCCTCAATGGTCTGCTGCACCATCTCAAGACGCTCAAAGCCCCATTGCCGGAGGTGGGCCTGGACGTTCAGGATGAACGCGAGGCAATCGTCGCCAACCTGGAACTGGCATGGCCTGAAAGGCGTGTAGGCGTCGCGATTGGTCCCGAAGACGCCAAACAGGCTCGAGAGCAGGGCTGGCGAGTATTCAGCGTATCTCAGTGCCTGGATAGCCCAGGAAAGTTGAAAAGCCAGATCGTGCCGCCTGAATGAGCAGCCCAGCCTGCAGCACCAACATCAGCTTCGATGCGTTTAATGCCTACGCCTTGAGCACCTCGAAACGTCCGTTGCTGCCGATAAGCTTCGGCGAGGTCAGTCAATGCCCACCATTTATCAGCCGCAGTGGGGCTTGTGTCTCGGCGTAGCAAGGTGTTTCTGTTAATTTGAGTGAACATAAGAGCCTGCGCAAGGAAGTGCCCAAGGAGCCTGCATGCTGCCGAGTATCGTTGCCCATGAACTGCAGCTGAGCCTGCACGACTACCTGCGGGCGGCTTTCCCGATCTCTACGCCGCACTTCCGCGGCGACGACGACCAGGGTGAGACGGCGCTGATCGACCGCTTCCTGGCCACACCGGGCAAGCTGCTCAAGGGCCCCTACCTGTCGCTTGGCCTTCCGTTCCGTCGCGACGATCGAGACCTCCCCTTCCGGCATGTTGATCCGGGGTTCCCGCCCTATCGCCACCAGCAGCAGGCCTTCCAACGCCTGTGCGGAGAAGTGAAGCACTCCACCCTGGTGGCTACCGGCACCGGCTCGGGCAAGACCGAGTGCTTCCTGTTGCCGATCCTCGATCACTGCGCTGGCCTGCGTGCCGACCCGGCGGTGACCGAAAAGCGCGGTATCAAGGCGCTGATCATCTACCCCATGAACGCGCTGGCCAGCGACCAGGCACGCCGGGTGGCTCGGCTGGTCAATGGGCTCGGCACCAAACTCACGGTGGGGCTTTTTACCGGTGACAATCCCGAAGCACCAGCGAAGTCGATGTCGCCAGAGGGGGTGATCACCGATAAGGAGACCCTGCGCCAGCATCCACCGGACATCCTGCTCACCAACTACAAGATGCTCGATTTCCTGCTGATGCGGCCCAAGGATCAACCGCTGTGGCGCTACAACGCACCCGGCATCCTGCGCTATCTGGTGGTGGACGAGTTGCACACCTTCGATGGCGCCCAGGGCACCGACCTGGCCTGCCTGATCCGGCGCCTGCGAGAGCGGCTACGGTCGGGCGACGAGCTGGCCTGTGTGGGCACCTCCGCCACCATCGGCGACGCCACTGCCTCTCAGCACCTGCGCGACTATGCGGCATCGATCTTTGCCACCGGGTTCGATGACGACAGCCTAGTGCTGGAAGATCGCCTCTCCGCCGACGAGTATCTCACCGCGGCCACTGACGAACATGGCGAGGTGAGCTTCCACGCCTGGCCGGAAAGCCTGGCCGAGCGTCGCCAGCTCGACCCGCAACGCTTCGAACGGCCGGAGGCCTATCTGGCCGCCGCCTACCAGCGCTGGTTTGTCGATGGCGGTATCCCTCCGACTACTGACGTGACGGCGCTGAGCGATGCCGACCACCCCGCGCACGCCGCCGCGCGGGTAGCACTGGGCCGCGACCTCAAACGACACGACGCCTTCCACCGCCTGTTGCGGGACAGTGAGGGGGTCACCGACCTGAAGGCACTGCTGGAACGCTGGAAACGCGAGCGCCAATGGGCCGGGGAGCCTGAGGTACTGCTGCACAGCCTGCTGGCGTTGGTATCGGCGGCCCGTGAGCCCCTCCCCCGTGATGACGGAGAACCCTTGCTGGCGCCACTGCTGACCGTGCGCCTGCAGCTGTGGTTGCGGGAACTGTCGCGCATGGTCGCCCGCGTGGACGGTACTCCCGAACTGGTCCACGCCGACGACGACCCCCAGGGACGCCCGCGCCCCGGCATGCCCCTAGACGAGCAGGCTCCACTGCGGCTGCCGCTGATTCACTGTCGCGACTGCCACGCCGCGGCTTGGGGCACATTGAAGGCCGAGGATGCGCGCCATGTCTCACGCGACCTCTCCGCCTTCTATCGCGGCTACTTCCAGCAGTCGCCGGACGTCTGCCTGCTCTACCCATTGGGCGAGGCCATACCGCCCAGCGATCGCACCGGCCAGGTCAAGCAGCTGTGCCCCACTTGCGCAGCCCTGACCCATGGGGATGCCAGCGGCCCGTGCCCGGCCTGCGGCACTCAGGGACAGCTGCGCGTCTGGCAACCGGCGCTGCAGGAGCGCCGTCGCGAGCGATTGGTGGCAGCAACCGACCACTGCCCCTGGTGCCGCTCCCGCGGTGGACTGTCCATCCTCGGCTTCCGTGCCGCCTCGCTCGCCAGCACCCTGCTGGCGCGTCTCTACCAGTCTCCCTACAACGATGACCGCAAGACCATCGCCTTCTCCGATAGCGTACAGGATGCCGCTCATCGCGCCGGCTTCTTCGAGGCCCGCACCTGGCGCCAGGCCCTCCGCCAGGCGCTGGATGGCTGGCTGACCAGCCAGGGACAGGGTCTATCGCTGGATCGTCTGGCCAGCACCTTCGCCCTGGCCATGCGCCGGCAAGCCGGCAGCGATGCCGACTTCGTGGGGCGCTGGCTGGCTCCCAACATGGCCTGGCTGAAAGATGCCGACAGTCTGCAGCAGCACGGCAGCCTGCCGGCTGGCAGCGACCTCCCGGAACTTGTCACCAGGCGGCTGGACTGGGAGGTGCATAGCGAGCTGGGCCTGCGCAGCCAGATCGGCCGTACCCTGGAGCGTCAGGGCCGGGTGACCTTAGGGGTGGATACGACCCTGCTCGAGGCTGCCGCCGAGCGCTTGGCAGGCGACTGGGCCCAGGAGCTGCCCGGCATCGGTGAGGTGACAGCGGCGCAGGCTGCCCGTTTCCTGCTCGGTGTACTGCATCGCCTGCGCACCCGCGGTGGTTTCGAACACCCCGAGGTGGAGGGCTATGCCCGCGACGGCGGCGAGACTTGGTTCTTCCGCCGCAGCCTGTGCTTGCCCAACTACGGCCCACGCGCTGCGCCACCGGCCTTCCTGACCCTGGAGCCAGTATCAAAGAACTTCGACACCATCACCGGTGCGCGACGCCCCGGGGGAGGTGGAAACTGGTATGCCGGCTGGTTTCTCAAGCAGCTGGGTGCCGATCAGGTGCTCGCCGGCGATCTCGGCCAGGCTTATCGCCTGGCGCTGCGCGCCCTGGAGCGCGAGGGGCTGGTACGCTCGCTGGTCCAGCTACGCGGTCGCGAAGTATGGGCGCTCACCCGCCCTCACTGGCGGGCGGTGACCCAGCCGCTGGCACTGCGATGCTCGGCTTGCGGCCAGCGCCACCAGGCACCACCGGACCAGCTGATGCTCTGGCAGGGGCTAGCCTGCCTGCAGCCACAATGCCGCGGCCGACTCGAGCCGGCCGCCCCCTTCCGCTGGGCATTGGCCCCCTCGCCCAGGCCACCCACTCGGCTGGTCAGCCATGAGCACACCGGGCTGCTGGATGCCGATACCCGCGCCTGGGTGGAGCACTCCTTCATCACCGGCGACCGACCCTGGGACATCAACCTGCTCTCGGCCACACCGACGCTTGAGATGGGCATCGACATTGGCGACCTCTCATCGGTGCTGCTGTGCTCCACGCCGCCGGCCCAGGCCAACTACCTGCAACGCATCGGCCGCGCTGGGCGTCGCGACGGTAATGCCCTGAATGTCACCATCGCCAACGCCGCGCCACACGACCTCTACTTCTACGCCGAGCCCCTCGAGATGATGGCCGGCAGCGTGCAACCGCCTGGGGTTTTCCTCCAGGCCACCGCCGTGCTGGAGCGCCAGCTGTTGGCATACGCCTTCGACCATTGGGTGGCCGACGCGGCTCGCGACGGAACGCTCGATGAAAAGATGCTACCGGGAAGGCTCTCGTCGGTACTGGACAATATCACCCGCGACGACCGTAGAGGCTTTCCCTGGCCGCTGCTGGAGTACGTAAGCCAACACCAGGCGCACCTCTTCGAGGGCTTCTGTGCCCTATTCCCGACGCTCGGCGAGGAGGCCATCGAGCACTTGCGGCGCTATCTGGAAGGCAATAACCAGGATACCCGCAGCCTCGAATACCGCATCGTCAACCGACTGCGACATAAGGCCAACCAGCGCCAGAGCTGGCGAGATACCATTCGCGACTACAAGAACCAGCTGGAACGCCGTCGCAAGCAACCCCAAGACGACGCCAATGAAGAGGCCATGAATGCCATCAATACCGAGCGTCGCGCGCTGATGGACCTGGCCAGACGGCTCGATGCACAGCACACGCTCAACTTCTTCACCGATGAGGGGCTGTTGCCCAACTACGCGTTTCCCGAAGAGGGCGTGACCCTCAATGGCGTGGTGATCCGTTCGGTGAGCCGTGCCCAGCGCGAGACAGAGGGTGAGAAGTCATCGCGCCCCTACGAAGTAGTGAGCTATGACTTCCAGCGTCCCGCCCAGAGTGCGCTGGTGGAACTGGCCCCCGAGAACACCTTCTACGCCGTGGGGCGGGCGCTGAAGATCGACCAGGTCAACCTGCGCCTGAGCGACATCGAGTCCTGGCGGCTGTGCAACCACTGCCATTACAGCGAGAACCTCGCCAATGGCGATATCCACGGGGCCTGCCCGCGCTGCGGCAGCCCCCAGTGGGGCGATGGCGCCCAGAAGCGCCAGCTGTTGCGCCTGCGCGAGGTAACCGCCAACGTGCGCGATCGCGATAGTCGTATCGGTGATGACAGCGAGCAGCGCGAGCCCTCCTTCTACACGCGCCAGTTACTCACCGACATCGCACCCGGCAGTGCACGCTTCGCCTACCGCATCGACGATCCCGAATGCCCCTTCGGCTTCGAGTACGTGCCGAAGGCACACTTCCTGGAGATCAACTTCGGTCGCCACGATGACCAGGCGCCCTCGCTGGCGGTTGCCGGGGACGAGCGGCCACGCAGCGGCTTCAGGGTGTGCCAGCACTGCGGCAAGGTGCAGCGTGCGGGCATGAAGGCTCATGAGCGCCACCAGCGCTTCTGTCAGCTGGCTCGTCCTGGTGCCATCGAGCAGGAAGGAGACTTCATCGATAGCCTTTTCCTCTACCGCGAGCTGGAGTCGGAGGCACTCCGCCTGTTGCTGCCGCTCTCCGATGTCGCGATCTCCGATGTCGCCCGTCACTCACTGATCGCCGCACTGCACCTGGGGCTCAAGGCCCATTTCCATGGCAACGTGGACCACCTGCGCATCACCGAACAGCAGACGCCAGGCCAGGCCGGCGGCCCTTCTCGCCACTACCTGGTACTGCATGACAGCGTGCCCGGCGGAACCGGCTACCTGAAGGAGCTGATGCAGTCGCCGGAAACGCTGCTGGCGATGCTCGACAGCGCCCACCACCAGCTGGCGAGCTGTGGCTGCCAGCAGGATCCGACGCTGGATGGCTGCTATCGCTGCCTGCTGGCCTACCGCGAGAGCCGGCACATGGCCAAGATCTCGCGGCGACTGGCCCTGGAGCTGCTGGAACGGATCCTGAATCGCCGCGAGTCACTCGTCGCCATCGACGGCCTGGAAGACGTAGACCTCAATGCCCTGGTGGAGAGCGAGCTGGAGCAGCGGTTTATCGACCTGCTGCCCAGCCTGGATGCCGGGATTCGTCTGGTACCGGAGCTTGTCGCGGGTAACCCGGGGTGGCGCCTTACCCTCGAGACCGGACGCGAGGCCGATGGGAGCCCGCGGCTGACCAGCTGGCGCATCGAGCCCCAGCGCAACCTGGGCCCGGGCGACGGAGTGGTGCTGCCTACCCGTCCCGACTTCATGCTATGGCCCGGCGGAGAGGCCAACCGTGCCGCCCGCCCCTTGGCGCTCTACCTTGACGGCTTCCAGTTCCACTACGAGCGGCTGGACGATGACACCGCAAAGCGCCAGGCAGTGCTGGCATCCAACCGCTTCCAGGTCTGGACCCTGGGCTGGCGCGACCTGGACGGGGCACCACCGGAGGTTCCCCTGTGGCAACGCCACCCCGACCATCACCTGGGCCAACTCTATGATGCGCTGGCCGACAAGCTGGGCCTGGCCAGCCGCCATGACGGCGCCAAGGCGTTGCACGAGAGCTCACTGACCTGGCTGCTGGCCTACCTGCGAGATCCAGCGGACTCGGCACGGCAACTAGGCGAGGCGGCGTTGGGTCAGGCCTTTCACTGGCTGGACCCCCGGACCCTCGAGGACCCGGCCCTGCGTCATGCCCTGGACCTGGAACTGGCCGAGAACGCTCCCCCGGGTATCCACCGTGCATTGCTCCCCGATGGGAGCGCAGAAGGTCGGTTGCTGGGTGGCGCCCTGGATGCCTTGGGCAGCGGGGCCTCTCGTGATGAGCCCGCGGGCAGCGAGGCGGCGGTGAGCATCTCTGCGGCTGCCCTACAGGACGCCCGACGCCTGAGCCGGGAGCTGCAGTTGCACCTCAGCCTGGACGACCGCCATCTGCCTGCCAGCCCGGAGGGCGAAGGCCGCTGGCGGGCCTTCTGGCACGCCGCCAACCTGCTGCAGTTCCTGCCACGCTTCTCGCTGTGCTCTGTAAGCGGCGTGGCTAACGGAGTCGTCACCGATGCCGTGGCGGAATGTCCGGCACTGGCCGTTGAAACTGACGAGGTCGCCGAGCCACAGGATGCGATCAGCGCCGAGTGGCAGGCGCTGATCGACGATGAGCTGACCCTGCTGCCGCCCGAATGGGTCACTGCCCTGGCCGAGCGCGGTCTGCCGCTGCCGACCCCGGGTCTGGATGTACTGGACGCCTTCGGAGAGGCTTCCATGACCCTCGAGCTGGCTTGGGAAGGCCCACAGGTGGCAGTGGCCATCGAGGAGGACTTGCCTGCCGGCTGGCGGAAACTACTGGCTGATTGGCGCATCGTGACGCCGGAAGATGACAACGCCATCGAGCGCCTCGCGGACTGGCTGAGTACTGATGAAAGGAGTGAACCATGAGTGAGATCACCGTCGCGCTGTCTCAGGAGTTCCTGGAAGCCTATGCCCGGATTCCCCGCCGCAAGCAGGGCAAGGTGATGGCCATGGTCACCAAGTTTCGCGAGAACCCCCGCTCGCCAGGGCTCAACTACGAGACCCTGGCCACGCCCGACCCCAACCTGCGATCGATTCGCGTCGACGACGACTACCGCGCCATCGTACTGAAACCCGAGCATGGCAACGTTTACGTTCTGCTATGGGTCGACAAACACGACGACGCCTACGACTGGGCTGCCCGCCACCGGGTAGACATCCATCCTCGGACAGGCAGCCTGCAGATCCTTGCCTCGAGCACCGAGGCAGTACCTGCGGAACATCCCGAACCGCCCCCCAACACCATGAGCGCCGCCCCTGCCGAGCCGCTGTTCCAGGCCCGCGACCGCGAGCTGCTCCGACTGGGCGTGCCGGAGATGATGCTGGGGCCGGTCAAGACGCTGACCAACGAGATTGAGCTGGAAGCGCTGGCTCCTCGCCTCCCCGAGGAGGCCTTCGAGGCGCTCACTTTCCTGGCCCAGGGCGAGCCGCTGAACGAGGTACTGGAGACCTACGGGGTACCCGATACGCCCGCCGAGGTGGATCGCCAGGACTTCGCCGCTGCGCTGCGCCGCCCCGATAGCCAACGCCGCTTCCGCGTGGTGGAGGAAGAGCAGGAGCTGGAGCGCATGCTTCAGGCCCCACTGGCCCACTGGCGGGTCTTCCTGCACCCGAGCCAGCGACAGCTGGTGGAGCGCCACTGGAACGGTCCGGTGCGGGTATTGGGGGGTGCCGGTACCGGCAAGACGGTTGTGGTCATGCACCGCGCCCGTTGGCTGGCTCGCCGCCTGCTCGAGGACATGGCCAGCGACAACCAGAAGCGGGTGCTGGTCACCACCTTTACCCGCAATCTGGCCATCGATATCGAGCAACACCTGCGCCAGCTTTGCCGTGATGACGAGCTGGCGCGCATCGAAGTGGTCAATATCGACCGCCTAGTGGCGCGTCTGGTCAAACGACGCGGTGCCCCGAGACTGGTCTACCCCAGCGACAAGGGCTACCGGAAGGCATGGGACTCGGCTATGCAGATGAAGCCTGCCGAACCCAACCTGCCGGAAACCTTCTACCTCGAGGAGTGGCAGCAGGTGATCCTGCCCCAGCATGTGCTGACTCGTCAGGACTACTTCCGCGCTTCCCGGGCCGGTCGCGGCGTGGCCCTCAACCGCCGTCAGCGTGCAGCCCTCTGGCCTGTATTCGAGGAGATGCGCACCCAACTCAGCCACGCCCGCCTGCGCCCCTTCGAGGATGGCGTATTCGAGGCCATCGCCATGGTGGAGCGCGGCGAGCTGTCCGCGCCCTGGGCGCACATTATCGTCGACGAAGCCCAGGACTTCGGCGCCGAGACATTGACCCTGCTGCGCTACCTGGTGCCGGCGGGGCAGGACGATCTGCTCATCGTCGGCGACGGCCACCAGAGAATCTATGGTCGACGGGCGGCACTGTCGCGCTGCGGCATCAATATTCGCGGCCGAGGCAAGAAGCTGCGCATCAACTACCGCACCACCGAACAGACCCGGCGCTTCGCCGTGGCCCTGCTTGAGGGCCAGCCGATCGACGACCTGGACGAGGGCAGCGATAGCCAGCAGGACTACCGTTCGCTGCTGCAGGGAGAGGCACCAGAGCTGCATCACTACCCTGACTTCGACGCCGAGATGGACGCCTTGGCAGAGAGGCTCAATGCCCATCTGGCGCACCACGACCCCGAGGCCCCGGAAGGCCGCGGCGCAGACAGCTGCGTGGTCGCCCGCACTCAGCGGCTGCTGGATCAGATTGCCACCGCACTGGCATCTCATGGCGTACCCACCCATCCCATCTCACGCAATGCCCCCGACGACCCCGAACAAACCGGTGTGCGACTGGCCACCCTGCACCGGGTCAAGGGGCTGGAGTTCCGCGAGATGCATATTGCATGCGTCAACGATGGGGTAATCCCCGCGAAGCACACAGGGCGGACAGAAGACCCGGTGGAACGGCGCCACCGCGAACTCAACGAGCGCGCCCTGCTCCATGTTGCCGCCACCCGGGCCATCGAGAGGCTACACGTCTCCAGCCACGGCCAGCCAAGCCCCTTCCTGAGGAACAGATGAACAATTCGGATCTGGCCGGCTAACGCGCTCAGTGTGGCCAGACCATGGTATCCGCATCTAATGCAGATCCACTTCAACCACCCTGTTTTCTTTGGCAGCCGGGTTTTCCGGCTGCCACGCCAGGCTCAAGAAACACGGGGCCCCGCCATGCCGGGCTCTGGCCGCCAGTTGCCACGCTCCCGCCTTGCATTAGCGTTTGCCTTACGGAGCGCTCCTGCCGAATACTGTACAAATAGACAGCATTTGAAAAGAGAGCTTCCGATGCGTGATCCCGAGATCCACTACCCGCTGCCGGCCCCGCCGCTGCGGCCGCTGCCCCTCACCACCATCCTTGCCGGTATCTCCGGCTTTCCTTCACCAGCCGAGGACTATGTTGGCCGCACGCTGGACCTCAACGAGCGGCTGGTGAAACGCCCCTCGGCCACCTTCTTCATGAGCGTGAAGGGCGACAGCATGGATGGCTTCGGCATCCAGGATGGCGACACCCTGGTGGTCGATCGCTCCATCGATCCACGCCCCGGGCACATCCTGGTCGCCCTGGTCGATGGCGAAGTGATCGTGAAACGCTACGAGAAACGCCAGGGCCAGCCGTTGCTGTGCTCCGGCAACCCGCGCTACGCCCCCATTCCTCTCACCGACCTGGATTGCCAAGTGTGGGGAGTGGTGCGCTCGGTCATCCACGAGCACCCAGTGTAAGCAGCCCCATGATTGGCTTAGTGGACTGCAACAACTTCTATGTGAGCTGCGAGCGGGTCTTCCAGCCGCGGCTCGAAGGCGTACCGGTGGGGGTGATGTCCAACAACGACGGCTGCGTGATTGCCCGCTCCAACGAGCTCAAGGCCCTGGGCGTGGAGATGGGCACCCCTGTAATGCCCCCCCGCCTTCGAGCTGCAGCCCTTGGTGCAGCGCGAGCAGATCCGCCTGCTTTCCTCCAACCACGAGCTCTACGGCGACATGTCCGCCAGGGTGCGCGAGGTCCTCGAGGAGTTCTCCGCCGGCGTCGAGCCCTACTCCATCGATGAGATGTTCGTGCGCTTCGATGGGTTCGACCACGCCACCACGCTCGCCCTGAGCCGCACCCTGCACCACAAGGTGCGCCACAAGGTGCGCCAGTTCACCGGCATCCCCGTGTGCGTTGGCGTGGCCCCCACCCGCACGTTAGCCAAGCTGGCCAACCGCGCCGCCAAGAAGCTGCCGGAATACCAGGGCGTGTGCGTGCTACATGCCGAGAGCGACGCCACCCGCTGCTTGCTCCAGCGTACCGCCCTGGGCGACGTGTGGGGCGTCGGCCGCCGGCTGGTTGAGCGGCTGACCCTGCAGGGCATCGAGACCGCCTGGGATCTCCGCCAAGCTGACCCCAAGGCTATCCGCCGGCGCTACTCCGTTACCCTCGAGCGCACCGTGCGCGAGCTCCAGGGCACACCCTGCATCGAGCTCAACGATGCCGACCGGCCACGCGACCGCATCATGACCTCGCGCTCCTTCGGCCGACTCACCGGCGAACTGGGCGAGGTACAGGCCGCCATCCGCCAACATGCCCAGCGCAGCGCAGAAAAACTCCGTGCCCAGGACAGCCACGCCCGAGCGGTTTACGTGTTCCTCAAGACCAACTGGCACCGGGCGGATCTCGCCCAATACTCCCCGAGCGTGGTGGTCGAGCTGCCCTGCCCCACCGATGACAGCCGATCCATCCTCGCGGCTACGCAGCAGGGACTGGCCGCCATCTACCGGCTCGGGTACCGATTCATGAAAGCCGGAGTGATGCTGCTGGACTTGGTCGACGCCAACCGACAGCAGCTCTCGCTGCTGGATACGCCCAAGCAGACCGTCCAGCGCGAACGGGATCACCAACTAATGACCCCCCTGGATGAGCTCAACCAGAAAATGGGACGTGGTACTGTGAGATTGGGCATGCCAAGCCAACACGCTGCCTGGCACTTACGCTGTGCCCACCGAACTCCTCGCTGGACAACTCGATGGGATGAGCTGCCCAAGCCCCACACATAATCACGCATGGAGAGCAGGGAAGATGATCGAACAATTCAAGCAATGGCTGCTGGAGGTTCAGGACGCAGCACTGGAGGAAAAAAAGGAGAAGGCTGAAAAACAGGGAGATGCCTCTCAGTGGAAGAAGCAGATCTGGAAAAGTCCCGAAAAAAACCGCGCAATCAAAGCTAAATTCCGGGATGAAGGCGCACAGCTAGGTTATCGATCTCGGCCATCCTACAAGACGGGGGCGCGGGAATGGCTGTACGACTTCGTGTGGCGGAAATTCGATGACGAGAACCATCTCCAGGAAGTCGTTCTGGCCATGGAAATCGAGATGTCTGATAGGAATATGAGGTCGCTCATGCTTGACTTTACCAAGCTCTTCCAGTCGGATGCCAGCTACAAGGTGTTCGTGTTCCAGTTCAAGACAGAAGACGAGGTGGGTGCGGCAATGGAGCATTTCATACAATCAGCGCAACGCTACAAAACGAAAATCCCCGCACAGATGCTGCTTTGTGGCTGGAGCACGTCACTGAATCGCTTCCTATTCTCGGATTTCAAGATGGGTAGCCCTGCACTCACAGTAGAGTGATCAATTAGGGCCCTTCATTACTTGGTCGGTTCACCAGCGTACTAACCAGCCAGTGCGTGATCAGCTCAGCATTCAAGTGATGCACCACATGGCGGATCGTCTCGCGGTCGGTCTGGTGCGAATCGAGCCAGGGCTCCAGGCTTTCGACATCCAGGGCCAGGGGCATACGATAGTGAATGTCTTTGGCCACGCCGCGGGCCGGCTCGGTGAGGACGGCGCAGCCGGTCTTGTCGTCCGGCCGTTCGGTCCATATCCCTGCCAGCCAGATCGGCTCGCGATCCTCGCGGCAAAGGAAATGCTGCTGCTTTCTGCCTTCCACCGGCCGGCGAGAGATATCTAACGAGTAAACCCTTTTTTCACCACCTTTTCAGCAGCGTGATCTTTATATAGCGCCAGGCGTATACACATTAAATACCTTGGATCACGAACAGAATATAAGTTATTTGAACTATGCTTATTTAGTAGAGGAGATTCTCCAGAAGATAGTTCAGTCAATATAGAACCAATCCCCATATGGCTTGCAGGTACAGTTGTAGGAAACTCATCACGAATCAGGCTATCGATATGATTCGAATCAAATTGATGCTGCCTAACCTTGGCGATACAAAAAACAACCTGATTCCTCCGCGAGACTGAGGTTTCTCGGCTATTCAGATAACTTCGAACAACTTGATAACTTTGACGCAAGCCAGACTTCAACCAAGCCAGATCTGCCTCTTCCAATAAAGAAGAATCATAATACCAGTCATTATCTTCAATCTTGTAAGCCAAGTACTCACAATACTCGTGCACTCTCTGTGCTATACCGAGAGTGACGTTCATAACGTGCCTAGAAAGAGCTATTATTTCGTTATCAGGAAAATCAACCTTTAAGAGCGAAAAGCCACGGCTAACAATCTGTTCCACCTGCGGCTCATTAAGATTAACCACCTTATCTATTTCTTGTATCCTATTAGAAACCGACTCTGAGCTTTTCGTGGAAGAAAAATATTGGAGCACTCCATTTGGAACCCCAACTATCAACAAATTCACATCGCATGAGGCATATCTATCATCATCAAGAAGAATGACAATATCTGCCAACTCATCCATTAAATATTCTGAACCAAAAATACTTTCAAGATTATCTAGTACTACAATCTTTCGGCCGGGCTTTGCCCCATCAAACAGCCTAAAAGCCTTTAACAGCGGCTCTTCTTGAGCAATCTCGTAATTATCGCTATGTGTCAACCCACCTTTAGCAAAATATGCATTAATTTCTGCTGCTTTTTGCTCACTAAAACCAAGCTTGCTTACAGTCCCAGGCTCAATAAGACAGTTACAAATCTCTTGTGTGACTGACTTAAGCCTTGATGCATTAGCACAATTAGCTACTACAAAGGGGATATCCGCGTCGCTAAGAACTTTTTTATACAACCAAGATTTGCCATTGCCACTATCACCAAAAAGAAGAGAATGGGAGTTTCTCTTCAAAGACCTAACCAGCTCTCTTTCTAAATCAGGCCTATCGACATACATCTCTGAATTAACATCGCTGTTTCTAGGAGTAAAAACATCCGTAATATAAGGACTACGCTGTGAAAACATACATTCCCCTACAAAAACCTCCCAAGAAAGGAGGTTGTTATAATCATTATGTGAATTAACTTAAGAAACCCTTCCAATGCGAATCTCACATCGCCCCAGGATCTCCACGTCCTTCATGTCTTCAGGCTTGATCATCTCGGGCTGGTAATGTTCGTTGTCGCTGATCAGCAGCCAGGCGCCCCCTGCCACGCGCTGAACGCGCTTGATGCGCCGCTCGCCGTGTACCAGCAGCAGAAACACCCCTTCCGGCTTCGGCTCACGCCGGCTGCGGTCCACCAGCACCCAGTCGCCATCGGCGAGGGTGCCGTCCATGGAGTCGCCGCGCACCTTGATGCCCACCACCTGAGCCGGATCCAGCCCCTGGGCGGCTAACTGGTCGGTGGGGAAGTAAAGGGTGGACTCAACCTCTTCCTGTTCCAGGGAGCGGCCATCGCCGGCCGCGGCCTCGATGTCGTACATCTTCACTGCCGCCAGCTGACCACTTCCAGCCAGGGTGTCGACTAGTGTTGCACCATCCTCGAGACGGCTCACCTCAGAGGAACCGATTGATCCCCTTACCGAACGGTTACCTGTTAGCACGTACTCGATATCGGCGCCGGCACCCGATATAGCGGTGAGATAGTCAGCTTTGGGGCTGCGCTCGCCGTTCTCATAGAGCATCTGTGTCTTCTTCGTCACCCCCGCCAGGTCACCGAACTGGGTCTGCGTCAATCCCATACGCTCCCTCTCTCCGCGAAGCCTCTCGCCAAAAGAAACCATTAAGTTCTACTCTCCACTTGACAGAGAAACCATACGGTCCCATCCTAATGCTGAAGTCTTAGACAACCTTAAGGAAGCCTAACCCATGGACACCGCCGAGACCATGCAAGCCGCCATTGCGGCCCGCGCCCCGCGCGGGTGTAACCTCCCGTTGATGGCCCAAGTCAGCGTTACCGAGCGTGCCAAGCTAGAGGGCATCGCCCAGCTGGAGATGCGCTCGCTCTCCGCTACCACCCGAATGCTCATCCTGCTCGGCATCGAGCACTACGAAGCCGAAACCGAACGAGCCGGCCGGGATTGATCTGAACCTGAATAGCCCTAGGTTTCATAGGCAGCATCAGGCCTTTTACTGAAGGTACCTTGGGGATGGTCGATGAAGCCACCAATGCACTGACCTGGCCGTATGAGCGATGCTGTCGACTGTTTGGAGCTGAATGTCCGTCGGCGCCTCCTCGCGGGCCAGGTGACACAGCATGGTATGTTCGGAACAACCGAACTGATGAGCAATGTCCACTTGGCGGGCTCCTTGCTGGTGAAGCTGCCTTATCATGAGAAGCTCCTTTTTGCTCAGCATGGAGTGTCCCTTGCAGATTTTATCACCAGCAAGGAAAGGTCATGCGGGTCGAGGGCAATCAGTTTTGATGATTTACGGACTCATAGTCCCGGCGTAGACAGTAGACGAATCAAAGGCTCCTGCTCTGGAGTTGGGGGGTGGGCGCATGCGCCCACCCCTGC
Source organism: Halomonas urmiana (assembly GCF_005780185.1). Lineage (GTDB taxonomy): Bacteria > Pseudomonadota > Gammaproteobacteria > Pseudomonadales > Halomonadaceae > Halomonas > Halomonas urmiana. The sequence continues at coordinate 2,817 of NZ_VBUI01000038.1, read as the reverse complement.
TTCAGGTACCCAACCCTCGGACCAGAACGCTCAGTTGAAGGTGGACCGCATACGGTCCTAGCTGGAGAAGAGGATCAGGTTGAGCAGGGCCGCCGGAGGCGAATCAGAGGCTCCTGCTCTTGGAGTCGGGGGTGGGCGCATGCGCCCACCCTGCTTCAGGTAGCCAACCCTCGAACCGGAACGCTCAGTTGAAGGTGGATCGCATATGGCCCCACCGTGATACGAGGAGCCTACCCTGCCTGCCAGAGACGAAACACAGGCTCCCGCTCTTGGAGTTGTTGTTGGGCGCATGCGCCCACCCTGCTTCAGGCAGCCAATCCCCGGATCGCCCCCCAGGGACATGGAACGCATATTCGGCTCCACCGGGAGAAGAGGATCAAGTCGAGCCTGCCCTGCCGGAGACGAATCACAGGCTCCCGCTCTTGGAGTCGGGTTGGGCGCATGCGCCCGCCCCAGCTTCATGTCGCTGGCTGAGCCAACTGCCTGTTCACCAAGTCCTTCACCGTCCGCCGCTTCGCTTCGGACGTCACCACTTTCACGAGACGACCCCTTAGATAACGGCATTTTAGATTGCGCTTTCCTCCAGCAGCTTGTTTAGGCAAACTACTAGATGATATTGCCATAATATTTCATATGAAGAAAAATCGATGAATTTTAATAAACTCGTTACTTTTATAGACATCGAAGCCTCAGGACTGCATGAGAGTAGCTATCCCATTGAGATTGGCTGGGCAGACACACTCGGTAACAGTGACTCCTTCCTCATCCGTCCGTCTGATCATTGGACATACTGGGACAATGTCGCAGAAGCAGTGCATGGTATAAAGCATGAACAGTTACTAAGGAAACGCTGCACAAATCTCGCCACAGCTGCTTGGCAGCCGTTGGCGGGGTAACATCTGGCCACCCTGTCACCACCTGACCGAGCCATCCGATGAAGCAGATCTCTTTCGCCCAGGCAGAGCACCAGAACAAGAAGAAGGTTACCCGCCGCGAGCGGTTCCTGGCCCAGATGGAGGCTCTGGTGCCTTGGCAACGGCTCATCGACGCGCTGTCGCCGTCCTACTTCCCGAACGCGGCGGGCAAGCGCGGCCGTCCGCCCATCGGCCTGGAGCGCATGCTGCGGATCTACTTCCTGCAACAGTGGTATGCGCTCGCCGACGAGGCGCTCGAAGATGCGATCTACGATAGTCAGGCGATGCGCGACTTCGTGGGTATCGATTTGGCCATCGAGAGCGTACCGGACGCGACCACTCTGCTGCGCTTCCGTCATCTGTTGGAGAAGCATGCGCTGACCCAGCGGATCTTCGAGGAGATCAACGCCCACTTGGCTGAGCAGGGCCTATTCATGCGCGAGGGCACCATCGTCGATGCCACCATTGTGGCGGCCGCCCCTTCCACCAAGAACCAGGCCAAGCAGCGCGATCCAGAGATGAAGCAGACCAAGAAGGGCAACCAGTGGTACTTCGGCCTGAAGGCCCATATCGGCGTCGATGCCGTCACCGGACTGACTCACAGTTTCGTCGCAACCTCGGCCAACGTCGCCGATGTCACCATGGCCGGCGCTTTGGTCCGGGAGGATGACAAGCGGGTATACGGCGACGCGGGTTACACCGGCATGTGGAAGCATCTTGACGAAGAGAAGGATGCCCCGGATTCCAAGTGCTGCGTTGCCGCCAAGCGCGGCGCCATCAAGAAGATGGACGACAGCCCGATGAAAACGCTGCTACTGGCGATCGAGAAAGCCAAGGCCAGCATCCGCGCCAAGGTCGAGCATCCGTTTCATGTGATCAAGAATCTCTTCGGCTACCGGAAGGTGCGCTACAAGGGGCTGGCCAAGAATTATGCGCAACTCTTCAGCCTGTTCGGGCTGGCCAACCTGGTGCTGGCGACACGATGTGAGGGCCAAGTTGATGGGGTCGGTGCGCCTTGAATTTGGCCTGGCAGCCGGATAACCCGGCTGCCAGGGAAATAGGCCGCCTGTGGTGGCCAGACATTCACCGCTAAGAACCAGATGGTGCTGCGCTGAGTGCCAAAGGCGCTCAGTATCGAATTGATCAGCGGTTCCCTAAAGGAAGGAATACCGGTTACCGATGCTGCCGAACGTCTTGATCGGTCACTTGGGCTTGAGACAGTTTTCTGTGATGCGCTTGAGTTCGATTCTTTCTGGCTGGAGAGACTATTTGAAGCAGCAGGCATAGAGCTTTCATTTCAGCTTTCTGGCGTCCATCAGCTATTCGGCACGCTGGGTGCAGAACGCGCATTACTGCTGGAAGAAATTATCAGAAAGACACCTGCTCCACATCGCGCACGCGAAGACGCACAACGGTATGTGGCAGCATACTGTGCTGTGACCGCTAACCATCACCTCTAGCGGTAGAGGGAAATTTTTACAGAACCTCGTGGGACGAATTCCAGGCGACGATGCTACGGGCGGACGCTCTGGGACCGCGTTAGGCTTGTGGTCGCAGTATCGTTCATCCAACGAGGAGTTCAGTCCGAACGGATCATCGTTCACGATGATCATCCGAGATCCTACAGATAGGCACAAAACCTGGGTGCCGCCTTGACGCGATTTTTGTTGTAGGTAGACTGGTCTACCTACAACAAGCTCATTACGGTGTCATCATGACCACATCAACAACCCAAGCACCCAAGAGCGCCCACGATCGCCTGCTCTGTGCAGCGTCGGCGCTATTCTACAGCGACGGCATTACGGCGACAGGTATCGACACCATCGTGTTCTGGTCAAGTCAGAGCGGACACATTTTCAAGCCGCAGCTGCCAATTCAATCTCCCTCGGCGTCTGGTAGCCTA
>NZ_VBUI01000037.1 GCF_005780185.1 Halomonas urmiana | reverse complement strand
GAAGCTGGAAGCTGGAAGCTGGAAGCTGGAAGCTGGAAGCTGGAAGCTGGAAGCTGGAAGGCAGCCTGTTGCCACCCACCCCTGTGTCAAGGCCTTTCTTCCAGCTTCCAGCCGCGAAGCGGCGCTCTTCCAGCTTCAAGCTCCGGGCGAAGCCCGGTCAGGCGTTAATGGTGTCGATTCCACCCATGTAGGAGCGCAGCGCCTCGGGCACGGTGATCGAGCCGTCGGCGTTCTGGTGGTTCTCCATCACCGCGATCAGGCAGCGCCCCACCGCCAGGCCGGAGCCGTTGAGGGTGTGCATCAGCTGCGGCTTCTTCTGTTCCGGGCGGCGGAAGCGCGCCTGCATGCGCCGTGCCTGGAACTCCTCGCAGTTGGAGATCGAGGAGATCTCGCGGAAGGTCCGCTGGCTCGGCATCCAGACCTCCAGGTCATAGGTCTTGGCGGCGCCGAAGCCCATGTCGCCGGTGCACAGGGTGACCACCCGGTAGGCCAGGTCGAGCGCCTGGAGAATCGCCTCGGCGTGGCCACGCATCTCCTCCAGGGCCTCGTAGCTCTGCTCCGGCTCGACCATCTGCACCATCTCGACCTTGTCGAACTGGTGCTGGCGGATCATGCCGCGGGTGTCGCGGCCGTGAGAGCCCGCCTCGCTGCGAAAGCACGGCGTGTGGGCGGTGAGTCGCACCGGCAGCATCTTGTGCTCGAGAATCTCGTCGCGGGCGAAGTTGGTCAGCGGCACCTCGGCGGTGGGGATCAGGTGGAAGCCGCGCTCGTCCTCCAGGCGGAAGAGGTCCTCGCCGAACTTGGGCAGCTGGCCGGTGCCATAGAGCGAGGCCTCGTTGACCATGTAGGGGACGTAGCACTCCTCGTAGCCGTGCTCGAGGGTCTGCTTGTCGAGCATGAACTGGGTCAGCGCCCGGTGCAGCCGCGCGATGGGCCCGCGCATCACGGCGAAGCGCGAGCCGGTGAGCTTGGCCGCCAGCTCGAAGTCGAGATCGCCCTGGAGCGCTCCCAGGTCGACGTGATCGCGCACCTCGAAGTCGAAGGTCGGCGGTGTGCCCCAGCGGTGCAGCTCGACGTTCTCCTCCTCGCTCTGCCCCTCCGGCACGCTCTCGTGGGGCAGGTTGGGAATGCCGCTGACCAAGGCATCCCACTCGGCCTGTACCTCGGCGAGGCGGGCCTTGGCGGCATCGAGCCGCTCGCCCAGGTCGCTCACCTCGGCCAGCAGGGGCTGGATGTCCTCACCCTGTGCCTTGGCCTTGCCGATGGACTTGGAGCGGGTATTGCGCTCGTTCTGCAGGGACTCGGTCTCGGCCTGCAGCTCACGGCGCCGGGACTCCAGCGCCTCGAGGCGCTCGGTGTCGAGATCATAGCCCCGGGTGGCCAGTCGTTGGGCGACCGCATCGAGGTCGCTGCGCAGCAGTTTGGGATCGAGCATGGCATCCAGTCCGTTGCAGTCGGTGAAGGAAGGTCGAGCGGTGTCCGAATCAGGGCGACCATTGTAGGCAAAAGGGGGCAGGGGCGCCACGCGGCGCGAGCCGGCGGGATGCGCGCCACCGCCCTCTCGCGGTAGAGTAGGCGCACTCCTTCCCCCCTGCCCTGGCACAACAGGGCGGCGCCACCACTGAACCGACGCCATGATCGCACGCTTGGACACCGCTGACGCCAGCACCCTGCCGGGCCTCGACGCCCGCTACCTGCGCTTTCTCGAGGCGCTGAAAGCCGAGGGCTTCGAGGGCGAGATCACCCCGGACTACGCCTCCCGCACGGTGCTCGCCACCGACAACTCCATCTACCAGCGCCTGCCCCAGGCCGTGCTGAGCCCGAAGCACGGCGCGGACCTTCAGCGCATTGCCCGCCTGGCCGGCCGCGAGGCGCATCGCGAGGTAGTGCTCACGCCGCGCGGGGGCGGCACCGGCACCAACGGCCAGTCGCTCACCGACGGCCTGGTGGTCGACGTCTCGCGGCACATGAATGCCATCCTCGACATCGATGTCGAGAACCGCCGGGTGCGCGTCCAGGCCGGGGTGGTCAAGGACCAGCTCAACGCCGCACTCAAGCCCCACGGCCTCTTCTTCGCGCCGGATCTTTCCACCTCCAACCGCGCCACCATCGGCGGCATGATCTCGACCGACGCCAGCGGCCAGGGCAGCTGCGAATACGGCAAGACCCGCGACCACGTGCTCGAGCTCGAGACCGTGCTGCTCGGCGGCGAGCGCCTGGTCAGCCGCCCGCTGGCCGACGATGCGCTCGCGCCGCTGTGCGAGCGCGACGACGTCACCGGCGCGGCCTACCGCACCGCCCGGGAGATCATCGACACCCAGCGCGCGCTGATCGAGACCATCTTCCCGCCGCTCAACCGCTGCCTGACCGGCTACGACCTGGCACACCTGCGTACCACGGATGGCCGCCTCGACCTCAACAGCCTACTGTGCGGCTCGGAGGGCTCGCTCGGCCTGCTCGACGAGGCGGTACTCAATGTGCTGCCGATCCCGCAGCACTCGACCCTGGTCAACGTACGCTACGCGGGCTTCATGGATGCCCTGCGCGACGCCAAGACCCTGATGACGAGTGATGCGGCGCCCACCTCCATCGAGACGGTGGACGACACCGTGCTGCTGCTGGCCATGGAGGACTTCGTCTGGGACAGCGTCGCCGAGTTTTTCCCGGCCGGCGATACACCGGTACGCGGCATCAACCTCGTCGAGTTCAACGACGACGACCCCGAGCGCCTGGCCCGCCGGGTCGAGGCCTTCTGCCGCCACCTGGAGACGGACGCGAGCGTCGAGCGCCTCGGCTTCACCCTGGCCGAGGGCCGGGCGCAGATCCAGCGGGTCTACGCGATGCGCAAGCGCGCCGTGGGCCTGCTCGGCAACGCCAGGGTCGATGACAAGGGCGAGAAGCGCCCGATCCCCTTCGTCGAGGACACCGCGGTGCCACCCGAGCACCTGGCGGACTTCATCGCCGAGTTCCGCGCCGCCCTCGACGCCCGGGGGCTCGCCTACGGCATGTTCGGCCATGTGGATGCCGGGGTGCTCCACGTGCGCCCGGCGATCGACATGAAGGACCCCGAGCAGGAGCGGCTGATCCGCGAGGTCTCCGACGAGGTGGCCGCGCTGACGCAGAAATACGGCGGCCTGCTGTGGGGCGAGCACGGCAAGGGCGTGCGCTCGGAGTACTCCCCCGGCTTCTTCGGCGAGCTCTACCCCAGCCTGCAGCGGGTCAAGGCGGCCTTCGACCCCCATAACCAGCTCAATCCCGGCAAGATCGCCACGCCGCTTTCTATCCCACCCGAAGACGTGGGAACCCCGCCCGAGGCCACGGGCAAGGCTCTCCCTTCCGAGGCTTCAGGACGGGCCGACGACCGTCCGGCCGAGACCACCGAGGAGCAGACCGTCAAGTTCGTCGACCCCGGCCTGCTGGCCATCGACGGCGTGCCCACCCGCGGCCAGTTGGATCGCACCATCGATGAGCGGGTCTGGCAGGCCCACGCCGCCACCGTCTACTGCAACGGCAACGGCGCCTGCTACAACTATGATCCCGACGACGCCATGTGCCCCTCCTGGAAGGCGACCCGGGACCGGGTCCACTCGCCCAAGGGGCGCGCCAGCCTGATCCGCGAGTGGCTGCGCCTGCAGGGCGAGGCCGGCGTCGACCTGATCGAGGAGTCCCGCCGCCAGCGGGCGGAAGGTTCCTGGGGGTTCATCAAGCGCTTCCCCCGCCGCGCTCTCAACACCTTGCGTCGCGACCGCGAGGCAGACTTCTCCCACGAGGTCTACGACGCCATGGCCGGGTGTCTCGCCTGCAAGTCCTGCGCCGGCCAGTGCCCGGTCAAGGTCAACGTGCCGGACTCCCGCTCGCGCTTCCTTGAGGCCTACCACGGCCGCTACCTGCGCCCGATGCGGGACTACCTGGTCGGCGGCATGGAGTTCCTGCTGCCCGCGCTCTCCCGCGCAGCACCGCTCTACAACGCCGCCCTCGGCAACCGCCTGATCGACCGCCTGCTGGCAGGCCCCATCGGCCTGGTGGACAGTCCCCGGCTCTCCCGGGCGAGCCTGAAGAAGCAACTCGCCGCCTGGGGCGTGGTGGAAGCGACGCCGACCTCGCTCGGCCTGCTCACCGAGATCCAGAAGGCCAGAAGCGTGGTACTCGTGCAGGACGCCTTCACCAGCCACTTCGAGGCGCGGCTGGTGATGGACATCGTCGAGCTGCTCTCGCGCCTCGACGTGCGGGTCTTCGTCGCGCCCTTCTCGCCCAACGGCAAGCCCCTGGACGTCCAGGGCTTCCAGGGCGCCTTCGCGCGCACCGCCGACAAGCAGGCTCGGCGCCTGCGCACGCTGGCCGAGTTCGGCGTGCCGCTGGTCGGCATCGACCCCGCCATGACCCTCACCTACCGCCAGGAGTATGTGAAGGCGCTGGGGCCGGACGCCGTGCCCGAGGTGCTGATGCTCCAGGAGTGGCTGGTGACGCAGACGCCGAGCCTGGCGCAGCGGGTAGCGCCGGCGGGACACGACGCACGGGATCCCGGCTTACGGCTGCTCTCCCACTGCACCGAGAAGACCAACGCCCCGGGCAGCCCCAAGGCCTGGCAGCAGCTGTTCGCCGCCTTCGGCCTGGAACTCGAGCTGGTCAGTACCGGCTGCTGCGGCATGTCCGGGACCTATGGCCACGAGGCCAGGAATCTCGAGACCTCGCGGACCATCTACGCCCAGTCCTGGCAGCCCCAGGTGGAAGATGAGGCCAACGCCGGCCGGCTGCTCGCCACCGGCTACTCCTGCCGCAGCCAGGTAAAGCGCTTCTCGGACCAGTCCCTGCCCCACCCGCTGCAGGCCCTGCTGGGCTGGCTCAAGCAGCGCTGAGCCGAGCGGCGCGCCAGGTCGCCTCTCACACCTCGCGCGCATCCCGCCGGGCGCGCCCTTCCGGATGATCGTCCCGCCTAGCCGCCGCCCTGAGGGGCGGCGGTGAGGGTGAGGTCGATGGCATCGTGACGCCAGTACTCCTCGTCGCAGTCGACGGCCCGGCCGTTCTGGTCGTGATTGATCCGGGTGATGCGCTGGGCCGGGCTGCCGCGCACGGCGTTGAGCGCCCGGGCGGCCGCCTCGGGCAGCACGGTGGTCGAGAGTGCGTAGCTGACCCGAGCCACGCGCAGGCCGTAGTGGCGACGGTAGAGATCGGTCAGCGACTCCCGGGCCAGATCGAAGGCGAGGATGCCGGGGAAGCAGTCGGGGCGCAGGTGGTGCTCGACGTAGAGCACCCGCCGCTCGTCCACCAGACGCGCCCGGGTGATGCGATAGAGACGATCGCCGCTCGCGAGCCCTAGGTGCCGCGCCACCTCGAGGGGCGCGCCGATCTCCTCGGCGACGAGCAGCCGGGTCTGCGCCCGGCGCTGCTGGGACTGCACCATGTCGTGGAAGGGCAGGCAGGCCAGCAGGTCATAGCGCAAACGCGGCGGGGACACGAACCATCCCCGGCGATTCTCGCGATAGACGCGCCCCTCGGCCTCCAGCTGGACGAGCGCCTCGCGCAGGGTGATCCGGGTGGTGGCGAGCCGCGCCATCATCTCGCGCTCGGCGGGCAGGCGGCGATCGCCGCGCTGGGCGGCCGACGCCACCAGCGCCAGCAGGGAGGCCAGCAGGGAGGGCTCGGAAGACGGAGTGCCCCGGGGCGCATCGGCATCGGGGACGGTGGCGGAAACAGGGGAAACGGGTTGCAAGGCGTTCTCGGCGATCGACGGCAAGGGGGCGGGAGCACCGCTGATCTAGACCAGGGCGGCGACCCGCGACGCTGCACGCCAGTGTAGTTCAGGTGTCATGACACGCCGATTACAGCCCCCCCCTCTGGAGAATGCCGGGCAGTAAGCGGCTGATACCAGCCATACAACTGCCATTCATCTGACACCGCGCTGTCATGACGAACGCCTAAGGTGCATCGCGTCGGCAGCTGATCTAGACCAGACGACAGACTGCGTCACGGCACCGACTCGACCCATCGTCCCGTTCCGGAGATTCGTCATGCTCGCCACCCCCAAGCGCTCCCGCCTGACCGCCGCCCTGGCCGCGGCCTCCTTGCTGGGCCTCGGCCTCACCGCCCAGGCCAACCAGCCGACCGATGCCTCCCTCGAGGCGCTGATCGCCGCCGCCCAGCAGGAGGGCCGCGTCGACAGCGTCGGCATGCCCGATACCTGGGCCAACTGGCAGGACACCTGGGCCGACCTGGAGACCCACTACGGCCTGGCGCACAGCGACACCGACATGAGCTCCGCCGAGGAGGTCGCCAAGTTCAAGGCCGAGGGTGAGAATGCCACCGCCGACATCGGCGACGTGGGCTTCGCCTTCGGCCCCATCGCCGTCCAACAGGGCGTCACCCAACCCTACAAGCCCACCACCTGGGACGAGATCCCCGACTGGGCCAAGGACGAGGACGGCCACTGGATGCTCGGCTACACCGGCACCATCGCGATGATGATCAACAAGGCGCAGGTGCCCGAGGCGCAGCGCCCGGCGAGCTTCGCCGATCTTGCCGAGGGCGACTACGCGGTCGCGGTGGGTGCCGTGGGTCAGGCCTCCCAGGCCAACAACGCCGTGCTGGCGGCCGCCTTCGCCAACGGCGGCAGCGAGGACGATCTCGCCCCGGGCCTTGCGGTATTCGCCGAGCTGGCCGAGCAGGGGCGCCTCTCGCTGGCCGATCCAAGCATCGCCAATCTGGAGAAGGGCGAAGTCGAGGTGGCCCTGCTGTGGGACTTCAACGCCCTGAACTATCGCGACCAGATCGACCGCGACGCCTTCGAGGTGGTGATCCCGTCCGACGCCTCGGTGACCTCCGGCTACGCCACCATCATCAACCGCCACGCCGCCCACCCCAACGCCGCCAAGCTCGCCCGGGAGTACATCCTCTCCGATGCGGGCCAGGTTAACCTGGCCGAGGGCTACGCTCGCCCGATCCGTGCCGAGCACCTGACCCTGCCGGAGGCGATCGCTGCCAAGCTGCTGCCCAACGCGCAGTACGCCAACGCCCGCCCGGTCCAGGACTTCGCCGCCTGGGAACAGAGCGCCCGCGAGCTGCCCCGCCAGTGGCAGTCCCAGGTGCTGATCCACCAGCAGTAAGCGAGCGGCGCTCCCGGCGATGGTGAGCGCCACACTCCACCCGTTACCCCCCATCGCCGCTTCCCCGCGCGGGAAGCGGCCTGGAGTCTTCCATGTCACACCGCGTGATCCTGGTCGTCCTCGACGGCCTCAACCATGCCGTCGGCCAGCACGCCATGGGCCACCTGCACGCCCTGTGCGAGGCCGGCCGCGGCCACTATCACTCACTGGACTGTGAGCTGCCCGCCATGTCGCGACCGCTCTACGAATGCCTGCTCACCGGCGACCGCCCGGTGGACTCCGGCGTGGTCCACAACCAGGTGGTGCGCCGTTCCACCGGCCAGAGCCTGTTCGACCTGGCCGCCGCCCAGGGCCGCACCACCGCGGCCGCCGCCTACCATTGGGTCAGCGAGCTCTACCTCGCCGCCCCCTTCGATCGCACCCGCCACCGCTTCCACGAGGATCCCGAGACGGCGATCCACGCCGGGCTCTTCTACTGGCAGGACCACTACCCTGACGATCACCTGTTCAGCGACGCCGAGGCGCTGCGCCGCCGCAACCATCCGGACTTCCTGCTGGTGCACAGCATGAACATCGACGACACCGGCCACCGTCACGGCGGCGACTCCCCCCAGTACCGCAACGCCGCCCGCCACGCCGACATCGCTCTGGCCGACTACCTGCCCCGGTGGCTGGCCGAGGGCTACCAGGTGATTGTCACCGCCGATCACGGCATGAACGCCGACCGCTCCCACTCCGGCACCCTCGAGGAGGAGCGCCGCGTGCCGCTCTGGACCTTCGGCGAGGCCTTCGCCCGACGCCCGGTGGAGCGCCTCGAGCAGACCCGGCTGTGCGGCACCCTGGCCACGCTGCTGGGCCTCGCCCACGCCAAGCCGGCGCAGCCGGAACTGCTGACCGAGCATGAGGCGCCGGCATGAAGGGCCCGAGACTCCCTGCCTGGCTGGGGCTCGCGCCCTTCGCGCTGGCGTTTTTCGCCTTCCAGGTCGCGCCCATGCTGTGGGTGGCTGTGAGCGCCTTCCGCGTCGAGGGCGACTGGGGGCTGGATCACTTCCGCGAGATCGCCGCCTCGCCGTTCTTCCGCCAGGCGATCTGGCGCAGCCTCGAGATCTCGCTGGTCTCAAGCGTGCTGGGACTCACCATCGCGACCCTAGCCTGCCAGGCGATGACGCGCTCGAACGCCCGCCTGCGCCGGGTGATGATCTCGTTCACCAACATGACCTCGAACTTCGCCGGGGTGCCCCTGGCCTTCGCCTTCATCATCCTGATGGGTGCCAACGGCGTGCTGACCCTGGCGCTTGAGCGCCTGGGCATCGTCGAGGAGATCCGCCTCTACTCCACCAGCGGACTGATCGTGGTCTACACCTGGTTCCAGATCCCGCTGGGCATCCTGCTGCTCTTCCCCGCCTTCGCCGGACTCAAGGACGAGTGGCGAGAGGCCGCCAGCCTGCTCGGCGCGGGACGCCTGGCCTACTGGCGCCACGTGGGCCTGCCGGTGCTGCGCCCCGCCCTGCTCAGCACCTTCACCGTGCTGGTCGCCAACGCCATGGGCGCCTACGCGACCGTCTACGCGCTGGTCAACACCAGCTTCAACCTGATGACCATCCGCATCGCCAACCTGGTGGCGGGCGACCTATTCCTGCGCCCCGACCTCGCCAGCGCCCTGGCCCTGGTGCTGGTCATCCTGCTGGTGGGCATCACCCTGATCCAGCGCGCCATCCTGCCGAGGAGCGACACCCATGGCACACGCTGACTCCCTGCCCCGCCCGCTTCCCCTGGCCGAGCCTCGCCGGCGGGGGCGATTCCGCCTGCCCTCGTCCTACACGCTCGTGCTGGCCGGCGTGTTGCTGCTGCTCGCCCTGCCGCTGGTGGCGACCCTGGGCTACGCGCTGGCCAGTCGCTGGGGCGCGACCCTGCTGCCGGAGGGCCTGACCCTGGCCTGGTTCCTTGAACTCTGGGCCACGCCGCGCTTCCTAGCCGCCTTCGGCCGCTCGCTGCTGATCTCGGTGGGAGCTCTGGCGCTCTCCCTGGCGCTGATCCTGCCGGTGGCGGTGCTCGCCCAGACCCGCTACCCACACCTGGACCACTGGATGAACACCCTGATCCTGATGCCCTTCGCGGTGCCGCCAGTGGTCTCCTCGGTAGGGCTGCTGCAGCTCTACGCCGGCGGGCCGCTGTCGCTGGTGGGCACGCCCTGGATCCTGATTCTCACCTACTTCACCATCGCGCTGCCCTTCATGTACCGCACCCTGGCCAACAGCCTGCGGGCGATGAACGTGGTCGAGCTGATGGAGGCGGCGCAGCTGCTCGGGGCGAGCCCGTTCCGGGCCTTCTTCCTGGTGATCCTACCCAACATCCGCGCCGGCGTGCAGATCGCCATCTTCCTGTCGTTCTCTTTCTTGGTCGGCGAGTTCGTGTTCGCCAACATGCTGGTGGGCACGCGCTTCGAGACCCTGCAGGTCTATCTCAACAACATGCGCGGGGCCAGCGGCCACTTCACCAGCGCCCTAGTGATCACCCTGTTCACCGTCACCCTCGTGCTGACTTGGCTGGGCGCCCGCCAAGCCGACTATACGCCCAAGGAGGCCTCCCGATGAGCCACGCCGCCCCCAACTCAGCCCTCACATCAGCCCCAGGCTCGGCCCCCGCCTCGCCAGCCACCGGCGGCGAGAATGCCCTGCACCTCAGCGGACTGGCCAAGTGCTTCGACACCACCCCGGTGTTCCAGGAGATCGAGGCCGACATCGCGCACGGCGAGTTCATCACCCTGCTCGGCCCCTCCGGCTGCGGCAAGTCGACCCTGCTGCGGGCCATTGCCGGGCTAACGCTCCTGGACCAGGGCCGGATCCGCGTCGGCGGGGACGACATCACCTACCTGCCGCCCCAGCGGCGCGGTGTCGGCATGGTCTTCCAGCACTACGCGCTGTTCCCCAACATGACGGTGGCGGGCAACGTCGCCTTCGGCCTGCGCATGCAGCGGGTCGAGGCCGGCGAACGGGCACGCCGGGTCGAGGAGGTAGTGCGCCTGGTGGAGCTCACCGACCAGGCCCACAAGTTCCCCCAGCAGCTCTCCGGCGGCCAGCGCCAGCGCGTCGCCCTGGCCCGGGCGCTGGTGGTCGAGCCGCGCGTCCTGCTGATGGACGAGCCGCTCTCGGCGCTGGATGCTCGCATCCGCCGCCACCTGCGCGACCAGATCCGCGAGATCCAGCGGTCGCTGGGCCTGACCACGCTGTTCGTCACCCACGACCAGGAGGAGGCGCTGCTGATCTCCGACCGGGTGTTCCTGATGCACCAGGGACGCATCCTGCAGCAGGCGAGCGCCGAGACCCTCTACTCCCGCCCCGTGGACAAGGCCGCCGCGGGCTTCATGGGGCACTACAACCTGCTGGAGGCGCCCCAGGCCGAGCCGCTGCTGGGCTATCGGTCCGGGGCGGCACGGGTGGCGCTGCGCCCGGAGGCGCTCTACCTCAGCGTCGAGGGGCGCACCCTGGGCGGCGACCCGCCGCCGCACATGGGGCCGGCCCGGCCTGGCGTGGTGCGCCGCCAGCGCCTGCTCGGCAACATCGTGCGTTATGAAATCGAGGTCGATTCGCTCTCGCTCAGCGTCGACACCCTCAATCGCAGCGTGCGCACCCAGCTCGCAGAGGGCACGAGGGTGGCCGTGCAGGCCGACCTCGACGAGGTGCAGGAGCTTTGCGCATGAACCTCGCCCTGTTCGACCTCGACGACACCCTGCTCGACGGCGACATCACCGGGCTGTGGAACGACTGGCTGATCGACCGGGGCTGGATCGACGACGCCGCGACCCATCGCGCCACCTTCGGCGCGCACATGCGCGCCTATGGCGCCGGCGAGCTCGACATGGAGGCGCACCTTCGCCTGCTGCTCGCCCCGCTGGCGGGACGCGCGGTGACCGAGGTAGCGGACGAGGTCGAGGCCTGCCTCGACGCCGTGGTGATGCCGCGGCTCTTCCCCGCGGGGCGCGAGCGGCTGGCCTGGCACAGCCGCCAGGGGCATCGCACCCTGATCATCTCCGCCTCCACCGCCCAGCTGGTGGCGCCCCTGGCGCGGCGCCTCGGCGTCGACGGCGCCCTGGCCACGGCGCTGGAGGTCGACCATGGTGGCGACACGCCCCGCTACACCGGTCGCGCCACGGGCACGCGCACCTTCCGCGAGGGCAAGCTCGCGGCCCTCGACGCCTGGCTGGCGGGACGCGCCGTGCGACGCAGCTGGGGCTACTCGGACTCGCGCAACGACCTGGCCCTGCTCGAGGCGGTGGACCATGCTCACGCCATCCACCCCGACCCAGCCCTCGCGGGCATCGCCCGGGCGCGCGGCTGGGCGATGCCCGACTGGCGCCGCTAGGACGCCAACCACCACGAACGACCGCCACAAACGACCGCGGGCAGCCCTTAGGCTGCCCGCGCTCGTGGGGGTTTACCCGCGAGGGCTCAGAAGAACAGCCTGCGCAGCGCCTCACCGGGCTCGGCCTCGCGCACGAAGGCCTCGCCCACCAGGAAGGCGTTGACGTCGTGCTCGCGCATGCGCAGCACGTCGTCGCGGCTATGGATGCCGGACTCGGTGACCACGGTGACGCCGACCGGTATACGCGGCAGCAACTCCAGTGTGGTCTCGAGGCGGGTGTTGAAGGTGTGCAGGTCGCGGTTGTTGATGCCCACTAGGGCGAGGTCGAGCGCCTGCGCTCGCTCGAGCTCCAGGGCGTCGTGAACCTCCACCAGCACGTCCATGCCGAGCTCCGTGGCCTGGCGGTGCAGGTCCGCCAGGCGGGCGTCGTCCAGGGCGGCGACGATCAGCAGGATGCAGTCCGCGCCGATGGCCCGCGCCTCGCTCACCTGGTAACCGTGGGTGATGAAGTCCTTGCGGATCACCGGCAGGCCGCAGGCCGCGCGGGCCTCGATCAGGTCGTCCTCGTGGCCCTGGAAGAAGTCGGCGTCGGTCAGCACCGAGAGGCAGGCGGCTCCGCCCCCGGCGTAGCTCGCGGCGATCTCGCCGGGGCGGAAGTCCTCGCGCATCACCCCCTTGGAGGGCGAGGCCTTCTTGATCTCGGCGATCACCGCCGGGTCGCCGGCGCGGATGGCGCCATCAAGGGCGGCGACGAAGCCGCGGGGGGCGTCCTGCTCGGCGGCCAGGCGCAGGAGCTCCTGCTCGGAGACGGCCCGCGAGCGCTCGGCGACCTCCTCCGCCTTGCGAGACAGGATGCGCTCGAGGATGGTCGGCAGGTCGGTCATGTCGGGCCTCACTGGTTGAACACGCGGGTGAAGTTGGCAAGCTCGCGGAGCTTCTCCAGCGGCAGCTTCGAGGCCTGGGCATCCTGGGCCATGGCGACGCCCTCCTTGAGGGTATCGGCGACCCCGGAGGCATAGAGGGCGGCGCCGGCGTTGAGCGCGACGATATCGGCGGCCGACCCCTCGCCCACCAGCGCCTGCTCGACCAGCCGCAGGCTATCCTCGGCGGTCTTGACGCGCAGCGGGTCGAGCGACTGTCGCTCGATGCCGAACTGCTCGGGGGTGATGGTGTACTCGTGGATCTCGCCGTCTTTGAGCTCGGCGACCAATGTCGGCTGGGCCAGCGAGATCTCGTCGAGGCCGTCCTCGGCATGCACCACCAGCACGTGCTCGCTGCCCAGGCGACGCAGCACCTCGGCCATCAGCGGCACCAGTTCCGGGGCATAGACCCCCAGCACCTGGTTGGGCGCGCCGGCGGGATTGGTCAGCGGCCCGAGGATGTTGAACAGGGTACGCACGCCCATCTCGCGCCGCGGTGCTACCGCGTAGCGCATGGCGGGGTGATGGTTGGGGGCGAACATGAAGCCCACGCCCACCTGCTCGATGCAGCGGCCGACCTGCTCGGCGTCGAGGTCCAGGTGAATGCCGGCCACGGCGAACAGGTCGGCGCTGCCCGAGGAGGAGGAGACGCCGCGGTTGCCGTGCTTGGCGACGTGGGCGCCGCCCGCCGCAACCACGAAGCTCGCCGCCGTGGAGACGTTGAACAGATTCGCCCCGTCGCCGCCGGTGCCGACGATGTCGACCACGTTGTCGGCCATGAGCCGCACCGGGGTCATCAGCTCGCGCATCACCTGGGCGGCGGCGCTGATCTCCTCGGCGGTCTCGCCCTTCATCGCCATGCCCATCAGGAAAGCGGCGATCTGCGGCTCGCTGGCCTCGCCGGTCATGATCTGGCGCATCACGGCGTGGGTCTCACCAAAGCTCAGGTTCTCGCGGCGCATCACCGCGCCGAGGGCCTCTCGCATCTGCATGGGATTCTTCTCCTCTGGCTGGGGCACGGCTCAGCGACGCTTCAGGAAGTTAGCCAGGAGCTCATGGCCCTGACGGGTGAGGATCGATTCGGGGTGGAACTGCACGCCTTCCACGTCCAGTTCGCGATGGCGAAGCCCCATGATCAGCCCCGGGGTGACGTCGTCCTCGTCGCACCAGGCGGTGACCTCCAGGCAGTCCGGCAGGCCCTCGCGCTCCACCACCAGCGAATGGTAGCGCGTCACCTCGAGCGGCTCCTCGAGGCCCTCGAACACGCCCTGGCCGAGGTGGCGGATCCGCGAGGTCTTGCCGTGCATCACCTGGGGGGCGCGCACGACGCGCCCGCCGTAGACCTGGCCGATCGCCTGGTGGCCCAGGCAGACGCCGAGCACCGGGATGCGCCCGGCGAAGCGGTGAATGGCGGCCATGGAGATGCCCGCCTGGTCGGGGGTACAGGGGCCCGGGGAGATCACCAGGTGACTCGGCGCGAGGGCCTCGATCTCATCGAGGGTGATGGCGTCGTTGCGGTGGGTCTCCACCTCGGCGCCCAGCTCCCCGAGGTACTGGACCACGTTGAAGGTGAAGCTGTCGTAATTGTCGATCATCAGCACGGACATGGTGCGCTCTCCGGCACTCGCCCGGCCAGGGCCGGACGACAGGAATCAGGGGTCACTCGAGGTTGTCCAGGCCGCGTTCGGCCATGGCCACGGCGCGGAACAGGGCGCGGCCCTTGTTGAGGGTCTCCTGCCACTCCATCTCCGGCACCGAGTCGGCGACGATGCCCGCGCCGGCCTGGACGTGCAGCTGGCCGTCCTTGATCACCGCGGTGCGGATGGCGATGGCGGTATCCATGTTGCCGTGCCAGGAGAGGTAGCCCACGGCGCCGGAGTAGACGCCGCGCTTGACCGGCTCCACCTCGTCGATGATCTCCAGCGCGCGGATCTTGGGGGCGCCGGAGACGGTGCCCGCCGGGAAGGTGGCGCGCAGTACGTCCATCGCGGAGAGGCCAGGCTTCAGGCGCCCCACCACGTTGGAGACGATGTGCATCACGTGGGAGTAACGTTCCACCACCATCTTGTCGGTCACGGTGACCGAGCCGGTCTCGCTGATGCGACCGACGTCGTTGCGCCCCAGGTCGATCAGCATCAGGTGCTCGGCGAGCTCCTTGGGATCATTGAGCAGCTCGGCCTCGAGCGCCCGATCCTCGGCCTCGTCGCGGCCGCGCTTGCGGGTGCCGGCGATGGGCCGCACGGTGACTTCGCCGTCCTCCAGGCGGGTGAGGATCTCCGGCGAGGAGCCGGCCACCTGGTGATCGCCCAGGTTCAGGTAGAACATGTAGGGCGAGGGATTGAGGCTGCGCAGGGCGCGATAGAGGTCCAGCGGCGCCGCCCGGTAGGGAATCGACATGCGCTGGGACGGCACGCACTGCATGACGTCGCCGGCCAGCACGTACTCCTTGATCTGCTCCACCGCCGCCTTGAAGCCCTCCTCGGTGAAGCCCGAGGTGAAGTCGCCCTCCTGTACCGCCGCGCGACCGGTGCCGGGGCTGACGGTGTTGTGGGTGGCGCTGCGCAGGCGCAACTCGAGGCGCTCCAGGCGCGCCACGGCCCGCGCGTAGGCGGCCTCCTCGGCCGGGTCGGCGTGGGTCCAGAGGGTCAGCCGGCCGGAGAGGTTGTCGAACACCACCAGGTCGTCGCAGACCATCAGCAGGATGTCCGGCACGCCCAGCGGGTCGGGCTTGGCGTCGACGTGAGGGCCGCGCAGGCGCGGCTCGATGTAGCGGATGGTCTCGTAGCCGAAGTAGCCCACCAAGCCGCCGTCGAAGCGCGGCTGGTCGTCCAGGCGGGGCACCTTGAAGCGGGCCTGGAACTGCTCGATCCACGCCAGGGGATCCTCGACCTCCACGGCGCCCCGCTGCTCGTCGTCGACGATATGGCGGACGGTGAAGCCGCGCACCTCGATACGCTCGCGGCACGGCAGGCCGATGATCGAGTAGCGCCCCCACTTCTCGCCGCCCTGCACGGACTCGAGCAGGAAGGTCCAGGGCGCGTCGGCCAGCTTCAGGTAGGTGGAGAGCGGGGTATCGAGATCGGCCAGCACCTCGCGGGTGACCGGAATACGGTTATAGCCGGCGTCGGCCAGCTCATGAAAGCGCTCGGGAGTCATCATGCCCGGGTCCTCGCGGTGGAGAGAAAGACACTGGTGGATCGAGGGACGCCCCGCCGGAGCGCCCGGTCAGGCGAGCATCACCATCGCCAGCCGCCGATCAGGCCGGGGCGCGAGAGGAGGCGGTCAGCAGAGCGGCGGGAGAAGGCATCCAGCGTCATGGGGTGTCCATCGGAGGAGATCGCGAGATCCGTTATAACAAAAAACTATCGTTATCAGGCTCATTATAGCCCAGACAAAATCACCCTAAACGAGTTCCGCAAGCGATTCAACCGTGCCATCCGGGCGGCTCAGCGCCACCGGCTCGCCGTGGTTGTAACCGTAGGGCACCGCCAGGGTGCGAAAGCCCGCGGCGCGGCCGGCGGCGATGTCGTGGCGCGAGTCGCCGACCATCAGGCACGCCGACGGCGACACGTCGAAATGTGCCGCCACGTGCAGGAGCGGTGCCGGGTCGGGCTTCTTCGCCGTCAGGCTGTCGCCCCCCAGGCAGAGCGCGAAGTGGCCATCGAGGCCGAAGGCCTCGAGGAGCGGCGCGATGAAGGCGCTCGGCTTGTTGGTCACCAGCGCCAGGGGCAGCCCGCGCGCGGCGAGCGCCGCCAGCGCCTCGCGCGCCCCGGGATAGAGCCGGGTGCGGGCGCAGGGCACGCGGCCGTAGTGATCGAGAAAGCCCCGGTGGGCACGCGCCAGCAGCGCCTCGTCCGGCGCCCCGCCCAGCGCCGCCTCGAGGGCGCGGGCCATCAGCGTAAGCGAGCCGTTGCCGACCCAATCGTGCACCCGAGCCTCGCCCTGGGGCGTCAGGCCGAGCTCCGCCAGGGCGGCGTCGGCGGCCACGGCGAGGTCCGGCACGGAGTCGATCAGGGTGCCGTCCAGGTCGAAGGCGACCAGACGAATGTCGTTGAGGATGGGATGCATGACGCCTCTCATCGGATGAGTCGAAGGCCCATTATGCCGGAGCGGCCATGGGCAGGAAATCGGCGAAGGCTTATGCTGGAGCCTCAACCTTTCGGGAGCAATGACATGAACCTGCCAAGAATCGTCGTGGTCGGCGGGGGGGCCGGCGGCCTCGAGCTGGTCACCCGGCTTGGCCGCAAGCTCGGCCGGCGCGGCCGCGCCGAGATCGTGCTGGTCGACCGCAATGCCACCCATATCTGGAAGCCGCTGCTGCACGAGGTCGCGACTGGCGCGCTGGACTCGGGGCTGGACGAGATCTCCTACCAGGCTCACTCGAGCCTGCACGGCTACCGCTTCCAGCGTGGCACCCTGAGCGGCATCGACCGCGAGGCCCGCACCCTGACCCTGGCCCCGGTGCTCGACGATGCCGGCGACGAGGTGCTGCCCGCCCGCGAGCTGACCTATGACCAGCTGGTACTGGCGCTGGGCAGCGTCAGCAACGACTTCGACACCCCCGGCGTCGGCGAGCACTGCCACTTCCTCGACAGTCCCCAGCAGGCCGAGGCCTTCCGTCAGGAGATGCTCAACACCTTCCTGCGCCACAACGACCCGCGCCGCGAGCGGCCGGCGCGCATGGCAGTGGGCATCGTCGGCGCCGGCGCCACGGGGGTCGAGCTCGCCGCGGAGCTCCACGAGGCCTCGCGGATGCTGCACAGCTACGGGGTCACCTCCCTGGACAGCGACCAGCTCGAGGTGCACCTGATCGAGGCCGCCCCGCGGGTGCTGCCGGCGCTGCCGGAACGCATCAGCGAGGCGGTCCACAAGGAGCTGGAGCGGCTGGGGGTGAAGATCCATGCCGAGACCCGCGTGACCCGGGTGGAGGCCACGGCGATCCATACCGCCGACGGCGAACGCATCGAGATCGATCTCGGCGTCTGGGCGGCGGGCATCAAGGCGCCGGCCCTGCTCTCGGCACTGGGCCTGCCGACGGAGAAGAACCATCGGCTCAGGGTCCACGACACCCTGCAGAGCACGGAGGATCCCCGGGTGTTCGCCATGGGCGACTGCGCCAGCTGCCCGCAGCCGGACGGCAGCACGGTGCCGCCACGCGCCCAGGCCGCCCATCAGCAGGTCGCCACGCTGTACCACAACCTGCAGGCCCAGTTCGCCGACAAACCCCTCAAGTCCTTCGTCTACCGGGACCGCGGCTCGCTGATCTCGCTGGCGCACTTCGATGCCATCGGCAGCCTGATGCGCGGCGCCTCGGCGCGCAGCCTGTTCATCGAGGGACACCTGGCGAAGTTCTTCTACGCCTCGCTCTATCGTATGCACCAGCGCGCCATCCACGGCACCCTGAAGACCGGCCTGATGGTCGTGGTGGACGGGCTCAACCGCTTCCTGAAGCCGCGCCTGAAGCTGCACTGAGGCGACGCCACCCCGTCCCCTGAACGAGAAGGGCCGCCGGGTCTCCCCCGGCGGCCCTTCTCGATGCCGCCTTCCCCGATACGGCCCGCGGCACCGATCACCGCGATCAGCGAGGCGGTCTGGATGCCGAGGCGGCGGCTCGCCCTTTATGGCCTCAATCCCGCGACCGCGCAAGCCACTGCCGCTTCGCCGCGGCGCTCAGGCGCTTGACGGCGGCTTCGCGTCGTAGTGCCTCACCATGATCGCCGACGCGCTCGTGATATAGCAGCACCAGCGGCCCCTTGCCGCGCAGCGCCTTGGCCCCGCGGCCGGCACGATGCTCGGCCAGGCGCCGGTCGACGTCGGTAGTGATCCCGGTATAGAGGGCGCCCGCCGCGGTCTCGATCAGGTACAGATACCACAGCCGCTCGGCGGCCGGGCTCGGCGCATCGACGGCGCTCATCGAGCCGCCTCAGGCGCCGGCCAGGGCCCGGCGGAAGTCGCCGATCACCCCGTCGTAGCGGTGAGGGTCGGCCTCGTTGCGCGCCTTGAACACCGCCGAGCCGGCGACAAAGGTGTCCGCACCGGCGCGGGCGATCTCGGCGATGTTGTCGACCTTGACCCCGCCGTCGATCTCCAGGCGAATATCGAAGCCGGAGGCGTCGATGCGCCGACGCGCCTCGCGCAGCTTGTCCAGGGTGCCCGGCAGGAAGGACTGGCCGCCGAAGCCCGGGTTGACGCTCATCAGCAGGATCATGTCGACCTTGTCCATCACGTAGTCCAGGAAGGAGAGCGGCGTGGCCGGATTGAACACCAGGCCCGCCTTGCAGCCACCGTCGCGGATCAACTGCAGGGAGCGGTCGATGTGGTCGGAGGCCTCGGGGTGGAAGGTGATGTAGCTGGCCCCGGCATCGATGAAGTCGCCGATCAGCCGGTCCACCGGCCTGACCATCAGGTGGGCGTCGATGGGCGCGGTCACCCCGTGCTGCCGGAGGGCCTCGCAGACCATCGGCCCGATGGTCAGGTTGGGCACGAAGTGATTGTCCATCACGTCGAAGTGGACGATGTCCGCGCCGGACGCCAGCACATCGTCGACCTCCTCGCCCAGGCGGGCGAAATCGGCGGAGAGAATCGAGGGTGCAAGCTGGAAATCGAGTCGGGAGTCGGTCATGGCGACGATCGGTTCCTGTGAGAGTCGAGGGGGCACGATGGGCGGCATTCTAGCAGCATCTCGCGCCCCGCCGTATGGCTTGCAGGTTCGCCGCACGCGGCCGATAGTGATTAGCCCCCTCAACGGAGACACCCGATGATGACCCGCTGCCTGTCGCGTCCCCTGAGTGCCGGCCTGCTGGCCGGCACGCTGCTCTTCGCCCCGCCACTGATCGCCCAGCCGGCCATCCTCGAAGGCGAGCGCTTCCACCCCCAGGAGGGCGCCGAGGGCATGGTGGCGACCAGCCACTTCCTGGCCTCCCGGGTCGCCCATGATGTCCTCGCCGCCGGGGGCAACGCCATGGACGCCGCCGTCACCGCGGGTTTCGCCCTGGCCGTCACCCAGCCCCGCTCGGGCAACATCGGCGGCGGCGGCTTCATGCTGATCTCCGACGAGGAGAGCGACGAGGTCATCGCCATCGACTACCGGGAGGAGGCCCCCGCGGCCGCCACCGAGACCATGTTCCAGGACGAGGACGGCAACGTCGTCTCCGAATGGTCGCGCTTCACCCATCGCGCCGCCGGCGTGCCCGGCACCGTGGCGGGCCTGGCGCTGGCGCTGGAGGAGTACGGCACCCTGAGCCTCGCCGAGGCCCTGGCGCCGGCGATCCGGCTCGCCGAGGAGGGCTTCGCGGTGCCCCAGCGCTTCGTCAACGGGGTGAGCGCGACCCGCGAGCGCCTGACCCAGTGGGACTCGACCAGGGCGATGTTCTTCAAGGAGGACGGCAGCCCCTACGAGGTCGGCGACACCTTCCGCCAGCCGGACCTGGCGGCGACTCTCAGGCGCATCGCCGAGCAGGGACCGCGGGAGTTCTACGAGGGCGAGACCGCCGAGCTGATCGTCGCCGAGATGGAGCGCCACGACGGCCTGATCTCCCGCGAGGACCTGGCCGGCTACCAGCCGGTGATCCGCGAGCCCAGCCACGGCAACTATCGCGGCTACGACGTCTACGCCATGAGCCCGCCCTCCTCCGGTGGCGCGCACATCGTGCAGATGCTCAATATCCTCGAGGCCTACGACATCGGCGACATGGGCTTCGGCGCGGCCAACACCATGCACCTGATGGCCGAGGCGATGAAGCGCGCCTACGCCGACCGCTCGGAGTACCTGGGCGACACCGACTTCGTCGACGTTCCGCTGGAGGGCATCACCTCCGAGGGCTACGCCGACGAGCTGCGCGCCGAGATCGCCATGGACCGCGTCACGCCGAGCGAGGAGATCGCCCCGGGCAACCCGCTGCCCTATGAGTCCAACGAGACCACCCACTTCTCCATCGCCGATGACGACGGCCTGGCGGTCTCCAACACCTACACCATCAACTTCAGCTACGGCTCGGGGATCGCCGTGGCGGGCGCCGGCTTCCTGCTCAACAACGAAATGAACGACTTTTCCGCCAAGCCCGGCGTGCCCAACGCCTACGGCCTGATCGGCGGCGCGGCCAACAAGATCGAGCCCGGCAAGCGCATGCTGTCGTCGATGACGCCGACCATCGTCAAGCAGGACGGCAAGAACTTCCTGATCACCGGCAGCCCCGGCGGCTCGCGGATCATCACCACCACCTTGCAGGTGCTGATGAACGTCATCGACCACGACATGAACATCCAGTCGGCGGTCAGCGCCCCGCGCATCCACCACCAGTGGCTGCCCGACGAGCTGCGCATCGAGGCCGGCTTCAGCCCCGACACCCTGGAGCTGCTCAAGGGCAAGGGCCACACCATCAGCCAGGAGGCGGCGATGGGCGCCGCCCAGTCGATCGTAATCGAGGAGGGTCGCTTCTACGGTGGCGCCGACCCGCGGCGCTCCACCTCCTCGGCCATGGGGCTCTAGGCCCGCAACAGCTCCGACAGGCGACTGCACGGCCCCCACACCACCCCGACGCCCTCGGCCTCACCGAGCGCGCTTTCGACGGCGACGAGGAGCGGGTCACGGCGTTCATGCGCGACTTCCTCGGCAACGTCAAGGTCTTCGACACCGGCGGCCGCGCGGCCGAGGCTTGCCACCGCGGGCTGATGGGTCGCCCCCGGGGGGATATACTCGGGGCCCGATCTTTCATCAGGAGCCTTACCATGCAGCGTCGACGCGTTCTGGGGGCCTGCGCCCTGCTACTCACCGCCGGCTGGCTGGCCGGCTGCGCCAGCCCCCACTACCTGCAGCTCGATCCGCGTCGCACGGCCGGCATGCCCCTGACGGGCAGCGGCCAGACCGTGACCGTGACGGCCGTGGACGGGCGCGACAGCGAGGTGCTGGGCACACGCACCGGCAGCGCCATGTCCACCGCGGTGATCACCGTCAACGCCCACGAACTGGTGCCCGAGCTTCAGGCCGAGGCCGAACGGGCGATCCGGGAGATGGGCTTCACCCCGACCACCGCGCGCGCCGAGGGACGGCCTAGCCTGACGCTGACCCTCGACCACCTGGGTTACGAGCGCGGCGAGAGCCGCCCCTTCATCGACGAGGCGCGGCTCGAGGCGGTGCTCGTCGCCGAGGCGATCAATGCCGGCACCACCTACACCGGCGCCTATACCTCGCGCCGCACCCAGGGCTACGCCTTGCGCCCCGACAAGGCGGCCAACACCCGGATGGTCAACGAGCTGCTCTCCGACGGCCTGGATCGCGCCTTCCGCGATCCCGAGCTCGGTCGCCTGCTGGCGCGCTGATCCAACGCCGCGGGCCGCCCCACACCGGTTCACCTTATTAGGTCAGCGGCCCGCGACGCTCCAGCGCCCAGACGCACTCGCGAAAGCCGTTGGCCTCCGGCTCGCCATCCTCCAGGTGGGTGACCCGGAAGTTGGGGTCGAAGAGCGCATGCACCTCGTCGGCATCGACACTGTAAGGCGGGCCGCCGGGATCCCGGGTCAGGCTGATCAGAAGCCCCCGGGCGCCCGGCGGCATCAGCTGCGCCAGGTGGAAGGCGTAGCGCTGGCGGGTGGCCTCGGGCAGGGCGATCAGCGCGGCGCGATCGTAGAAGGCGCCGATCTCGGCCGCCTGATCGATGTGGAAGTGGAAGAAGTCCCCGCACCACAGCTCCAGGTTGCCCTGGCGGCAGACGTCGAAGCCGTCCTGGTGGTAGCGGGTGACGTCTCCCCTGCCCTCGGCGACGAACTGCTCGATGGCCGTCTCGGCGAGTTCGATGCCCAGCACCGGGTAGTCGCGGTTCGCCAGCCAGCGCATGTCTAGGCTCTTGCCGCATAGCGGCACCAGCACCTTGGTACCGGCCCGCACCTTCAGGGCGGGCCAGTGGCGGATGAGGGCCGGATGGGGGTGGTCGCGGTGGAAGCCGATGCGCCCCTCGTGCCAACGCTTGAGCCAATCGTCAGCCATGCTCAGAACCAGCGGTCGCGCTTGCGGCGACGGCGCGGCAGGTGGGGCACGATCAGGCCGACCAGCAGGCCGGCCCCGGCCACGCCGCCGCCGTACATGAAGTAGCGCATCAGCAGGTCCTCCTCCTGGGTGTCCAGGCGCGCCTGGAACTCCCGAATGGTGGCCCGCGACTGCTCGGTCTCCGCCTCGAGGGCCTGATTGCGCGCCTCGAGCTCGTCGATGCGCGCCTCGCGCATCTCCAGGGTGTCGGTCATCGACGCCGTGCGCTTCTCCCAGGTCGCGTTGATGCCGGAGAGCTCCTCGGTCAACGACTCGACCCTCGCTTCCAGGGCCGGCAACCGCTGCTGGGCACTGGGGTCGGTCTGGAGCTCGCTGCTGAGCACCCAGACGACATTGCCCTCGGCGTCCTCGACCCGGCTGTAGTCGCCGCTGGTCTCGAGCACGCTCACCGGCTCGCCGGCGGTCAGGGTGCCGATGATCCGGTAGCCGTCGGTCGGGCCGCTGCGCACGAAGGTGGTAAGTTCGTCCGACACCCAGGCGCCGGCGTCGGTGTCGGCGGCGTCCTGGGCGTGGAGCGCGGGGGGCAGCGTCGCGAGCGCGACGCCGAGTGTCAGAATCTTGAGTCTGTGTATCGTCATGCCATCGTCCTGGCTGTCCAAGGCTCGCGTGTCGTTGCTCTGTCGTGACGCGTTCGCCGTGCCCAACCTCCTTGCCGGGCACGGCAGCGATGCGTGATTCGCGCGGACGGGTTACCCACAGCTGCTGTGGACAACCATCGGGACAACCGCTGGAAACCCGTCGCAAGCCGGCGCGATCATCGTCTCGGTCACATTCCGGTCACTTTCTGACCAGCGCATGACCGCTGGCCGACGCCTGGGCCCGTCCTCGAAAGGCCCACAGGGTACCACAGCCGGGGCGCCCGACCGGGGGCATGCTGGCCCCGATGCCGGCTGCGGCGTATAATGCAGGGTCTTGTCTCGGGTGGCCATCCGGCCATCTCCCCACGTCCATCCAACGGTGTCCCGTCGCGCCAGCTGCCGCGACCTACTCTTATGGCGAAGAAACTCTTCATCAAGACGCACGGCTGCCAGATGAACGAG
This sequence comes from Halomonas urmiana, assembly GCF_005780185.1. Taxonomy (GTDB): domain Bacteria; phylum Pseudomonadota; class Gammaproteobacteria; order Pseudomonadales; family Halomonadaceae; genus Halomonas; species Halomonas urmiana. Next base: position 5,430 of record NZ_VBUI01000037.1, on the reverse strand, counting down.
TACGATTCCGCGCGCATGGCGGATCTGCTCGGCGAATCCCATCAGCTCGAGCTCACCGACGACGAGCGCGATGCCGACGTCATCCTGCTCAACACCTGCTCCATCCGCGAGAAGGCCCAGGAGAAGGTCTTCCACCAGCTCGGCCGCTGGAAGAAGCTCAAGGAGGCCAACCCGGAGCTGGTGATCGGCGTGGGCGGCTGCGTGGCCAGCCAGGAGGGCGAGGCCCTGCGCAAGCGCGCCCCTCACGTCGACATGGTGTTCGGTCCCCAGACCCTGCACCGGGTGCCGGGCATGCTCGACGCGCGCGCCGACAATAAGATCTCGGTGGTCGACGTCACCTTCCCCGAGGTCGAGAAGTTCGATCATCTCCCCAAGCCGAGTTCCGACGGCGCCACCGCCTTCGTCTCCATCATGGAGGGATGCTCCAAGTACTGTACCTTCTGCGTGGTGCCCTACACCCGCGGCGAGGAGGTCTCGCGCCCCTTCGAGGCAGTGATGGACGAGATCATCCACCTGGCCGACCAGGGGGTGCGCGAGATCAACCTGCTCGGGCAGAACGTCAACGCCTACCGCGGCGAGAACCAGCTCGGTGACGAGATCGACCTGGCCGAGCTGATCAGCTGCGTGGCCGCCGTCGAGGGCATCGATCGCATCCGCTTCACCACCTCCCACCCGGTGGAGTTCTCCGACAGCCTGATCGAGGCCTACGCCGAGATCCCGGAGCTGGTCAGCCACCTCCACCTGCCGGTGCAGGCCGGCTCGGATCGGGTGCTTGCCGCCATGAAGCGCGGCCACACGGTGGAGGAGTACGTCGAGAAGATGGAGCGTATCCGCGCGCTGCGCCCCGACATCAGCTTCTCCTCGGACTTCATCATCGGTTTTCCCGGCGAGACCGCCGAGGACTTCGAGTCGACCATGGACCTGATCCATCGCATCGGCTTCGATCACTCCTTCAGCTTCGTCTACTCGGCGCGTCCCGGCACCCCGGCGGCAGGGCTCGAGGACGACACCCCGGAGAGCGTCAAGAAGCAGCGCCTGGCGATCCTCCAGGAGCGCATCAACCAGCAGGCGATGCAGATCAGCCGGCGCATGGTGGGCACCACCCAGCGCATCCTGGTCACCGGCTTCTCGCCCCGCGACCCGGGCCAGCTCTCGGGACGCACCGAGAACAACCGCGTGGTCAACTTCCGCGCCGCCAATCCCTTCGAGCTGATCGGCTACTTCGTCGACGTCGAGATCAATGAGGCACTGCCCAACTCCCTGCGCGGCGAGCTCGCCTCTCCCGAACGCTTCTGAGTCAGCGATTGCCCCGGCCGGCGCCGGGGCAGTAAGCTTGGAGCCACATCCACAACGCACGGATCACTCAGTCTTGAGCCAGCCATCTTCTCAGGCCAACCGCATCGTCACCCTGAACCTGGAACCCAACGATCCTCGCCGCCTGGCCAACCTCTGCGGCCAGCGCGACGAGCACCTCAAGCTGGTCGAGGCACGGCTCGGCATCACCCTGCGCAACCGGGGCAACATCTTCCAACTCGCCGGGCCGGCTCATCGCGTCAAGGCCGCCGCCAACGTGCTGGAGCATCTCTATCGGGAGACCGAGGTCAGCGACCTCGAGCCCGACACGGTGCACCTCTTCCTGCAGGAGTCCGGCCTCGAGGCGCTGGACGAGGAGGAGGGCGATGAGACCGACGACGAGGTGCTGCTGCGCACCCCGCGCACGCTGATCAAGCCACGCGGTCTCAACCAGCAGAGCTACGTCTCGAGCATCCGTGCCCACGACATCAACTTCGGCATCGGGCCAGCCGGCACCGGCAAGACCTACCTGGCCGTGGCCGCCGCGGTGGAGGCGCTCAACCAGCAGGAGGTGCGTCGCATCCTGCTGGTGCGCCCGGCCGTGGAGGCCGGCGAGAAGCTCGGCTTTCTGCCCGGAGATCTGGCCCAGAAGATCGATCCCTATCTGCGCCCGCTCTACGATGCCCTCTACGAGATGATCGGCTTCGAGCAGGTGGCCAAGCTGATCGAGCGCCAGGTGATCGAGATCGCCCCGCTGGCCTACATGCGCGGACGCACCCTGAACAACGCCTTCATCATCCTCGACGAGAGCCAGAACACCACTCGCGAGCAGATGAAGATGTTCTTGACGCGCATCGGCTTCGGCTCCACGGCGGTGATCACCGGCGACGTGACCCAGGTGGACCTGCCCCGCGGCCAGACCTCGGGGCTGATCCAGGTGCTCGATGTGCTCAAGGACACGCCGGGGATCGGCGTCACCCACTTCGCCGCCAAGGACGTGGTGCGCCACCCCCTGGTCCAGCGCATCATCGAGGCCTACGACCACTTCGAGGCCGGCGAGGAAGCCGCCGAACGCGAGCGCCGGGAGCAGCGCGAGGCCCGTCGCGAGGCACAGGCCGAGGAACGCCAGGCGCGCCAGCGCCAGACCCAGAACCCCGACGATGCCGGGGAACCCGCATGACCAGCGAACCTCCGCCACTCGGCGTCGATCGCCAAGTCGCCGTCGCCGCCGACGTCCTGCCGACCCAGGCCGATCTCGAGGCCTGGATCGGGGCGGTGCTGTCGCGCATCCCCGATGAATCCCGACACGAACTGACCGTGCGCTTCGTCGATGCCGAGGAGAGTCAGGCCCTGAACCGCGACTACCGCGGCCGCGACCGGCCCACCAACGTGCTCTCCTTCCCCTTCGAGGCTCCGCCGGGGATCGAGCTGCCGCTGCTCGGCGACCTGGTGATCTGCCACCCGGTGGTGGTTCAGGAGGCCCGCGAGCAGGACAAGTCGACGCCCGCTCACTACGCTCACATGGTGATCCACGGCACCCTGCACCTGCTGGGCCACGATCACCTCGATGACGACGAGGCCGAGATCATGGAGGCCCTCGAGCGCGAGATCCTGGCATCGCTGGGGATCGCCGATCCATATCTCACCCCCAGCCCTCCGCACTGTGATACCGACAACGAGGACGAGAGAGCCGACGCATGAGCGAAGATCGATCGAGTGGCCAGGGCAACAGGTCCTGGCTCGATAAGTTGTTCAGTGCCCTGTCCAACGACAGCGATGAACCCAGCTCCCGCGGCGAGTTGCTGGCGTTCCTGCGCCAGGCGGGGTCGCGCCTGAAGCTCGACCAGGACGCCATGATGATCATCGAGGGTGCCCTGAGCATCAGCGACCAGCAGGTGCGCGAGGTGCTGATCCCCCGCTCGCAGATCACCGCGATCGCCCTCGACCAGCCCCTCGACGAGTACCTGCCGGTGATCCTGGAGACCGGCCACTCCCGCTATCCGGTGATCGGCGAGAACCTCGACGAGATCAAGGGCATCCTGCTGGCCAAGGACCTGCTGCCGCTGCTGCGGGGCGGCCAGGAGAACGGCCGCCCCTTCCAGCTCGACGAGGTGCTGCGCCCGGCGATGTTCGTGCCCGAGTCCAAGCGGCTCAACAGCCTGCTCAAGGAGTTTCAGGACACCCGCAACCACATGGCCGTGGTGGTGGATGAGTACGGCGGCACCGCGGGCATCGTCACCATCGAGGACATCCTCGAGGAGATCGTCGGCGAGATCGAAGATGAGCACGACATCGACGAGGAGATCGATATCCGCGAGCTGGGCGAGGCCCGCTACGCGATCCGTGCCCTGACGCCGATCGAGGACTTCAACGAACGCTTCGGCACGCAGTTCTCCGACGACGAGTTCGATACCCTCGGCGGCCTGGTGATGCAGCGCTTCGGCCACCTGCCGGGTCGTGGCGAACACACCGAACTCAGCGGCTGGCGCTTCACCGTGCTCAACGCCGACAACCGGCGCATCCGCCTGCTCGAGGCCGCGCCCTGCGACGACGGCGACGAGGAGTAACCCGCCCTCCCCTCTTCCATGGATGGACACGATGGCTGACGTTCGCCTGCCTCCGGCCCTGGGCTGTCTGCTGGCCCTGGTGGCCGGGGGCCTAACCACCCTCAGCGCCGCTCCCTTCTCGCTCTGGTGGCTGGGCCCGGTCGCCGCCGGCCTGGTCTATCTTGGCCTGCCCGCCCTGACGCCTCGCCAGGCCGCCCTGCGCGGCCTCTGCTACGGCATCGGCCTGTTTGGTTCCGGGGCCTCCTGGGTCTATGTCTCGATCCACGACTATGGCTACACCGGGGTGCCCCTGGCACTGCTGCTCACGGCGCTGTTCGTCGTCGGCCTGGCGCTGTTCTTCGCGGTCACCCTGTGGGGCTATCGCCGCCTGTGCGGGCCGCGGTTCGCCGCGCTGACCTTCGCCGGCGCCTGGGTGCTCGGCGAATGGCTACGCACCTGGCTGTTCACCGGCTTCCCCTGGCTGCTGCTGGGCAGCGCCCAGGTCGACTCGCCGCTGGCCCCCTGGGCCCCGATGGGGGGCGTCTACCTGCTGTCGCTGATCACCGCCCTGACCGGCAGCCTCGGCGTCGAACTGCTGCGCCGCCACTGGTGGGCCGCCGCCCCACTGGTCGCGCTGTGGCTGGTGCCGCTGGCCCTGCCGGCCCAGTGGACCACGCCGAAGGGCGACCCGGTGCGCGTCGCGCTGCTGCAGGGCAACCTGCCCCAGCTGATCAAGTGGCGCCCCGAGGGGCAGCGTCGCGCCATCGACACCTACCTCGACCTGACCCGCGGGCTCGACGACGTCGACCTGGTGATCTGGCCCGAGGCCGCGCTGCCGATGTTCGAAGACCAGGCCGCGCCGATCCTCGACCGCGCCCACGCCTCGCTGCCGGAGGGCGTCGAGTTGCTGACCGGCATCCTGCAGCGCGACGAGCGCGGCCTCTACTACAACAGCGTCGTCGGCCGCGGCGACGTGGAGGGCGCCTATCGCAAGGCGCACCTGGTACCCTTCGGCGAGTACCTGCCGCTGGAGAGCCTGCTGCGCGGCGCCATCGCCTTCTTCGATCTGCCCGCCCCGGCCATGACCCCGGGGCCGGCCAGGCAGGCGCCGATCCGCGCCGGCGAACTGATCATCGGCAATGCCATCTGCTACGAGATCATCTATGCCGGCCTGGTGGCCGAACAGGCCCGCGAGGCCGGCGTGCTGCTGACGGTCTCCAACGACACCTGGTTCGGCGCCTCGATCGGGCCGCTGCAGCACCTGCAGATGGCGCGCCTGCGCGCCCTGGAGAACGGTCGTCCGGTGATCCGCGCCACCAGCAACGGCGTCACCGCGCTCATCGATGCCCAGGGCCGGGTCACCGCCCGGGCTCCCCAGTTCGAGACCACCGTGCTCGAGGGCGAGGTCACGGCTACCGAAGGGCTCACGCCCTTCACGCGTACCGGCAGCTGGCCCGCCTGGCTGCTCGCGGCCCTGCTGGTGCTGCCGGGGCTCCGGCTGCGCCGGAAGCGATAAGCTCGAAGCTCGAAGCTCGAAGCTCGAAGCTCGAAGCTCGAAGCTCGAAGCTCGAAGCTCGAAGCTCGAAGCTCG
>NZ_VBUI01000036.1 GCF_005780185.1 Halomonas urmiana | reverse complement strand
AAGGCGGCATAGCCGAGCTTCTTGTCGCCGGCTTCATATCGCGCCTTCTGCAACGCCAGGCCACGGTTAAAGACGAACCGCGCCATGCCGGCGAACTGGCGCATCTTGCGCACCTGTTCGCCGTTCGGCATCAGCTCGTATTTAAAGGCTTGGAGGCGTTGCATAGTGACTCAAGCTATATTTATATCCAGCATCATAGGGCGCCTACGGCGCCCGCGCTATCCTTCCCCGCACTAAAAGTACGGGGCATGTCGAGCATTTTGGTCACCGCCTCGCCGCGGTAGCGGCGATCCTCCAGGTCCTTCCAGCCCAGGCGCCGGTAGAGGGCCTGCTGGTCCGGCGTGTAGAGGTAGAAACGCCGATGGCCGTGGGCCTGGGCCTCTTCCTCCACGCGGCGCACCAGCCGCGAGGCGATACCCCTCCCCCGCCACTCGGGGCGCACGTAGACGGAGGCCAGCCAGGGCGTCAGCTCCGTTCGGTCGCTCATGTCGTCGACCACCAGGCTGGCCATGCCCACCGGGCGCCCCTCGTGCAGGACGACGAACACCGAGGGCACCCCGGCCGGCCCGCAGTCGGCGCGGAACGCCTCGACGGCGGCCGCCAAGCCGCGACAAGGATTCAGGTGCCCCCACTCGTCATGGGCCCAGCCGGCCAGGGTGGCGAGATGGGGCGAGGCGTCGTCGATGCGAATGAGGCGAAACAGGCCGGTGTCCATGATGCGGGGTCCCGTGGCGAAGATGGCGGATCGATGCCGCCATCCTGGCCCAATATCGGGGCCTGCGCATTCCGGCAAACGACCTTTCACCCGCCTTCAGCCGTCATCGGAACGGCGCCGGCCGGCGGCGCGTCGCAGCCAGAGCTTCTCCAGTTCCAGCACCGCGAACAGGCCGACCCCGATCAGCACGATCTCGACGCCGTGGACGAAATCCACCGGCCGGGTGTCGAAGAAGCGCTCCATGAAGGGCGCGTAGGTGAACATGAGCTGCAGCAGGGCCACCACGGCGACGGCGAGGATGGCGGCGCGGGAATCGACCATGTGCGCCCAGCTCAGGGAGGGCGTGCGCAGGAAGCGCACGCTGAACAGGTAGAAGATCTCCATCACCACCAGGGTGTTGACGGCATAGGTGCGGGCCTCCTCCAGGCTCGCCCCGTCGGCAAGGGCGAGCCGGAAGATCCCGAACACGCCGGCCGCCATCAGCAGCGCCACCAGGGCGATGCGCCACAGCAGGAACCCCGAGATCATGGCCTCGTCGGCGGGCCGGGGCGGCCGGCGCATGGCATCCGGCTCGGTGGCCTCGAAGGCCAGCGCCATGGCCAGCGCCACGGAGCTGACCATGTTGACCCAGAGGATCTGCACCGGGGTGATCGGCAGGGTGAGGCCGAACAGCACCGCCACCAGGATGCTCATGGCCTCCCCGCCGTTGATGGGCAGCAGGAAGGCGATCGCCTTCTTCAGGTTGTCGTAGACGGTGCGGCCCTGTTCGACGGCGCGCACGATGGAGGCGAAGTTGTCATCGGCGATGACCATCTCCGAGGCCTCCTTGGCCGCCTCGGTCCCCTTGCGGCCCATGGCGATGCCCACGTCGGCCCGCTTGAGGGCGGGGGCGTCGTTCACGCCGTCACCGGTCATGGCGACGATCGCGTCCTGCGCCTGCAGGAGGGTGACCAGGCGCAGCTTGTGTTCGGGGCTGACGCGGGCATACACGTCCACGTCCTCGACGCGCCGGGCCAGCGCCTCGTCGTCCATGCTTTCCAGTTGTTGTCCGGTGATCACCTCGCCGCAGTTGGAAAGATCGAGCTGGGCGGCGATCGCCCGGGCGGTGCCGGCATGGTCCCCGGTGATCATCTTGACCCGGATCCCCGCCTCCCGGCAGTCGGCGACGGCTCGGATGGCCTCTTCGCGTGGCGGATCGATCAAGCCGAGCAGCCCCAGCAGCACCAGGCCCGACTCCACGTCGGCGAAATCCACCTCCTGCGCATGCGACGGCATGCCCTTGCAGGCCACCGCCAACACGCGCTGCCCTTCCGCCGCCAGGGCCTCGATGTGCTGCTCCCAGGCTTCCTGGTCCAGCGGCGACTCGCCCTGCTCGTCCCACACGGCCTGGCAGGCACGCAGCACCTGTTCCGGCGCACCCTTGACGTAGACGAACGCCTCCCCCTGGTGATCGTGATGCAGGGTGGCCATGAACTTGTGCTGGGCATCGAAGGGAATGAGATCGGTACGCGGGTTCGCGGCACGTTCGTCATCGGCATCCAGCCCCCCCTTCAGCGCGGCGGCAATCAATGCCCCCTCCATGGGGTCGCCATGCACCTGCCAGTCCTCGTCCGTCTCTTCCAGGGTGGCGTCATTGCACAGCAGGCCCGCCCGCAGGAGCCGCATCAGCCAGGGATGGCGTGCCGGGTCCAGGGGCTCCTCGCCCCGCCGGAAAGCGCCGCGTGGACAGTAGCCCTCGCCTTCCACCCGGCAGTGGCCCGCGGCCGAGACCAGGCTTCGGACCATCATCTCGTTGCGGGTCAGGGTGCCGGTCTTGTCGGAGCAGATCACGCTGAGTGAGCCCAGCGTCTCCACCACCGGCAGGCGGCGGATGATGGCATGGCGGCCGGCCAGGCGCTGGACGCCGATGGCCAGCGTCACGGTGAGAATCGCCGGCAGGCCTTCGGGAATGGCCGCGACGGCCAGGCCCACCACCGTCATGAACATCTCGGCGGGCGCCATGCCGCGCCAGAGGATGCCGAACAGGAAGATCAAGGCGGCCAGCCCCAGCACGGCACCGGTCAGCCAGCGCGAGAAGGTCGCCATCTGCCGCAGCAGCGGCGTGGTGAGGGTCTCGACCTGCGACACCAGGCGGCTGATGCGGCCGATCTCGGTGTCTGCCCCCGAGCCCACCACGATGCCGGCCCCCTGGCCGTGGGTCACCAAGGTGCCGGAGTAGGCCATGCCGAGGCGGTCGCCAAGCACCGCCTCGCCCGCCACCGGCTCGATGGACTTCTCCTGCGCCACCGACTCGCCGGTCAGCGCCGCTTCCTCGATCTGCAGGCCACGGGCGCGCCACAGGCGCAGGTCGGCCGGCACCCGGTCTCCGGCCTGCAGTAGCACGACGTCACCGGGCACCAGCTCCTCCGCCGGCACGCTGTACTGACGCCCCTCGCGAACGACCATGGCCCGGGCAGAGAGCATGTCGCGAATCGCCCGCAGGGCGTCCTCGGCCTTACCCTCCTGGACGAAGCCGATGACCGCATTCACCAGCACCACCCCCACGATCACGGCCGTATCCACCCAGTGGCCGAGCAGGGCCGTGATCAAGGCCGCCCCGAGCAGCACGTAAATCAGTAGGTTGCGAAACTGGGACAGGAAGCGAATCAGCGGCCCCCGAGGCCTCGCTTCGGGCAAGCGGTTGAGGCCGTAGCGTTCGCGGCGGCGGGTCACCTCCGGTTCATCCAGCCCCTTCTCCGGCGCGACGGCCCAGTGCTCCGCCACGGCATCGGCCGGCCGGGCATGCCAGTCCGGCCTGGCCGAGCTCACTCGATCCTGCGTCGCATCGTTCATCGCGCTCCCATCCTTAGCTCACCGATAGGCGATCGCCGCCGGTCGACGGGCGGCGCCCTTGCCACCAAGCTACCCCAGGTGTGCCCACGATTCGTGAGACCTGGATCAAGGTTTGATGACACTTCTCCGGCCGGGGCGACACCCGGACCAGGGTCACTCGAGGGTGACCGGGGAAACGAACCCCGGCGGCTTCAGCGCCAGCACCGAACACTGCAGCTGATAGAGCACCGCCTCGGCGGTGTTGCCGATGATGAAGCCGGGGATCCCGGTTCGGGCCACCGTTCCCATCACCACCAGGTCCGCCTTGAGCTTGTCGACCAACAGGGGGATCTGCTTGCGTGCCGGGCCCATGGGCAGATGGATCCGCGGCGAAAGATAATCATAGGCCTCGTCGCCGATGCGCTCGCGAAGTCGAAACGTCAGCCTCTCCATGCCGAGCTTGTGACGGGCCTGCTCACCCTCGACGAGATGGCGCTCCGTCGTCTCGGGGTCGCTGGTCCAGAGGCCCACGAAACCGGCTTCCGGCGTATCCCAGGCATGCACGAGATGCAGTTCGGCGAAGTCGGAGAGCGCCAGGGAACTGGCGATATCCAGAATGTCGTCGTTCAGCACCTGCTCACCAGGCACGGCGCGGTGCACATCGACATCGAAGGCCGCGACGATGCGTCGGTAGTTGGGCTTCTCCTCCGGTTTCATCAGCCAGACCGGACAGGGACACTTGCGCATCAAGTGCATGTCGTCGCTGCCGAACAGCAGCCGACTCCACTCCGGATTTTCCGCCGTCTTGATCACGAGGTCGTGGGTCTCCCGTAGCACGGCCCGAATGACCTCGATGAAGGTGATCCCGGTCAGCACCTCGATCCGACAGGTGATCCGATCGGCATGAGGGGCGATCAGCGATTCGAGCCAGGTTCGACGCTCGGCCATCACCGCGTCTCGGAACTCGACGAATGACGGTCCCCGGGGCGCGAGCGACAGATCCAGCACCTCCTCGGGAACGACATCGATGAGGGTCAGCGTCGCCTGGTTGTTTTCCGCCAGGGTGGCCGCCCGGGCGAGCCCCGCCTCCTGGGGAACCGATGGCTCGACGACATAAAGGATGTTCCGAAAGCGTTTCATGCTCTCTCCCCTTCTCGAGGTTCGACCGACGGTGGGGAGGCCATCACTCGGATGGCCGCTTCCCTTGCGGCATCTGCGTAGGGCACCAGCACCAGGTCCACGCCCTCCTGCGCGAAGTGCCGGGCATCCCGACGTTGGGAGACGGCGATCGCCACCTTCCCAGGGAATCCTTGCTGGCGCAGGCCATGCAGCAGCATACGGTTGGCATCGGGGTCCCGGAGGGTGCTGACGACCCAGCGTGCCTGGCGCAACGGCAGGGTCGCCAGGAACTCCGGATCTTCGGCGTCCCCGTAGCACACCCGGTAGCGGTCGCGGGCATGCTGCTGGACAGTGGTGGGATCGAAATCCACCGCCAGGAGACGACAGCCGCGCTCCCGGAGGTCTGCCGCCAGTGCCGCGCCGTAGCGCCCCAGCCCGATCAGCAGGACGTCCACTTCATTGTTGCCCTCCGCCAGGCTATCGAGCTCCCGGTGCGGCACCCGGCGCTCGAAGATCGAGAGCCGGGGTGCCAGGCGCTCGTAGAGGGCATGTGAATAGAGGATCATGTAGGTGGATACGCTGATGGTGATCAGCCCGACGAGGGTGATCAGCCCCACCGTTTCCTCCTGCAGATGGCCCAGGGCCAGCCCCATCGCCGCCAGGATCAGGGAGAACTCGCTGATCTGCGCCACCGTCAGACCGGCGAGGAAGCCGGTGCGCCTGCGGTAGCCCATGTAGCCCATGATGGCCATGACGATCAACGGGTTGCCGACCAGTACGAAGAGCGAAAGGATCGCCGAGGCGCCGAGTTGTGCGCCCAGCATGCCGAGGTCCAGGGTCGCACCGAGCTCGATGAAGAAGAACAGCAGCAGAAAATCGCGCAGGCTCACCAGACGCGAGGCCACCTGCTCACGATAGGGGGTGGAGGCGATGGACACCCCGGCGAGGAAGGCGCCGACCTCCTTGCTGAAGCCGAGGGCTTCGCCGCCCACGGCACCGATGACCGCCCAGGCGATGGCGAAGAGCATTAGCAGTTCCGAAGAGTGGGCCAGCCGATGCAACAGCCCCGGCAGGACGTAGCGCATCAGCAGAGCCAGCCCCGCCAGCATGGCTCCGCCCGTCAACATCACCCGCAAGGCTTCCCAGGCCATGTTGACGTCGCCGTCGGCCTGCCCGTAGGCGGTCAGGCCAATCATCACCAGCACCACCACGATATCCTGCACGATCAGAAAGCCGACCGCGATACGCCCGTGCAGGGAGTCCACCTCGCGCTTGTCGGACAGCAGCTTGACAATGATGATGGTACTGGAGAACGTCAGGGCCACGGCCACGTAGAGGGCCGTCACCGGCGACATGCCGAGCCCCAGCGCGATGATATACCCCACCGCCGAGGTGAACATCACCTGGCCCAGACCACAGGCGAGCGCCACCGGCCCCACGGTGCGAATGATGTGAAGGTCGAGCTTCAGCCCCACCACGAACAGCAGCAGGGCGATGCCCAGCCTGGCGAACAGATCGATCTCGGTGCGCTGCTCCACCAGGCTCAAACCCGAGGGCCCGAGCAGGATGCCCACGCCGATGAAGGCGACGATCAGCGGCTGGCGCAGCCATTGCGCCAATGCTCCCCCCACGACGGTAAGACCGAGGATCATCCCGATCTGGGCAAACACACTCTCGAGCATCGCGATCCCTCCGGCGTTGATGGTGCTTTTGTTAGGCGCGACGCTTCGGCCGGCTCTCGAGGGTAGAATCTAGCTCGTCGCGAGCGAGGCCCTGCTAGAGATGCTGCAGGGCCTCCTCCTCCACCATCTTCACGCGATTCGGCATGGCCTTGCGACGATGCGAGGCCAGATAGAGGGTCTCGCTGACCGGATGCGCCAGCGGATGGATCCTGACGTGCGCGGGGTGATCGAAGGCCTCGACCGCGTGGGCCGGCAGCACGGTGAAGCCCAGGCCGAGGCTCACGGGCTCGAGAATCAGGTTGATCTGATTGGAGAACCCCGTCTTCTCGAGCTGCTGGATGGACTCGTACTCGGCGTAGTTGGCGCCCAGCAGCAGGCCGGTATGGTGCGCGCCGTCGGGATGATCGATGAAGCCAAGCCGGCACAGCGTCTCCCAGTCGGGCTCGGCCACCGCGGCCGGCGTGACCAGCAGCAGCGGCTCCCGGGCCACCGGCCTGACGCTGACTTCCTCAAGCGAGGAGCGCGCCGTCATGAAGCCGATGTCGACGCCACCGCCGGCCACGGCGCGCTCCACGTCGGCATTGGGGGCGAAGCGATAGTCGATCACCAGCGCGGGGTGGCGGCACTGCAGGGCCAGCAGGCGGCGGTAGAGCTTGAGACCTACACTGCCGGGGGACATCACCCGCACGAGCCCCTCCCAGGCGGGATCCGCCGCCACCCGCTGCTCGAGGTTCCCAAGCGCCAGCACGAGCTGGCGCCCCTCCCGATACAGGCGTTCCCCGGCGTCGGTGAGCGTGAACTGCTTGCCCTGCCGAACCAGCAGCGCGCACCCCAGCTGCTCCTCGAGCTTGCGCACCTGCTGGCTGACGCCGGACTGCGTCATGTGCAGCTTCTCGGCGGTGCGGGTGAAGTGCCCCACCTCCACCAGGGTGCAGAAGGTCTGCAGCCAGTTCGGATTGATCATTACGCCCCAGACTCATAAATATGATGAATGATAATTTTAAGTGATTATCAAGACTTCGTACACTGGCGCCATCATTCACACGAAAGGAGCGGTTATGCACAACGCTTACCCGAGAAACTTTTCGCATATCGGCATCTCGGTGCCGGATCTGGACAAGGCGGTGGCGTTCTACACCGAGGTCATGGGCTGGTACCTGATCATGGAGCCGTCCGAGGTCGTCGAGGGCGACAGCGCCATCGGCGAGATGTGCACCGATGTGTTCGGCAGCGGCTGGGGCAGCTTCCGGATCGCCCATGTATCGACCGGTGACCGGATCGGTATCGAGCTGTTCCAGTTCCCCAATGCGCAGAACCCGGAGAACAACTTCGAGTACTGGAAGACCGGGGTTTTCCACTTCTGCGTGCAGGACCCCGACGTCGAGGGGCTGGCCGAGCGCATCGTCGCCGCCGGCGGCAAGAAGCGCATGGAGAAGCCGCGCTACTACTATCCGGGCGAGAAGCCCTACCGCATGATCTACATGGAGGACCCGTTCGGGAACATCCTCGAGATCTACAGCCACAGCTATGAGCTGACCTACAGCGAAGGCGCCTACTGACCCGCGTCGCCCGCCGTCGAGCGAGCGCCCGGCATCACGCCCGAGGCCCGAGCCGGATCACCGGCTCGGGCCTTGCGTCGATACCGGCCGGGTAAACGCGAACATGGCGGCCCCTCTGATCATGTTCCATCCTTATGTTCGCCGACCCGCCGGTTGGCATCCGTGCGCCCTCGACGCCGCTCGTCACGGATCTGCCGCAACGCTGTCGCGCCCTACCAACCACTTCTTCCGGCATGGTTGGCAAAGCCGCGATTACCCCAGCCATCCACCTCCGCTATCCGAAGACCGGCATTGCGCAGCACCGTCGGTAACCAGGTCAATTGAAAGCTCATTGGGCAATCCCTCTGTCGGCAGCCGGAACTAGTAACGCCTGACCAGAACCGGGGGAATATCTTGGAAAGGCACATTGCGCACAGTGACGGGGAAATTCTGTCCGTGCACCTGAATCATGTAGTTTCCGGGGCTAATCCGGCTAAAATAGTACATGCCAGACGGATCCGTAATGGTCTGTGCGACGAGATTCCAGCGTGACGGGACCCACCGCCATAAATAGACTGGCGTATTCGACAAGGGAAAGGGAGTGGATGCATAAGGATTATGACTATCGACTCGGCCGCGCAGGTCAACCGACAAGGCCGGCGACGCCCAGAGCAGGAAAAGGACAGCCAGCAACGCCGGGCATGAGCGCTTCAGTCCTGCGTTCATCACGGCCGCTCTCTCTCTGTGGAAGCCTCGCCGGGAACGGCCGGCATCGGTGGCCCTCCCGGCGCCGGTGCCAGATACGCTTCCACTCTGGGACGTGTCGAGGAGGGAATATCCGGTACTTGGCGCAGGACCATCTCACCTAGATCGACGCGCTGTCGCCAGCTATCTACTTCGGCCTCTCCGTCGGCGATCAATCGACGAGGACTCAGCGTCTCGGAGATGAAGCCTGGGACATTGAAGTAGAGTGTCGGCCACTCTCCCGGCTTGACCAGCGGAAGACGCACATAGACATAGGGCAGCTCGGCAGTCTTGGCGATCGGCGGCTCGACGAACACTTTGACATCCTCTCTTAATGCCCTGTCGACTCGGATTTCCTCCCCCTCATTGTCAAGGAAGCTCACCTTGACCATCACTTCCCAGGTAGGCGATACCAGCGACTGCTGGATCCTGGCATCTATCCGGTCTATCAGGAACCAGCCGGCCAACAGGGTAATGAAGAATGCTCCGAAGGCTCCCGTCACATTAATGGTGAGATTCTGGAAGGGGCCGGACGCCCGAACCTTGGTATCCGGAAAAAGCCGGAAGATACCGATGGCAATTACTGCCGGCAGTAGCATCCACAGCACATAAAGCAGTATAGAAGAGATGATCGCCATGATGTTGTCCATCGGCCCGGTACGCCCGCCCCAAGTACGACGACGCAGCGTGGCGAAGATCGGAGTGCATGGCAGCTGGCATGCACCGCCCTTGGCCCGGTACCGGCTTCATAGACACTGCTATGGTCTTGCCCAGACCTGCGCCCGGCGTAGATGACGGCGGCTGCTGTGCTGCGCCTGCCTGTACGTACACGATAGTGCTACCCACCTTTCAGGGGCCAGCCCGCTCTCTCCATGCATACGCACCAGTCGCTCGGCATTTAAGCAACTTTAGCCATTTCAAGTTAGACAAGGGAGCCGGCCTGCGCAAAGCCCAATGACATCTCTAGCCGACCGCTGATCATGGTGCGGGCATCGCAGCCCTTGCCGCCCGCTACGCACTCGGGGCAGGGCTATCGCCGTTGGCAACATCGCTCAAGGCTTTCCCGACGACAGGCCTTCGAGGGGGCGCTGTGAATACCTCCCTGTACGCTACCTCCGCCTTCCCTGGCCTCCGGACCCCCTCTTCGACCTGTCCCCGGCGCCTTTCGCTTTCGAGGCCGAGCTAACGGCGATAGCCCTGCGTCCCCCAGGCGCGCCCTTAACCATGAGCCGCCGAGGTGGTAGACTTCGGGCGCTCTAGTCGGCGTTGCGTCTTGGAGACGCCGAAAATCCTACCAACTAGAGCATCTCCCCCTATGCCCCAGAATGATCAGACCGCCAAGACGGGACTCATGTCGCGGCTTGGCGATCCTCTCGTGCTGTTGCTTACCATCGGCTTCATCGTCGCCTTCGTCGGCCTCTCGCTGTACGACATCCAGGGCGTGGCCGATGGCATCGCCAGCGGTTTCGCCTGGACCGCCGCGACGCTGGGCACCTATTTCCAGCTGTTGCTGCTGCTGACCTTCCTGGTCGGCATCGGCGTGGCCATCTCCCCCGCCGGCCAGGCGCGGGTGGGCAACCTCGACTCGCCACAGATCAGCACCTTCAAGTGGCTGTCGATGATCATGTGCACCCTGCTGGCCGGCGGCGGCGTGTTCTTCGCCGCGGGTGAGCCGATCTACCACTTCGTGGTCACCCCGCCGGCCTTCGACACCGAGGCTGGCACCCCGGAAGCGGTCGCAGGGGCCCTCGCTCAGTCGTTCATGCACTGGGGTTTCCTGGCCTGGGCCGTGCTCGGCACCCTCACCGCCGTGGTGCTCGCGCATGCCCACTACGTGAAGGGCCAGCCGCTGCAGCCGCGCACCCTGCTCTACCCGGTGCTCGGTGAGCGGATCATGAAGGGCTGGTTCGGCAGCCTGGTCGATGCCTGCTGCGTGATCGCCGTGGTCGCCGGCACCGTCGGGCCCATCGGCTTTCTGGCCACCCAGGTTAGCTTCGGCCTGCATGAACTGTTCGGCGCCTCCGAAGGCTACAGCACCCAGCTGATGATCCTGGTCGCACTGGCCGTGGTCTACGTCACCTCGGCGATGACCGGCATCCACCGGGGCATCCAGATCCTCAGCCGCTTCAACGTCTTCCTGGCGCTGGCCATCGCGGTGGTCATCTTCGTCTTCGGCCCGACGCTGTTCTTGACCAACGCCTTCACCCAGGGCTTCGGCGAGTACCTGACCTCGTTCTTCGCCATGGCGACCATGACCTCCGAGACCGCGCCCGCCTGGTGGATGAAGTGGTGGACGGTGTTCTTCTTCGCCTGGTTCATCGGTTACGGCCCGCTGATGGCGATCTTCGTGGCGCGCATCTCGCGCGGCCGCTCGATCCGCCAGATGATCCTGGCCGTGGCCGTGATGGCGCCGCTCGCCACCGCGATGTGGTTCACCCTGCTCGGCGGCTCGGGCATCTACTACCAGCTGACCGGCGTGATCGACCTCACCGAGGCGCTTAACAACTTCCAGTTCGACGTGGCGACCCTCACCGTGGCCCAGGCGCTGCCCGGCGGCGGCCTGATGGCGATGGCCATCCTGGTGCTGACCAGCATCTTCGTCGCCACCACCGGCGACTCCATGAGCTATGCCATCGCCGTGGTCTGCACCGGCCACGACGACCCGAACCGCCTGGTTCGCGCCTTCTGGGGCATCGCCATGGCGATCATGGCGGGCATCCTGCTCTACATGGGCGCCGGCCAGATCAGCGCCCTGCAGCAGTTCATCGTGATCACCGCGATCCCGGTGTCGCTGGTGCTGCTGCCCTCGCTGTGGACCGGCCCCCAGGCCGCCTACGCCATGGCCCGCGAGCAGGGCCTGGTGGCCGCGCGCAACGCCAAGGCGAGTGTCGCCGACAGCTGATCCAGCACGCCACCGCCCAGGCGGCTATCCAAACCGCATAAGCCTGGCGACAGGCGTCAAGCAGGCCCCGAGTCATCGCTGACTCGGGGCCTTTTGTCGTCTGCCTGCCATCAAGCGGCACCAGTGCCTCGTCCCCACCGACCATCAGCTGACCGAAGATGCCGGACTCGACGAGCGACACGGCGCCCCTCACCGAAATAGTGCACCGCCGAGCCGACAGGCACCAGATACGTGCAATATCGTGCCGCAAGTCCCTTTTAGCGTGCCGCATGCACCATGAGAAAACCTTCAATTCACGGCCGAGCATCCAGATGCGCCAAACTGGAACATTCCTTGCAGCGAGGAGATATCCAAGAAGCCCCGAGGGGCAATCATCGTATCTGGAGAGATCACCGACGTGGATATCACGAGTGCAGTTCAGACCCTGACCCAGAGCGCCAACACGCTCTTCATCCTGATCGGCGCCATCATGGTGCTCGCCATGCACGCCGGCTTCGCCTTCCTGGAGGTCGGCACGGTACGTCACAAGAACCAGGTCAATGCCCTGGTCAAGATCATGACCGACTTCGGCGTCTCCGCCATCGTCTACTTCTTCGTCGGCTACTTCATCGCCTACGACACGCACTTTCTGCACAGCGCCAGCGCACTGACCGCGGGCAACGGCTACGAGCTGGTCAAGTTCTTCTTCCTGATGACCTTCGCCGCGGCGATCCCGGCCATCGTCTCGGGCGGCATCGCCGAGCGGGCCCGCTTCTACCCGATGCTGGTCGCCTCCGGGTTGATCGTCGGGCTGGTCTATCCCTTCTTCGAGGGCATCGTCTGGAACGGCAACTTCGGTATCCAGGAATGGCTGGCGCGCCGCTTCGGTGCAGGATTCCATGACTTCGCCGGCTCCGTGGTGGTGCATGCCGTGGGCGGCTGGGTGGCATTGATGGCCCTGCTGCTGCTGGGGGCGCGCAACGGGCGCTATCGC
Source organism: Halomonas urmiana (assembly GCF_005780185.1). Classification (GTDB taxonomy): domain Bacteria; phylum Pseudomonadota; class Gammaproteobacteria; order Pseudomonadales; family Halomonadaceae; genus Halomonas; species Halomonas urmiana. Next base: position 18,635 of record NZ_VBUI01000036.1, on the reverse strand, counting down.
AACGGTCGTGTCGTGGCCTTCGCTCCCTCCAACATCCCCTTCCTGGCCCTGGGCGCCTGGATCCTGACCATCGGCTGGTTCGGCTTCAACGTCATGTCGGCCCAGACCCTCGACGGCATCAGCGGCCTGGTCGCCGTGAACAGCCTGATGGCAATGGTGGGCGGTATCGTCGTCTCGATGGTGCTGGGCCGGAAGGATCCGGGCTTCATCCACAACGGACCACTGGCCGGCCTGGTGGCCGTCTGTGCCGGTTCCGACCTGATGCATCCCGTCGGTGCCCTGATCACCGGCGGCGTGGCGGGGGCGATGTTCGTTATCCTCTTCGAATGGGCCCAGGATCGGGTCGAGCGCCTGGATGACGTCCTGGGTGTCTGGCCGCTGCATGGCGTCTGTGGCGTCTGGGGCGGCATCGCCGCGGGCATCTTCGGCCAGACAGGGCTGGGCGGCCTCGGTGGCGTCAGCCTCGTCTCCCAGCTGATCGGCTCGCTGGCCGGGGTGCTGGTGGCCGTGCTCGGTGGCCTGCTGGTCTATGGCGCCGTCGCCATGATCACCGGCCTGCGCCTGAGCGAGGAGGAGGAGTTCAACGGTGCCGACGTCAGCGTGCACCGCATCGGGGCCAACGCCTGGGACTGACCGACCGGCGAGTGGATGTCGTAATGTTGAGCGACCCACACCTGGGTCTCGCCGATCAGCGCGTCCTCCACCTGGCGGGCGGCGGTCAGCGCCGCGTAGGGCTGCTGGCGAGACAAGGCATCGCAGTAGGCCCAATGGGTGATGGCATCCTGCCCGGCGAGCAGCGAGCGACAACGGCCAGACGGTGCTGGACTGCGCCTGTGGCCGCGAACGAGCCCTGGCCGACCTGCAGGAAGCCGGCTTCCGCGACATCCGGGATGAATGTCGCCAAGGCCTCCCCTATGCTGGGCATCGGATCCATGACAGGAGACATCGAGACCATGTGGGATCAACGCGACATCACCCTGTCGCCACGGTCGCGGGGCTTTCACCGGGTCACCGAGGAGATCGTCGCCGGCCTGCCGCGGCTGGCCGAGGTTCGGGTGGGGCTTGTGCACCTGCAGCTGCTGCACACCTCGGCCTCGCTGACCCTCAACGAGAGCGCAGACCCGGACGTGCGCCATGACATGGACGCCTTCCTGCGCGACCTGGTGCCCGGCGCCCTGCCCTACTTCCGCCACACCCTCGAGGGCGATGACGACATGCCCGCCCACGTGGCAGCCAGCCTGTTCGGTACCCAGCTGACCGTGGGCGTGCGCGGCGGAGGCCTGGCACTGGGCACCTGGCAGGGTATCTGGCTGGGCGAGCATCGCGACCAGGGCGGCTCCCGCCGCCTCGTCGCCACGCTGCAGGGAAGTCTGGACGGCGTTACCTGGTGACACCCGAAACCCGACAACCGCCGGTCACCGCGTTCCGAACGATCGGCTGCGACGGCCAGCGCGACTACTCGCCCCCCAGGGGCTCGACGCGCTCCAGCGTGAGCCGGCGTCCTTCCGTCGGCGAGAAGCGGAAGTGGCCTTCCACCCGCACGGCCTCACCGAGGTAAGGCGCGATGCGCTCGTGGGGAAAGATTTCGACTCGGTGCAGGTCTTCGTCCTCGATCCAGTAGTGCAGCGGGGCCTCGAAGCGGCGCACCACGCCCTGCGTCGCCACGCGGCTATCGTCGTGGGCCACGGGACGAGTCGCCAGCACCGGCAGGGGCACCTCGGCGACGCCCTCCTCGTTGCTGCAGCTCGACAGCGGCAGCAACGCGAACAGGCCGGCGACGAGGAGGCCCGCGGGTCTCATGTAGGGTATCATCGTGTCTCTCTCCGGTGGCTCGCATGCCGATGGTCATGCCCGTGATGGCGCCGCCGAGTCATTCATACCGGGAGATTCCGTGCGGGGCCAGTCCAGACCGGGCTCTTCGTGCCGAGCTCTTCGTGCCGAGCTATTCGGACGATGGCGCGTCGGCGCCCTTCGTTGTGCCCTCATCGAGCTTTTCCAGCGTGGCCGGCCGCCGGATCCGCCGGTGCGCCGGCGTGTCGCCCCGGGCGATGTCGTGATCGCTGAGCACCACCACCGCCCGGGGCCACCACTCGGGATGATGGTCGCGAATGAAGGCCAGCAACTTCTCGCGGACCTTCGCCTCGGCTGCCCAGGCGCACATGGGCTCGGGGCCCATCAGATAGAAGGAGACCTCCTGGGTGGCCTCATGCTGGCCCGTCACGTAACAGGCCAGCGTGTGGTGGTCAATGACCTGCTCCTCGGCCATCGCGAACTCCTTGAACTTTTCCCTCAGGGTCGCCACATCGGCGCTGATATGCAGGGTCAGCACGATGGGCCGGCAGAGCTTCGCGTTCTTCGAGGAGAGGTTCTGGAAGGGCTTCGAGACGAAGTACCTCACGGGCACGACCAGTCGCCGTTCATCCCAGGTCCGCAGGCGGATGAAGGTATAATAGATGCCCTCCACGTAGCACCACTGATCCTCGAAGACCAACAGATCGCCGATCCGGATCGGCTTGGTCAGTGAGATCTGGAAGGAGGCCAGGATATTGCCCAGTACGGCCTGACCGGCGATACCCACCAGCACCGTCACCACACTGGCCGAGGCCAGCAGCGTCACGCCGAGGCTCTCGAACAGGCTGACCTGGGCGATCACGTAGATCGCCACGGCCAGTACGGTGATCAGGATCACCGCGCGACGCAGCGCGTGGAGGGTGGTCAGCAGCTGGCGGTCATCGCGGCTCTTGGTGTCGTCGATCTCGCCCACCAGTCGGCGCGTCATCCGGATCAGCAGCGTATCCACGAGCCGCACCGCGATCAGGCCCACGCCCCAGGCCAGGATGATGACCAGCAGTCCCCGCAATATGGCGGTGACCACGCCCGAGAAGGAGACCACGTAGGTCAGCAGCCACTGCGCCGTCAGCGACATGGTGAGAAGGGCCATGGGCAGCCGGATCATCTGCGAGAAGACGCTGGAAAGCCCCGCCGGCAGACGGGCGGCCAGCAGGCCCATCAGGGCGTGTATGCAAAACCCCGCCGCGCCGATGATGAACAGGAAGATCGGGATGGCGAACCATTCCCAGAGCTTCAGCACGCCGAAGGAGACCTGGAAACGCTCGGGGATATGGTCCTCGAGCCAGGAGGGGCCATATTTCTCGTAGAGCCTGGGGATCGCGGTGATCGTCTCCGGGGCGATCAGCCAGACAGGCTCCCGCTCTCCCATCCGGTAACGGCCCAGGCGTACCTCGTAGCTCTGTCCGTCGAGCTCAAGGCTGGCCAGCTCGAGGTTGCGCCGTGGCTGACCGGCGCGAGAGCTCTGGTCGGAGGTGCTCATGACCATGGCATCCTGACGCGCGGAGATCGAGGAGACGTTGATCCACTCGCCCCGCTGCAGGACGGCGGCGAGCTGCCTGGCCAGCACCGCCCCGCGCTCGGCCTGCTCGTTGGGGGGCAGGTCGAGGAGGTTGAGGAGATGCGCCGCGGCCGAATAGTCCTCCTGCTCGGTCAGCGTCAGGAAACTGCGTACCGCATCGCGCGGCGTCCGGCGTTCGATCTTTTCGGGCGGCTCACCGAGGCCGGCATTCAGCGAGTCGATGCTGAACCAGCGCGTATTCTCCGCCTCCTCCTGAGCCAGGCCCAGGCAGGAGATGGCCAACAGCAGCACCGCCAGGATCCCTGCAAGTGGCGTCTTCATAGGCCTCCTTCCCTGATGGTCGCGCACGACCCATGTCGGCCGTCGCCGTCTTCCCTTGCCGATCGCCCGCTGGTCGACCCGGGGGCGAAGTACCGGGAACCTGTCGCCCCAGTGTAGCGGTTCGGGCTAAGCGAGCTCTTGCGGCGGGGGCGAAAACGCCTACGCCCGGCGGATCGTCACCCTTTCCCCCCACCAGGCCACGGGGTAGGGTGAGACCAGCCTGCGGCGCTGCCGGGCATGATCCGCCACGATAATCCGAGACGCCCCGATGTCGCCAACCCGATTCCTGCGCCACCGCTTCCGCGACCGCCTCGCCCGGCCGGCCTGGCTCGCCGTTGCCCTTGCCGTTCCCTTTTCCGCCGTCCTCGCCGCGCCTCTCGATACGCCCCTCGAGGCTCCCTTCGACAACCAGGGTCAGGCGTGCCCCGCGCCCGGCCAGTGGGTGACCGACGACGGCCAGCGGCGCTCCACCGCGGCGCTGATGCCCGAGCTCGCCGAGCGTCGGGTGCTGCTGCTCGGCGAGCGCCACGACCGGCTCGACCACCACCGCTGGCAGCTCCACACCCTGGCCGCCCTGCACGCGCACCGCCCGTCGATGGTGATCGGCCTGGAGATGCTGCCCCGTGAGGCGCAGCCGGCGCTCGACGCCTGGACCGCCGGCGAGCTCGACGAAGCGGGCTTTCTCGCGGCGAGCGACTGGCAGCGGGCCTGGGGCTTCGATCCCGCGCTCTACCTGCCGATCCTGCACTTCGCGCGGATGCAGCGGATCCCGCTGGTGGCCCTCAACGTCACGCCCGCCCTGCGCGGGCGCCTGGCCGCACAGGGCTGGGCGGCCGTCCCCGCAGAGGAGCGTTTCGGCATCACCCCGCCGGCCCCGGCAGCGCCGGCCTATCGCGAGCGCCTCACCGCGATCTTTGAGCAGCATGCCGACCGCGACGACGACACCGCGGGCCTTGCGCGCTTCATCGCCGCCCAGCTGGTGTGGGACCGCGCCATGGCCGTCGCGCTGTCGGATGCCGCGCGCCCCGACACCCTGGTGGTGGGGCTGATGGGCCAGGGGCACCTCGGCGGCGGCGACGGCGTGCCTGCCCAGCTCGACGACCTGGGCCTCACCGATCACCGCAGTCTGCTGCCCTGGACCCCGACCGGCGACTGCGCCGCGCCGACGGAACACGCCGACGCACGCTACGTGCTGGGTGATGAATCCGCCTTCCAGCCCGCCGACCCGCTGCGCCTGGGCGTGCTGCTCGAGGCCCACTCGGACGGCGTGCGCATCGTGAGCGTCGGCGAAGAGAGCGTGGCCGAGCAGGCGGGCCTCGAAGCGGGCGACATGATCCTCACCGCCGCCGGCGTCGATGTTGAATCCCCCACCGACCTCAGCGCCATCCTGCGCCGCCAGGCCCCGGGTACCCTGCTGCCGCTGGGGGTCCGGCGTAACGGCGTCACCCGGGAACGGCTGGCGCGCTTTCCCCCCGCGAATTGAGCGGATACTCGCGCCACGTCACGCCGGCGAGCGCCGGTAACGACCGGGCCGAAGACGCTGTGTCGAAGGGAGTCATGTCCATGTCTAAGGGGGCCATGTCTAAGGGGGCTATGTATAAGGGACTATGTCGCCGAAGGGACTATGCTGAGGAGATGGAACGCATCATCCATCCACAGGGAGGCCACCACTGTCGACCCCGGCCCGAGCGGCCGAAGGAGAAAGTGTCATGAGCATGCCCATGACGATACGGGAGTACCTCCGAGCCTGTGACATCGACTTCGAGGAAGTCCCCCACCCACGCGAAGTGAGCAGCAGCCGCATCGCCGAGCGGGCGCACGTCGCCGGCAACCAGATGGCCAAGGCGGTCATGCTGCAGGGCGACGAGGGCTATCGGCTGGCCGTGCTGCCGAGCACCTGCGATGCCGACCTCGACCGACTCTCGGCGCTCTTCCACGAGAAGGTCGAGCTGGCCTCGGAGGCACAGGTCGCCGAGACGTTCAGCGACTGCGACCCCGGCGCTACCACCCCGGTGGGCCAGGCCTATGGCCTGCAGGTCTATATCGACGATATGCTGCGCCACCAGCCCGATATCTACTTCGAGGCCGGCGACCACCAGACCCTGGTGCACATGAGCGGCCACGAGTTCGACCGCCTGATGACCGCCAGTCCGCACGGCCGCTTCAGCCGACAACACTGAGCCGCCGGTCCGCCATCGTCACCGCCCCCTGTCGGCCGCGATCATGCTGCATGATCGCGGCCGGCGTGTTGCGCTGCTTTCGCCCCTCGAACGCGTTTCAGGTACCCCACCGGCGGTTCCCGATGCCGACGCGGATCGCGAGGCGCCTTGCCCGGCGCGACGCCCCCGCCTACACCTTGAGGATGAAATCGCTTTTCGCCGCCACCCACTCCGGCCGAGCGCCACTGGCCGTCGTCCGCTTCCTGGGGCTGGTGCTGCTGGGCGCCGTGATCGGCGCCGTCGCCGCGCTCGTCGCGGTAGGCTTCGTCGCCGCGGTGCTCTGGCTCAACGACCTGCTGCTGATCTCACCGCGCAGCCGGATGATGTTCGACCATCCCGGCCTGCTGCTGGTCATCACCGTCGCGGTGCCGACGCTCGGCGGCCTGGCGGTGGGCGTCGTGCATCTCACCATCCCCGAGCGGCGCCCGCATACCCCGGCCGACGCCATCGCCGCCGTGCAGACCCGCCGCGGCCGGCTGCCGGCAAGGGCCGGCGGCCTCTCGGCGCTCAGCGCCCTGATCTCGCTGGGTAGCGGGGCCTCGGTCGGCCAGTACGGCCCCCTGGTCCACCTGGGCGCCACCCTGGGCTCGCTGAGCGCTCGACTGCTGCGCCTGGGTCGCTCCGAGGACAACGTCACCATCGCCTGCGGGGTCGCCGCCGCCATCGCCACCGCCTTCAACGCGCCCCTGGCGGGCATCGTCTTCGCCCACGAGGTGATGCTGCGCCACTACGCCCTGCGCGCCTTCGCCCCGGTGGCCGCGGCGGCCCTGGTCGGCCACGTGATCGCCGCCAACGTGCTCCAGCGCGGCGCGCTCTTCCACGTCGCCGACACCGCCGTGCCGCGCCCCTGGGAGTTCATCGCCTTCCTGGCGATCGGCGGCCTCGGCGCCCTGGTCGCGGGGGCCTACATGGGCACCCTGCTCGGCGTCACGCGCCTGGCGCGGCGCCTGCCGCTGGCCGCACCGCTGCGCCCCGCCCTGGCCGGCGCGCTGCTCGGCCTCACCGCCCTGTGGGTCCCCGACATCCTCGGCATGGGCCAGGAGACCCTACGCTTCGCCACCATCGCCGGCGCCTTCGGCAGCGGTGAGCTGCTGCTGGTCCTGGTGCTCAAGATCGCCGCCACGGGGCTCTGCCTGGGCATGGGCTTCGGTGGCGGGGTGTTCAGCCCGGCGCTGGTCATCGGCACCTTGTTCGGGGCGCTGTGCGGAACCTTGGTCGGCCAGCTCAGCGGCGCGCCCCAGGAGACCTTCGTCTTCTATGCCGTCTGCGGCATGGTGGCGGTCACCGCCCCGGTGATCGGCGCGCCCCTGACCAGCCTGCTGATCGTCTTCGAGCTGACCGGCAGCTACGCGCTGACCACCGCGGCGCTGGCGAGCGTGACCCTGGCGAGCCCCATCGCCGCCCAGCTCTTCGGCCGCTCGCTGTTCGACATCCAGCTCGTGGAGCGCGGCCTGGATCTCTCCGCCGGGCGCGGCCGCGCCGTGCTGCGGGGGACCCCGGTGACGGAGCAGCTGTCGCATGAGGGCGTGACCCTCAGGCCGCAGACGCCGGTGGCCGAGGCGGTCACCGCGCTGTGCCGCGCCCGCCACGGCGAGGGTTATCTGGTCGACGAGGCGGGGCGTTACCGAGGCTGCGTGAGCCTGGCCGACCTGGAGGCGGCGCGGGAGGCGACGCAGGGTGACACCGGCAAGGTGCAGCGGGTGGACCGGATCGCCCCGCTGGCGCGTCGAGTGCTTGGGCCCGACGCCTCGCTCTGGGACGCCATGGCGGCACTCGAGGACGTCACCGGCGAGGCCCTGCCGGTAGTCGACGCCGAGGGCGCCTTCCTGGGAGTGGTCTTCGAGTCGAGCATCACCCGTGCCTACCTGGCACACGGCGACGAACTGCGACGGGAGGAACATGGCACGGGATGAACGAGAACTAGCGCGAGGCCGCTGGCCGGCGTGCCTGCTGGGGCTGGCGCTCGCTCTGCTCTCCGTCGGCGGCGCGGCCGATGAGGACGCCCTCGTCGTGCTCAGCTGGGGCGGTGCCTACGAGCGCGCCCAGCGGGCGGCGCTGTTCGCGCCCTACACCGCCGCCACCGGTCGGCCCGTGACGGTGCGGCAGTACGACGGCGGGCTCGCGGCGCTCAGGGGCGCCGTGGCCGACGGCGAGGTGCCCTGGGACCTGATCGACATGACCCGCAGCGAGGCCATGGCCGCCTGCGCCGAGGGCCTGCTCGAGCCGCTCTCGCCCAAGCTGCTGGCGCTGGCCCCGGACGGCACCCCGGCCGAAGCGGACTTCCTGCCGGGCGCCATCGGGCGCTGCGCCATCACCCACAGCATCTTCGCCACCGTGGTCGCCTATCGCACCGACGCCTTCCCCGGCCGGCGGCCCACCCGGATCGGCGATCTCTTCGACCAGCGGCGCTTCCCCGGGCCGCGCGCCCTGCAGGACACCCCGGCAGTCAACCTGGAGTGGGCGCTGCTCTCCTATCGGGTGCCCCGCGAGGAGCTCTACCGGCTGCTCAGCACGCGCCGCGGCCTGGACCTGGCCTGGGAGCGCCTGGACACGCTCGATGAGATCCGCTGGTGGCAGGCCGGCGATACCCCGTCGCGCCTGCTGGCCGAGGGCGAAGTGGTGATGGCCTCGGGCTATAACGGCCGCTTCTTCGATGCCATGGTCCATCGCGGCGTGCCGATCGAGATCCTCTGGGACGGCCAGGTCCAGGAGCACGAGACCTGGGCGATCCCGCGAGGCGCACCCCACCCCGAGGCGGCGCGCGAGTTCCTGCGCTTTGCCACCACCGCCGAGCGCCTCGCCGACCTGGCGCGGCACATTCCCTACGGCCCGGCCCGCCGTTCGGCGGCGGTGCGGGTCACCACCCACCCCGAGAGTGGCGTGGACATGCGCCTGCACATCCCGACCCACCCGCTGAACGCCGAGCGGGCGGTGACCAAGGACGAGACTTGGTACGCCCGCACCCGGTCGCGCATCCAGGCGCTCTTTCGCGACTGGCTGGAGGCTCGGGAGGCGCAATGATGCCCTCCGATCTCGTCACTCGTCGAGGGTCTCCCCCGTACCGCCCATCTCGGCGGGCACATCGCGCATCTTGGGCAGGCCATCGACAATGCGCAGCACCGACTCCTGATAGTGCACATGCAGGGCCGGTTCGAAGGTCAGGTCGGGGATGATCGCCGCATAGACATCGACCAGCCCCATACCGGGATGCTCGGTCAGCACATGGCCGCCGCAGCTGCGGCACCACTGGCGCAGGCTGGCCGGCGTCCTGTGGTAGCTGCTTAGCATGTTGGCCCCCTGGACCACTTCCACCGCCTCGGGCTTCCAAAGCGTGAAGGCATTCACCGGGCCCGCCGACCAGTGGCGGCAGTCCTCGCAGTGGCAGTAGCCCATCGCCTCCGGCTCGCCTGTTACCCTCAGCTGGACGGCGCCACAGAAGCAGGCGCCGTGATAGGTCTTGATCTCACTCATGCCCCACCTCCCGGGAAGGTTCCCCGACACAAGGGTGTTCCTGCAGTGTAGAAGCTCTCTCTAGCCCCGCGAGGCGCGCAGCAGCAGGTTGCGCGGGGTCAGCTCGCGGGCGCAGAAGGTGCCGAGCTCCACGTCGAAGCCCGCCTCCTCCAGGCGCAGAGCCCGGTCCAGCACCAGCCATACCTCCAGCGGGCGCCGAAACAGGTGGCGCACCAGCTCTCGGCGCGTCACCTCGGCCCGGCGCCGCTCGCCGACGGCCTCGAAGGCCGCCCAGTCGACGCCGGCCGGCAGCACCAGGCCCTTCTGCTCGGCCGCCCAGCGGCAGAAGGCCTCGAAGCGCGCCGGCAGCTGACCGTAGGCCAGGCTCGGCACCGGCAGGTAGGCGTCGACGCCGCGTACCTCGCGCTGCAGCAGGTCGAAGCCCAGCCGCCAGGCGCCGGCCTGCTCGCGGCGACGGCGCACGTGGCGCGGCGCGGTCACGGTCTCCTGCACCGCCATGGCGAGCTCCTCGCGGCTGAGCGAGAGCCCCAGGGCCGCCGCCCGCTCTCGCCCACCCTGCGACAGCGGCCGATAGTGCGCTGCGGCGGTGCGCTGATAGCAGCACGGCGCCAGGGTCACGGCGCTGCCCTGCGCGGCGCAAAGCTCGATCAGCCGAGCATGCAGGTCGCCGCAGGCGTGAAGCGCCGCCACGTGCGTCTCGGGCGAGAGCCAGCGCCCCGCCTCGGGCGCCAGCACGTCCTGCTCGGCCATGCGCACCGCCGCCCCCTGGCGGTCAGCCAGCCGCTGCCCGTCCCGGCACAGCGTGGCCTGCCACTCCAGCGCCGTCACCTCGGCAGCGCCGCGACGCGAGAGCGCCCGGGCCAGGTGCCCCTTGCCGGCGCACCACTCCACCAGCCGCTCGTCGGGCGAGGCCGCCACCCGGGGCAGGAAGGCCTCGATCTGCGACCATTTGCGCCCGCCGACGTGGGCCGCCCAGGCCGCCGGCAGCTCACCGGCCTCGCCAGTGAGCTCGGGCAACTCCACCAGCTCGGCCAGCGCCGCCACCGGTAGCCAATCGGCCAGGGGCGAGGCGCTGAAGGGGGCGTCCTGCAGGCGAGCCACCTCGGCGTCGGAAAGCTCGAGCAGTGCAGCCTCCAGCGCCGAGTACGCCTCGCCCCAGGGCGAGCCACGATGCTGGAACGGCAGCGGGCGCCACAGCGGCTGCCACTCGGCCAGCAGCGCGCTCAGCCACGCGAAGCGTTGGGTATGGGAAAGGGATAGGGGCATGGACGCTCGACCTCGAAAGAGGTCCGCATTGTAGGGACTTCGCGAGCGACTTGCATGGCCGGGCACCAGCCGACAGAGTGCGGGGTTGCCGAGCCGACGCGATCGACGCGCCGGCCCCTCTTCTCTCCACCCCCCGACTGCCAGGAGCCCGATCGATGTCCGCCTCTCCCGATGCATCCTCCAAAAGCGTGCTGGTCACCGGCGCCTCCAGCGGCATCGGCCGGGCCGCCGCCCTGGCCCTCGCCGAGCGCGGCTGGCGGGTGTTCGCCACCGCGCGTCGCGACGAGGACCTGGCCCGGCTGCACGAGGCGGGCCTGACGGCGATATACCTCGATCTCGATGACAGCGAGTCGATCGCCGCCTGCGTCGAGACGGCATTGGCAGCGACCGGCGGGCGGCTCGATGCGCTCTTCAACAACGCCGCCTACGGACAGCCCGGCGCGGTGGAGGATCTTTCCCGGGCGGTGCTGCGCGCCCAGCTGGAGACCAACCTGCTCGGCACCCACGAGCTCACCTGCCGGGTGCTGCCGGCGATGCGTCGCCAGGGCGGGGGGCGCATCGTGCAGAACAGCTCGGTGCTGGGGCTGGCCGCCCTGCCCTACCGCGGCGCCTACGTCTGCTCCAAGTTCGCCCTGGAGGGGCTGACCGACACCCTGCGCCTGGAGCTCGACGGCAGCGGCATCCACGTCAGCCTGATCGAGCCGGGGCCGATCACCAGCCGCTTTCGCGAGACCGCCTACCGCGCCTTCAAGGCGCATATCGACACCGCGGCAAGCGCCCACGCCGAGACCTACCGCGCCGTGGAGGCGCGACTGGCCGGCGATGACGGCGGCGGGCGCTTCACCCTGGGGCCCGAGGCGGTGGTCGAGAAGCTGGTGCATGCCCTGGAGAGCCGGCGCCCCAAGGCACGCTACTACGTGACCGTGCCGACCCATCTGTTCGGCACCCTCAGGCGAGTGCTCGGCACCCGGCTGCTGGACCGCCTGCTGCTGCGCTCCACCCGCGACGAGCGCCGGCTCTAGGCGGCGCGCAAGATTCATTAAATGGCGTTGCGCAGGCCCAGCTCATAGGGATGCGGGTCGAGATAGGTCTGCTCGCGGATGTAGTCCGAGCCGTGGCGCTTCACGTAGTGGGTGAGCAGGCGGATCGGTACCACCAGATGCACGTGGCCCAGGCGGTAGTCCTCGATGGCCGCCAGCAGGTCCTGGCGCGTCTCGCCGTCGACGGCCTGCTTGAGGTAGCCCAGCACGTGCAGCAGGGCATTGGTGTGGCTCTTGCGGGTCGCCGGCCGACCAAGCGCCGCCATGAAGCGCTGCAGGTAGTGCGCCATGGCCTCCGCGAGCGGTCGCTTGCTGGCATCGGCCAGGTAGCGACCCAGCTCGCGATAGGTCTCCACGTGATGGGCCATCAGCAGGTACTTCTGCCGGCGGTGGAACTGCAGCAGGGCGTGATAGCTGGGCGTGGCCTCGACCCGGCGCTTCCAGTCGTCGAAGGCGTAGACTCGGGTGATGAAGTTCTCGCGCAGCACGGCATCGTTGAGCCGCGCCTCCTCCTCCAGCGGCAGTTCCGGGAAGTGGCGGCGCAGGGCGCGCACGAAGGCGCCCGCATCCGAATGGCTGGGCATGCCGTTGGGATGGTAGACCTTGACCCGCTCGAGCCCGCAACTCGGCGAGCCCTTCATCAGGATGAAGCCACGCAGGTGACGGTGGCCGGCGACGAACGCCTCGCTGACCTCCTCTAGACGCTCGGTGACATCGAGGCTCGGGTCCTGGGTGCCCAGTACCCGGGGCGTCTCGTCGTGCAGGCCGACCAGGCGGATGGGTTCGCGAGGCACGCCGAGCCCGGCCGCGAGCTCGGGACAGAAGGGCTCGAGGGCGAAGCGCTCCTGGAGCACCTCCAGACAATAGCGGGAGCGCTTGTGCCCGCCGTTGTAGCGCACCGGCTCGCCCGTCAGGCAGGCGCTGATGCCGACCGGGATGCGCTCGCCGCGTGCTGCCCGCTCCGTCATTGCCGCTCTCCTTTTGCCGCTATCCTGTTGCCGTTCTGCTTGGCTGACCGGCTCTGGGCTGCCCGGCGCTTGCCACGCTTGTCCTGCCGTCCGTCTTCACGGCGTTTCCAGGCTCGCCCTGCATCCCTGCCCCGCCATGCCCTGACACGAGCCGCGGGGGCAGCGCCATTGTGGCATAGCGACGCCGCGCTGCCAGTCCCGGTGCAGGATCGATCAGCGCTCCAGGCCCAGGCGCCGGTGCCACTCGGCGAGACTCTCCTCTGGATAGCCGGCGAAGCAGCGGTCGCCGTCGCGTGCCTCGACCTCCACCCAGCCGGCCTTGCTGTCGAGCCGCAGGTGGACTCGCTCGGGCGGGATCGGCAACTCACTGTCGATGGCCGAGGCGAAGGGATGCACGAGCTCGGGCCAGTCCGGGTCGAAGACCCACAGCGCGCTGCCGCAGCGGCCGCAGAAGTGCCGCTCGCCCGAGCTCTCCACGCCGTCGATCACGGCATGATAGACCCGCAGGTGTTCGGCGTCCTCGACCTCGAGGGTCTCGGCCAGCGCCCCCAGGTTGATGGCATAGCCGCCACCGCCGGCCGTCTTTCGACAGATCGAACAGTAGCAGCGCTGATAGGGGTAGGGGTGCGGGGACTCGACGCGAAAGCGCACCGCGCCGCAGTGGCAGGAACCGTCTAGACGCATGGCATCCATCCTCCAGATCGCTGGTCGTTTCTCGCCCCTGGGCGGTCGGGGCGGCGTTGTCGCAACAGGGCGGCCAAGCCCGGATCCCGAGCCGCGGATCAGGGTGGCTGGTGGCGCTGCGCGCTTGTTGGTATCGTCGCCGCGGCATTTCCCCCATCAGGAGTCATCATGTCACAGAAGATCTACTGCACCGCGAGCTTCAAGCCCAAGCCTGGCAAGGAAGACGCCGTCTTCAAGGCACTCCAGGCCCTGGAGCCGAACGCCCACCGCGAGGACGCCTGCCTGCACTACACCGTCACCCGCCATATCGACAATCCCTTCGCCCAGGGCGAGAGCTATCCCATCGTCTTCCACGAGATCTGGGCCAACCGCGAGGCCTTCGAGGCGCACTGCCAGCGCTGGGAGATCCAGGCGTTCTTCGCGACTCACCTCGAGGACCCGAACGGCGATATCGAAGACGCCAACGTCTGTGTCTATACCGACGAGCCCGCCGAGTTCGACGCGCCCAAGCCCTGACCGGCCCAGCAAGCTCAGCGATCGGCCAGGGGGCCGAGCAGCGCCGGCGGTCGAGCGGCGCCGGCGAGCCGCCTGAGACCGGCCCAGAGACTCACCTGATTGGCAGTCAGCACCTCGCGTCCGGCCTCCCGGACCAGCGCCTCGCGCCGGTCAAGCGTGTCGATGGCGGTATCGGGGATCAGCAGCGGCCGCGTGCTATCGGGATGGCGGGCGCCGAAGCGGCGCACCTCCTCGAGGATGTCGGCGCGGTGCGAATCGGCGGCATAGGGGCAGTCCAGCGTTTTGTCGTCAACCACGCCGACCCCGCCCTCGCGCAGGAAGCTCACCAGCCGCAGGGTGACGTCGTCCGGGTAGGGGCTCAGCAGGTCGACCCGATCGTGACCCAGGGCATCGAGGGCCTCGAGAAATGCCAGCGCCGTGCTGGTCACCGGCACCCCCAGTCGCGCCTCGAGCGCGGTGCACTGGTCATGGGCCCAGCCAAGCCCGCCGATGAAGCTGGCGCTGGTGCAGGCCCACACCACGGCGCGCGCCCCGGCCTGCTCGACCAGCCGCTCGCCCGGCGGGGCCAGCCGCTCCACGGCGCCCAGGGCGAGCAGCGCCGCCGGCGCATGGTGGCCGTCGCTTGTCACCCGGCCCAGCGCGAGCCGCGGCAGTTCGTGTGCTCGCTCCGCCAGGGTGATCCACTCGTAGTCATCTGGCCCGTCGTCGGGCAGCAGGATGCCCAGGCAGTCGGCGTGAGTCATGTCGGGCACTCCGGAAAGGGTGGTTCGGATGGGCGTTCGACCTACAGGCTAGCGCAGGTGACCCGACCGCTGACAATGGCTCACCCGCAACCCGACTCACAGCCGCTCGCGCCTCACCTCCATCACCCGGCCATCCACCGTATGGAGGCACTTCTCCTCGATCTCGCTGCACAGCGACTCCACGGCTCGCGAGGTGGCGCCCACCACCACGAAGGTCCACTCGCTGGCATCGTGGCGATCAAGGTCGCCGCTCTCGCAGACGGCGACCGCCGGATGGCGCCCGAAGCGCTCGTGCAGGCCGCCCATGCGCTGTCGCTTCTCCTTGAGCGAGCGACAGCCCGGCAGGGCGATCGTCAGGGTCAGGATTGTGATATGCATGCCCTCTCCTTGCCCGCTCTACATGCACGAGGAAAAAGAGCCACCCGCCAGGGGGTGTTGCTGGACCTTCCGTCTTCCTCGGTGACCCAGATCGATCGGCCACCGACAGCACCAGGCTCCCGCCAGCCGGCGGTGTCGCGAAGGTAACACCCGGTTAACCGGAATCCCGCCGACATCGGCGGTACGCGGCGCCACGTGTTGGATCTGACGCTTGCCGTCGACGACGGGGCAGTCGCGGGAAGAGACCAGGTCGCGATCTTCGACGAATGTACTCATGGGGGAATCCTTCCGTGAGGCACGAACACAGCTCGGCCACGGGGAAGGCCATGCGCCTCCCTGGAGCCGAGCCTATCGCGTTTAGCCCTGTGTCTGCTGGTTGTAGCTCTGGATCAGGTTGGCGTACGCGGGCAGGTGGCCTGCCAGCAGGCCGCCGAAGCCTTCGATGTCGTTGCGCCAGTCGCGGTGCAGCTCGCAGCCGGCGCCGAACCAGGTCAACATCTGGGCACCAGCCTGTGACATGCGATCCCAGGCGGCGTCGCGAGTGGTCTGGTTGAAGGTACCGGAAGCATCCGTGACCACGAAGACCTCATACCCCTCCTCCAGGGCGGCCAACACCGGGAAGGCCACGCACACCTCGGTGACCACGCCGGCGACCAGCAGCTGCTTCTTGCCGGTGGCCTTGACCGCGGCAACGAAATCCTCGTTGTCCCAGGCGTTGATCTGCCCCGGACGCGCGAGGTAGGGCGCCTGGGGGAACATCTCCTTGAGTTCCGGCACCATGGGCCCGTTGGGGCCGTCCTCGAAGCTGGTGGTGAGGATGGTGGGGATGTCGAAGAACTTGGCGATGTCCGCCAGCGCCAGGACATTGTTCTTGAAGTCGTCCGGGCTGAAGTCACGGACCAGGGACAGCAGGCCAGCCTGATGGTCGACCATCAGCAGGGCCACGTCCTCTTTGTCGAGGCGGTTATAGGTAAAGGACATGTTTGCGCTCCTATTGCATCAGGGGGTAAGCCAGCGGCCGAGCCGCCGGAGAAGAACCGCTAGCGTAGAGCTCCCGCTAGCCGTTCAGGGCGCCGTACTTCCCTAGTTGGAAGTCGGCGAAGGCTTGGTGGGTCTCCTCCACGCTGTTCATCACGAAGGGCCCATGGCCGACGACCGGCTCATCGATGGGCTCGCCACTGAGCAGCAGCAGCTTGGCGTCGTTGTTGGCCTCCAGAGAAAGCATCTCGCCACGACGCTCGAAGCTCACCACGGCCTCGTCGCGCACGACGGTCTCGCCATTGACCTGGACGGTGCCCTCCAGCACCACCAGCAGGGTGGTATGTCCCTCCGGGACCGATAGGGTGGCATGCCGCCCCGCGGCCATCCGCACGTCCCACAGGTTGATCGGGGTGAAGGTGCTCGCGGGTCCCTCATGACCAAGATATCTCCCCGCCACCACGCGCGCATGGCCAGCCTCTCCGCCCAACGCCACGCTGGGAATGTCGGCGTCGAGCAGCGTTTGGTAGGCTGCCGGAGCGTCCTTGTCCCGGGCCGGCAGGTTGACCCACAGCTGCACCATCTCGAGGCGACCGCCCTGCTCGGTGAAGGCTTGGGAGTGAAACTCCTCGTGGATGATGCCGGCCCCGGCGGTCATCCACTGCACGTCTCCCTCGCCGATCCGACCACCGCTGCCGGTGGAGTCGCGATGCTCGAGCTCTCCTTCGTAGACCAGGGTCACCGTCTCGAAGCCTCGGTGGGGATGCTGACCGACGCCCCGCGGCCGCTTGGCAGGCTTGAAGCTAAAGGGGCCGGCATGATCCAGCATCAGGAAAGGGCTGATGGTCTCGGCTCCCATACGGTCATAGGTGAACAGGGAACGCACGGGGAAACCGTCACCTACCCAATGACCATGCGGTGCACTGTATACCCTTCGGATCTTCTTCATGATCGGGCTCCTGTTGGCAGGAAGGGCACATGTGGCCCCGATGCAGGAATCCTAGAAAAGGAACGCCGACAGCAGTAGAGGGTAAGATTCGGACAGACCGTTCCACTCACAGGACGACCCATGCGTGACCTCAACGATCTCTACTACTTCGTCCAGGTAGTGAACCACGGCGGCTTCGCCCCGGCCGGCCGCGCCCTGGGCATCCCCAAGTCGAAACTGAGCCGACGCATCGGCCAGCTTGAGAAGCAGCTGGCGACCCGGCTTCTCAACCGGTCGACGCGTCATGTCTCGGTCACCGAGCTCGGCCAGGCCTACTACCGCCATTGCGTGGCCATGCTGGTGGAAGCAGAGGCTGCCGAAGAGCTGATCGAGCACAATCGCGCTGAACCGCGAGGCTTGGTGAAACTCAGCTGTTCACCCAGTGTGCTGCACTACCTGATCACGCCCTTGCTGGTTCGCTTCATGGCACGCTGCCCCGAGGTGGAGGTCCAGGTCGAGGCCACCAGCCGTCGCGTCGACGTGGTGAAAGAAGGCTTCGACATGGCGATCCGAGTGCGCTTCCCGCCCCTGGAAGACAGCGAGCTGGCGATGAAGGTGCTGTCGAGCAGTCCCCAGCGCCTGATGGCCGCGCCCGGCCTGTTCGAGCATCGCCCCCTACCCCGGGGACCGGCCGATCTCATCGAGTTGCCGAGCCTGGATTTCGAGCAGCATGACAAGCAGCATGTCTGGGACCTGGCGGGTCCGGATGGCATGACGGCCCAGATCCATCACCGGCCTCGCCTGGTGACGGACAGCGCAGAGACCCTGCATGAGGCCGCCCTTCGAGGACTGGGCGTCGTCAAGCTGGCCCTGCTGGTAGGAGGCCAGGATCTGCAGGCGGGTCGGCTGATCGATGTGCTGCCGGGGTGGCAACCCCGAGGCGGTATCCTGCACGCCGTCTTCCCTTCGAGGCGCGGCCTGTTACCTTCGGTCAGGGCCCTACTGGATTTCCTCGGCGAAGAAATCGAGAAGGTCGATGTCGAAACGCTTACCGCCCGCGTCAGGTAAGATCGTGGCCGACACTCGACCCCATCCCTGAGGAGGCAAGGACCGGCCATGCACACTCCCCCCCTCGCCGTGCGTCACACGCCGCTGGTCGCCGTCTACGGCACCTTGAAGCGCGGGCTGCGCAACCACCACTGGCTCGACGGCGCCGATTTCCTGGGCGGTGATCGGCTCACCAGCGCCACGCTCTACGACCTGGGGCCCTACCCCGCCGCCAAACTCGAGCCCTCGCAGGGCATCGAGGTGGAGGTATTCCGGGTGGATGCCCGGCTGCTGGCCGGCCTCGACCGCCTGGAGGACTACCGGGTGCGCACCCCGCGTGAGGGCGACTACGACCGCCTCGTCCATACCACCACCTTCGGTCCCGCCTGGCTCTATCTCTATAACCGGCCGGTCGCCGGCTACCCGGTGATCCGCGAGGGAGCCTGGCTGCCCCGCTAGGGTCGCGCCTGGGATTTAGCGGGCCGGCCTGGCCTACGGCGGGGTCTATTTCTATTACGACGTCAGCATCAAGCGCGCTGTGAAGGACCACCTCGATGGCCTCGGCCTCACCGCGGTGGAGGTGAAAGGCGTCGATTTCGACCCCATGGCCCCGCTGGTCACCGATACCCACTTGACATCCTCCTCTCCCTCAACGTCTCAGGACATTGCCGCCTGCGGCGGGAAGGAAGAAGATTCCTACGGCGCT
>NZ_VBUI01000035.1 GCF_005780185.1 Halomonas urmiana | reverse complement strand
CTAGCAGCTTCAGGGCCATGGTATGCCTGGCGTGCATAGACCGTTGCCTGCGAGCGGACTTTTCGGACAAAACCTAGGCAGCGGTGATGGGCGAACGCCCCGCGGAAGTAGTTGGAGCTCACCACCTTCTCGACGGTGGCGTTGATGGGCTCGGGTGCCTTGTCCTTCGCCCAGTGCAGCCGGTAACCCCACCACACCTCGTCCATCACCAGCGGCGCGTAATCACTAGGATGCCACACCGTGGTTATCCAGGTGCCCGGCGCCACGTTGTAGCGTGGCGTAAGCTTCCAAGGCTCCAGCTACAGGCGCAGGGCCTGGCAGAGCTTGGGGAATAGGCTTTAGAGAGCGAAGCGGCCGGACATGCAAACGCTCTACATGATTATCCATAGTGGATTCGATCACCTAGGTAATACATACCATGCATTGTTGCAGTCAAAAGCTGAATGGCAAAAAAGAAATAAAAAGCAAGAAAGCTATAGGCAACATTCCCCGAAACATTAATCTTTCCATCTCCATAAAAACCAAAGCTTTCAGGAATCAAACCAACTACGGAAAGCACGATACTCTGAACAGCAAGAAAAGAGAACAGCATGCATAAAAACCTTCTCCTGCTAAGCTCAACATCTCGATACTGAGTATTTATTAGAGTTTCAACCTTAGGAGGGTTCTCCCCTGCCATCGGCTTATCAATGTCTAACCTATTGAATGTTGCAATAGCAGCCAATGCGGCGACAAAAAAACCGGGAAGACTGGACAGAAAACCCGAAACACCAGCCAAAAACCTATACATATCTATTAGTTGAAAACTCATGAAATATGAAAGAGCTGATAGCGCCGCCAAAGTCACCGACGGCACTACCCAGTCATATATATACTTATCCTTATGCTTAATAAAAAGATATGAAACAGGCCTAGTAAGCTGATAAAAAATCAATTTTAAATCACTCATCAGCGACCTCAAGCATCTTCTTAACGAACTCTCTCCTGACTTGACTATACGATGACTTTGGCCTAAACGCCATACCGATACGACGCTTTTTCACATACTCTAGATTATCTTTCCCGAGGGGTTCCTCCATATCGATTTCGCGAGTATGAGGGCTCCCACTTGCATCTTTAAAAGTAACCCTGAGTTTATCTAGATTTTGCGACTTCCCATATTTCATCAACCGCTGAATTTTCTTCCCAGGCGTTTCTAAATCACCAACTTTCGCGTCAATCTTTATAATTACTTCCTGAAAGTCCACAGGAACTTCAACATCCATTGCTTTAAAATTCTTCGGCTCTCCAACGAGATAAATGCCATTCATATAGCCATTTTCTAAGTCTTGAAAAAAGCTTTCACAAGGGTGCCCCTGGAAAGTAATTCTTGGCCAAATAGTCCTTTTCTTCAAGCCGCCATTTTTTTCTAATTTTCCATCAGGATCATCTATTTCAAAGACTTTCTTGTCATTCTCAACAACTAGCTTCCCTAGGTAATCAAAAAATGACTTCAGTATAGAAGTGCTCAGACCAGAGGTTTTCTCTACTAAGCAGCGCTGACGACAATCCTCAGTATCTTTGAAAACTATGATATGGGTAGAAAGGTCAGCTCCTTGGTCAACGGTAAGCTGTTCCTCTTTTCTGACACCACTAGTAACATCCCTGGTCACACCATGGGAGCTATTCAAGTTGGTAGAATTTATGAGCAGGACAAAACAATCTTCAAACTCCCTTATGTCCTGAAGATAAACATCCAGCTTTCCACCATTGTAGACTCTTGCTGGTTTATCATCCTCAACTACTGCTTCGTCATTTACTGCTTCCACAGAATCTACTGAAACCTCTCCTGAGGAAGTCTCCTCCAAAGAACACTTCTCAAAAGAGCTAGAGGATCGAGCAGCGTAAACGACATCTACATCGCTACCTTCAGCTGAGCCCAGTACATCTTGACCACCCTGTTCAACAGAAGACTCTAACGCTTTATCTTGGACGTCCAATGCCAATGAGGACTCAGAAACCGAGGAATTTTCTACAAACTCATGATAGATAGAACCACCCAACAAAGGGGCCGAATAAGAACAACTAAAGCCTGTAACCTCCCTTAAAATATCATTAATATTCAGTGGGGACGCATACTTCAACGGCTCTCCATTATTATCCTTATACCCGTAACATATGCAAAATAAACTCAAATCGAAGAAGTTAACTGTCTTGTAGAACTTTGGCTTCAGCTTTGGCATCAGTTTCCCTGGTAATCATTCCGATTTTTTAGCTAACCCGCCCAACCCGAATCTCACACCACCCCAGGACCTCCACATCCTTCATGTCCTCGGGCTTGATCAATTCCTTCTCATAGCGCGGATTTTCGCTGATCAACAGCCAGGCACTCCCGGCGACGCGCTGCACACGCTTGATACGCCGCTCACCGTGCACCGCGGCATCAGGATCACACCCTCAGGGGGCGGAGCGCTTTTGAAGTTCAGCATGGGCAGCCGGAAGCAAACCCAGAACCGCGGTGCCCCTGCGGGCAACCCGCCGTATGGAAAATGGACACTCCAAGCGCTTCCTTTCGCTAATGTCACTTAGCGTGACACGTTACCGAAAGGCTAAACCGCTGTCATTCCTTGATTAGAAAATGATCGACCAAGGTCGGGGAGTGGCTGGATCAGTGAGATCGAGGTGGTACATGGGGGCAAGCGAACCAACGGCAGCAAGTACGTGCTGGTAATGCTGATCGCCAGGCGGGAACAAGGCGGATAGTGATAGCCGCCCAGAAACAGAAAAAGCCGCTGATTGCTCAGCGGCTTTTTCGATATTCGTGGCGGAGGGGGAGGGATTCGAACCCTCGAAGCCTTTCGACTTACGCGCTTTCCAGGCGCGCTCCTTCGACCACTCGGACACCCCTCCGCATTGTGGTTCCATCGCGTTGGCGCGTGGCCTTTTGCTCAAGAACGGCGCATATACTAACGACTTAAGTCCGCGAATGCAAGCCAGTTTCGCGGTTTTCATGCGACCCCATGCCGTCCGGCTCAGGCCTCGGGCAGCACCGCGTAGTCGCCGCGCGCTTCCAGGCAGAGAGTGTCTCCGCACCAGAGCCTCTGGACCAAGGCTATACGGCCCTTGCCGCGCAGCTCCAGCCGCTCGGCAAGGCTGGCGGGGCCGTCGTCCGCCTCGGGCTCGCAGACCAGCCGGTAGTCGCCGGTCACGGGCGCCAGGAAGCGCTGGGTGGCCTCGGCGACCACCACGTCCCGGGCGAGGCCGCGGCGGCGCAGCCAGAGCGTGGTCCAACACCAGCCGAGCAGGGTCGTCTGGGCGGCGAGCGCCCCGCCGAAGCCGGTGCCCTTGTCGTTCAGGTTGGGCGTGAGCGCCAGCTGCCAGGTGAGGCGATCATCGTCGCGGGTCATCTCGCGGATGCCGAGCCCCCCCACCATGGGGATCGCCTCGCCCAGCCAGGCGAGGAAGGCGGCCATGTCGTCCTCGCCGCCAGCGGCGGGCAGCGGCAAACGCGGGTGGGGAACGCCGATCTCGCGCATGCTCAGTCCCAGCGCTCGACGAAGGCATCGATGTCGTGCTCGGGCAGCGACTTGTGGCGCCCTCCCATGGTGCCGAGGTAGAGGAAGGCCACCACCTCGTCGTCCTCGGCGAGCCCTAGCCCCTTGCGCACGGTGGGATCGAAGGCGTACTTGCCGCTGCGCCACATGCCGCCGAGCCCTTGGGCGTGGGCGGCGAGCAGGATGCCGTGAGCGGCGCAGCCGGCGGAGATCACCTGCTCGATCTTCGGCACCTTAGGCTCGTCGGGGGTGACCTTGGCGATCACCGCGATGATCATCGGCGCGCGCAGCGGCTTCTTGCGGGCCGCGTTAAGGGTGACATCAGAGGCGTGGGGATCCTCACGGAACTCGGCCTCGGCGAACAGCTCGCCGAGCCGCGAGAGGCCCTCGCCGGAGAACTCGATGAAGCGCCAGGGGCGCAGCTCCTTGTGATCCGGCGCCCGCAGGGCCGCCCGGTAGATCGCCTCGAGCTGTTCAGGGCTCGGCGGCGGGCCCATCAGCTTGCCCATGGAACTGCGTTCGTGCAGCAGCGTCAGCGCGTCCATTGAGTCTCTCCCTTGGGGTCGTCAGACGAGAATCTTTCTCGTCACTCTATCAGCTGCCCGCGTGACTGTCGTGCCGGGCCGGCCGCCTCGTCCCTCACTGCCGCGCGCCCTTATTGCCGAGAGAGCCGCAGCGGCTCGGGCGGCCGCTCGCCGGGGGTGGCGCGCCAGGGGCTGATGTCGAGCCCGCCACGGCGCACGTAGCGCGCCAGCACCAGCAGCCGCTCCGGCCGGGCGCGGGCCATCAGGTCGGTGAAGATGTGCTCCACGCAGTGCTCGTGGAAGTCCTGGTGCTGGCGATAGCCGATCAGGTAGCGCAGCAGCCCCTCGCGATCGAGCTTCGGGCCCCGGTAGCGGATCAGCACGCTGCCCCAGTCGGGCTGGCCGGTGACCGGGCAGTTGGACTTGAGCAGGTGCGAGTGCAGCGTCTCCTCGACGATCTCCTCCCCCACCGCCAGGTGCTCGGCGCGGGGCGTGTAGTCGGTCACCTCGATGTCCAGGTCGTCCAGGCACTCGCCGGGCAGGCGAGTCACCGCCAGCGCCGCGTCGTCCACGTCGAGCAGCTCGACCGCGACCGGCGCGCCGGCCGCGTGGGCCAGGTCGCGGAGCAGGGTGTCGACCACCGCCTGGCGGCTCTCGAAGCGGGTCTGGTTGAAGCCGTTGAGGTAGAGCTTCCAGGACTTGGACTCGATCAGATGGGGCGACTGTGCCGGCAGGCGAAAGCGCGCCACGGCGACGATGGGCTTGCCGTGCGCGTTCAGCCACGAGACCTCGAAGGCGTGCCACTCGTCCTCGCCGACGAAGGGCAAGGCGCCCTCCTCGATCCCCAGCGGGGCGCGGTTGACGGCCCGAGGAATGGGATAGAGCAGGCCGGCATCGTAGTGCTCGGGATAGGCGGACTCGCGCCCCAGCGGGGCGTGCGAGAGAGTGTCGGGTCGGTGTTGAGTCATGTCAGCTCCTGATGCCCTTGCCATGCTCCAGCATCCACAGCGCGACGCCGAACAGCACGGTGATGAAGGCCAGCACGGCCGCCAGCGCCCAGCCCACCGGGATGTCGGAGACCCCGAGGAAGCCGTAGCGGAAGACGTTGACCATGTAGAGGATGGGGTTGAGCATCGAGACGCCCTGCCAGAAGTCCGGCAGCAGCGAGATCGAGTAGAAGACGCCGCCCAGGTAGGTCAGCGGTGTCAGCACGAAGGTCGGCACGATGGAGATGTCGTCGAACTTCTTGCCCAGCAGGGCGTTGATGAAGCCGCCGATGGCGAACAGTGCCGCGGTGAGCACCACCACGAAGACCGTCAGCAGCGGATGGGCCACCTCGATACGGGTGAAGAACAGCGACACCCCGGTGACGATCAGGCCCACGCCGAGGCCACGGGTCATGCCGCCGAGCACGAAGCCGGTGAGGATCACCCAGTTGGGCATCGGCGAGACCATCATCTCCTCGATGGAGCGCTGGAACTTGTTGGAAAAGAAGGATGATGCCACGTTGGAGTAGCTGTTGGTGATCACCGCCATCATGATCAGCCCGGGGACGATGAAGTCCATGTAGCTGTAGCCGTCCATCTCGCCGATCCGCGAGCCAATCAGGTTGCCGAAGATGATGAAGTACATCGTCATGGTGATCGACGGCGGCAGCAGGGTCTGCGGCCAGATCCGCGTGAAGCGTTTGATCTCCTTGTAGACCAGGGTCCAGAGGGCGATGGCGATCTGCTTGGGGTTCATGTGCGCACTTCCTTCTGCTGGCCGTCCTCCACCATGGAGACGAACATCTCCTCCAGGCGATTGGCGCGGTTGCGCATCGACATCACCTGCATGCCCTGCTCGGTGAGTGCCTCGAAGACGTCGTTGAGCCGCTGGCCGCGGTGCACCACCACCGCCAGCTGGGCATCGTCCACGCGGTTGATCTCGAAGCCCTCGACCTTGGGCGCCGCCTCCACCGAATGGGCGAGATCGAGCAGGAAGGTCTCGGTATCGAGCTCGGCGAGCAGCTCCCGCACGCTGGTGTTCCGGATGATCTCGCCGTTATTGATGATCCCCACGTGGCGACAGAGGCTCTCGGCCTCCTCGAGGTAGTGGGTGGTGAGGATGATGGTAGTACCCTCCTCCCGATTGATGCGGCGCATGTACTCCCACATGCTGCGACGCAGCTCGATGTCGACGCCGGCGGTGGGCTCGTCGAGGATCAAAAGCCTAGGGCGATGCATCAGGGCGCGGGCGATCATCAGCCGGCGCTTCATGCCGCCGGAGAGCATCCGCGCGCTGCCGTTGCGCTTGTCCCACAGGCCGAGATCGCTCAGCAGCTGCTCGGCGCGGGGCAGCGCCTCGCGCCGCGACATGCCGTAGTAGCCCGCCTGGGCCAGCACGATGTCGATGACCTTCTCGAACTGGTTGAAGTTGAACTCCTGGGGCACCACGCCGAGGTGGTACTTGGCCCGGGCGAAGTCGGTGTCGATGTCGATGCCGAAGATCGAGATCTTCCCCGCGGTCTTCTGCACCAGCGAGCAGACCACGCCCAGGGTGGTCGACTTGCCGGCGCCGTTGGGGCCCAGCAGGGCGTAGAAGTCGCCCTGGGCGACGTCGAGGTCGATGCCCTTGAGGGCCTCGAAGCCATTGCCGTAGACCTTGGTCAACCCACGGATGGAAAGAGCCGGTTCGGCCATGAAAGATCCCGTACAGAAAATGAATGTGGCGCCGTGCCGGCTCTCGCCAGCAAAAAACACGCTCGAGGCGCGGCACACGGGGTGCTGTGATGGGGGCGCCGCGGCGCAATTCAAGCCGCCGTTCGAGCCGTACTTCAACAGCGGCCCGGGGCCTGCACGCCCGGGGGCGGCCTTCCTATCTTACGCCACCGAGGTGACAGTTCGCATGCTCATCGTTCGCGCGGGCATCGCGCGCCGTGTTGACCCCGTGACGCCGGAGCCCTAGGCTGGAGCGCATTCCTGGGGGAGTCCTTGCGGACTGAGATTCCGGCACCGTGTACAGACGACACGGCACCGGTAACCCTTCGAACCTGATCCGGATCATGCCGGCGAAGGGAAGGAAGTGCCATCCGGCCACGCTTCTCACCCAACGCAACTGCGTCCTCTCGTAGCGACGCTCGGCATGGCGCCGGGCCTTTCCATGCTAGGGAGAACGTCATGCTGTCGACCGCCCACGCCTTCTGGTGGCTCATCGCCTTCGCCGCGCTGTTTGCCGTGCCGGGCATGCTCTATGCCCGCCGCCACAATGAGAGCCTCGAAGACTTCATCATCGCCCGCAACAGCCAGGGCGCCACCGCCACGGTGCTGACCCTGATGGCGTCGACGCTGGGCACCTGGATCCTCTTCGGCCCCGCCCAGGCGGCCACCTGGGGCGGCCTGGGCGCGATCGCCGGCTATGCGCTCGGCTCGCTGGCGCCCCGGCTGGTGATGATTCCGCTGGGACGACGCCTGCGCGAGCTCTCGCCGGGCGGCCACTCGCTCACCGAGTTCGTGATGAGCCGCTACGGGCGCCCCATGTACGCCTTCACCCTGGTCATCATGCTGTTCTACCTGTTCATCTCCCTGGCCGCGGGGATCACCGCCATCGCCAAGATGGTCGGGCTGCTGGCGCCGGTTCCGCTCTGGGTGACCAGTTCGGTGGTGATGGCCGCCACCCTGCTCTACACCCTGTACGGCGGCCTGCGCGCCTCGATCTTCACCGACAAGGTGCAGATGATCGTGATCCTGCCGCTGCTCGCCGTGCTGCTGATCGTCGGCTGGCGGGCCGCCGACGGCGTCGGCCCCACCCTCGCCGGCCTCGAGGCGACGGCGCCGCGGCTGCTGGACGTCACCGACCTGGGCGGCCTCAAGGCCGGCCTCACCTTCTTCCTGGCCGTGATGCTGACCGGGCTCTTCTACCAGGGCAACTGGCAGCGCGTCTATGCCGCCCAGAACAACCGCGCCGTGGCCCTGGGCTTCCTGCTCGGGGGCCTTCTGAGCGCGCCGATGATCTTCGTGATGGGCCTGTTCGGCCTGGCGTTCGTGGGGCTGGGGCTGCCCGGCGACGGCTCGGTCGCGCTATTCAGCGTGCTGCTCGCCGACATCCCCGGCTGGTTCGCCGTGGGCCTGATCTTCCTGGGCCTGGCGCTGGTCATGAGCAGCGCCGACACCACCATCAGCGCCGCCTCGAGCATGATCGCCGTCGACGGCGGGCGCCTGCTGCCCGGCGCCAGCGGCCAACGGCTGATGCGCCTGTCGCGCTGGTTGATCCTGCTGCTGGCGCTGCCGGTGACCTTCGTGGCCGCCCAGGGCTACAGCGTGCTCTACCTCTTCCTGCTGGCCGACCTGCTGTGCTGCGCGGCGGCCTTCCCGGTGTTCTTCGGGCTGTTCAACCGCCGCTTCGACGGGCGCGCCGCGGTACTCGCCACCCTCAGCGGCCTGGTCGCCGGCCTCACCCTCTTCCCGGCCCCGGGCGACGCGCTGAACACCCTGATGGAATCCTTCCTGCTCGCCACCTTCATGCCCGTCGTGACGGGCCTGGCACTGCTGGCGCTGCTGCCGGCGAAGCAACGCTTCGACTTTGCGGCGCTGAGCGCCGGCGCCCGACGCTTCGAGGGGTGATCGCCCTGATCTTCACCCTCTGGCCGACACGCAAACGCCCCGACAAGGGGCGTTTCGCGTCTAAAGGGGCCTGGTACCGAGAGCGCTAGGAGCACCGCCCCGCCGGCCGCTCGAGGCCGAGGTGGCCGCGCAGCGTGGTCGTCGCATACTCCTCTCGGAACAGTCCGCGACGCTGCAGCTCCGGCACCACCTGATCCACGAAGTCCTCGATCCCGGACGGCAGCGACGGCGGCATCAGGTTGAAGCCATCCGCCCCGCGGCCGTGAAACCAGCGCTCCATCTCGTCGGCGATGCTCTCCGGGGTGCCGATCATGGTGCAGTGGCCGCCGCCGGCGGCGAGTCGCCCCAGCAGCTCGCGAAGGGTCGGCCGTTCGGTCTCGATGATGCGCAGGATGGTGGTGTAGCGCCCCTGGGGGCCGCGGAACTCGGCCAGCGGCGGCAACGGCGGCACCGGCGCATCCAGCTCCCAGTCGCTGCAGTCCTGCTCGATGAACAGTCCCAGCTGGCGCAGCGAGGCCGCCACCGGCAGGCAGTCGTCCAGGGCGCGCTGCTTGGCCCGGGCTTCTTCCATGGTGGAGCCGACATAGGTGACGAGTCCCGGCAGGATGGGCACCGGTGCGGTGCGCCCGGACTCCGCCACCCGTGACTTGATATCCCGGTAGTAGGCCTGGGCGGTGTCCAGGTCGTAGGCGACCGCATAGATGGCCTCGGCGTAGCGCGCCGCCAGGTCGCGTCCCTGGGACGAGGCGCCCGCCTGCACCAGCACCGGATGGCCCTGGGGCGGGCGCGGCAGGTTCAAGGGCCCGTCCACCAGGAAGTGCTCGCCATGGTGGTGGATCTTGTGCACCTTGTCCGGATCGGCGTAGCGGCCCTGCCGGTCACACTCGATGGCATCGTCGGCCCAGCTGTCCCACAGCGCCAGCACCGTCTGCACGAACTCCTCGGCGCGCGCATAGCGCTCGGCATGCTGGGGCATGGCCGGGTAGCCGTGGTTGCGCGCCTCGCTGTCGAACATCGAGGTCACCACGTTCCAGCCCACGCGCCCGCCGGAGATGTGATCCAGCGAGCCCACCAGCCTGGCCGCATGGAAGGGGGTATAGAAGGTGCTCGAGAGCGTGCTGATCAGTCCGATTCGCCGGGTGGCCCGGCTCATGGCGGAGAGCGCGGTCAGCGGCTCGAGATGCCAGTTGAAGCCGTCCTCCACGCTGCCGGCACTCATGCCGTCGGCGAAGAACAGCGCATCCAGCTTGCCGCGCTCGGCGGTGCGGGCCAGCGACTCGTAGTAGGCGATGTCGCCGAGTCGCTCGGCGCAGGAATCGGGGTGCCGCCACGCCGCGCGATGATGGCCGCAGCCCATCACGAACAGGTTGAGGTGCAGTCTCTCGTCGGGGTTGCGCGGTTTCATCACCCTTTCACCAGTCCGCCGTCGACGATCAGGTTCTGGCCGGTCACCGCCCTCGCCCAGGGCGAGGCGAAGAACAGCGCCGCGTCGGCGAACTCCGCCGGCGTGGTCACCCGGCGCAGCGGAGTGTTCTGCGCGATCAGGTCGAAGACCGCCTCCGGGGTCGCGCTGGACGCGTCGGTGGTGCGCAGCAGCCCGCCGGAGATCATGTTCACGGTGATGTTGTCGGGCCCCAGGTCGTGGGAGAGCGTGCGGGTCAGCGAGAGCAGCGCGGCCTTGCCGGCGGTGTAGTCGTGATAGGGCACGACGGGGTTCTGGAACAGGTTGGTGCCGACATTGATGATACGGCCGAATTCCTGTTCGCGCATGCCGGCCAGCGCCGCCTGGATGGTGTTCAGCGCGCCCCGGTTGACACCCTCGATCTGCTGATTGAGGCGTGCCCAGTCGAGCGCGTCGGCGTCGGGACGCGCGTCGCCGTTGAAGGTGAAGTCGGGCAGGGCGTTGTTCACCACGGTGGTGATCGGGGCGCTGAAGTGGGCGTGCGCCTGCGCGAACAGCGCCTTCACCGCCTCGGCCTCACGCACGTCGGCCTGAATGGCCAGGGCCCGCTGCGGCGCTTCCTTCGCCAGCGCCTCGGCGGCCTCGCGGCTCTGGTAGTAGTTGACCACCACGCGGGCGCCCTGGTCGAGAAACGCCCGTGTCAGGTGGGCGCCAAGACCGCGAGCGCCGCCGGTGACGAGCACCACCTGCTGGTCGATGGGGAGAGAGGAAACAGTCATGAAGACTCCTTGATGCGCGGCGGAGGGCGCCGCGCTGGAGTCGGCCGACATCCCTTCGCCAGTGTGAACTGGATCAGGTTCGACGGGTATCATCTCAGCGGCCACTGCCGCACCCCGTGTCTACGTCGCACCATAGCGCATTCAGGCAGGCAGCAACAGCCGGGCTGGCGTTCCAGCTCGTGACGCGAGCCTTGGCCTGACCGGGGAAATACTGAAGGTCTTTGAAGCGAGAAAGGAGATTCGATCGGACTGGCGCCCCAGCTCGTGACCCGAGCCTTGGCCTGTCGATATTGACTACGTTGAAGATTGGAGCGGGAAAGGAGATTCGATCGGACTGGCGCCCCAGCTCGTGACCCGAGCCTTGGCCTGTCGATATTGACTACGTTGAAGATTGGAGCGGGAAAGGAGATTCGAACTCCCGACCCTCGCCTTGGCAAGGCGATGCTCTACCACTGAGCTATTCCCGCTTATCTGGTGGCGTGCTTGTGAGAAGTGGCGTCCCATAGGGGGTTCGAACCCCTGTTACCGCCGTGAAAGGGCGGTGTCCTAGGCCACTAGACGAATGGGACGCATGGAGCGGGAAACGAGATTCGACCGGGCTGGCGTTCCAGCTCGCGACCCTCGCAGGCCCTACTCATATCCAATCAACCCGAAGGAAGAATGGAGCGGGAAACGAGATTCGAACTCGCGACCCTCGCCTTGGCAAGGCGATGCTCTACCACTGAGCTATTCCCGCTTGGTCTTCTCGCACTGTGCTGCTACCGGCTGTCGAAGGTGGCGTCCCATAGGGGGTTCGAACCCCTGTTACCGCCGTGAAAGGGCGGTGTCCTGGACCACTAGACGAATGGGACGCAGACGTTACCTTCAATCTGGAGCGGGTAAACGAGATTCGACTGGGCTGGCATTCCAGCTCGCGACCCTCGGCAACCTTATACTCCAAACTACCTTCCCGAAGGAAGATGGAGCGGGAAACGAGATTCGAACTCGCGACCCCCGCCTTGGCAAGGCGATGCTCTACCACTGAGCTATTCCCGCACTCCGGTACCTGTTCGAGTCGAGTGGCGTCCCATAGGGGGTTCGAACCCCTGTTACCGCCGTGAAAGGGCGGTGTCCTGGACCACTAGACGAATGGGACGCATTGGCTCGCCTCGTCGAGGTGCGGCGAATATTACCGGCGACCCCGGGGGCTGTCAAGCGCCTCTCATCGCTCGTTGATACCGCGTGACCTGCCAGGGGCCATCACTGGAAACCCCCACCCGGCAAGATGTCAGAATGAGGGCGAGACGCCGAGCCCGCAGCCGGCTCCACGACGCAATGAGGAGATAGGCCATGCGCAGCAAGATCCAGAAGAGCGACGCCGAGTGGCGTCAGCAGCTGACGCCGGAGCAGTACCGCGTCACCCGCGAGAAGGGCACCGAACCGGCCTTCAGCGGCAAGTACCACGTGAGTGACGAGCACGGCATCTACCACTGCGTATGCTGCAACGCGCCGCTGTTCGAGAACGAGCACAAGTTCAATGCCGGCTGCGGCTGGCCGAGCTTCGATCGCCCCTTCACCCCGAAGTGCGTCGAGGAGCAGACCGACACCAGCCACGGCATGCAGCGCACCGAGGTGACCTGCGCACGCTGCGATGCCCACCTCGGCCACGTCTTCCCCGATGGTCCGCCGGAGACCACCGGGCTTCGCTACTGCATCAACTCGGTGGCGATCGAGTTCCACGCCGGCGAGTAGTCGCGAGCCCGCCACCGCCCGCTCGGAGACGGCCGTCCATCTGCTATGATGGGCGGCCATTTTTATTCACGCTCATGCAGGAGAGGCTCGATGCTCGGCTGGTTTCCGGGACACATGAACAAGGCGCGCCGGCAGATCCTCGAGGCGCTGCCGGAGATCGACGTGGTGATCGAGGTGCTCGACGCCCGTCTCCCCTACTCCAGCGCCAACCCCATGCTCGCCGAGCTGACGCGCCACAAGCCGGTGCTCAAGATCCTCTCGCGGGCCGATCTCGCCGATCCCGAGCGCACCCGGGAGTGGACGGCCTTCTTCGACGCCCAGGCCGACACCCGGGCCCTGGCGGTGACCACCACCCAGGCGCGCGAGCTCAAGCGCATCCCCAAGCTGTGCCATGAGCTGGCCGGCCAGGTGCGCGCCGACCGCGACGTGCGGGTGATGGTCATGGGCATTCCCAACGTCGGCAAGTCGACCCTGATCAACGGCCTGGCCGGGCGCACGATCGCCAAGACCGGCAACGAGCCCGCGGTCACCAAGCGCCAGCAGAAGGTGCGCATCGGCGGCCGCGTGGCACTGATCGACACCCCCGGGGTGCTGTGGCCGAAGATCGAGGACCAGTCGAGCGCCCACCGCCTGGCGGCCAGTGGCGCCATCCGCGATACCGCCATCGATTATGTCGACGTGGCCGTGGTCGCCGCCGCCGAGCTGGCCCGGCGCTACCCCGAGGCGCTCACCGCGCGCTACAAGCTCAAGTCGCTGCCGGCCTACACGGCGCACCCCGACGCCGACCAGGTGGACGCCGACGGCCCCGTGCGGGTCGACCTGCTGGCCCTGAGCGGCTACGACGGCCATGCGATCCTCATCGAGATCGCCTCCAAGCGCGGCGGCCTGCGCGCCGGCGGCGAGGTCGACCTGCATCGGGGCGCCGAGGTGCTGCTCCACGAGCTGCGTGACGGCAAGCTCGGCCGCCTCACCCTGGAGACTCCGGCGGACATCCCGGTCACGCCGGAACCGGAGGAGCTGGCCCCGGACGAACCGCGCCCCGAGGATGGTGGCGACGGCGCCGAACCCGCATAATCGCAGGCGACGCCGACGAACAACGATCGCCGCCCGAGGCGGCACACGGACATCACTGGATTCAGCGCCCATGGATACCCCCCCGATCAGGAAATCGCACAAACTCGAGAACGTCTGCTACGACATTCGCGGCCCGGTGCTCGAGCACGCCAAACGGCTGGAAGAAGAAGGCCAGCGCATCCTCAAGCTGAACATCGGCAATCCCGCGCCGTTCGGCTTCGAGGCGCCGGAGGAGATCCTCCAGGACGTGATGCGCAACCTCCCTACCGCCCAAGGCTACTGCGATTCCAAGGGGCTCTACTCGGCGCGCAAGGCGATCATGCAGGAGTGCCAGCGCAAGGATATCCCCGGCGTCGGCATCGAGGACATCTACATCGGCAACGGCGTCTCGGAGCTGATCGTGATGGCGCTGCAGGCGCTGCTCAACGACGGTGACGAGCTGCTGATCCCGGCGCCCGACTACCCACTGTGGACCGCCGCCGCCAACCTCTCGGGCGGCCACGCCGTGCACTACCGGTGCGATGAGCAGGCCGACTGGGCGCCGGACATGGATGACATCCGCGCCAAGGTGACCGCCCACACCCGGGCCATCGTGATCATCAACCCCAACAACCCCACCGGCGCCGTCTATCCGCCGGCGGTGGTGCGCGAGCTGCTGGAGATCGCCCGGGAGCACGACCTGGTGGTGTTCTCCGACGAGATCTACGACAAGATCCTCTACGACGGGGTCGAGCACGTCTCCACCGGGGCGCTGGCCGGCGACGACCAGCTGGTAGTGACCATGAACGGGCTCTCCAAGAGCTATCGCTGCGCCGGTTTCCGCAGCGGCTGGATGATCCTCTCGGGGAACATCGCCAAGCAGCGCGCCGCCGACTTCATCCAGGGGCTGACCATGCTGGCCTCGATGCGCCTGTGTGCCAACGTGCCGGCCCAGCACGCCATCCAGACGGCGCTGGGCGGCTATCAGTCGATCAACGACCTGATCCTGCCCGGCGGCCGCCTGCTCGCCCAGCGCGACATCACCGTCGAGAAGCTCAACGCCATTCCCGGGGTCAGCTGCACTCGGCCCAAGGGGGCGCTCTACGCCTTCCCGAAGCTCGACCCCAAGGTCTTCAACATCCAGGACGACCAGCAGCTGGTGCTCGACCTACTGCTGCAGGAGAAGATCCTGCTGGTCCAGGGCACGGCCTTCAACTGGCCCGAGCCCGATCACGTGCGCATCGTCACCCTGCCCTGGGCCGACCAGCTCGAGGATGCCCTGGACCGCTTCGCGCGCTTCCTGTCGCGCTATCGCCAGTAGCCGGGGCGACGCCGGTCCGCCGCTTGAAACCCAGCGGGCCAGCCCGTATCTAAGCAACAGCTTGTCTACGCCGCGGCCGCGGCGCCCCTACCGACGACTGGAGAGTTCCGGCAATGATGAGAATCCTGCTGTTCCTGGGCACCAACCTAGCGGTGATCCTGGTCGCCAGCATCACCCTGCGCCTGCTGGGGGTGGAGGGCTACCTGACCGAACAGGGCATGAACTTCAATGCCCTGCTGATCTTCTGCTTCATCTTCGGCATGGCCGGCTCGATGATCTCGCTGTTCATCTCCAAGTGGATGGCCAAGCGCAGCACCGGCACCGTGATCATCGAGTCGCCTTCCAACGCCACCGAGAAGTGGCTGGTCGATACCGTGGCGGAACTGGCCCGCGACGCCGGCATCAAGACCCCCGAGGTGGGCATCTTTCCGGCTCAGCAGTCCAACGCCTTCGCCACCGGCTGGAACAAGGATGACGCCCTGGTGGCGGTCTCCGCCGGCCTGCTCAACCGCATGCGCCCGGAGGAGGTGCGCGCGGTGCTGGCCCACGAGATCGGCCACGTGGCCAACGGCGACATGGTCACCCTGGCGCTGATCCAGGGGGTGCTGAACACCTTCGTGATGTTCTTCGCGCGTGTGGTCGCCCACCTGGTCGACAGTTTCCTGCGTCGCGACGGCGAGGGGGGGCTCGGGTTCATGGGCTACTTCGCGGTGGTGATCGTCGCCGAGATCGTCTTCGGGCTGATCGCCTCGGCCATCGTCGCCTGGTTCTCGCGCTTCCGGGAGTACCGGGCCGACAGCGCCGGCGCCCGCCTCGCCGGCAGCGGCGCCATGATCAACGCCCTGGCGCGGCTCAAGGCCGAGACCGAGATGCCCGACCAGATGCCGGACACCCTGCGCGCCATGGCCATCACCAAGGGCCAGACCCGCTCGCTGATGGAGCGGCTGTTCGCCAGCCACCCGCCCCTGGACGATCGCATCCGCGCCCTGAAGGAGGCGGCCTACCGGCAGTAAGCTGCCAAGCAGCCAAGCGGCCAAGATCAAGGCATCTGCTCGCCAAACGACATTACCCCCCACCGGGACGCTGATCCGGTGGGGGGCTTCGTTTATATCTCGCTACTCGCCGCCCGTCACCGGACAGCTGGGCGCTCGGCGCTCGGCGCTTGTAGCTCACTCCGCACCTGAAACCCCGCCCCCGCCAGCAGCGGCTCGAGCTCCCGCGCGCCCTCGCCCAGAACGAGCTCGAGGGAGGCGGCCTCCCGGCGCAGCGGATAGCGGGCCCGGCAGGCATCGAAGCCCTTGGCCATGCCCTGGCGGCGCGCCTCACGATGCAGGCTATCGTGGTCGCGTCGCGGGTCGTAGACGGCGCGCAGGCAGAGCCGCAGCGCCTCCTCGGGCGACAGGCCGGCCTCGAGGACCAGGCGCGCAACGGGCGGAGCCGGCGCCAGATCCTCGAGCGTCAGGCGAGACGGCAGGCCAACATGGTGGGCCAGGGCGCGGTAGATGCGATGGGTGCCGCGCAGCTTGCCGTCCAGGCTGTAGCCGGCGATGTGCGGCGTGGCGATCGCGGCGAGATCGGCCAGGGCGGCGTCGATGGCGGGCTCCTGCTCCCAGACGTCGAGCACCGCCGTGATGTCGCCCTGCCCCGCCAGGCGCTGGCGCAGCGCCCGACCGTCCACGCAGTCGCCGCGCCCGGCATTGAGCAGCAGCGTGCCCGGCGCCAGGGCCGCGAGGCGCTGGGCATCCAGAAGGTGACGGGTGGCGTGAGGGCCCTCGCTGACCAGCGGCGTATGCAGGCAGAGCACGTCGCACTCGTCGATCAGGGTGTCGAGGTCGTGGAAGCCGGCCAGGCCCTCCGCCTCGATGCTCTCTGCTTCCACCCTGGGCGGGTCGCAGGCCAGGCAGTCGATGCCCATGGCGGTAAGTCGCTCGAGCAGCCGCCCGCCGACATTGCCCACGCCGACGATGCCGACGCGGCGCTCGGCGAGTCGGAAATCCTGGCGCTCGGCCAGGGTCGAGAGGCTTGAAAGCACGTAGTCCACCACCGCATCGGCGTTGCAGCCAGGCGCGCTGGCAAAGGCGATGTCGTGGTCGGCCAGCGCCTGCTGGTCCACGTGATCGGTGCCGATGGTGCAGGTGCCGACGAAGCGCAGCGGCGAACCCGCACCCCTGGCCTGCTCGATCAGGGCCGCATCGACCCGGGTGATGGAGCGCACCACCAGGGCATCGGCCTCGGCGAGGGTGGCCGGCTCGATCTCGCGCCCCGGCACGCGGATCACCTCACCCAGGGCGCCGAAGCAAGCCTCGGCGGCGGGAACATTGGTATCGACGACGATTTTCATGCGGGACTCCTGACTTCCGCGACGCTGCGACTTGTTCAGTGTGCCCAAGCCCTTACAATACTGCCATACGCAAACCGGGCGGCATCGACGCCGCCCGCCACTTCTGGAGCTGCCGTGATCGTCCGCTGGGAAACCGACCATGACTATGTGCTGGTGCATGTCCATCAGGACATGTTCGGCGACTGGATTTTCAGCCGCGCCTGGGGCCAGATCGGCACCCAGTTCGGCGGCCTGAAGCATCGCCTG
Source organism: Halomonas urmiana (assembly GCF_005780185.1). Taxonomy (GTDB): domain Bacteria; phylum Pseudomonadota; class Gammaproteobacteria; order Pseudomonadales; family Halomonadaceae; genus Halomonas; species Halomonas urmiana. The sequence continues at coordinate 15,974 of NZ_VBUI01000035.1, read as the reverse complement.
GCCGACGACCACGCCCAGGCGATGATGTGGCTGGCCGACGAGTCCACCATCCTCAGCTCCCGCGGCTTCCACAAGGTGCTCGAGGTGGAGGCCGAGAGCGCCGAGGGGCGCGACGCCGTCAGCCAGCTCTCGCTGCTCGAGCCGTAAGCTGGAAGCTGGAAGCTGGAAGCTGGAAGCTGGAAGCTGGAAGCTGGAAGCTGGAAAGCAGCTTACTGACAAGTCATCCGCCGACAAGGCCAGGGCTATCGCAGTTAGCTCGGCCTCGAAAGCGAAAGGCGCCGGGGACAGGTCGAAGAGGGGGTCCGAAGGCCAGGGAAGGCGGAGGTAGCGTACAGGGAGGTATTCACAGCGCCCCCTCGAAGGCCTGTCGCCGGGAAAGCCTTGAGCGATGTTGCCAACGCGATAGCCCCGCCGACAAGGCACTTCTTCAAGCTTCCAGGCGCGAAGCGCCGCTCTTCCGGCTTCAGTCGGGTCATCCCAGGTAGCGGCGCCCGCCGCGCTGGGTCGCGCCCTTTGCCGCCCTCGTCGTCACCCTGGGCAGCGCCTCGCCGCTCAGCTGCCGCTGCAGCGCCTGCCAGGCCATCTCGTCCCGCCAGCCCCGTGCCGCCAACCAGGCGGCCAGACGCTCGGGTTGCATGCCGCGATCGAGCTCCTGCCCCGCCTCGTCCACCAAGACCGGAATACGCACCCCGTAGCGCTCGACCAGAGCGTCATCGTCGCTGATCTCGACCCTCTCGAGCCGATATGGCACGGCGCAGAGGGTCACGAGCAGCGCCTCGAGCTGCTCGCAGAGATGACACCCCAGGGTGGTGTAGAGCCTCAACCGGATCACGACGCCTCCCGATGGCAGATCAACCACCTCATGCCGACGCCTCCCGATGGCGAATCAGGAAGCAGTGGTGCAGGTCCGGGCGGCGATTGAAGTCGGGATCGAACGTCTTCGCCGAGATATCCTCGACCCGATACTGTTCGGCCAGGTCCGCATCCAGCTGGAAGCGCCGCTGGTTGTTGGAGAACACCAGGGTGCCGCCGGGCGCCAGACGCGCCATGGCCAGGCGCACCAGCCGGCCGTGATCGCGCTGCACGTCGAGGGTATCGGCCATCTTCTTCGAGTTGGAGAAGGTCGGCGGGTCCATGAAGATCAGGTCGAACTCGCCGCCGGCGGTCTCGAGCCAGCGCAGGCAGTCGTCGCGCACCACCCGGTGGCGACTCGGGTCGAGCCGGTTGAGGGCGAAGTTGTCCCGCGCCCACTCCAGGTAGGTGTTGGAGAGGTCGACGCTGACGCTCTCGCTGGCGCCACCACCCTGCTCGGTGCCCTCTTTCTGCGACCCCAGCGCCGCCTGCACGGTGGCGGTGGCGGTGTAGCAGAAGAGATTGAGGAAGCGCTTGCCGGCGGCCATCTCGCCGAGCATTCGCCGCACGGGCCGGTGGTCGAGGAACAGGCCGGTATCCAGATAGTCGCGCAGGTTCACCCACAGCCGCGCCCGCCCCTCACGCACCTCGAAGCGCTCGCCGCTGGCCGCCTGCTTGCGATACTGCTCCTTGCCGCTCTGGCGCTCGCGGCGCTTGATCACGACGCGGCTCGGGTCGATGCCGAGCACCTCGGGAATCACGCCCAGCGCCTCATACAGGCGCTTCTGGGCCTGGGCGGCATCCACGGAGCGAGGCGGCGCATACTCCTGGACGTGCACGCGATCGCCGTAGATATCGATGGCCAGGGCGTATTCGGGCATGTCGGCGTCGTAGAGCCGGTAGCACGGCTCGCCGGAGCGCTTGAGCCACTTCTTGAGCCGCTTGCGGTTCTTCTCCAGGCGATTGGCGAACATCTGCGCCCCCTCGGAACGCGCCGGGGTGGCCTTACCGGCGGCCGGCTCGTCCGTAGTCGCCCCATCACCATGCGCCGTTGCAGCGCCCTCGCCCCGCTCGGGAATCGCCATCAGCAGCAGTCGTGCATCCAGCGGCCCGTTCTTCAGCGAGTAGTGCTTGTGGGCGCGCAGCCCGATGCGATGCCCCAAGTCCGGGTTGGCGGTGAACACGGCCAGCCGCCATCCCGGGAATGCCGCCTTGACCCGCTCGCCGAGCTGAGCATAGAGCTGCACCAGCTCCGGCAGCTCGCCGAGGCGCTCGCCATAGGGCGGATTGGTCATCACCAATCCGGCAGGTGACTCGGGCAGCCCCTCGGGGCGCTTGAGCCCGGTCAGGGCGGCCCCCTTGAGCTCGATCAGCGCCGGCACCCCGGCGCGCATGGCGTTGGCCTTGGCCGCCGCCAGCGCGGGGGGGCTCTCATCGAAGCCGTAGAGCCGCGAGCGGCAGCGCTTGCGCCCGATGCTCGCCCGAGCCTCGGCCTCGCGCTTGAGCTCGCGCCAGCAGCGCTCATCGTGGCCGGCCCAGCCATGGAAGCCGAAGCGCTCCCGGGCCAGCCCCGGGGCGATGTCGGCGGCCATCAGGGCGGCCTCGATCAGCAGCGTGCCGGCGCCACACAGCGGATCGACCAACGGCGCACCTTCGTGGGCCAGGGCCGGCCAGCCGGCACGCACCAGCAGGGCCGCGGCCAGGTTCTCCTTGAGCGGGGCGTGGCCGACGTCGCGCCGGTAGCCACGGCGGTGCAGGCTGTCGCCCGAGAGATCCACCCCCAGCGTCAGCCGGCCCCGATGCAGGTGGGCATACAGGCGCAGGTCGGGGTCGCGGGTGTCGATATCCGGCCGCGGCCGCGCCTCGGCGTGGAGGCGATCCACCACCCCGTCCTTGACGGTCTGGGCGCCGAAACGGGTGTGGCGGATCGCATCGCTGCGGCCGTGGAAGTCCACGGCCAGGGTCTTGCCGGACGCGAGGTGGTCGCGCCAATCGATGGCCGCCGCGGCGGCGCGCAGCGCCTCGGGAGTCTCGATGCCCTCCTCCCGGGCCAGGCAGAGCACCACCCGGTTGGCCAGGCGCGACCAGAGGCAGGCGCGGTAGGCGTTATCGAGGCTGGCCTCGAAGAATACCCCGGCGACCGTGGTCTTGCCGGGGGTGGCGCCCAACGCGGCCAGTTCGTCGGCCAGCAGCAGCTCGATGCCCTTGGGGCAGGTCGCCAGGAAATGAAGGGAGTCTGGGGATTGCTGTTCGGTCATGGAATATCCATCGGCGCGGCGCCTGGCCGGAGTGAAGGCGTGACGGTCAGGTGAACGCCTTGTTACAAATCATCGGTCGACAATCGTCGTCATTTTGGGCTATCAATGACTGAGTAGCTACTGAATGACGCATGCGTTCCTGTCATCGGGGGTGATGTCTTTTCGCAGCTGTGTTCGTACGGTATGAATCTTCGCAGAAAGGAATCTTCGAAGAATATCAATGAAGAACATGGTGGTCGCGCAATGATCAACATCTCCCGAGCAATACGAATCCGGTCTCGAGACCGGGTTCTCGTCGGTACCTTCATCAAGAGGTAGTCCAATGAAACGACAGAAACGTGATCGCTTCCAGCGTGCCTATGTTCATGGGTACAAGGCGGGTCTCTCGGGTCGTTCCCGTGATGAGTGTCCCAGCCAAGAAATCAATCTACGCGAGTACTGGATGAGCGGTTGGCGTGAAGGTCGTGGGGATCAATGGTCCGGCATGACGGGTGTCTCAGGAATTCACAAGAACCCCATGGTGGTGTGACCCCGACTCCCCCGGGTCATCAACCCTTCGTCAGCGATGACGACGAACCTCTCAAGCCCATGGCCCTGCCATGGGCTTTTTCGTGCCGGCATGCCGTGCATCGTCGTGCCTGGCCATCCGCCCTCGCTCACCCATCCCGCAGCGCCCGGGCACACTCGCCCACCAGCGCGGGGCCGCGGTAGATGAATCCCGAATAGAGCTGCACCAGGTTGGCGCCGGCCGCTACCTTGCCAAGCGCCGCCTCGCCGCTGTCGATGCCACCCACGCCGATGATCGGCATGTCGGGCAGACGGCGACGCAGCTCGCGGATCACCGCGTTGGAGGGCTCGAGCACCGGTCGTCCGGAGAGCCCACCCTGCTCGTCGCCATGGGCAAGCCCCGCCACCGCCTCGCGGGAAATCGTGGTATTGGTGGCGATCACCGCGTCGATGGCGTTGGCCTGGAGCGCGCCGGCCACCAGGCCAACCTCATCGACGCTCATGTCCGGGGCAATCTTCACCGCCAGGGGCACGCGCCGCCCGGACTCGCGATCGAGCCGGTGTCCCTCCTCGCGCAGGGCCCCGAGCAGCGCATCGAGATGCTCGCCGAACTGCAGGTTGCGCAGCCCCGGGGTGTTGGGCGAGGAGATGTTCACCGCGATGTAGTGGGCATGCGCATGTACCTTGCCGAGGCAGGTCAGGTAGTCATCCACCGCCTGCTCCACCGGGGTGGTCAGGTTCTTGCCGATGTTGATGCCGATCACGCCGTCGTAACGGCTCGCCTTCACCCTGGCCACGAGATGGTCGACCCCGGCGTTGTTGAAGCCCATGCGATTGATGATGGCGCCGGCTTCCGGCAGCCGAAACAGCCGCGGCTTCGGGTTACCTTCCTGGGGCCTGGGCGTCACGGTGCCCACCTCCACGAAGCCGAACCCCAGCGCCCCCAAGGCGTCGAGATGGTCGGCATTCTTGTCGAGCCCGGCGGCGAGCCCCACCCGATTGGGAAAGCGCAGCCCCATCACCTCGACCGGATCGTCGACCCTGGCCCCACCCAGCCGCGAGGCCAGCCCCAGGCGACCGGCCAGGTCCAGGGCGGAGAGCGCCATGCCGTGGGCAGTCTCGGCATCGAGACGAAACAGCAGCGAACGGGCAAGCGAGTACATGGCGGCTCCTGGACAGTGGCGAGCGAAGAGGGGCTGGCGCGGGATCCACCGGCGGTGCGGCGGCGAGCGGGGCGAGAGTATACCAGTCGAGCCACCTCGAGACGACGCGCCCGGCGCGGGGCCCGGCCGGATGGCTCGGCGCGTCACGGCTCCATCATCCGCGACATTTATGCTCTACTGGGCCCTCGACGATTTCCTTACCCAGGACACCACGAGGCGGCCGGCCCGCCTCGATGCACCATTGCCAGGAAGCGCCCATGACCGAGACCACCGAGACACTCGAACACCGCCTGTCGCGGATCCACCTGGCGCTGGAGAAAGAGCAACTGGAGAAGGTCGACGACGTACTCTCCGACCTCGAACCCGCGGAAGTGGCCCTGCTGCTGGAATCGCTGCCGCCGGCGGCACGCATCAGCCTGTGGGAGCGCGTGCCGGGCGAGATCGACGGCGAGGTGCTGTTGCACGTGCACGACGAGGTGCGCGGCACCCTGATCGACGACATGGATCACGCCGAGATCGTCGCCGCCACCACCGGCCTGGACACCACCGACCTGGCCGAGATCTTCGAGGACCTGCCCCAGCAGGTCGCCGCCGACATGCTGCGCTCCATGGACGCGCTGCAGCGCTCGCGCCTTCAGGAGACCCTCTCCTTCGAGGAGGACAGTGCCGGGCGCCTGATGCGCACCGACACCATCGCCGTGCGCGCCGATGTCAGCCTGGAGACGGTGCGGCGCTTCCTGCGCTGGAAGGAGGCGGTTCCCGACAACACCCACATGCTGATGGTGGTGGACCGGGACGGCCGCTTCGTCGGCGTGCTGCCCCTGGCGCGGCTGGTCGCCAACGACCCCGAGATGGCCGTGGCCGACCTGATGGACAGTGAGGTGGACAGCATCAAGGTGACCATGAAGTCGACCGACGTGGCCACCCTCTTCCAGACCCACGACCTGACCTCCGCCCCGGTGGTCGACGAGTCGGGCCTGCTGCTCGGGCGCATCATCATCGACGACATCGTCGACGTGATCCGCGAGAACTCCGAGCAGGCGCTGATGAACATGGCGGGCCTGGACGAGGAGGAGGACCTCTTCGCCCCGGTGATGCCCAGCGCCAAGCGCCGCGCCGTGTGGCTCGGCATCAATCTGCTGACGGCCTTCCTGGCCGCCTGGGTGATCGGGCGCTTCGAGGCGGCCCTGGACCAGATCGTCGCCCTGGCGGTGCTGATGCCCATCGTCGCCAGCATGGGCGGCATCGCCGGCAGCCAGACCCTGACCCTGGCGATCCGTGGCCTGGCGCTGGGGCAGATCAGCCGCACCAACAGCCAGTGGCTGCTGCGCAAGGAGATCGGCATCGCCGCCCTCAACGGCGTGCTGTGGTCGCTGGTGGTGGCCGTGCTCGCGGTGCTGTGGTTCGACAGCATCGCCATCGGCGTGATCATCGCCGCCGCCCTGGTGATCAACATGCTGGCGGCCGGCATCGCCGGCATCGTCATCCCGCTGATGCTCAAGCGCGCGGGCATCGACCCGGCCCTGTCGGGCTCGGTGATCCTGACCACGGTGACCGACGTGGTGGGCTTCATGTCCTTTCTTGGCCTGGCCACCGTGTTCCTGCTCTAGGCACCCTGCCCCGGGCATGCCGCTTCGCCGCCAGGCACGCCGCCCCCAGACGCACGAAACCCCGCCAATGGCGGGGTTTCGTGTCTTAAGGGCCTCCAGAGGCGCGCCGGATGGATCAGGCGCGGTTGCTGTCGGCCAGATCGACCAGTTCACGCACGGCCACCGCGAAGAGCGGGAAGCCACCGTGGGTGCCGCTGCTCACCTCCTCGACCAGGCGGCACCAGCGCTGGTGCATGCCCTGATGCAGCGTCAGCCACTGGCTGACCCGCTCGGTGGAGTCCTTGGCACCGTTCTCCATGCCCAGCACGCTGGTGGTCAGCGCCAGCTGCTGGCGATCGATGTCGTCGCGGAAGGTCTCCCGGGCCTGGGCCTGCCAGCTGTCGCGCACCTTGAGCTCGGTGATCTGCTGGATCATCCAGGGCAGCTCGAGGCGATCGCCGATCTCGTAGAAGACCTCGGCCACGCGCTGGGGCTTCTCCTGGGTCTGGCGCGCCGTCTGAATGATGCCCAGCGCCGCATAGAGGCTATTGGCGGCGGCCACGGTGGCGGCCAGTGCCTCGGGCACGCCGGCCTCGACCAGCGCCTTGCGACGGGTCTCCCAGGCCTCGTGTTCCTCGCCCCGCAGGCGCTTGCCGATGTTCTCCTGCAGCTGCGCCAGGCGCGGTGCGAAGAAGTCGATGGCCTCCTGAGTGCTCATGCCCGTGCGGTTGCGCAGAAACCAGCGAGTGGCGCGGCGCAGCATGCGCATCAGGTCGAGCATCATGTCGTACTGCACGGCGCTCGCGACCTGGTTGTCCAGCGCCTCGATCTGCTCCCACAGGCGCGGCAGCTGGAAGCTGTCGCGGGCGATCACGTAGGCTCGGGCGATCGCGGCACGGTCCGCGCCGGTGGAGTCGATCAGCCGGCGCACGAAGACGACGCCCATGTGGTCGACCAGGTCGTTGGCGACCTGGGTGGCCACGATCTCGCGGGTCAGCCGGTGCTCGTACACCTCGTCGTGATAGCGCTCGACGAGCACGCTCGGGAAGATTCGCTCGACGAACTTGACGATGGTCGGATCGTCCGGGACATCCGAGGCGATCAGGTCGCCCTTGAGCACGCTCTTGGCGTAGGAGATCAGCACCGAGAGCTCCGGCAGCAGCATCCCCTGCTCGTTGGCGGCGCGCTCGTGGAGCAGCTCGTCGTCGGGCAGGAACTCCAGCTCGCGATCGATCTGGCCGGCCGCCTCCAGCTCGCTGATGAAGCGCCGGAAGGGGCCGATGCCCTGCTTCGAGAGGCGCTCGGCGAGATCCAGCGCCTGGGTCTGGCGATAGTTGTCCTTGAGCACCAGGTTGGAGACCTCGCCGGTCATGTCGGCCAGCAGCTTATTGCGCTGCTTCTCGGTCATGTCGCCGCGCTTGACCACCTCGTCGATGAGGATCTTGATGTTGACCTCATGGTCGGAGCAGTTGACCCCGCCGGCGTTGTCGATGAAGTCGGTGTTGACCCGTACGCCCTTGGCGGCGGCCTCCATGCGCCCCCGCTGGGTCAAGCCGAGGTTGCCGCCCTCGCCGACCACCCGGCAGTTGAGCTCGCGGCCGTCGATGCGCAGGCCGTCGTTGGCCTTGTCGCCGACCTGGGCATCGGTCTCCTCGCTGCACTTCACGTAGGTGCCAATACCGCCGTTCCACAGCAGGTCGAACTGCGACTTGAGCATCGCGCGGATCAGCTCGTTGGGGGAGAGCTTGTCCTCCTTGATGCCGAACAGCGTCTTCATCTGACGGGAGATGGGCACGGTCTTGGCGGCGCGGCTGAAGATCCCGCCGCCCTCGGAGATCAGCGAGGCGTCGTAGTCCTGCCAGCTGGAGCGCGGCAGATCGAACAGGCGCTGACGCTCGGCGAAGCTCGCCGCCACGTCCGGAGTCGGGTCGACGAAGATGTGCAGGTGGTTGAAGGCACCCACCAGGCGAATCTTGTCGGAGAGCAGCATGCCATTGCCGAAGACGTCGCCCGCCATGTCGCCGATGCCGACCACCGAGAACTCGTCCTGTTGGGTGTTGAGCCCCAGGCCGCGGAAGTGGCGCTTGACCGACTCCCAGGCGCCCTTGGCGGTGATGCCCATCTTCTTGTGGTCATAGCCGTTGGCCCCGCCCGAGGCGAAGGCATCGCCCAGCCAGTGGCCATACTCGGCGGAGATCTCGTTGGCGATGTCGGAGAAGGTCGCGGTGCCCTTGTCGGCGGCCACCACCAGGTAGGCATCGTCATCGTCGTGGCGCACCACGTCCTCGGGCGGCACGATCTCGCCGCCCACCCGGTTGTCGGTGACGTCGAGCAGGGCGCGGATGAAGATCTTGTAGCAGGCGATACCCTCCTGCTGGATGGCGTCGCGATCGGCGCCCTCGGGCATCCGCTTGCAGACGAAGCCGCCCTTGGCGCCCACCGGCACGATCACCGCATTCTTGACCTGCTGCGCCTTGACCAGCCCCAGCACCTCGGTGCGGAAGTCCTCGAAGCGGTCGGACCAGCGCAGCCCACCGCGGGCGACCTTGCCGCCACGCAGATGTACGCCCTCGACCCGCGGCGAGCAGACGAATATCTCGTGGGCCGGCCGCGGCTTGGGCATGCCGGTGATCCTGGAAGGCTCCATCTTGAAGGCCATGTAGTCCTTCTGACGGCCGTCGGGGCCCTTCTGGTAGTAGTTGGTGCGCTGGGTCGCCTGGATCATCTCCATGTAGCGGCGCAGAAGATGGTCGTCGTTGAGGCTGGCGACATCGTCGAGCAGCGCCAGGATGCGCGCGCTGCAGGCCTCGACCTCAGCTTCCGGCGGGCGCTCGCTGGGATCGAAGCGCAGCTCGAACAGGGTCACCAGCTCACGGGTGATCTCCGGATGATTGACCAGGGTGGTGGCCATGTAGTCCTGGGAGACGCCGAAGCGGATCTGCTTCAGGTAGCGGGCATAGCCCCGGAGCATGGCGACTTCACGCCAGTCGAGGTTGGCGCCGATGATCAGCCGGTTGAACGGATCGTTGTCCGCCTCGCCGATCCAGATGCGCTGGAAGGCCTCGATAAAGGACTCGCGCATCTCCTGGAGGTTGACCTCGTTGCTGGTGTGGTGCTCGAGATCGAAGTCGTGGATCCAGTAGCTGTGATCCTTGGCCTGCACCTCGTAGGGGCGCTCGCCGAGCACGCGCAGCCCCAGGTTCTCCATCATCGGCAGCACGTCGGAGAGCGGGATCGGCCGGTCGCGGTGGAACAGCTTCAGGTTGACGCCGCTGCCCTCCTCCTCGACCAGGCGATAGAGCGACAGGGCCAGCGGGGCGCCGTCATCCAGCTCGCTGATGTGCTGCAGGTCGTAGACCGCGGTGCGCGCCGAGAAGTCGTCGCGGTAGCTCCCCGGGAAGGCGTCGCGGAAGCGATCCATCAGCAGGTTGGCCTGCTCCTCGCCGAAGCCCTCGATAGCGGCGCCCTGGAGATCGTCGCGCCAGTTGCGCGCCAGGGTCGCCAGCTTGGTTTCCAGGCGGCGCAGGTCGTACTCCGCCGGCCGGTCGCCCTTGAAGCGCAGGATGAACTGGATGCGCGCCAGCACCGACTCGGAGAGGTAGGTGTTGAAATCGCCGAAGGTGGCGTCGAGCTCCTCGCACAGCATCTGCTGGATGCGCTGGCGCAGCTCGGTGGAGAAGACGTCGCGCGGCACGAAGGCCAGGCAGGAGTAGAAGCGGCCGGAACGGTCCTCGCGGATGAACAGCCGCACCCGACGCCGCTCGCGCATGTCGAGGATGCCCAGTGCCGTCTGCGTCAGTTCGTCGGTGTCGATCTGGAACAGGTCGTCGCGGGGATAGACCTCGAGGATGTGCAGCAGGTGCTTGCCGTTGTGGCCCTTGGGATTGAAGCCGGAGTTGGCCATCACGGTCTGGAGCTTGCGACGCAGGATCGGCACGTTGCGCGGTGACTCGTTGTAGACCGTGGCGGTGAACAGGCCCAGGAAGCGCCGCTCGCCGATCACCCGACCCTGATCGTCGTAGCGGTCGATCGAGATGTAGTCGGGATAGGTGGGGCGGTGGATCCGCGCGTGATGGGCGCTCTTGGCGAACGACAGCAGCTGGGGCACCAGCACGAAGCGGTCGCCCTCGACGCCCTGATCGGTGCGGATGCGCTCCTGATAGCGGGGCTGGTCGAGGCGGAAGACCCCCAGCTCGCTCTGCTCGACCCGATCCAGGCGCTGGCGGCCCTGCTCCTCGTGGACGGCGTATTCGTCGTAGCCGAGGAAGGTGAAGTTGTCGTGGAGCAGCCACTCGACGAAGGCCGTGGCCTCCTCGTGGTCCTCGGCGTTGACCTGCTCGGGCCGCGAAGCCTTGAGCTCGGCCAGGGCCACCCGGGCTTGATCGCGCATCGGCTCGAAGTCGGCCACCGCGGTGCGCACGTCACAGAGCACCTCCTGCAGACTGGCCTCGATCTCCTCGAGGACCGCCGGGTCGGAGTGGCGATCCACCTCGATGGCGATCAGCGACTCACGATGCTCCGGGGCATCAGCCTGCTGGGTCGGCGTGACCCGCTCGAGGCGATGCTCGCCATCGCGCTGGGTGGCCAGCACGGCGTTGTGGATGGCGTGCACGGTCATGCCCCGGCGGTTGAGCTCGATGCGCACCGAATCCACCAGGAAGGGCATGTCCTGGTGCAGCACGGCGATGAAGGTATGGGTGGACTGCCAGCCGTGCTGCTCGAAGTCGGGGTTGAAGACCCGCACCTTGGGATCGGCGGGATCGAACTGCTGGAGGAAGTGCCATACGGAGAGCGTGGCGCCGTAGATGTCGTCGAGACGGCGGTCGGCCAGGTCATCGAGCGGGATCGTGGCATAGAAGTGGCGGGCGAAGGCATGGACCTGAGCGGCCTTGTCCTCGTCCAGACGGCCTTGCAGCCGCTCCTCGAGTTGCTTGAGCAGATCCTCGCGGGTCTCCTCGTGTGCGACATGTTGCATCCATCACCTCGGCTGCCAGCGGCCGCCGGAAGCGGCCGGGAAAACTTGACGTGGCGGCCTCCTGGCCGCATCGCCATCCAGCTTACGTCACTTCCCGAGCCGCCCCCAACCACATGCCTCTTCACTCATGGAGCATGTCGGTTGCGCATCGCCGCTTGACAACGCCTCCACTCTTTCGACCAAGGTCGAATCAGTCGCGACGCACCAGCAGGACCCCGCATTCGCAGTGGTGGGTCCAGGGAAACTGGTCGAAGAGCGCGAAGCGGCGAATCTCGTGGGTGCGGGTCAGCGTCTCGAGGTTCTCGGCCAGGGTCTCGGGGTTGCATGAAATATAGACGATGCGCGCATAGTCGCTGAGCTGTTGGCAGCTCTCGTCATCGAGGCCGGCCCGCGGCGGGTCCACCAGCACCGTGGAGAAGGCGTAATCGTCGAGGGCCATCTCGCTGACGCGCCGACCGCCCTTCTCGCCCTTCAGGGCCTGGGAAAACTCCTCGGCGGACATGCGCCCCACCTCGGCGTTGTCGATGCCGTTGGCCTCGAGATTGATCCGCGCACTGGCCACCGAGGTGCGCGAGATCTCGGTGGCCAGCACCCGCCGGAAGTTGCCGGCCAGCGCCACGGTGAAGTTGCCGTTGCCGCAGTAGAGCTCCACCAGGTCGCCGTCCCGGCTGCCCTGGGTGACGTCCCGCGCCCAGGCGAGCATCGAGCGGCAGATCTCGGCGTTGGGCTGGGTGAAGCTGTTCTCCACCTGCTGATAGACCAGCGCATCGTCGCCCACCGCCAGGCGCTCCCAGACGTGGTCGCGCTCCAGCACCAGGCGCTGCTTGCGGGCCCGGCCGATGATCATGATGCCGAGCGAGCGCTGCAGGGCACGCGCCTCGGCCTCCCAGGCCTCATCGAGACGACGATGGTAGATCAACGTCACCAGCGCCTCGCCGGTGAGGGTGGTGAGGAACTCGACCTGGAACAGGCGCCGGCGCAGCAGGTCGTTGTCGCGCAGGGCATCGAGCAGACGCGGCATGAGGTCGTTGATCTGCCGGCTGGCCACCGGATACTCATCGAGACGGACCACCGTCTTGTTCTTGGGATCCTCGGGATCGACCTCGAACATGGCGTAGAAGAGATCGTCCCCCTCGTGCCAGAGGCGAAATTCGCAGCGCCGGCGATAGTGGCTCGGCGGCGAGGGGAAGACTTCCAGCGACGGCGGCGCGAAGCGGGCGAAGTCGCGGATGATGCGCTCGCGCTTGGCCTCCAGCTGCTGGTCATAGCGGGCGGGGTCAACGACGGGAATGGCCACGGCGGCTCCTGTGGTAAAGATCGAGAGTGAAGATCGATGGTGAAGAGGGAAAAACGAGAATACGGCGAACGCGGGCGATTCAGCCCGACTGCAGCAGCCGCGGCGGAGCGAAGCCGAAGGCGGCCAGGCCCCTGCCCAGGCGCTCATCGGGGGCCGTCACGAAGCTCGGCCCGGCACGTTGGCAACGATCGGGGGCCGTCACGACCTGGGCCACGCGGCGTGCGATGGCCTCCCCGGAGTCGACCCAGGCCACCTCGCGGGGGGCCGCCTCAGCCAGCTGGCGGCGCAGCAGCGGGAAGTGGGTGCAGCCCAGCACCACGGTATCCAGGGCCGGCTCCGCGGCTGACGACACATTCCAGAGGGGCGCGAGAGCCCGGCGAATCGCCGCTCGATCCGGCGCCTCCCCGACCACCAGCCGCTCTGCTTCGCCCACCAGGGCATCGGCGGCGACCCGGGTGACGCGGCAGTCGGCCGCGAAGTCGTGGATCAGCCGTAGGGTATAGGGGCGTGACACGGTGGCGCTGGTCGCCAGCAGGCCGATGTGGCGCGCGGCGCTCACGGCGGCCGCCGGCTTGATGGCCGGCACGGTCCCGATCACGGGAATGGACAAACCCTCGCGCAGGGCATCGAGGGCCAGGGTACTGGCCGTGTTGCAGGCCACCACCAGCGCCCGACAGCCGCTGGCCGCCACCGCCGCCTGGCAGACGGACTGGATGCGCTGCACCAACCAGGCATCCTCGCGCTGCCCGTAGGGCAGCATGGCGTTGTCGCAGGCATAGGCTAGGGCGACCCCGGGCAGCCGATGGCGCAGCGCCTGCACCACCGAGAGCCCACCCACGCCGGAATCGAAGACCAGGATCGGAGCTGCCATCAGCCGAGCATCCCTGACGGAAGCGCCGGCAGCGACGAGTGGGACAACGACGTGGCGTGTGGGGAAGACAGAGGCATGACAGGGAGGTGACCGCGAACGATGCCGGCCATTCTACCCCAGAGTCGTGGCCGAGCCGAAATGGCGAGGCTCCCATGCATGACACATCACCTCCCCCCGCCGCACCACCGCGTGGCCGGGAGGAGATCATCTCGAACGAGGGCCCCGCCGAGGGAGGCCCCACGGGGAGGGCCGGTGTCAGGTCTGAGGGACGGGGGCGTCGCGCAGCTCGTGATAGAGCTCGGGATAGGCCTCTTCCAGGCGCGCGACATGATCCTGGGCCCCTTCGGGCAGGGCGTCTTCCAGGGCCTTGAAGTCCTCGTCGCTGAAGTTCTCGCGAATCATCGGGAAGAGCTTTTCACGCTCTTCCCTCAGGTAGGCGCGGTGGCTCTCCAGGTAGGACTTGAGGTCCTCGGCGAACTTGTCCATCGGCACGACCGAGTCCATGAGGATCATATCGAGGTCGTTGGAGAGGCGGTGCAGCCGGGCCTTCAGCGAGCGATAGTCCTTGGCGAGCTGCTCCGTGACTTCGGCGCTCGACGGATCCAGCTCCTTGAGCCGCTCGCTGCAGACCTTCTCGAGGGGCCGGGTGAAACCTTCCTGGTAGTCGAGGATGTAGTCCACGACCTCTCTGACCAGCTGGAAATTGGGGCGCTCCCCCTGGGCCAGGGTCTTCTGCTTAAGCTGCAGAACGTGCAACATGCGCGCCATGTTGGCATGATCCTGACGCAACTGGTTCAGCTTGGGCATGGTGGCGATCTCCTCCATGGCGATATGGGACACGAGCGGTGGATCAGAAGGCATAGGGGGCAGGCGCGTATCAATATTTGATTCGCCACGGCGCGTCGGGTTCACCGGGCGATAAGGCGCTCCAGTAGAGCCGACTGCCTCAGGCTAGCCCCCCAAGGCGAATCTTGCCTCTCACCCAAGGTCGTATTGCCTGCGACGACACATCCACTCTAGCAGCCACGCGCCAAGGAGTCAGACATGGATCTCTTCCAGCGCCACGCCCCAGATGACGCGGCCCCCCTGGCCTTTCGCATGCGCCCCCGGCGCCTCGAGGACTACGTGGGCCAGCAGGCGCTAGTGGGCCCCGGCAAGCCGCTGGCGCGCATGGCCGAGAGCGGGTTGGTGCGCTCGATGATCCTCTGGGGGCCTCCCGGCACCGGCAAGACCACCCTGGCCGAGATTCTCGCCGAGGTCTCCGGTGCCCACCTGGAGCACCTCTCGGCGGTGATGGCCGGGGTCAAGGAGATCCGCGCCGCGGTCGATCGCGCCCGCGACTTCCAGGCCAGGGAGCGACCCACCCTGCTGTTTCTCGACGAGATCCACCGCCTCAACAAGAGCCAGCAGGACGCCCTGCTGCCCCATGTGGAGTCGGGGCTGCTGACGCTGATCGGCGCCACCACCGAGAATCCCTCCTTCGAGGTCAACTCGGCGCTGCTCTCCCGGGCTCGGGTCCACGTGCTCAAGTCGCTCACCGAGGGCGAGCTCGTGGAGGTCATGCAGCGAGCGATGAACGATGAGACGCGCGGCCTGGGCATCCGTCGGATCCGGGTGGATGACGAGGTGCTGGCCCTGCTGGCCCGCGCCGCCGCCGGCGATGCCCGCCGAGCGTTGGGCCTGCTGGAGACCGCCTGCGATTTCACGCTGGCCGAGGGGGACAGCGAGCGCCTGCCCCGGGAGGCGCTTGAGGACGTGATCGGCCACACCGCCAGCGCCTTCGACAAGCAGGGCGACCACTACTACGACCTGCTCTCGGCGATCCACAAGTCGATCCGCTCCTCGCGCCCCGACGCTGCCCTGCTCTATATCGCCCGCTTCATGCAGGGCGGTGGCGACCCACTGGACGTGATCCGTCGCCTGGCGGCCATCGCCTCGGAGGACGTGGGCAATGCCGACCCACGCGCCCTGCCGCTCACCATGGCGGCCTGGGATGCCTATCTGCGCCTGGGCGACTACGAGGGCCAGCGCGCCATCGCCCATGCCGCCATCCACCTCGCGGTGGCCCCGAAGAGCAATGCCATCGACCGCGCCTGGAAGCAGGCCAAGGAGTTCGCGGCCTCACAGCCGCGGCTCGAGGTGCCCACCTACCTGCGCAACGCCCCCACCCGGCTGATGGAATCGCTGGGCCATGGCGAAGGCTACCGCTACGCGCACCATGAGCCCGACGGCTATCCAGCCGGCAGCGCCCACGACTGCTGGCCCGACGAGGTGCCCCACCGCTCGCTCTACCAGCCCACCCCTCATGGTCAGGAGAAGCGCTACGCCCAGATCATGGCCTGGCGGGAGGCGCTGGACAGGGAGGCGGACGGCGGCGCGTAGCGCAAGCTCGAAGCTCGAAGCTCGAAGCTCGAAGCTCGAAGCTCGAAGCTCGAAGCTCGAAGCTCGAAGCTCGAAGCTCG
>NZ_VBUI01000034.1 GCF_005780185.1 Halomonas urmiana | reverse complement strand
CCAAGCCTCCTGTCCAAGTGGAGGTCATATCCTGGCCCAGCTCAGGGGGCGAATTCCACACCCAACGACGAAGAGCCTAATAAACTCTGATATTATTTGTGTTGGCGCATATTCTGATTTTAAGTCAGAAGCTTTTGTAGGTTTAGAAAACGCATTATCTATATCAGACCAAACGGATTTTATAATTTCCTCATAAGACGGCTCTTCGAAAATGAACTTTAATTTAAAGTTGTTGTTACCGTGCTCTACTGAGAAGTCGAGAATCTTAAGATCTCTGGTTATTTTCAAATGAGCCACTGTTAAAATCGCCCCTAACCAAGGACGAACTTCCGCCATGGCGGTTTCTTTATCTGTAGCAACATATAGATGCGGAATTCCCTTTGAGTTAGCTCTTCCTTCTGCCGCACTATCCAATAATGGCTTCATACGATTTGGAGGGAAAGGACAAGGAAAGTCATCCACATGAATATCTTCGCCTGTATCAGGGTCATGCTGGTAATATGGCCTCCATGAGTGCCCGTTCTGAGCGCGCCAAACAATAGAGTCCTTTTTAATTTTATGCTCACGTTCTTGACAGGTATTCACTATAGAATTTAGAAACTCTATAGATTCCTCATCTAAGATAAAGCGCTGCTTTGTATCTACTTTATGTTTAAAGTTCGAATAGCTTCGCCAAGACTTAAAACTCATATCGATTCCTAGGAGAGCACATAACGCCAAAATTCAGCGGCGGTCTTTACGCAGCGAAGCGGAGAAAAGGCCGTCCGGTGGAGGCCCATGAGGGCCGTAACGAACTGGAATGACTGGTTATGGGTGCCTACGGTTTACTCTTTAATTTCAGGACGTTGTTTATTTCTTTTAAACACTCGTGTGCAGCCCCCTTCGGTGGGTTATGCCAAACCCTATCCTGAATTCCGTAATAAAAACGCGAATGAACCTTAGTCTGGGGCTCACCTTTGGAAAAGCGGGATATGCAATACACATCAACCATGTCATCACCATCATTCCATGCTAACCCTGCATCCGTACCAAATAATTTGAACAGATGGGTGTGATGATAGGGTTCATCGCTCCAAGGCAGATACTGATCTCGCTTCGTGTCATACGTTACAGTTCGCGTTCTCGTCGTTACAGAGAGAACCGGCTTCTCCGGCTTGGACGTCAGTTTACCAACGAGGTAGAAGAAACCAACAATCCCAAGCACCCATAGCAACCATGACATTTTTTCACGACCTCCTTTTCCTACAACTCCGTCTAATACCACATGCAAACCGATCCCCATAACGCCGGTGGTAACGGGCGACAACGGAGCGCAGCGTAGTTGGCGTCCCGTTGACCATCTTGTTATACATCTACTTACTTCCCATATTTTGAGCAAGTTTTTGTATGGTGTTTCGATTTTCTTCAAGAGCCATTCGTTTTTCTTCCGTTGCTACGGTGCTCTCTCCCTTTTTTAGCAAAAAGTTTCTCTCAGTTTTCGAAATCTCCTTCACAATTTCTTTCTGGGCATCTTCATCCGATAAGGCGATTGCTTCTTCTAGAGCTAAGTATTTACTTTCCACATTAGTAAGCTCATTGTGAAAGTATTTAATTTCTGACAAGTTGCTTTTATATAGCCCAAGAAAAAAATAAGCAAATATTTCTATGACAATAACCAGTGATATTCTTGGCGCAAAATCTGTAATTAGATATGTATCTACGGCGCCAGGTGAGGTTTTTTCTAAGACAAAGAGGACAAATACAGAAACACCAGATAAGGCCGCAACGCTACCAATTATCAGATTAACTTTTGCGCGTTTACCGAGCTCATTTATCTCATTAGATAATCGCTTCATTGTTCCCAAGAAGTGCTTTTCTAGTCGACTGGATGCGGATTCATCAATATCTTTTCCAAGCTCTAATTTAATTTCATTCAAGTAATCACTCGAAGCAGCGGCGGCTATTTGTTTTTTTAGCGAATTAACCAATTCATTTTTTTCTTCGTCCCCTAGCCAACTAGCCTGTTCCTTTTCTTTGTGCTTTAAAAGGTTCTCTACTTGAGATTTTAAATCTTCGATTTCTCGAAGAGCACCTTTTTGCTCTTTTTGTTGCTTGTCAATTAATCGATGAATTTCTTCTGATGACTTGTTCTGAACAGATTTAGTCTCTATGACTGAAACCTGTTTATCCAGATACTTGTTCAAAAATGAAGCAACCGCTAACAACATACCGCCAGTCATAATTACAGATGGAAGACTATAGCTGGGTATTTCAATACCAAAAAATTGAATATCACGAACCCTGACGAAGACAGAAAGCATCATTGCTGATGTTGTCAAGAAGAGGATCATTATTGCCTGCCTATAAGTAGACAGCAGTGCTTTTATTCGCTTTTGGTGATCATTTTCCATTGGATTCTCTTCTTATGTATAACGCCGCGCTCTGGGGCAAACCGAAGCGCAGCGTAGGTTTGTCCCTAGCAGCGCATTGTTATGCCTTAGCTTGGATAGCCTGTTGGATTTCATTCTTGTGCAACCTTTCAATGACTTTTTCTTCTTTTACTTTTCTAAACTTTCCACCCATTTCTATATACTTAAAATTATCATCTTCTGCATGAACTGGCTCTTTGCCAGCAAAATCGCAAAGATTATGATAATAACTCTTTGCATACCTGTATGCTGCAACAGCTTCATCCGTCGTCTTACCAACGGTTAAAAGCTCCATTTCCTCTTTACCTTCGAGCTTCGTTGGAACGAGAATGCTGCGCTCAGCAAGCTCAACGTATATTTCCGGCAACCCAAGTTTTTCGCTTAACCGATAAATTGTGCTACAGAAATTAGCGATATAAATACTGTACGTCAATTGCGGATTGACGTCTCGAATGATTGAATCCAATTCCCATCTAGCCGATGACAACTCTCTCTCAATATCTTCGAATGCGTCTATATTTATTTGTGGAACGCCATCCTCAGGCTTACCAATAAAGAAATTTTTGTGAACTCTTGGGTGTACTTTGAATTTCCCGATCAAACAATCAAGATACTCAACCTCACCGATTTGGCCGAAATAACCAAATAGCTCTTTTCTGTGAGAATGAAAAAGGTCGATGTTATTTTTCTGATTTGTAATCTTAATCTGCTTGGCTGTTTGTTTCGTTGCATGTAGGCGAGACACAAGAACCGACAATGGTAATGAAAGAGATAAAGCGCCTAGAGGCAGCGTGCTAATTGAAAAAAACACACTCAATCCATCACTTGTCAAAGAGATCGAATAATCCCTCCAAGCGATTACGCCTAAGGCGATAAAATATAAAAATGGAGAAATTATTGAGACCCATAGCAGCCCTTGCTCGGCAAGTCCTCGCTCTTCATCTAACGTCAGCGTGGACTTGAGTCGCTCTATAATCCAAGAGCCACTTCCCAAAACTGCCGAAACGACCAATACCGGTAAAAGAAGAGGCAGAAGCACAAGGGTCACCAAGTAAACTATGTCAGTCAATCAAAACTCTCCTTAGGCATAACAGTGATTGGACTGCACGCTCTGATATTGGATGAACGCGCCTGCGCGTTCAACAACGTTATCGAGCACGCTTCTTAGCACCTAACTTATTGATTTGACGAAACCCGAAGCATAGCTCGGCCACCTATACAGAATTCGCGCGCTTGCACGTTTTGCCAGTACCATTAATACTGTATGCATATCCATGCATCGGGAGGGAGGCGGTATGGAGTCGCAAAGCAGACCGCCGAAGCTGATGGTCCGGGTGAAGGCCACCATGCGGGTAAAGCGGTACAGCCCACGTACCGAAAAGACCTACTGCTACTGGATTCGCTATTTCATTCGTTTCCACGGCGTACGGCATCCCGCCAGCATGGGAGGCTCCGAGGTACGCGCCTTTTTGGAATATCTGGCAGTGGAGCGCCAGGTGGCGGCGGCCACGCAGAATCAGGCGCTGAATGCCCTCGTGTTCCTCTATCGTCACGTCCTCGATCAACCCTTGGGGGATATCGGGGAATTCTCGCGTGCCAGGCGACCTCGCCGGCTTCCGGTGGTGCTATCCCATGAGGACGTCATGCGTGTACTGAGCCAGCTATCTGGCCCCATGAACCTGATGGCCACCTTGATGTACGGCTCGGGATTGCGACTGATCGAAACGTGCCGACTGCGCGTCCGGGATATCGACGTAGAACGACAGATTATTACGGTGAGAGCCGGCAAGGGTGACAAGGACAGAACCACTCTGCTCCCGGCGAGCTGCATTTCTTCATTGCAGCACCAAATCTCCACAGCCAAACGCCACCTCGATGTCCGTCTCGATCATGGCCGCGTGCCAGTAACACTGCCACACGCGCTGGATCGAAAGTATCCCAATGCGGGAGTCTCCCTGGCCTGGCAGTGGCTCTTTCCAGCCAGCCGTCCCTGCTGTGACATGGTTGGCAAGGTGGTGCTTCACCATATCCATCCATCAGCAGTGCAAAGGGCCGTCAAACAGGCGATGAAAGCTGCAGGGCTGCCACGCCCAGGCTCCTGCCATACGCTGCGCCACAGCTTCGCCACCCAGTTACTGAGCCAAGGCACGGATATCCGCACGGTACAGGAGCTACTGGGGCACAAGAGTCTCGAAACCACACAGATCTACACCCATGTGCTGGGCAAGGGCTTTGCCGGTGTCCGAAGCCCGCTCGGCTAGCGGTAATACCCAGGATTCAGCCACGCTACCGCCCCTACCCGGGCATGTTGCGATGACCTCCGCCATCCATGCGATAGTCCCTGCGTGCCGCGCTATGTAACGCTCAAGGCGCTGAATTGAAGCCTTGGCGCCTGAGCCTATGCGAGGCCTTGCCGGGTTGCAAAGTCGAGTTTGGTTGTCGCAGTGCTATGGTAGGGCCTTACCGAAACCATGACGGAAGGAATCCCGCGTGAAATACCTCGGAGCCCATGTCAGTGCCGCCGGCGGCCCCGATCAGGCGGTGTTGCGCGCCGTGGAGATCGGCGCCGATGCCTTCGCCCTGTTCACCAAGAACCAGCGCCAGTGGAAAGCCAAGCCGCTGACCGACGAGGCCATCGAGGCCTTCCGCACGGCCTGCGATAAACACGGCTTCGGCCCGGGGCAGATCCTTCCCCACGACAGTTACCTGATCAACCTCGGCCACCCGGAGAGCGCCGGGCTCGAGAAGTCCCGCGCGGCCTTTCTCGACGAGTTCCAGCGCTGCGAGCAGCTCGGCCTCACCCTGCTCAACTTCCATCCCGGCAGCCACCTGAAGAAGATCAGCGAAGGCGAGTGCCTCACCCGCATCGCCGACTCCATCAACCAGGTGCTCGCCGAGACGCGCGGCGTGACGGCGGTGATCGAGAACACGGCCGGCCAGGGCACCAACCTGGGCTGGCGCTTCGAGCATCTGGCCGAGATCATCGACCAGGTCGATGACACATCGCGGGTCGGGGTCTGCCTCGATACCTGCCACGCCTTCGCCGCCGGCTACGACCTGCGCACCCCGGAGGCCTGCACCGCCACGCTGGATGAATTCGACAAGGTCGTGGGCTTTGCGTACCTGCGCGGCATGCACCTGAACGATGCCAAGAGCGAGTTCGCCAGCCGCGTCGATCGTCATCACAGCCTGGGCCAGGGCAACATCGGGCTGGACGCCTTCACCACCCTCATGCGCGACCCGCGCATCGACGAGATTCCCATGGTGCTGGAAACCGTCGAGCCGGCGATCTGGGCCGAGGAGATCGCTTGGCTGCGTGCTCAGGTCGCCAATACGTGAGTGACGCCGCGAGCGGTCACCGCCCTACCCTGGTGCGAGCCCTCAGTCGTACCCGTCGCGCCCGGGTGCTGGCTTGGCCGGCCCCGGCTCCGCCGCATCCTCGGGACGGGGATGCGCCAGTGTCGCCAGAAACGCCAGCACGGCCGCGTTGACCCTTTCCGGCTGTTCGATGGGCGTCATGTGACCGGCGTCTGGAATCGTCGTGAGGCGGGCGTCCGGCAACTCCGCCTGGATCCGACGGGAGAGCGACGGCGGCAGCATGCGGTCCTCCTCGCCCACCACCACCAAGGCCGGCACGTCGATCTCGTGCAGGCGCCCCACCACCGAATCCCGCCGCATCAGCGCGGCCAGGCACTTGAGCGCCGAGGGCACGTGATTCCGGCCCATCATGGCGCGGGTCTCGCTGACCAGCGCGGGATTGTCGCGCCGCGTGGCGGCGCCGAACATCAGGCGGGTCACGAACGGCAACAATGGGCGGACCCCGAAGGCGCTCACCGCGCCCCCCATGGCGCGATACTTCACCTTGTGCCAGACGCTTTCCGCGCCGGCATCCGTATCCATCAGGATCAGACCGGCGACGCGCTGCGGGTGTTGAATTGCCGCGCGCAGCGCCACCATGCCGCCCATGGAAAGACCGCACCACACCGCCCGCTGAATGCCCAAGGCATCCAGCACGACGATGACGTCGTCGACGGCGTCGTAGAGCGTAAATGGCTCGGTAAGATGGCCGGAGCCGCCGTGGCCGCGCAGATCGACATTGATGACGCGATGCTGCGCCGCCAACACCGGCACCTGCGCGCGCCATATCTCGCCCGAGCCGAGGAAGCTGTGGACGAGCACGATGGGCAGCCCCGTGCCGGCCTCCTCATAGGCGATCGCGACGCCCTGATGGTCGATGACGGACATGGAGCTCTCCGGAAAAAACAGGGCCGATACCGGGCGCCTAGGCGGGCGGGCGCTCGTTGCAAGGCGCCGGGGCATGCCTCGCGCCGACGGCCGCCTGCCTGCAGCCCCGCATCCCCTATGGTAGCGTGAGGACTCCGCCATTGGCCTTTTCCAACGCAACGGAGGCGCGTGTGCTGACATGGCTGCAACGTCGGCTAGGATTGCAGACCATACCGGGAGTCTTCTTCACCTCGGCGGGCATAGCGGCGCTGTTTGTCGCCATCGCGATTCCCTTTGACGAGGCCGTCGCCAGCCATTTCGGCCTGCTCACCGGCTGGGTCGCCGCCAAACTGGGCTGGTTCTACATTCTGGCGGTCAGCGTGCTGCTGATCTTCCTGCTCGGCCTGGCCGTAAGCCGCTATGGCAATATCCGCCTGGGCGACGACGACAGCCGCCCCGATTACTCCAACCTCACCTGGTTCACCATGCTGTTCGCCGCCGGCATCGGTACCATCCTGATGTTCTGGGGCGTGGCGGAGCCGATTTCCCACTTCGCCCATCCGCCCTTCGACGGCGTCACGCCAGGCTCGGAGCAGGCAGCCGGCGATGCCATGACCTTCGCGCTGTACCACTTCGGCCTGCACACCTGGACCATCTTCGCCATGCCGGGCTTGGCAATCGGCTACTTTGCCTACCGCCACGGTCTCCCCATGCGCATCAGCAGCCTGTTCTACCCCATTCTGGGCGAACGCGCCTTCGGGCCCTGGGGCTGGGCCATCGATGTGATCGCGGTGCTGGGCACGCTGTTCGGGGTCGCCACCTCGCTGGGGCTGGGCACGCTGCAGCTGAACAGCGGCCTGAACTATCTGGTAGGCGCGCCCACCAGCCCACTGGTCCAGGTCGGCCTGATCGCCGTCATCACCGGCATCGCCGCCATCTCGGTCGCCCTCGGGCTGGACAAGGGCGTTCGCCGCCTCTCCCAGGTCAATATCGTCCTGGCCATGCTGCTGCTGGCGTTCGTGGGTGTTGTCGGCCCCACGGTGTTCATTGCCGAGGGCATGGTGCAGAGCGTGGGCGACTACCTCAGCGCCCTGCCCAGGCTGGCCTTCTGGACCGAAACCTACAAGGAGACCGACTGGCAGCGGCAGTGGACCCTGTTCTACTGGGCCTGGACCATTTCCTGGGCGCCCTACGTCGGCATCTTCATTGCCCGCATTTCGCGGGGACGCACCATTCGCGAGTTCGTAGGCGGCGTGCTGTTTGCCCCCACGGTCTTCACGCTGGTGTGGTTCGGCATCTTCGGGCTCTCGGCCATCCAGGGGGAAATGAGCGGCCAGCTGTCGCTGGCGGCCCAGGTGCAGCAGGACCCCTCGGTGGCCATCTTCGCCTTTCTGGAAGGCGTTCCGCTGACGAGCGTGGCGTCGGCCTTGAGCGTAGTCATTATCGTGATCTTCTTTACCACGTCGTCGGATTCCGCCTCGCTGGTGATCGATCTGTTGACCCGGCGCGATGATCAGCCCTCGCAGGTGCGCCAGCGTATTTTCTGGGCCGTCGCGCAGGGCGGCATTGCCGCCACGCTGTTGCTGGCCGGCGGCCTGGACGCCCTGCAGAACGTCATCACCGCCCTGGGGCTTCCCTTCTGCATTCTGCTGGTGTTCATGAGCATCGCACTGCTTCGGGCGCTGCGGGCAGACTATCGCGGCTTCAGCGTCGATGAGCTGGTTCAGGGCAGAGCCTTTCCGGAGGTGGAGGGCTTCGCTACGCCGAAACGGGAGACCGCTGATGTATCAGAAACTATTGCTCGCCATTGACCCGGAAGACGATGGTGAAGGTAAGTGCGCCATCGCAGCGGCCGTGGAGCTGCTCGCCGACGACGGCGAGCTTCACCTGGCCAGCGTCTATCATCCCGGCGGCGGCGGCTTTTTCCCCCATGTGACAGACGAGGCACCGCAGGAGAAGGAAGCCGAGGTCCGCAAGACCCTGGATCTGCTGGTGCGCAAGTACCTGCCGATGGATCGCACCGCCAGCCTGCATGCCTTGGCCGGCAATGCCGGCGAGAAGCTGGTGGGCCTGGCGGCTCAGCTCGGTGCCGACCTGATGATCCTGGTGTCCCGCGGCAGCAGCGGGCGCTGGCCACTGCGCCGTGCCACCGTGGAGTACGTGGCGGTGAACGCCCCGTGTCGGGTGCTGGTGCTGCCGGCGCTGGAGAAGGCACAGGACGGCGCTCAGGCCGATGAAGGGGCCAAGCAGGACGGGGGGCAGTAGCAGTAGCAGTAGCAGTAGCAGTAGCAGTAGCAGCTTCGCCCACGCGCCCCAAGCTATGGCTCACGACTGATGCACGGCGCCGTCCTGCCCGGGCGCGAGCCTCAGTCGGGCCCATCGCGCCCGGACGCCGGCTCGGCCTGCACCGATTCGGCCTCGTCATCGATATCCTCGCCGATAAAGCCACCGGACTGGCGCCGCCACAGGGCGGCATAGAGGCCGTCCTTGGCCAGCAGCTCCCGGTGGCTGCCGCTCTCGACGATCTGCCCCTCATCGAGCACCACCAGGCGGTCGAGCATGGCAATGGTCGAAAGCCGGTGGGCGATGGCGATCACCGTCTTGCCCTCCATCAGCGTATAGAGCTGCTCCTGAATCGCCGCCTCCACCTCGGAATCCAGCGCCGAAGTGGCCTCGTCCAGCACCAGGATGGGCGCGTTCTTGAGCAGCACCCGGGCGATGGCGATACGCTGGCGCTGGCCGCCGGAGAGCTTGACCCCGCGCTCGCCCACATGGGCATCCAGGCCGCGGCGGCCCTGCAGGTCCACCAGGTCATCGATGAAGGTATCGGCATGGGCGCGACGCAACGCCTCCTGGATCTGTTCCTCGCTGGCCTGGGGGCTGCCGTAGCGGATGTTGTCGCGCACCGAGCGGTGCAGCAACGAGGTGTCCTGCGTGACCATGCCGATATGCCGGCGCAGCGACTCCTGGGTCACACCGGTGATCTCCTGACCGTCGATCAGGATGCGCCCGCCCTCCAGATCGAAGAAGCGCAGCAGCAGGTTGGCCAGGGTCGACTTGCCGGCCCCGGAGCGGCCGATCAGTCCCACTTTTTCACCAGGGGCGATGGTCAGGTCGAGGCCGTCGAAGACCCGCCGGCCCTGGCCGTCGGGGCGCGCATAGCCGAAGCGCAGCGCCTCGAAGCGTATCTCGCCGCGTGGCACCGTCAGCGCCCTGGCATCGGGGGCGTCCTGGACCGCCGGCTCCTGGGCGATGGTATTGAGGCCATCCTGCACGGTGCCGATGTTTTCGAAGAGCCCGGCCACCTCCCAGAGAATCCAGTCGGACATGAAGCGGATGCGCATCACCAGGGCGATCGCCACGGCGATGATCCCCAGCGACACCGCCTCCAGGTACCAGGCGCCGATGGCCATGGCGGCCACGCCGGCCAGCAGCAAGGAGTTGAGCACCGTCAGGCTGACGGTCAGGCCGGTGGCCAGGCGCATCTGCCGATACACGGTGCCCATGAAGCCCTCCATGGCATCCCGGGCATAGGCCTGCTCGCGACGGGTATCGGCGAACAGCTTGATGGTCTGGATATTGCTGTAGCTATCGACGATACGCCCGGTCATCACCGCCCGGGCGTCGGCCTGCGCCATGGAGACCGCCCGCAGGCGCGGCACGAAGACCCACATGATGGCGATATACCCAACCAGCCAGAGCACCAGCGGCAGCATCAGCCAGGGCTCGGCGCGGCCCATCAGCAGCATGGCCCCGGTGAAGTAGACGAGCACATAGACCATCAGGTCCATCAGCTTCATCACCGTCTCGCGCATCGCCAGGGCCGTCTGCATCACCTTCTGGGACACCCGCCCGGCAAACTCGTCCTGATAGAAGGCCAGGCTCTGGCCGAGCATGTGGCGATGCGCCAGCCAGCGGCCGATCATCGGGTAGTTGCCGAAGATGCTCTGCTGGGTCACCAGCGACTGCAGCAGGGTCAGCAGCGGCAGGCCGATCACCACCAGCGCCGCCATGCCGGCCAGGCGCCAGCCATGCTCGGCGAAGAAGCGCTCACGCTCGGCGCCGGACAGCCAGTCCACCAGCTCGCCCATGGTGTGGAAGAAGAACACCTCCGCCGCCGAGACCAGTGCCGTCAGCAGCGACATCACGACCAGCAGCGGCAGCACCGGCCGCGAAAAGTGCAGGATAAAGGCGAACAAGCCCCTGGGGGGTGTGCCCCGGTTGTCCTCGGGATAGGGGTTCACCAGGGTCTCGAAATAGCGCAAGAGGGCGCGAAACATGGCAGCCGTCCGGTTGCAGGGGGTGAGCTCGACGTTCTCGAGACTCGTGCAGGATAGCCAAGCGAGGACCTGGCCTGCACCTGGGGATGCAAAACGGACATTCGTCGGTTGATGCCGATCACCACTGCGTCATATCGATCCACAGCGATCTTCACACGGAAGCGATCTCGGTGCTGAGCACGATCGAACACGGCGCGTTCAGCTGATGGGGCCCGGTGCTACCGGAGCGAGCCGTCGCGTTTCCTGGACACGTGCAGCAGCACCGGTGCCAGCGACCACGATGGCGAGCGCTGGAATCAATCGCCGTGGTGACCCCGCTGCACATCAAACAGCGGAGCATCCGGGGCCGGTCGCCGGGTCGAGCCCCGACCCTCAGGCGGGCAGATTGGCCTCGTCCACCAGCCATTCGCGGAACTGCCGGGCGATGGGGCGTTCCAGACCGACGCCGGCGCTGACGACGTAATACGCCTGGTCGCAGTTCAGCGGGCGTTCGGTGGCGACGACGAGCTTGCCGGCGCTCAATTCTGCCTGGTGGAGGTCCCGGCTGCCGAGCAGGATGCCCTGGCCGGCGAGGGCCGCTTCCAGCGCGAGCAGGCCGTTGCCGAATCGCAGCTCGCGCAGCGTTCCGGCCTCGCCTCCCTGCTGCTGGAACCACGCCTTCCAGCCGCAGGGCTCGTCGAAGCGGTTGAGGGTGCTGTCGCACAGCAGCGGCAGCCCGCGCAGGGTGTCGACACCGTCCACGCTGGCGGCCAGTTCCGGCGTGCCGATGGGCACGAGCTCGAGCCCCATGAGCCGCTCGGGCTCGATGTCGGCGTAGTGGCCGTAGCCGAGGCGCACGGAGACGTCGACGCCGGCGCGCTTGAGCTCGGCGACCCCGAAATCACCCTCCCGGTTGCGATCCACGGTGTGCAGGCTCGCCTGCAGCCGCACTTCGGCCTCCGGGCAGCGGGCGTAGAAGCGATGCAGGCGCGGCACGATCCATTTGGTGGCGAACAGCGGCTCGGCGCACACGGTGACGATCAGGCGCTCCTCGCCGTAGGCGCGGATCTTGTCCACCGCCCGCCCCAGGGTCTCGAACCCCTCCTGCAGCTCCGGCAGGGCCATGCGCGCGGCGGGGGTCAGGCTGACCCGCCGGTGATGGCGCACGAACAGGTCGACGCCGAGATACTCCTCCAGCGCCTTGACCTGATGGCTGATCGCCGCCGGCGTGACGTTGAGCTCCTTGGCGGCCGCGGCGAAACTCCGGGTTCGCGCGGCGACCTCGAAGTAGGAGAGGGCAATCAGCGGTGGGCGTCGTGACATGGCCAATACTCGCAACGATGGCGGTGGGGCAGTGCGCGATCCAGTGCCGCGCTCGGCGGCCACTATAATCGCTAAGGGGGTAAAAGACAGGCCGCTATCTCACGGCCGCCTCGGCCCCACCTTGCCGGCGGCTCAGGCGGTCAGCGGGGCCTCGAGCTGCTGGCGCAACAGGAACTTCTGGATCTTGCCGGTCGAGGTGGTCGGCAATGGCCCGAAGATCACCTTCTTGGGCGCCTTGAAGCGGCTGATGTTCTCCTGACAGAACGCGATCAGGGCCGCTTCGGTGAATACTCCTTTTATGGACCAGCCCCCGAGCGGGACAACCGACTCGGGGCTTTGCATTAGGACGAACATCTCCGCGGCAAGAGACAAGCGCCTGCTACTGCAGCTCGAACTCCACCGGCCGCAGCGGCTCGGGTGCCGGGTCGCCCAGCGCCTCGGCCACGCTGATCTCGTGCACCCGGCAGATGGCGTCCAGCGGCAGGTCGTTGGTCTGGCGGCCGAAGGGAAATTCCAGCTGTTCCGAGAGGCGATCTAGCCCGAAGAAGGTGTAGGCCACGATGGCGGTAAACACCGGGGTGAACCAGCCCGCGCCCGGCACCAGCCCGAACGGTAGCAGGTAGCAATAGACGTAGGCGGTGCGATGCGCCAAGAGCGTGTAGGCGAATGGCAGCGGCGTCTGGGCGATCCGCTCCGAGGCGGACTGGATGCCGGCCATGCCGTGCAGGTGCCGGTCGAGCGCCGCCGCGGCCACCGAGTCGATCTCCCCGGCCCGCCGGGCCTCGGCCACCACCTCGCCGGCCTGCTGCAGCATGAACGCCGCGGGGTTGCGGGTGCCCAGCGCCAGGTCGACCAGGGCCGCGGAGAGCGAAGCCGGCAGGTCCGCGCGCACCTCCTCCTCGCGCAGCTGCCCGCGCAGCAGGTGGGCATGGGCCAGCGCGCGCATCATCAGCTCACGGCGCCGCTCGGGGCCCAGGTAGATCCCGCCGGCCCGCGCCAGGCTGCGCATCTCATAGACCATGCGCCCCCACTGCTGGCGCGCCTCCCACCAGCGGTTGTAGGTCGCCGTGTTGCGCACACTCAAGAGGATCGACAGTGCGATCCCCATGAGGGTGAACGGTAGCAGCGTGTATTCGACGATGCCATCCAGGTAGTGATGGCGAGAGACCCAGGTGACGGCCGTGGCGAACAGACCGGCCAGCAGGATGTGAGGGAAGATATGGGGCAACACCGAGCCTTTCCAGGCCAGCATCAGCCCGAGCGCACCGGGGCGATCACGAACGATCACGACACAACGACTCCGAACGGCGAAAGCGGCGATGGTGTCACAGCACCCTGATGGAGGAAAGCTAGGCGCTTCTTGAGCGCTGCTTCATCGGTTCTACCCGCCGCCGCTTTGCGCCGAATCGCGCTGCAAGCAGTGCTCCCACGTACCTCGCCACTCGCCGCGGTAGGCAAGGATCTCGCCGGTGTCGTCGTCGAGGGCGAAGAGGTGCAGCCAGTCGTTGCCTACCAGCGACTGCAGGATCTCGTGACGCGCGATGATGGCCTTGATCGCCGCCGTGGGCGCCGCGAGGTAGACGCTCAGGCGCAGGGGCTCGTGCCGCCAGCGCTCGCCGTCGTGCAGCGACTGCATCGGCAGGCCGATGCGCAGGTCGCCGCCGTTGCCCTCGAACACCCCGATATGCCCGCCGACCACGTTGTGCAGCACCTTGTTGCCGCTGCCGAACTTGCGGTTGTCGGTGACGGAGGCGTTGTACTGCATGTTGATCCAGTGGGCGACGACCATGGGCGCGGTCATGATCAGCTCCAGCCGCGAGAAATCGGCGTCGGTGCGCCAGTCGTAGTCGTGCAGGAAGCTGCGCCCGGCGAGATCGAGGGGGGCGGTGACGCGTCGCGGCGCGGCGATGAAGCTGGCGTTGTTGGCCAGGCCCCACTCCGGGCGGGTCTGCGACCAGTCGGCGCCGCGGCGATCGAGGATCTTCTCGAGCTCGACCGCGTCGCCCGACAGGCCGAGCCGCGGGGCGCGCTCGCGCCGGGCCTGGGCGCCGGCCTGTTCGAGCCAGGAGCGCTGCTCTTCGCTCAGCGAGAAGGCATCCTCCACGCCCTCCGGCAGCTCGATGCGGTCGGTGATGGTGTGGTGCAGCGCGGGCACGAAGCGGGTCGTTTCCGGGATGACGAGGCCGGCCTCGGCCAGCGCCTCGCGCAGCGCGGGATCGTTGAGCAGCCGCGCCAGGGCGCGCACCGAGACCTCGCCCGACTGCCCGCCGCAGGCGCCGCACTCGAGCCCCGCGGCATGCGGGTTGTTGCTGCTGTGGCTGCCGTGGCCCACCAGCAGCACCCGGGGCGCGAGACCCTCGGTGAGGCCCATGGCGCCCAGCACGGTCTGGGCGAGCGCCGCCTTGTCGGCCAGGCTCAGCGCCTCGCCGCTGTCGCGCCAGTGCCAGCTGAGCTCGTCCATGGCGAGCGGCTCGCGCCTGGCCTTGGCGTCGAGCGAACGGCGCAGCAGCTTGCCGGCATAGAGCAGGCCGCCCGCCTCCACGGCAGTGAAGCTGGCACTCGCCGTGCGGCTCCACTCCTGCAGGCGCGCCTGCCAGTTCAGCCGCTTCGCCGAGCGCGCCGCGCCCTCGCCCGCCCCGCTCCTGAGCGTCACCTTGGGCGCCAGCAGGCCCGGCAGGTGGGGCTGGGCCAGCGCGGTGCCGCCCTGCTGGTGTTCCAGGGGCAGGCCGAAGAAGCCGGCGAAGCCCAGGGTCTGGATGGCCGGGCTCTGCCGTTCCAGCGCCCGGCGCAGCGGCTCGGAGCGCACGTCGATGCAGAACACCGCCTGCAGCTGCGGCGCGGTGGGCGCCGATGCCGGCGCGCGCGCCGCCTCGCCCAAGGCGCGGTGCAGCGACGCCTGGTAGGCGAGCTCGCTGGCGAGCTGCCACACCCACAGGGGCTGCTGGGCGCGCTGATGGCGCTCGACGCGCTCCGGCAGCTCCACCAGCTCGGCGTGCCACAGCCGCGTCAGGCGCTCGGCCTGGTCGGGCTGCTCCGCCCGGATGTAGCGCCACAGCACCAGCTCCCAGGCCAGGCGCATCGCCAGCAGGCTGCGCATGTCCGACGCCAGCCGCTCGTGCTCACTCTCACCGTCAGGCGCGGCCAGCGCCCGCTGCCAATCCTGGTAGGCGACCCAGGCGGCCCAGCCGTTGATGTCGAGCAGCAGCGCCTGGGCGTAGTGCTCGAGCCGGCCGGCCTCCACATCCAGCTCGGCGATGGCGGCCTGGAAGAGGCCGGCCTCGGTGTCCGGCAGGGTCTTGAAGTAGCGGCGCAGCCGCGGCTCGCCCATCAGGATGGCGATGCCACGATCCTTGAGGGTGATGTCCCGCCAGTGCTGGAAGAGCCGCTTGCCGCGGGGGGCGTTCAGACGCTCGGCGTTGAGCGGCCCGTCCTCCTGGAAGTAGGCGGCGCAGAACTGGCTGATCTGCTGGGTGATCTCGTCCCGCCAGGCCATCTTGTGCTGGCGGTCGCGGCGGGCATCGATCAGGTCGCTGATGTTGTGCCAGTGGGGCAGCCGGGCGAGCTCGTCGACGACGACCAGCAGGTTCTTGTAGCCGCCCGGATAGTCGAGCCGCTCGGCCGCCTCGGCGAGATGCTCATCTGTGATCTCGCCGCGCTGCCAGGCACCCAGGTAGTGGCTCGGTGGCATCAGGCAGTGGATGTTGCCGAGCGCCGAGAGCCGCGCCGAGACCGTGGCGGCGTCCTCCCCGCGCTGGGTCCAGTAGGGGCTCACCGCGATCAGCCGATCCAGCGGCCAGCTCGGGGCGATGCGCGCGCAGGCCCGGTCCAGCGCCGCTTCCTGGGCCTCGGTCAGGGGCGCGACATCGCTCGCATCGTCCATCCGTGCGACCTGGGTGTTGTCGAGACTCGTCATAGGGAACTCCCGCGAAAGGCGGTGTGCAGCTGCTTGGCCTTGATGCGGCCGGGCAGCTCGTGGGGCCAGAGCTTCAGGGTGGTACGGGTGACCCACTCATCCAGGTAGAAACCGGCGTAGCAGTAGCGATTGAGCGTCTGCGAGCCGCGGTGGTGCAGGCCATGGCGCTTCAGCCAGTAGCCCGCGAAGAGCAGCAGGAACAGCGCGCTGACCCAGAGGTCCGCCCAGGGCGAGACCGTGTGCCCGGTCGCCGGAAGGAAGGCGGCGAACAGCGTCTTGAGGCCGACATAGGCGAGCACCACCAGCGCGGCCAGGCCGGCAAAAGCGCCGAGGCCGCCCGCAGTGCGCTCGCTGCCACGCTCGGCCAGCAGCACAGTCAGCGCCAGCGTGAGCAGCACCCAGGGGCTGTTCGCCGCGAAGGCCGGGGCGTCGGTGAGGCTGCGCGCGAGCGCCACCGCGCCCGCCACCAGCACGGCGCTGGCGAGGCCCGCCGAGAGCCACTGGCCCGGCGTGGGGCTGCGACCCGGGGCCCGGCGGCGCAGCAGGTCCTGCTCGACCGCCTCGCCCGAGCTCAGGAAGGCGTAGGCCTTGTAGCAGGAGTGGGCGAGCAGGTGCAGCAGCGCCAACTCCACCAGCCCCAGGGCGATCTCGACCAGCATCAGGCCCATCTGCGCGCTGGTCGACCAGGCCAGGCGCACCTTGATGCTGACACGGGTCATCATGACCAGTGCCGCCAGCACGCTGCCGATGCCGGCGACGACGAGCAGCAGCGCCTGGGCGGGCGCGGACTGCAGCAGCAGCGGCGAGAACAGCAGCAGCAGGTAGCCGCCGAGGTTGATGACGCCGCCGTGCAGCGCCGCCGAGACCGGCGTGGGCGCCTCGACCACCTGGATCAGCCAGCCGTGCAGCGGCAGCTGAGCGCACTTGATCAGCGCCGCCAGGGCGAGCAGGCAGGCCGCCGCCTGTTCGCCGAGGGTCAGCGTGCCCTCGGACGAGGCCTGACTGTCACCATAGGCGCCGATAATGACGCTGATCCGCGCGGTGTCGTGGTGCAGATAGAGCAGCACGAAGGCCGTCAGGGCACAGAGCTCGGCGGCGCGAGCGAAGAGGAACTTCTTGTGTGCCGCCAGAGCGGCGCGGGGCCGGTCAGGATAAAACATCAGCAGCTGGTGCATCGCCAGGCTGATGGCGAACCAGGCGAGCAGGAAGAGCACCAGGTGATCGCTCAGCACCGCCACGCTGACCGCCGCGAAGACGGCCTGGACGAGCGCGATGAAGCGCCGCTGGCGGGGCTCGCCCTGCAGGTAGGTGGCGCTGTAGCGCACCACCACGAAGGCGATGAAGTTGGCGAGCAGCAGCATGATCAACTGCAGCGGCGCGGTCTGCCAGCCCCCGCTCACGGTGGGCAGCAGCTGCGCCGCACCCAGCCCCAGCAGCAGCGCCGAGACGCCCAGGCCGCAAAGCGTCGTGGCCTGGGCCGTGCGCCAGGCGCGCTCGCGCGGCTGGCGAGTACTCAAGGCGGCCCCCAGCGCCAGCGCAATGGGCACCAGGGCCAGCAGCCAAGGGGACAACAACTCGATCCACTGCATGAGATGACTCCGCTCGTTCAAGTGCGAGCAGTATCGAGCGCCCTATGCTTTAATTAAAATATATATAAATTTATCTATTGTTCTATAAAAGAGAACGGTATGAGCCGACTGAACTATCACCACCTCTACTACTTCTGGTGCGTGGCCGCCGAGGGCAAGCTGACGAGGGTCGCGGAGTCGCTGCACCTGTCCCAGAGCGCCCTCTCGTCGCAGATCCGCAAGCTGGAGGAGCGGATGGGCAAGCCGCTGTTCGAGCGGCGCAATCGCACCCTGGTGCTGACCGAGGCGGGCCAACAGGTGTTCAACTACGCCGAGGTGATCTTCACCAAGGGAGAGGAGCTGGAGTCGCTGATCAACCGCGGCATCGAGCCCGAGTACCAGCACATCCGCATCGGCACCCTCGCCAGCATGTCGCGCAACTTCATCGAGGGCTTCATCGCCCCGCTGCTGCAGGGCGAGGGGCCGAGGGTACGCTTCAGCCTCTATGCTCGGGGCATGGCCGACCTGCTCGACGGCCTGGCCCGCCACGAGTTCGACCTGGTGCTGGCCAATACCCAGCTGCCGCCCTCGGGCTCGCCCCAGGCCGCCTGGCAGAGCCAGCTGCTGGCCCGTCAGCCGCTCTCCATCATCGGCCCGCCCGACGCCAACCCCGACGCGCCCTTCCCCCAGGGCTACGAGGGGCTGCGCTGGGTGCTGCCCGGCGAGCACCATGAGCTGCGCCGCGCCTTCGACGGCCACTGCAGCCGGCACCAGTATCGGCCGGAGGTCCTCGCCGAGGCCGATGACATGGCCATGCTGCGCCTGCTGGCCCGCGACAGCGGGGCGCTGAGCGTGCTGCCGGAGGTGGTGGTGAAGGACGAGCTGCGCCAGGGGCGGCTGACCTCCTTCGAGCGGCTGCCCAACGTCTTCGAGAACTTCTATGCCATCACCCTGCCCCGGGAGTTCATGCCGGGCGTGGTCGCGGAGCTGCTGGCCCATCCACTGAAGGATCTCGCGTAGGATCTTGTGAGGGGGGAGTCCGTCATCCGGCCCCGCTCGAGGCGTCGAACCTTCCCCTGGCCCCCTACCCGACCGTATCGCCAACGAAAACGCCCCGCACCGGATCATCGGCACGGGGCGTTATCAGGCATCGCAACGCGGTCAGGCGTTGATGGCTCGCGGCGCGGCGGCACGGGCGGCCCGCGCGGCCCGCGCGGCGTGCAGCTTCTGGTAGCTCTCGATCAGGCGCTGGTGCTTCTCGAGGCCCTCCAGCGCCATGTTGGTCGGGGTCAGGCCGTGGAAGCGCACGTTGCCGTCCACCGAGCCGACCACGGCGGCCATGGTCGCCTCACCGAACATGCGCGTGAGGTTGTGGCGGTAGTCGTCGAGTTCGAGCTCGTCGTCGAGGGTGATCTCCAGCACCGCGTGCATGGCCTGGTAGAAGAGCCCGCGCTCGACGGTGTTGTCGTTGAACTGCTGGAACATCTCGACCCGCTCCAGCGCCTCCTCTTGCCGGCCGAGCGCCAGGTTGATCAGCAACTTGAGCTCGAGGATGGTCAGCTGGCCCCACACGGTGTTCTCGTCGAACTCGATGCCGATCAGGGTGATGATGTCCTCGTGGTCATCGATCTGGCTCTCCTCCAGGCGCTCCAGCAGCGCGGCGAGCCGCTCGTCGTCGAGGGTGTGGAGGTTGAGGATGTCCTCGCGGAACAGCAGCGCCTTGTTGGTGTTGTCCCAGACCAGGTCCTCCACCGGGTAGACCTCGGAGTAGCCCGGTACCAGGATGCGGCACACCGGCGCGCCCAGGTCCTCGTGGACGGCCTGATAGGCCTCCAGACCCAGCTCCTCGAGGATGCCGAACAGGCCGGCGGCCTCCTCGGCGTTGCTGCCGGAGAAGTCCCACTCGACGAACTCGACGTCGGCCCGGGAACTGAAGAAGCGCCAGGAGACCACCCCGGAGGAGTCGATGAAATGCTCGACGAAGTTGTTCGGCTCGGCCACCGCCAGGGAGTTGAAGGTCGGCGGCAGGAAGTCGTTCAAGCCCTCGAAGCTGCGCCCCTGCATCAGCTCGGTGAGGCTGCGCTCCAGCGCCACGTGGAAGCTGGGGTGGGCGCCGAAGGAGGCGAAGACGCCGCCGGTCTTGGGGTTCATCAACGCCACGCACATCACCGGGAACTGACCGCCCAGCGAGGCGTCCTTGACCAGCACCGGGAAGCCTTGGGCCTCCAGCGCCTCGACGCCCTCGAGGATATCGGGGTAGCGCGCAAGCACCGCCATGGGCACGTCCGGCAGGATGATCTCCTCCTCGATGATCTGCTTCTTCACCGCGCGCTCGAAGATCTCGGAGAGGCACTGCACCTGGGCCTCGGGGAGCGTATTGCCGGCGCTCATGCCGTTGCTGAGGTAGAGGTTCTCGATCAGGTTCGAGGGGAAGTAGATGGTCTCGCCGTCGGACTGGCGCACAAACGGCAGTGAGACGATGCCGCGCTCCGCCCGGCCGGAGTTGGTGTCGATCAGGTTCGAGCCGCGAAGCTCACCCTCCGGGTCGTAGATGGCCCGGCAGTGGTCGTCCAGGATGCCGGCCGGCAGCGCGTCGTCGGGCCCCGGCTGGAACCACTCCTCATCGGGGTAATGGACGAACTGGCTGCCCGCGATCTGCTCGCCGAAGAACTGGTCGTTGTAGAAGAAGTTGCAGCTCAACCGCTCGATGAACTCCCCCAGCGCCGAGCAGAGCGC
Source organism: Halomonas urmiana (assembly GCF_005780185.1). Taxonomy (GTDB): domain Bacteria; phylum Pseudomonadota; class Gammaproteobacteria; order Pseudomonadales; family Halomonadaceae; genus Halomonas; species Halomonas urmiana. Next base: position 14,452 of record NZ_VBUI01000034.1, on the reverse strand, counting down.
GCTCTCCTTGGTGGCGCCCTTGCCGTTGGTGAAGCACATCGGCGAGGCGGCATCGCGAACGTGCAGCGACCAGACGTGGGGCACGATGTTGCGCCAGGAGGCGATCTCGATCTTCATGCCGAGATCGGCGAGCAGCCCCGAGAGGTTGGCGATGGTCTGCTCCAGCGGCAGGTCCTTGCCCTCGATCCAGGTGCCCTCGCCCGGGTTCGCCTCGCCCGTGGCCTTGCCCATCAGCAGCGCCTGGGCATCCTCGTCGATGTTCTCGACCACCTCGATCTGGAACTCGGGACCGGTCTGCACCACCTTCTTGACCGTGCAGCGGTCGATGGAGCGCAGGATGCCCTGGCGATCCTTGTCGGAGATGTCCTCGGGCAGCTCCACCTGGATCTTGAAGATCTGCTGGTAGCGGTTCTCCGGGTCGACGATGTTGTTCTGCGACAACCGGATGTTCTCGGTGGGGATGTCCCGGGCGTTGCAGTAGACCTTGACGAAGTAGGCCGCGCACATCGCCGAGGAGGCCAGGAAATAGTCGAAGGGCCCCGGTGCCGAGCCGTCGCCCTTGTAGCGGATGGGCTGGTCGGAGATGACCGTGAAGTCGTCGAACTTGGCCTCCAGGCGGAGGTTGTCGAGATAGTTGACCTTGATTTCCATGGACAAAGCACCGGGTGTAGATTCAGGGGGCGTAAGCGCAACCCGCCATTATCCAGCTTTTGGGGGGCTTCGTCTTGGGCGAGTGGTCAAAAAATCGCCAATCCGAGCGCACCGGGGCAATCCCCCGCTCGGGTCCCGAGGCCCTGAGGTTGGCGAGGGAACGGCATGGTCATGGCGGCGCAGGCCAGTGAGCGGGTGCCTGCCGCCTGCGTGGGAGGCGCCGCCACACACCATGCCGACGATGCTCAATATCGGTAGCGGAACTCGATCATGTGAAAGTCCGCCCCAGTCGTATCAGGCCCATTCACACCGGCATCGGAATAGTGAAGAAACCGATAGCCCAGCCCGAGATTCCGGTAGAGCGGAATGCCGACGCCCAGGGTCAGGGCAAACTGGAACGGCCCACCGAAGTCCTGCTCCCCGAAGCGATGTCGACTGAACAGGGCGCCTCCTGCGCCCAGATCCAGGACAAAGCGCCCATCTTGGCTCCCCAGCGTCAACTCCGGGATGACCGACACGACGAGCGCATTTTTCCCCGCTCCCCGCAAGATCCCGGCACTCGCCATCAGGCGGGTGCCCATCCCCCAGCCCGACGTGGTGTAGTGCTCCCAGGGCAGCGCGACGTTGGCCGACAGGTCGTACTCCTCGAACTCCTCCGGCGCTTCATCCCCCAGCAAGGTCTTCTCCGAGACTCGGGCACGCAGGCTGAGGCTCTGCCATTCCAGATCATCGGCGAAGCTCAAGGGGGTAGCGAGCAGGCAAGGGAGGACGATCGATAACAGCCCGAAAGCGACCGAATGGCGAGGCATCCCGATCGCTGGCATCGTAGGCTCACCTGAGGGGAAGGACGTACCGTTCATGCTCATGATTAGTGGCGGTAAGCGAGCGCGGCGAGTCGATTATTCTCGGGAACCGTCGGCGATGTCCGATCACCGGCGCGCCAACGATCAAGCTAAGGGGCCGCAAAAAACCGCGCAGTGGTTTTTCGGTCCCAGTTTGAGCGCCTTGTTAGGCACCTTTATCCCACTGAAAAATACGCATTGGTGGAATATTAAGAAACTCTGTCGTAGTCTTCCCTGACCCTAGAAAAGGCTGGCACAAAGCAGCGACTCGATTACTCACTTGATATGCCACAAAGCGTCCGTCAGGAACAAGAAGAGATGAAACCGCCTCAAGAATCTGGGATCCTGCGCTACGACTCATGGTAGAAAATGGAATACCAGAAATTACTACATTCGGGGCATCCAGGTCATATAAAGAAACAACTTCCTTTAGATCATCTGCACTGCCCAAGTGCGCTATTAATCGATCGTCTTCAATGTTTTTTAACAGAGTGTGAAAATGCGGGTTAATCTCCATACTAAGAAGTTTGGCCTGCTGAGGCATCGCACGTAGGATTGCACGCGTAACACCGCCTGTTCCTGCGCCTAACTCCACTACAATATTGGCTGAAGCAATTCCAGAAGCCGCAACGATTCGCCGCTCCAGGTAACGAGAGCTTGGAATAATTGATCCAATCTGAAGAGGATGTTTCAAGAACTCTTGAACAAAAACCAACACGCCATCCATTTTATAATTAACCGAGATTTTTCTTGGCATACACTTAACCCCAAATAAAGATTGCCTAACACTTGGTTAGACGAGAAATGCATTAGGCACTTAGCCATTGCTTCAGCTCCTTGGCTAGTAATCCAGGACTATCTAGCATAGATAAATGACCAGCATCTGGTAAAACTCTCAAAGCCGCAGATGGAATTAATGAGGCGAGCCTTTTTCCAACATCCAATTTAACCCAACAGTCTTCTTTTCCCCAAAATACACGACTTGGGGTCTGTAGTTTTGGATACAGCTCTTCTAGTTTAGCGGTGTAGTCGTGATCATATTGCCCAACTTGTCGATAGTAAGCTTGCTGTCCGCCCTCTTGAATCCATGGCTCAACCAAATTTTGCACCATTGATTCAGGTAAAAGATGGTGAGATGCTGTCGCAATATGCGCCCGCAAAGTTGCTTCATGAATATATTTGGGAATGGCATTGAAAACTGATTGGTTTTGTTTGACTAACAGAGAATATTCAGTACCCCATGGGTTCAATACAACACCATCAATAACACTCAAGCTTAATGCTTGGTACCTCTCAACACAGACGGCGCCGAGAACAGCAGCAGCTCCAAAATCATGTCCTACCAAATGACAGTTTCTTAATTCTTTGTGATCTAACCACTCTGCCAAGACTTTTGCGAAACTTCTTAGTCTCACATCCTGCCCGTCAAATTTATCAGAGTGGCCATAGCCTGGCAAATCCAACCAGTGCACCCGAAAACTCTGCCTCAACTGCAAAATTAATGCACGCCAAATAGTTGAGTTAAATGGTGTTCCGTGCACCAACACCACATCGGGGCCATTCCCTTCACTTCCATAAGCAATCTTGCCCTGGGAAGAAGAGAAACTTCTTTGTATATGATGGCCATTCATTGTCAAGCCCTATAAAAAAGATGAACAATATTTTGCGCCTAACAGGTATTATACGGAACGCTCTGATATTGAATGAACGCGCCGGCTCGTTCGGCAATGTTATCTACTTGTATGGCTCGGGGCTGCGGCTCCTTGAAACCTGCCGTCTGCGCATACGAGATATCGACTTTGAGCGCCAGATTATTACGGTGGGAGCCGGCAAAGGTGATAAGGATCGCATACCTTGCTCCCGGCCATTTAGCTTGCAGCAGCAGATTCCCTCGGCCCAGCGCCAACTTGACTACTGGCTCGTTCATGGCGGCGTGCCGGTGACGCTACCCCATGCGAGCCGCTTCGCCACCCAGTTGCTGAGCCCAGGGCACGGATATCCGCACGGTACAGGAGTTACTCGGACATAAGGGCGTGGAAACCACCCAGAGCTATACGCATGTGCTGGGCAAGGGCTTTGCCGGCGTGCGCAGTCCTCTGGGATAAAGAAAAGTCAGAAACGCCGGGCACGCTACCGCCCCTACCCTGCACGCCGCGGTGGCCTCTGCCATCCGTAAGGTAGTCCCTTCATTTCTTTGTTGCTGCGTTACCCGGCCATCTTCAGCGGCCTTTGGACAAGCGCAGGTGTAACGGCGGAGGCAAAGCGCCCGTTGGCCAAAGCCAGAAGAAGAGTGGCCGCCACCGGCATCCCGCCTCGGGACCGGGCAGCCACCGGCGTTACTCCTCCCGCTCCTCCAGTTCCCGTCGTCGGTGCCACTCGGCGATACTCTCCTCAGGGTAGCCGGCGAAGCACTTGCCGTTTTCCCACGCATCGACTCGGAGCGTCTCGGCGCGCCCGCTCAGGTTGATAACACAACCGCCACGCCCGCCGTCTTGCGGCAGATGGCACAGTAGCAGCGGCGCACGTCGACTTGCCGAGAATCCCCATCACCTGCGTCAACGGTAGGCCCAGACGTCCACCATCTGCCAGTTGCACGGCCTACCCTGCTCCGGCGCGCCGGGAACGTGGTTGGCCACGCTGGTGGGGGACGTCATCTCGACCATGGCCGGCCCGGCCAGGGGCAAGCCCAGCAGCATCAGCAGTCGCAATATCGTCATTGTGGCCACAGGCATTCCCTCTCCCGAGCATCCGGCAGTGGCGAGTCGCCTAGTTCAGATAGCGCTCGCAGTCATGCAGGGCTTCCGGCTCGGTGATCGGCTCGCTGAGATGACAGCAGTCGGTTTCGACCAGCCCTGCCTCGCCCAGCCTGATGGCCCGCACCTGCGTCCGTCGCTCGTCGGGTACCAGGAGCTGCACCCGCCCATCGATCCGCGCGAGCTTGGAGAGCCCCAACTCCGGGGCGCCATAGACATGATTCGAGAATCCACTGAGCGAGGCGATCTCCACCAAGCGCTCACCGCGACGCCGGTAGACCCTCAGCACGCCGCCGATGTGGGGGGTCGTCACCGCGGCGATCTCCGCTTCCCCATCGCCGCTCAGGTCGGCGACGCCGACCGGGTTAAGCCAACGGTTCGCCCGACCGATGGGAGCCGACTGGGCCAGCATCTCGAGCTGGCGGTGGCCGAGGCCGACGAGCGCCAGTCGCGACCCGCTGTCACGGGCACTGATAATCACCAGCAAGACCGGCGGCGACTGCTCTGTCAACTGCACGATACGCGGCACAAGGTCCTCGAACACCTCATCGCTGGGTAGCTCCAGCACCGCGTCTCGCCCGGTGTCGGTCGTGGCGACCAGACGCGCGTATTCGTGCGGCCGCCCCAGGGCGAAGTGCCCGTATTGCTCGACCGGCTCGGCATAGCGGGCAGTGACGATCCGCTCCGCATGAGCGCCAGGCGCCATCAGCACGATCAGCGCACCTAGCGCGAGAAGGTAAGGATTCATCGTCTTGCTCCCCTGAGATGGGTGACTACTGCGGGCCGTACCTACCTGAACCATACTGCTCAAGAGCCTGATTCGTGAATATAGCGGGCCATTCGACTCATCCGATCGAGGTGTTTCGACAGGGGTGTCGCTCGCGACACTCGGGCGAGTCGGAGAGGCGCCTTCCGTGAATGGTGACCAAGGGACGCGGGATACGAGTGTGGTGGCTGGTCATGGCGGCGTTGCTGCCGGCGGTGCTGGCAGGCGGCTACTGGCAGATGTTCCACATGCCGGGCAGCAGCTACCGGGGCACTCCGCCGCCCCTGGATGCCCAGGGCGAGGCGCTGCGCGGGCGGTTGCGCACGCACGTGCGCGCGCTGGCGGAAGAGATCGGCGAGCGTCATGTCTGGCGCCCCGAGGCGCTGCGGGCGGCCGCCGACTACATCGAGCAGGCCTTTCGCGACGCCGGCCTCGAGCCGCGGCGCTTGCCGGTGCCCAGCGGCGGCCAGGTGTTCCACAATCTCGAGGTGCGCTTGCCGGGCAGCGGGGCAACGGACGAGATGCTGGTGGTCGGTGCCCACTACGACACCGTGCGCGGGACGTCCGGGGCCGACGACAACGCCTCCGGGGTGGCCGTGCTGCTGGAGCTGGCGCGGCTCCTGCAGGGGGCCGAGCGCGAGCGGGAGATTCGCCTGGTCGCCTTCGTCAACGAGGAGGCGCCGCACTTCGGCAGCGACGCCATGGGCAGCCTGACCTACGCCCGCGAGGCCCGGGCGCGGGGCGATGCCATCGTCGGCATGCTCTCGCTGGAGATGCTCGGCCACTATAGCGACGCCCCCGGCAGCCAGGCATATCCGCCCCTGCTCGACCTCGTCTATCCCGACCGCGGCAACTTCGTGGCCTTCGTCGGCAACCTGCGTTCACGACGCCTGGTGCGTCGGGTGACGGGCGTCTTTCGTCGGCATGCCGAGATGCCCTCGGAAGGGCTGGCCGCCCCGGAATTGCTGCGCGATATCTTCCGCTCCGACCACTGGGCGTTCTGGGAGATGGGCTGGCCGGCGATGATGCTCACCGACACCGCCGATTTCCGCAATCCGCACTACCACGGCCCGGGCGACACCTGGGACAAGCTCGACTACGCCCGCATGGCGCGGCTGACCCCGGCGCTGGCCGAGACCCTGGCGCAGCTGGGGCGCTGAGATAAGGCGTCGTTGGCCGCTCCGAATATTGGGGCCTGTCCCCGGTTGCCTGTCGCCCGGTTGCCTGTCCCGGATGGCCGAACTCGCCTAGGGTGTAGGGAGAGCAAGCACCCGAGGTAATGGCCGACGGAGCGCCGATGAGACGTCTGTTGCTTCTTGGCGCGACACTGATCCTGGCGGGCGTGGTCGCGGTGGCACTGCGTCAACCGGCACCGTCGACCGCGCCGGCCATGGGCCAGGACAGCGCGGAGGCGGATCTCCGCTCCCGCCGCGGGGCGCTGGTGGATCAGGTCGTCTTCACCCGCGAGGACGAGGCGGGCCGGGTCACTGGCCTGATCGAGGCGGGCACCCATCAGGTCTTCACCCAGGGCATCTCCAACCCCGGCATCTTCCGCCGGCTGCGCGATTCGCTCGCCTCCGGCTACGACCTCTCCTACGGCACCTCCAGCGAGCTGACCCTGAACCCGGCCGGGCCGGAGCTGGCCGACGGCACCCTCAATCCCTTCCATGTGCCGGCCATTCGCGAGGCGCTCAACCGCCTGGTGGACCGCGACTACATCGCCCAGGAACTCTACGGGGGCCTGGCCGAGCCGCGCTACCTGCCGCTCTCCACCGCCTTTCCCGACTATGCGCGCCTGGCCGCCACGGCCCGCGAGCTGGAACTGCGCTACGCCCATGACCCCGACGCCGCCCGCGAAGCGATCCACCGCGAGATGGCCGCGCTCGGCGCGCGTCTCCGCGAGGGCCTGTGGCACTACGCGGGCGAGCCGGTGCGCCTGATCGTGCTGATCCGCACCGAGGACCAACGCCGCCAGGTCGGCGACTACGCCGCCAACCTGCTGCAGGAGCTGGGCTTCGTCGTCGAGCGCCGCTATCGCACCGCCGAGGAGGCCTCGCGCATCTGGATCGCCACGGACCCCAGGGCCGGGCGCTGGCACCTCTACACCGGCGGCTGGATCAGCATCGTCATCCAGCGCGATCAGGCAGAGGTCTTCAGCTTCTACTACACCCCCCGCGGGCGTTCCGAACCCCTGTGGCAGGCCTACGCGCCGGCCCCGGAGTTCGACGAGCTCGCCGACCGCCTGCAGCGCCGCGACTACCGCGACTGGGAGCAGCGCCAGGCGATGATGGCGCGGGCGCTGGAACTGGCCATGCAGGACTCGGCGCGGATCTGGCTGGTCGACCAGCTCAACGCCTCGGCGCGGGCCGCCAATGTGGAGGTGGCCGTCGACCTCGCCGGGGGGCTCGCCGGCTCGGCGCTCTGGCCCTACACCCTGCGCTATGCCGACCGGGTGGGCGGACGCATGGTGTTCGGCACGCCGGGGCTGCTGACCGAGCCGTGGAACCCGGTGGCGGGCAGCAACTGGATCTTCGACCAGATGATCATGCGCGCGACCCAGGACCCCGTGGCGCTGCCCGACCCCTTCACCGGGCTCTACCGTCCCCAGCGCATCGAGCGTGCCGCGGTGACCGTGCAGGAAGACGTGACGATCGGGCGCACCCTCGACTGGTTGAGCGTCTCGACGGCGGAGGAGATCGTCGTGCCGGAAGCGGCCTGGATCGACTGGGACGGCGAGGCGGGGCGCTTCGTCAGCGTCGGCGAGGCGCACGACGCGCCCGTCACCGCCCGCACCCGGGTCCGGGTGCGCTACGACGAGGACCTGTTCGCGCAGCGCTGGCACGACGGCTCGCCGCTGTCGCTGGCCGACTTCGTGCTGCCGTGGATCCTGGCCTTCGCCCGGGCTGACGAGGCGAGCCGGCTCTTCGACCCGGCCTACCTGCCCACCTTCGAGGTCTTCCGGCGCCACTTCCGCGGCTGGCACATCGTCTCCCGCGATCCGCTGGTCATCGAGGTCTACAGCGACCAGAGCTTCCCCGATGCCGAGACCCTGGTGGCCACCCGTGCCCCCACGCCGCAGCCGTGGCACGCCCTGGCCCTGGGGATCTTCGCCGAGCGCCAGGGGGAGCTGGCGTTCTCCTCCCACAAGGCGGACCGACGGCGGGTGGACTGGACGAGCCTGGTGGCCGGGCCCAGCGTGCCGATCCTCGCGCGCCACCTCGAGTGGGCCCGGCAGCGCACTGCATCGCCCTTCCCCGGCGTGCTCGACGAGCTGCTCAAGGAGGACGAGATCGCCGCCCGCTATCGGGCGCTCGCCGACTGGCATGCGCAGCGCGGGCATTTCTGGATCGGCAACGGCCCCTTCCTGCTCGATTCGGTCCACCCCGTGGCGGGCAGCCTGGTGCTCGAGCGCTTCCGCGATTTCCCCGACCCGTCCGACAAGTGGCTGGGCTTCGCCCGTCCCGCGATTCCGGAGCTCGACCTCGACGGCCCCCTGGTCACGGCGCTCGGCACGGCGGACGAGGGCGACGCGGCGACGTTCCGGCTGGCGGTGACCCTCGAGGGCGAGCCCTATCCGCCGGAGGCGATCGACCGGGTGCAGTTCCTGCTCTTCGACGGCCGCGGGACCCTGGTCGAGCGCGGCGAGGCCGAGCCACGTGACGCCGGGCACTGGCGGATCGCCCCGTCGCCGGCGGCGCTCGCCACCCTGGGCGTCGGCGCCAACCGCTTGGAGGTCGCCGTGACCAGCCACCGCGTGGCCCTGCCGGCCTTCGCCTCGCACGTTTTCGCCACGGTGCCGCCCGGCGGCATGGAGGTATCGCCATGAGAGCCCGCCAGGCGGCGACCGTCCCCCCGCCCTCCTCCCGCCGCGGCAGGTGGCGCGACCTGCGCCGGCTGCTGCTCTACACGGTCAAGCGGCTGCTGGCGCTGTTCGTCACCGTGCTGGTCGGGGTCTATCTGACCATCATCATCGCCAACATGGGGGGCCAGGTGGACGACCTGCGCCGCGTGCAGATCCGCAGCGAGGCCGCCGAGGCCGTGCGGGCCGACCCCGCCTTCCAGGACATGCCCGCCGAGGAGCGCAACGCCCTAATCGAGCGGCAGGTGGCGCTGGAGGTGGAGCGGCTGCGCCTCGACGAGCCCTTCCTGGTGCGCAGCGTCGACTACCTGCAGCAGGCGCTGCGCCTCGACCTGGGGCGTGCCGAGCAGATGCACAGCGACCGGGGGTCGCGCGACGTCTACGACATCATCGTCGAGCGCCTGCCGGCGACCCTGCTGCTGTTCGGCACCGCCAACCTGCTGGTCTTCTTCGTCTCGGTCTTCGTGGCCCTGTTCCTGTCGCGGCGCTACGGCAGCGCGCTGGACCGCAGCGTGGTCGCCCTGGCCCCGACCTCGGCGGCACCGGGCTGGTTCTACGGCATCTTCCTGATCCTCGTCTTCGCCTTCGTGGCGCCCCTGCTGCCCGCCGGCGGCATGGTGGCCGTGCCGCCACCGGAAGACGGCTGGGCCTACGGCGCCAGCGTGGTGCGCCACATGCTGCTGCCGGTGACGGCCATGTTCCTGTCGCAGATCTTCATCTCCATCTACTCCTGGCGCACCTTCTTCCTGATCCACGCCAGCGAGGACTACGTGGAGATGGCCCGCGCTAAGGGCTTGCCGTCGCAGCTCATCGAGCGGCGCTACATCCTGCGCCCGACCCTGTCGCCGATCGTTACCAGCTTCCTGCTGATGCTGATCGGGCTGTGGAGCGGCGCCATCATCCTCGAGCAGGTGTTCAACTGGCCGGGGCTGGGCTCGCTGCTCTTCCGGGCCATCGGCTTCCGCGACACCCCGGTGATCATCGGTGGCGTGGTGATCTTCGCCTACCTGCTGGCCGCCACGGTGTTCCTGCTCGACCTCCTCTACGCGCTGCTCGACCCGCGCGTGCGCCTGGGGGGAGGACCACAATGACGGGCGCACGCCGGCGAGAGAGATGGCGGGAGGGCTGGCGGGAACTGCGCCGCTACCCCTCCGCGCTGCTGGGGCTCGCGATCATCGCCGCGCTGGTGGCGCTGGCGCTCGCCACGCCGATCGCCATCCCCTACGGCGAGGCGCTGGCCAAGTGGCGCGGCAGCGAGGCCTGGCAGCGCAATCCCGTCAATGCGGCCCCCGTGTGGCTCGACCGCCTCACCGGTGGGGATGCGCCGCGCACCCTGGTCATCGAGAGTGAGACGGCGACGGTCGAGGAGCGCGCCTTCGCGGGCGGGCGCCGCCTGCGTATCCCGCTCGCCTTCGACTTCGAGGCCGGCGGCTTTCCCAGCGAACTGAACCTCTTCCTGCGCGCCCCGGGCCATGCGCAGCCGCCCTTCGCGCGGCTGACGTGGCTCACGCCCGACGGCCGCGAGCTGGCGCTGGGCGGGTATCGCATCGGCCCGCGGGAGCGCATCTCGCTGTCCCAGGACCGGGCGCTGGAGCGTCGGCTGGGCGGGCTGGTGCCCCACATCGGGCTGCTGGCCGAGCCGGGAGGCGCGGCGGCGCCCGACGCCGAGCCGAGGGTGCTGCCCGGGCGCTATACGCTGCGGCTGGACGTACTGGTCTTCGACGAGGCGGCGGCCTTCGACGCCGAGCTGGTGCTCTACGGCCGGGTGCACGGCATCGCCGGCACCGACCACCAGCGCCGCGACCTCAGCCTGGCGCTGATGTGGGGCACCCCGGTGGCGCTCGCCTTCGGCCTGCTGGCGGCCGTGGGCACCACCGTCACCACCCTGGTGATCGCCGCCGTGGGAGTGTGGTATCGCGGCTGGGTCGACGCCACCATCCAGCGGCTCACCGAGATCAACATGATCCTGCCGATCCTGCCCATCCTGGTGATGGTCGGCACCCTCTACTCGACCAGCATCTGGCTGATGCTCGGCGTGGTGGTGGTGCTGGGCATCTTCAGCGCCGGCATCAAGATGTACCGGGCGATGCTGCTGCCGATCCGCGAGGCGCCCTACATCGAGGCCGCCCAGGCCTACGGGGCGAGCAATTCGCGCATCGTGCTGCGCTACCTGATCCCGCGCATCCTGCCGGTGTTGATCCCCACCTTCGTCACCCTGATCCCCACCTTCGTGTTCCTGGAGGCATCGCTGGCGGTGCTGGGCCTGGGCGACCCCCTGCTGCCCACCTGGGGCAAGGTGCTCAACGATGCCCAGTCGCAGAGCGCGCTCTACAACGGCTACTACTACTGGGTGGTGTCGCCGGCGGTGCTGCTGATGCTGACCGGGCTGGGCTTCGCCATGCTCGGCTTCGCGCTGGACCGTGTCTTCAACCCGCGGCTGAGGAGCCTGTGATGCGCGACCGGACGCTGCTGCGCGTGGAGGCGCTGGAGCTGCACTACCAGACGCGGCAGGGGGCGGTGCATGCCGTCGACGGCGTAAGCTTCGACCTGCACCGCCAGGAGGCGCTGGTGGTGCTCGGCGAATCCGGCTGCGGCAAGAGCTCGCTGGCCAAGGCGCTGATGCGCCTGCTGCCACGCAACGTCGGCCACACGGCGGGGCGCGTCACCCTGGACGGCATCGACGTCACGGCGCTGCCCGACGAGCGCTTCCGCCGCGAGGTGCAGTGGTCGCGCATGGCGCTGGTCATGCAGGCCTCGATGAACGCCCTCAACCCCGTGGTGCGGGTCGGCGAGCAGGTCGCCGAGCCGTTGCGGGTGCTGCGTGGTTGGCCCCGGGGGAAGGCCCTGTCCCGGGCCGCGGAGGTGTTCGAGCTGGTGGGGGTATCCACGGACTTCCTGGCCCGCTACCCCTTCGAGCTCTCCGGCGGCATGCGCCAGCGCGCCGTGCTGGCCATGGCGCTGGTCGCCGAGCCGGCGCTGGTGATCCTCGACGAACCCACCTCGGCGCTCGACGTGCTCACCCAGGCGAGCATCATGAACGCCCTGAAGCAGGTCAAGCGCGAGCTGGGCACCAGCTTCATCCTGATCACCCACGACGTGGCCACCTCCAGCGAGCTGGGGGACCGGGTAGCGCTGATGTATGCCGGCCAGCTGGTCGAGGTGGCCGATGCCGCGCGCTTCTTCACCGCACCGGCGCACCCCTATTCGCAGATGCTGATGGCCAGCGTGCCGCGCCTGCGCCAGCGGGCCCGCCCGGAGGCGATCCCCGGCGAGCCGCCGAGCCTGGTCGCCCCGCCCGACGGCTGTCGCTATGCCGAACGCTGCCCGTACCGCTTCGCGCGCTGTGCCCAGGACCCTCCCGCCTTTTCGCTCGGCGAACGCCACCGGGCGCGCTGCTGGCTGCACGCCGACGACGTCCCGGCCGGAGGTGGTGCATGAGTTCGCCCGCCGACCTTCAGCCCGAGGATGCCAAGGCGCCGCTGATCGCCGCCCGCGACCTGCACACCTGGTTCGAGCTGCGCCAGTGGGGCTTCCTGCGCGTGGGCGCGGTGCGCGCCGTGGACGGCGTCGATTTCGCGCTGGCGGGTGGCGAGGCGGTGGCCTTCGTCGGCGAGAGCGGCTGCGGCAAGAGCTCGCTGGCGCGCACCCTGCTCGGGCTACATCGCCCCACCCGCGGCGAGGTGCGCTTCGCCGGCCGCTCGCTGGGCGAGCTCCAGGGGCGCGCGCTCAAGGCCTACCGGGCGGAAGTGGGCTACGTGCAGCAGGATCCCTACGGGGCGCTGCCGCCCTTCCTGGACGTGCGGCGCATCCTCGCCGAGCCGCTGATCGTGCACGGGGTGCGCGACCGCGCCGAGCGCGAGCGGCGCATCCGCGCGGCCCTGGAGGAGGTTCGCCTGTCGCCGGCCGAGGCCTTCCTCGGCCAGTTCCCGCACATGCTGAGCGGCGGCCAGCAGCAGCGGGTGGTGATCGCCCGGGCGCTGATCCTCGCCCCGCGGCTGCTGATCGCCGACGAGCCGGTCTCGATGCTCGACGCCTCGGTGCGGGTGGAGATCCTTGAGCTGCTGCGGCACATCCAGCGCGAGCGCGGGCTGACCCTGGCCTTCATCACCCACGACCTCTCCACGGTGCGCCATTACGCCGAGCGGATCTTCGTGATGTACGCCGGGCGCGTGGTGGAGAGCGCGCCGGTGGACGACCTGCTCGATCACCCCCAGCACCCCTACACCCAGGCGCTGATCGCCGCCATCGCCGACCCCGACGCCGCCAACGCCACCCGGCTGCGCGAGGTGCCCGCCGGCGAGCCCCCGAGCCTGCTGCATCCGCCGGCGGCCTGCCGCTTCCACCCGCGCTGCCCGCACTTCATGGCCGGGCTGTGCGACGTCGAGGATCCCCCCGACTTCACACCGCGCCGCGACCACCGCTCGGCCTGCTGGCTGCATCGTTGAGCGCTGGCGCCGGGATCGTCGCGGCGGGGCCGCCCCATGGTCAGTGGCGACGACACGATAGCGTCGATAAGGGGCCAGCCGTTGCCGGAGGTCTCACAACGTCCTGCCCCAGCTCAGCTGTGCGGCTAAGGTGCTGGTGAGACAGACGATTCCAAGTTCTCGGACGAAACCGACGCCACCTTCTATACTGGGGACTGGCCGGAAGGCTCGCTGATTGCGGCCGGCTATCAGGCAAGAATTGACAGCAAATCCACCAGTGACCGTTTTCGGCAGAATGCTCCGAAAGACCAGCGAGGGAAGTGCCTGGGTCTGCCACAACACGCCATGGCGTGATGGAACGGTGACGTTGATTCGAGGTGTTGTCATGAAAAGGTTAAGAAAGGCTTCGCTGGTCGCGCTGATAAGCGTTTCGCTTCTGCCCGCCTCCTATGCCATGGCCCAATCCTCCATGGGAGGACAACACACGATGGGTCCACAGTCAGGCGACCAGGAGTTTACGCTCTCCGGTACGGGTAGCAGCAACAAGGACTTCGATAACAGCAGCTTTGGTGTGTCCGTCGACTACGGCTGGTACCTGTCCCGCAGCACCCTGGTAGGGGTTCGTCAGAGCGTCAACTTCGCCGACGTGGAGGGTGAGGGAATCTCGGACGACTTCTGGAACGGCAGCACCCGTGGTTTCGCCGATTACCACTTCGGCCAGGGGGCGGCTCGGCCCTTCGTGGGCGCTTCGCTCGGCGCCATCTATGGAGACGGCGTCAAGGACACCGGCATCGCCGGCCTGGAAACCGGCCTCAAGTACTATGTGTTGCCCACGACCTTCATTCAGGCAAGGGCCGAGTACCAGTTCCTGTTCGAGGACAGCAACAGTGCTGAAGACAACTTCGATGATGGTGTCTGGGCCTATACCTTCGGCATGGGCGTCAACTTCTGAGAGGCCAGGCTGATACCGTGAAGCACAAGCAGCCCCGTCATCGGGGCTGCTTGTTTTATGTGCTGTCAAAAGCCCGATGCCTCGCCCGCCATAACTGCGGAACTCCCTGATGAATAGTTGGGGACAAGCCCTGACGGATCCCCACGAAATAGCCAGAAGAATCAGAAGGATATAATTGAAAAGGCCTGCATGGATTGGCATGTTG
>NZ_VBUI01000033.1 GCF_005780185.1 Halomonas urmiana | reverse complement strand
AATATCCTCAGTCTCGGGGCAGGACGTTGCCCTCAAGAAGTTGGAATCCCTGTCCTTTAGGGCGGGGAGGACGTCAAATTGCCCCCCAGATCCTCGAGAGTGTCGGACCGGTTCAGCAACTTCATGAAATTGTTGCCGACTCGGCCACTCACCTGGTGCGAGGTAATGATTCTGTTGCTGCCATCCCCGTCGTTTCCCTGGATATCGACATTCCTCGACCAGAGCAGACGGATGTTCCCCCCTGCGAGCAGGTTGTCCTTGATCTTGACACTGCGGGTGAACTTGTCGGAAGTGCCTTGATAGGCGTCGGTAATGGCGGACTTCGTCGTGTTGAAGCGGTTGCCGATGATCCACAGACCCCGTGATATCTCTTCGTCTCGATGACGATGAAATCCGCCATAGACGCAGCCTCGCTCCACGTTTGTCGCCGTGTTGTGCAGGACGTGAACCCCCTTGTGCCGATCGATCCAGTAGGCATTGCGGGTATTGACGGCGCTGTTGGCGATGATCTGGGTGTCATAGGCGGAAGCCAGGCGGAAGCCGTGCAGGGCCTGGCCATCGGTATGGTTGGCCATGATCAGTACGTTCTGGGCTCCCCCTTCGCAGCCGATGCCCACCTGGCCACGCACTGCTCGGCACTGACGAATGATCCCGCGGTGCGTGGAGTTCCAGAACGAGCTGTGGATGTCATTGGTAAAGCGACCTACGCCGTAGCCGGCCACGAAGATGCCATAGCTGGACGCATCCACTGCCTGGACCCGCTCGACCAGGAAGTCCGAGAGGCCCTCGAGGATCAACAGGGCGCCGTTGTCAGTCGCCTGCTTGTCCGCACCGATCAGGGTGAAGTCGGAGAGGAAGGCGCCGTTCTCGAAGAGGCTGGTGCCGACCTCGAGATCCATCAGCGTATAGCGATCCTGGCTCCAGGCCTGCGGCGGCGCTTCGATGATGGTCCGATTCATCCCCCGTCCCATGAGGCGACTGCCATCCCGCAGCAGAAGCTTCCGATGGGCATACCAGTGCCCTGCCTCGATCACGCCCACGATGCCGTCCGTGGCGACATCGTCGATAAAACCTTGCAGGTTTTGATGATCAGTGACGGGGTCCTCACTGGGAAAGATGCCTGCCTCGCTGGTGGTCAGGAGGTAGGGCTTGACACGCCTCCCTTGACCTGCCGATGCGTTGGACGGCGGCTGGGTGCCGGACGAGGCCAAGAGGATATCCTGAGAATCGGAGATTGAACCGAGTGACATGGCAAGGCTCCTGGGTGACCGCTGAGGGCTATCAGCTGTGGGCGGCTCTCTGGTACCCAAGGGGATATGCATCATCGTTTCCTACGACAGCGGCAGGGCTCGCTTGACCAGTCCCCTCCGGTACCGACAGTTCGATACTCGAGTAATCGTAGTCATCGCCGATGGCCTGGACATACGGGGAGAATCGCACCCCTTCTACAAGGCCTCGCGTCACGATACTCGCCTTGCGGAATTGTCCAGAGACCAGCAGCCGGGCCAGTAGTGAGAGCTTGACAAAGATGACCGAAAAAAGGCGCCGACGTGTCTTGTATTTGCGGGCAAGATAGATATTGTTACGCACGTAATGGCGGTAGTAAGCGATACGGGCCGGGTTGGTCTCTACGACGATGTTGATTCCGGCTCCGGGCCTTAAATGCTGCACCCGACTGGTCCCTACCAGGTAGCCGGGATCTTCCTGTGTGACACGCAGTGTGAACTCGGCATCCTCCCCCCAGATGAACATCGATTGAATAGGAAGACCGTGCTTTTCCAGCGTTTCTCGCGGTACCAGTATCGAGACGAAAGTACTGTAGCCGACGGCGACCAGTCCATGCTCCAGATAGGAAGGCCAGCTGGTCGAGTGGTGGACACTAAGATAAGGCAGATTCGTCCACTCTCCCTTTTTTTCGGAATAGGCCAGTGACACCAGATAGCTTCTCCGGGCTCCCTCCCCTTCAAGCAACGCATCGGCATCGAGCAGCTTCTCAAGGGCGTCGGACTCCGGAACGACATCGTCGTCCATCATCCACACTTGATCGGCGCCGTTGTCGTAAGCCAGCCGGAATCCGGCGTTGAATCCTCCGGCGGCTCCCCGATTTTCCTCGAGGTTGTAGATCTTTATCCCGGAATAAAGCCCGCTTTCCAGGAGCTCCCGGGTATCATCCGTACTGCCGTTGTTGATAACGATGATCTCATCACACGTACGGGTTTGGGTAAGGATCGCATCGAGACATTTCTGGAGGAGCTCCCTGCGATTGTAGGTCAGTACGACGGCTATCACCTTCTTCATCAGGCTACTCCCCTGCAATAAGCGTGTAACATGCTTGACCACCTGCCGTTTTGGCGACTGTCCCAATGGATTCGACACTGATAGGCGGCCAGTACACGCCAGGCATCGCACAATGGCATGATTATCGCGGCTCGCCGCGCCTGGCACTCAATAGAGTGCGGTCTTTCTCTCACTCAGCAGTGGCCAGGCGTTGTCCTTTTCCGAGATGACCGATACCGGCAATGGCCACTCGATCCCAAGCTGTTCGTCGTTGTATCTCAGGCCATCCTCCGAGCCCGGTGTGTAGGCAGCGGTGACCAGGTAACTCACTTCGACGTTATCCTCCAGCGTCATAAAGGAGTGCGCGAAGCCCTTTGGCACATACAGTTGCAGCCGATTACGACTGGTCAGCTCGAACATCTGGTGCTGCATGTAGGTGGGCGAGTCCTGACGGATGTCGACGATGACATCGACTATGGCCCCTTTCAGGCAACGTACCAGCTTGTCTTCCCCCTGGGGCGGCCTCTGGTAATGGAGTCCCCGCAGGGTGCCGCGGTGCACCGAAAAGGAAGTGTTCTGCTGCACGAAGTCACTGTTCAACCCCACATTAGCGAACTCTTCACGACACATCGTCCTGGCAAAGAATCCCCTATCGTCGCCGCGTGGCTCGAGCTCGACAAGGTAGACATCCTTGAGGTTCGTTGCTAAAAATTTCATGGCGCTGTTCCTTTATGCCAGGGTGGGGGAATTGGCGTAGAGGCGTTCCTGTTCGTTGTAGAGTCGGTTCACGATTCTGTTCTCAGGAAGACGTACATCGTCGAAGGTCAAAGGGGTGTCCTTCTTGATAGGGTGCTTGACGATCCCGCCAAGCGCCAGACCGATGGGCAACAGCCGCTGGGCGCGAATAACATCCATGTTCTCGGCAACACCATAGGCTTCAAAGCCGCCAAACTCACCTATGCACTCACCCTTATCTAGATCCTTCTTCGCGATGGCAATGACTCCCACCTCCGGCCCCTGTCGAGGGGTCAGCACAGGGTCGTTGAAGAGAGCGGCCCTTGCGACAGATGTTGGCACTTCGAAGTGGCATAGGTGATAGGGGGTGTAGAAACAGTAATAGGGCCCCTTGCCAAGCTTATAGAGTTCCAGGTAATGCTGTTTAATCGGATCATCTTGATGCCCGATAACGAATACCCCCGGCCCGGGGCGGGCACCCACCACATAGTCGACCAGCCCGGCACCGGTAGGGCTCAAATAGGGCTCGAAAGACTTGATGGTCTCCTCGATGGGGATCTGGGGTGCACTAGGATCGCCCCCGGAGAAATCCGGACCCAGCATACCGCGCCGAGCGACCCGCATGCCTGTTCCATTGGCCACGATGGCTTGCTCGAAGGATATCTTGGTGCCGTCGGCAAACGACGCCACCATAGCGGGCTTCTGCCCCCAGCGTTCGGCAAAGGCTTGCTGTGTCTGGGGGTTGCGATAGGGATCGTGGAGCCCTTTGATATTACCGCACAGGACGGGTTTGACGCCCAAGCCCTGGACGAAGCGATACAGATTCAACTGCACCCCCGGCTGATCGCCATCCGAGAAGGTGTAGATCACACCGGCTTGATCTGCCTTCTTCTTGAGGATCGGGCCGATGGTGCCATCGAGTTCGGCATTCATCTGTACGACATGCTTGCCATGGTTGATGGCCGATAGCACTGCCAGCGCTGCATATTCGATGGATCCCGTTACCTCGATGATCACATCGAGGCCTTCGGCAGACGCCAAGGCGTTAGCATCCTGCGTCACTGCATACCTTCCCTGGGCGATTGCCGATTCGATCTCCAGAGTGGTATCGCAGCGCTTGGGCTCGATGCCTGCCTGGTTGAACACTTTAATGGCGGCATCGACATGCCTGTTGGCCACGGCACAGAGCGTCATACCCGGCGTGGCCGTGAGGATCTGAAGGCCAATTCCCTTACCCTGGAAGCCGGCACCGATCATGCCGACGCGAATAGGGTTTCGATCTTCTTCGCGTTTTGCTAGTGCCGTATCGATGATAATCATCTGTTAGCTCGCATGGTGAGACACTGCTGGTGATTTCAAGGGTATCCGACGAGACGCCCCTTCTGACTCACTCTTTCCAGACCTTCCAGGGGGGATTGTCCTGCCAAGCCGCTTCCAGCACCATCTTGTCACGCAGCGAATCCATGCTCTGCCAGTAGCCCTGATGGTGGTAATACCCTAGCTTGCCCATCTTCACCATGCGCTCCATGGGTTCGTTTTCCCAAGTGGTCTGATCGTTGTCGATCAGATCCAGGACCTCAGGGTTGCATACGAAGAAGCCACCATTGATCAGGCCACCATCCACCGCGCCCTTTTCTCGAAATGCCTTCACTTGTTGGCTGGAATCGTCAAGCCTCAGGGCACCATAGCGTCCTGGCTGAGTGACGGCCGTCAGGGTGCACCAGCAATCTGACGCCTGATGGGCGGCAACCAGTTCCTGGATATCCACGTCGCTCACACCGTCGCCGTAGGTCAGGCAGAAGGGTTCATCATCGAGGTAGGGCTTCGCACGCTTGATGCGACCGCCAGTGAGAGAGTCGGAACCGGTATCCAATACGGTGACGGTCCAGTCTTCGCTAACTCCCTTGAGCCACTCCACTCGCCCGGTCTTGAGATCGATGGTATAGTCGGTCTGTTTACCCCGGTAATTGAGGAAATAGTCGCGTATATAATCAACTTTATAACCACCGAGTATGATGAAGTCCTTGAAGCCATGGTGCGCATAGAGCTTCATGACGTGCCACAGGATCGGACGCTCTCCGATTTCGACCATGGGCTTGGGGCGAATTGAGGTTTCCTCACTAAGACGAGTGCCGAATCCACCGGCGAGAATGACAACTTTCATGTCCGTTGCTCCTGCTCTGTTGGTAATGTCTGCCGTTGGCGATTGGCCTTGCTGCCTACTGATTACGACTCCTTCACCCACACCAATCCTTCCGTGACACGCCCCTGATCCACATGGCCCTGCAGTACCTGCAGGCGCATCAGCGAAGAACTGCGGAAATCGGTATCATCGAACTCCATTCGCTTCAGCCCTTCTACCAGGCCCTGGATGGAATCCTTTAGTGTCATGCGTGGCTGGTAATTCGGCGCCAGGGATTCGTAGAGACTGAAGTCGACCTTGTAGGATCGGCTGTCGACTGCCCCTTCCTCGTTGATGCTTACCGTTGTGCCGGGGATCATCTCGGCCACGGCTGACGCCAGGTCGCGAACCTGGTGGTTGCGCTGATTCGAGCCGGTGTTGACGCTGAGTATCTTCCCGCCATTGCTGGCCGGGCGCTGAATGGCCCAGTCGATGGCTCGCGCCATATCGCGGACATCGATAAGCGGCCGCCAGGGCGTACCATCGCTCAACACGGTGATCTTCCCTTCGGAGAGGGCACAGGCCACGAAGTCGTTCAGCACCAGGTCGAGTCGCAGCCGTTCGGACATACCGCAAGCCGTGGCGAAACGCAGGCTGGTGATGACCATGTCTCCTTCGAGGTTCGCCAGCGCCTCTTCACTACCGATCTTGGACTTTGCATAGTCGGTCATCGGGGCGAGCGGATCGCTCTCCTTGCGTGGTTCGCCGCTGGCGACGCCATAGACGCTGCAACTCGAGGCAAAGACAAAATTGCTGACCTTTTCCCGAGCCGCCTGCCTGGCGATGTGCACGGTGGCCTCTTGGTTGATCTCCCGCGTAACGGCCGCAAAGCGGCTGCCCATGGGGTCGTTAGAGATGGCTGCCAGTTGGACTACCGCCGTATAGCCCTCCAGCATTCCCTCAGGAAGCTGCCGAACGTCGCCATAGAACTGCTTCTCCAGGTGCCGCTCGGGCAGGGACTCTACCCCGGTAAGACAGTGAGCGAAGTAGGCATTGTCGAAACCGTGCAGCACGGCATCCGGGTGCTGTCTGGCCAATTCTCTGACGACTGCGGGACCTACGTAGCCCATGTTGCCGATAATTAAAACTTTCATCTCGTGCCATCCCCTGTTGATTAATTCACCCTGTCTTCCTTAGCAGCCGAGCTTTCCAACTGGGTGATTTGAAACTCATGGTCGTTCATCCATCCCTTGCCGGCCATTTTCCGGAACATGTGATCTACAAGCATGGAGGCTGCAGGAATACTCAAATGGCTGCTGTCGTAATAGAGCAACTCGTTGCCTACCTGGGCGGCACACCGGCCAGGAATGAAGGAATCACATAGCAGTTCAGATGGCTTGATCTTAAGAACGCTATCGCTCTCCTCGATACGTGAAAGTTGCTGGTATGATGTCGACGAGCGCTGCTTGAAGACGCCAAAACTGGTCGACAGCGGGGCATCACGTTCGATGCCGAAGATATTCTCCTTGGCGAGAAGGTAGGGCACATCCCAGCCGACTTCGGGGACCGGATAAATCATGACAACGCGTTTGCCATCGTCGACCAGTTTGTCGACGGTTTCTTTCATCAGCTGTCCTACGATATTGATCCTGGCCTCTTCACTGTCAACAGGGGTCGATACGGTATCGAGTGGCATGGCCTTGAGGGCCGACTCATGCTCGACACCTCCCTCGCCGTTATCAAACGCTCTCGCTTCGAACTGAAGTGGGTAGCGGCCAAGCATTACTACCGTTTCCACCTCGTCACTCGCCATCAAGTAGTCCATCACCCGCTGGTTGAAGATGCCGCAACCCGGCTCATTTTCACGTGTGTAGTCGGCGATAGGCAGACAGTTGGTATAGACGAACATCTTGACTTGCTTGCCGAGCCCGGCAACACGGTCGGCGATCGGGCGGACCAGCGGTGTGGCATGGCTGTCGCCCCATACCACGACGATCCCATTGCTATCCTCGTTGTATTGGCAGGTTTCCTCGACTGACAGCAATCTACCCTCGGTGGCGTAACAGCTTTCGGGGACATGGTGGCGTGTCATGCGAACGTCCACGATGCTCTCCACCTCCGGGCTGAAGCGCCACGGCACCCCTTGGGTGAACTTGCCGTACATCCCTACCCCAATCATCAGACCAGACATCACCAACGCCGAGGCGAAGATCTGTGTGCGCGTAAAGCGCTGACGTTGTCTGAAGGGCTGTTCGACAAAGCGCCAGGAGAACCAGGCAAGCAGGATGGAGGCCATGCTCAATAGCAGTAGCGTCGTATCGGTGACGGCCTCAAGGCTGCGCTCCTTGGCAAAGACGAACAGCGGCTGATGCCACAGATACGCGCTGTAACTGATCAATCCGATCCCCACCACCGGCTTCCAGGAGAGCAGCCGACCTGCCAGGTCGCTGCCGCTTGAGAACAAGATGACCAGTGCTGCACCAAGCACGGGCAACACGGCCCAGAGGCCGGGAAACGGGGTAGCGGAATCAAAGGTAAAAGTGGCATAGAGGATCAGGCCCAGGCCGGTGATCCCGCCCAGGTGCTGGACAACCGGAGGGAATCGCTCTTTACGCTCATGCAGGAAGATGGCGATAAGCGCGCCGGCCAGCAGTTCCCATGCCCTCGTAGGGAGTAGATAGAAGTTGGCGGTCGGATGGTGGGTCGAGGCGTACTCGGCCAGTGAAAGGCTCACCACCAACCCGAGGCCGAAGATGGCCAGCAACCAGTTCCTGCGAAGCCCCCCTACGATAAGCATGAACAGCGGAAAGAAAAGGTAGAACTGCTCTTCGACAGCCAGGCTCCAGGTGTGCAAGAAGGCCTGCAGCTCCGCGGGGCCGGCAAAGTAGTCAAGCGACTGCCAGAAGTATATATTCGAAACAAAGAGGTTCACCGCAATCAAGCTTTCGCTCAAGGAGGAAAACTCGCGAGGCAACATCCACATCCAGGCGAACATCAGGCATATTAGGCTGACGAAGAACAGCGCGGGCAGAATCCTTCTCGCACGCCTTTCGTAGAACTTCACGATGGAGAATTTTCCTCTCTTGACTTCTCCATATATTATGCTGGTGATCAGATAGCCACTCACCACGAAAAACACGTCTACCCCGACGAACCCGCCACTAAACCATTCGAATCCAGCGTGAAAAAATATCACGGGAATGACGGCTATCGCTCTCAATCCATCGACTTCCGGCCTATAACTGGTTGTCATGTATACCTCATTGCCACCATTACGTCATAAAGGCTTCCGTCTAGCTATCGTCAAACCCCGCCCAAGAAAATGCTTGGCGATAGCCTTGATGAAACGCAGAACGAAAGACTCCCGCCGGATGGTTTTTGGCTACCTTCCACCCACTTTGCTACCTTCCACCCACTTTTCTACCTTCCCACCCACTTTGCTGCCTTCCCACCCACTTTCTTTCTACCAACTTTCTTTCCACCCACTTTAGTCACGCCATCTGTTTGTTAACTTTTCACCCGAAATGTTACTAAATGTATTCGTCTTTTGCGTAGTTGGTTTTTACCATACTCGGAAGGACGAGCTTCTTTAATCTCGAAGTAGGAGTTTCGTAGTTCTTCGCCGTTTCGCACACCATGCGCTCAGCGCAAGCACTGGGTCACAGCACATTGCTGGCGGAAGGGAAGCGGCGTCGGAGGGCTGCCCTCAGGCGAGGCCAGCCCCGGGAGAGAGGGTGAGAGGCGTGCAGAGACGCGGTGAGGCATGGTGAGGCGGGAGAGACGGGAGAGACGGGAGAGACGGGAGAGACGGGAGAGAGGCGAAGCCCCCTTGTGGGAGCGCAATTTATTGTCGGTTCGACGCCTCGACGAATGGCGCCGACAGGCGCCCTGGGCTTAGTGCCTATGGCCGGGAAGGCCTTCGGCCTTCTTTCGCGATCTGAAGATCGCTCCCACACGGAGGCTTCGCCTCCTTCACGCTAAAGAGCGATGATCCATAAATTGCTCCCACAAGGGGGCTTCGCCTCATTCACGCTAAAATGTGATGATATTTCCTTGCGACATGAATGTCGCTCCTACGCAAGCTCGTGGAGATTAACGCTTGGTGGCGTCGTAGCCCAGGTCGGCACCGCGGCTCTCGTCGCTGCGGCGACGGGCGCTTGAGCGCTTGCGATTCTCCTCCTCGCAGACCTCGTCCTTGCCGCCGCAGACGTCGCACCCTTCCTTGAGTCCGAGCTGATTGAGACCGCCACAGGTGCCGGCGATGGGCTTGCGCCCCATGATCACGCCGATGGCCATGGCGGCGACGATCAGCAGCATGAAGGCGAATACCACCAGGAAAAGGGTCATGTCGTGTCTCCTAGAGAGCGAAAAGGGCTAGGCGTCCAACCGTGTGACAACATAAGACCGTGCGGGGTCCATGGCGTCGACCTTCTGGGGCCTGAGATGACGACCGTAGGCGATCGGCATGTCGGGCGGCAGAAGTGGGGAGCGGCGACCGGTGATCGCCGCAGGCCCCGATACAAAGGGGCCGGCCTCTCGGCCGGCCCGGATGTGCCGCATGGCGAGCGAGATCAGCCGCCGAAATCATCCAGCAGGATGTTCTCGGGCTCGACGCCCATGTCCACCAGCAGCTTGATACAGGAGGCATTCATCATGGGCGGCCCGCACATGTAGTACTCGCAGTCTTCGGGGGCCGGGTGGTCCTTGAGGTAGTTCTCGTAGAGGACATTGTGGATGAAGCCGGTCGGCCCTTCCCAGTTGTCCTCCGGCTGCGGGTCGGAGAGTGCCAGGTGCCACTCGAAGTTCGGGAACTCCTCGGCCAGCTGGTCATACTCTTCGTTGTAGAAGGTCTCGCGCCAGGAGCGTGCGCCGTACCAGAAGGTGATCTTGCGGTCGGTCTTGAGACGCTTGAGCTGATCGAAGATGTGGCTGCGCATCGGCGCCATGCCCGCACCACCGCCGATGAAGATCATCTCGGCATCGGTGTCCTTGGCGAAGAACTCACCGAAGGGCCCCATCACGGTGACCTTGTCACCCGGCTTCAGCGCGAAGACGTAGGTGGACATCAGGCCCGGCGGGTGACTGGAGTTGGGCGGCGGCGTGGCGATACGGATGTTGAACTTGAGGATGCCCTTCTCGTCCGGGTAGTTCGCCATGGAGTAGGCGCGGATGATCTCCTCGCTGTTCTTGTGGGAGATGTCGAACAGGCCGAACTTCTCCCAATCGCCCCGGTACTCTTCCTCGATATCGAAGTCGGAGAACTTGATGTCGTAGGGCGGTGCCACCAGCTGCACGTAGCCGCCGGCACGGAAAGCCACTTCCTCGCCCTCGGGCAGCTTGAGGTTGAGCTCCTTGATGAAGGTGGCGACGTTGGGGTTCTCGATGACCTCGCATTCCCACTGCTTGACGCCGAAGACCTCCTCCGGGACCTCGATCTTCATGTCCTGCTTCACCGGCACCTGGCAGGAGAGGCGCCAGCCTTCCTTCTTCTCGCGCAGGGTGAAGTGGGACTCCTCGGTGGGCAGGATGGCACCACCGCCCTCCTCCACGCGGCACTTGCACTGCGCGCAGGAGCCACCGCCACCGCAGGCGGAAGAGAGGAAGATACCGTTGGCGGCCAGGGTGTTGAGCAGCTTGCCGCCGGCCTGGGTGGTCAGGGTGTGATCGGGGTCGTCGTTGACCTCGATGGTCACGTCCCCGGTGCTGACGAGCCTGCTGCGGGCAGCCAGGATCACCAGAACCAGGCCGATGACGACCAGGGTGAACATGACCACACCGAGCAAGATGAGTGTTGTATCAACCATGTCGGTTTCCTATTGCTTGACGTTGCCTGGACCCCGGCGGCACACACGGCCGCCGGGAGAGCACGACCTGCCTCAGAGCTGGATGCCGGAGAAGGACATGAAGCCCAGCGACATCAGCCCCACGGTGATGAAGGTGATGCCCAGCCCCTGGAGGGAGTCGGGAACGTCGCTGTACTTGAGCTTCTCGCGAATGCCGGCCAGCGCGGTGATGGCCAGGGCCCAGCCGGTGCCGGCGCCTACGCCATAGACCACGGACTCGCCGAAGTTGTAGTTGCGCTCGACCATGAACAGCACGCCACCGAGGATGGCGCAGTTCACGGTGATCAGCGGCAGGAACACGCCCAGCGCGTTGTAGAGCGCGGGCACGTACTTGTCGAGGAACATCTCCATGATCTGCACCAGGGCAGCGATGACGCCGATGTAGCTCAGGTAGCCGAGGAACGACAGGTCGATGTTCTCGGCACCGCTGATGCCGGTCCAGGTCAGGGCCCCTTCCTTGAGCAGGAAGGTGTAGACCAGGTTGTTGACCGGCACGGTAACGCCCAGCACCACGATCACGGCGATGCCCAGGCCGAAGGCGGAGGAGACCTTCTTGGAAACCGCCATGAAGGTGCACATGCCCAGGAAGAAGGCCAGGGCCATGTTCTCGACGAACACCGAGGCGACGAACAAGCTCAGATAATGTTCCATGTTACACGGCCTCCTTCGGCTGGGTGTTTTCCTTCATCTTGAACTCGTTCTCCTCGATCTGCTCCGGGCTGACCGAGCGCAGCACCCAGAT
Source organism: Halomonas urmiana (assembly GCF_005780185.1). Taxonomy (GTDB): domain Bacteria; phylum Pseudomonadota; class Gammaproteobacteria; order Pseudomonadales; family Halomonadaceae; genus Halomonas; species Halomonas urmiana. The sequence continues at coordinate 25,006 of NZ_VBUI01000033.1, read as the reverse complement.
GATCAGGCCGATGATGAAGAACGCCGACGGCGGCAGCAGCAGCAGGCCGTTGGGCACGTACCAGCCGCCATCCTGCACCGGCTGCAGCACGGTGAAGCCGAACACGCTGCCGGCACCGAGCAGCTCGCGGAAGAAGCCCACGGTCATCAGGATGAAGCCGTAGCCGATGCCGTTGCCGATGCCGTCCAGGAAGGACATCCCCGGGGTATTGGTCATGGCGAAGCCTTCGGCACGCCCCATCACGATGCAGTTGGTGATGATCAGGCCGACGAACACCGAGAGCTGCTTGGACATCTCGTAGGCGTAGGCCTTGAGGATCTGGTCCACCACGATGACCAGCGAGGCAATGATGGTCATCTGCACGATGATGCGGATGGCGGACGGGATGTGGTGACGGATCAGCGACACGAACAGGTTCGAGAAGGCCGTCACGAAGATCACCGCCAGCGTCATGACCAGCGAGACGCTCATGCTGGTGGTTACCGCCAAGGCCGAACAGATCCCCAGGATCTGCAGGGCGATGGGGTTGTTCTTGAAGATTGGCGTCGTCAGGACGCTCTTTGCGTTGGCAGCAGACATGGTCAGGCTCCTTCACTTTCGAGTTCGACGTCGGCGCCCTGGGCGGCGTCCTGGCTGGTCCCCTCACGGAAACTGGCCAGATAATTACCGAAGCCCTCGGGGCTGAGCCAGAACTGCAGCATGTTGGTCACGCCACGACTGGTCAGGGTAGCCCCGGAGAGGGCGTCGACCTCGTTCTCACCACTGGCGCCGCCCTTGACCAGGCGGATCGCCGGCGCGAGTTCTCCGCTCTCGTCGAAGATCTCCTTGCCTTCCCACTGGGCCTGCCAGCGCGGGTTGTTGACCTCACCCCCCAGCCCGGGCGTCTCGGCGTGTTCGTAGTAGGTGATGCCGACGATGGTGTTGCCGTCGCCTTCCACGGAGAGGAAGCCACGCATCAGGCCCCACAGGCCCTGGCCGCGGATCGGCAGGATGATCTGCTCGGGGTCGTCCGGATCGCCCACCAGGTAGACGGTGCTGTAGTGCTCCTGACGGGTCAGGCCGGCGATGTCCTTTTCCCCCGAGAGGGTACGGGATGCCGCCGGGTCACGACGCGCCTGGAAGCCCTCATAGGTGGAGGGGTCGAACTCGTCGGTGTACTCGCCGCTGCGCAGATCCACCACCCGCGGCGTGATGACCGACTCGAACGTCTCGTTCACGTCCATGCCGGACTCATAGAGCTGGGCCACCTCGAGGATATTGGTCTTGCGGTCCAGCTCCTGGTTGAACTGTTGCTTCGAACGCAGGGCCACCGCGGCGGTGGAGACGATGACGGCACACACGAGACTAAGTGCGAACGCCACCGTCAGGATCTTCTTGATGGAGTTGTTGCTCTGTGCCATCAGGCAGTCTCCTCGGCCGGTACACCGGTGCGCTGCAGGCGGCGCTTGATGTTGGCCTGGACAAAGAAGTGGTCGATCAGCGGGGCGAACAGGTTGGCGAACAGGATCGCCAGCATGATGCCTTCGGGGAACGCCGGGTTGACGACGCGAATCAGTACGGTCATGACACCGATGAGGGCGCCGAAGATCAGGCGACCCTGATTGGTCATCGAGGCGGAGACCGGGTCGGTGGCCATGAAGACCATGCCGAAGGCGAAACCGCCCACCACCAGGTGCCAGTACCAGGGCATGGCGAACATCGCGTTGGTGTCGGAGCCGATCAGGTTGAAGAGCGCGCTGGTCGCCACCATGCCCAGGAACACGCCGAGCATGATCCGCCAGGAGGCGATCTTGGTCCACAGCAGCACCGCGGCGCCGATCAGGATGGCCAGGGTCGAGACCTCACCCACCGAGCCGGGAACGAAGCCGAGGAAGGCATCCGCCCAGCTGAACTGGCTGGAGAGGGCCGACATGCCGTCCTGGAAGGCGATGGAGAGCGCCGTCGCGCCGGTGTAGCCGTCGGCCGCTACCCATACCGCATCACCGGAGATCTGTGCCGGATAGGCGAAGTAGAGGAAGGCACGGCCGGTCAGCGCCGGGTTGAGGAAGTTCTTACCGGTGCCGCCGAAGATCTCCTTGCCGATCACCACGCCGAAGGTGATGCCGAGCGCCACCTGCCACAGCGGAATGGTGGCCGGCAGGATCAGGGCGAAGAGCACCGAGGTGACGAAGAAGCCCTCGTTGACCTCGTGGCCGCGCTTGATCGCGAACAGCACCTCCCAGAAGCCGCCGACCACGAAGGTCACCAGATAGATCGGCAGGAAGTAGGTGGCACCGAGCACGAAGTTGGCCCACAGGCTGCTCGGGTCATGACCGCCGGCCAGCGTCATGATGATCGCCTCGCGCCAGCCGCTCGGGGCACCGAAGCCCTCGGCGATGGCCAGGTTGGTCTGCCAGCCGGCGGCCCACATGCCGAAGAGCATGGCCGGGAAGGTGCACAGCCAGACGGTGATCATGATGCGCTTGAGATCGATGCCGTCGCGCACGTGCGCGGTGGTCTTGGCCACATCCGGCGGGGCGTAGAAGATGGTGTCCACCGCCTCAAAGAGGGGATAGAACTTCTCGTACTTGCCACCCTTGTGGAAGTGGGGTTCGAGATTGTCGAGTGTCTGTCGGATACCCATCATCAGGCCTCTTTCTCGATCATGGTGAGGTTATCGCGCAGGATGGGACCATACTCGTACTTGCCGGGGCACACGTAGGTGCACAGCGCGAGGTCCTCTTCATCCAGCTCCAGGCAGCCCAGTGACATTCCCGTCTCGATATCGCCGACGATCAGCGTGCGCAGCAGCTGGGTGGGCAGGATGTCCAGCGGCATCACCTCCTCGTAGGTCCCTACCGGCACCATGGCCCGCTCGGAGCCGTTGGTCGAGGTGGTCGGCGCGTAGTTGCGCAGGCCCGTAATCTTGGACAGGTAGATGCCCATCACGGAGTGGCGGTTCTTGCCGGGCGACATCCAGCCCATGAACACGCGCTTGTTGCCCTCCTCGAGCAGGCTGACCTGGTTATGGAAACGCCCCAGATACCGCAGGCTTCCCTCGCAGATAGCCCCGGCGAACACCGAGCCTGAGATCACGCGGGTGCCGTGGGGATCGATCACCTCACCGGCGAGCAGTTCGTCGGCGCTGGCGCCGATGCGGGTACGCAGCAGGCGCGGGTTCTCGGCGCGCGGGCCACCCACGGCGATCACACGATTGACGTCGAGCTTGCCCTCGGCGAACAACTTGCCGAAGGCGATGACGTCCTGATAGCCGATGTGCCAGACACGCTTGTGCAGGCCAACGGGCGAGAGATGATGGATGTGCGTACCCACGAGACCGGCCGGGTGCGGACCGCCGAAGGTCTCCTGCTGCACGCCCTTGAGATCGCCACCCGGCACGCGCGCCTCGGGCGCCGTGCAGAGGTAGACCCGCCCCTCGGTGAGGCGGCTCAGCACCTTCAGGCCATCTTCGAAGGCCTCGGCCTGCTCGTTGATGATAGCGGCAGGATCGGCAGACAGCGGATGGGTATCGATGGCGGTGACGAAGATATCGGTCGGCGTGCCGTCGACGGCCGGGGTGCGCGAGAAGGGACGCGTGCGCAGCGCGGTCCACAGCCCCGACTCGACCAGCTGATCGACCACGGCTTGACGCTCCAGGCTCTCCAGCTTGTCACGGCCGTGGGCGGTGAACTCGACCGCCTCCTCGGTCTCGTCGACCTTGATCACCACCGACAGCAGCTTGCGCTTCTCGCCGCGGTGGATGGCGACGATCTCGCCGGCGGCCGGGGCCGTGAAGCGCACCCCGTCGATCTTCTTGTCGGTGAAGAGCAGCTGGCCAAGCTTGACCCTGTCTCCCTCACGGACCTCCATGGTCGGCTTCATGCCGACGTAGTCGGTGCCCAGGACGGCCACATGGCGCACCGGTCGCGCATCCTCGATACGCTCCTCCGGTGTCCCCGCGATGGGGAGATCCAGGCCTTTCTTGACTTCGATCATAGTCTCGCCCAGTTGATGGATCGGATAGATGAAGAAAGGGGTTCGAATGGATTCGAATTCTTCTGTTTTCAGTACGTTACCAGACAGGCCCGAGGCTCGCTCGAACCACCCCGAAAAATCCACCGTATTATAAAGACAAGCGTCAGGGATGACCACCTGACCTATGGTCGCAAAGCGGCCAAGCGGCCAAGCGGCCAAGCGGCCAAGCGGCCAAGCGGCCAAGCGGCCAAGCGGCCAAGCGGCCAAGCTGCCAAGCGGCCAAGCGGCCAAGCGGCCAAGCTGCCAAGCGAGGTTGTGCCGACTACATCAGCAAAAGCAAGAACCCCCATCGGAGTCGCTCCGTGAGGGTTCCTGATCTATCTCTTCAGCGACACCCGCCTGTCACGGGTCAGCTTGGCGGCTCGGCGCTTGGCTGCTCGGTGCTACCCGAAGGGCGCTTGGCGCTGCCCGAAGGGTATCAGGCCTGGGCGCGGGGCAGCTTGAGGAAGTGCACGTTGGAGACCTGCTGCAGGATGCGGATCACCTGGCAGCTGTAGCCGAACTCGTTGTCGTACCAGACATAGAGGACGGCATTCTTGCCGTTGGCGATGGTCGCCTTGGCGTCGACGATGCCGGCGTGACGGTTGCCGACGAAGTCGGTGGAGACCACCTCCGGCGAGTCGACGAAGTCGATCTGCTTCTGGTAGGGGGAGTCCAGCGACATGCGCCGCAGGAAGTTGTTCAGCGCCTCGGCGTCGGTCTCCCTGTCCAGGCGCAGGTTGAGGATCGCCATGGAGACGTTGGGGGTCGGCACGCGGATGGCGTTGCCGGTCAGCTTGCCCTCGAACTCGGGCAGCGCCTTGGCGACCGCCTTGGCGGCACCGGTCTCGGTCAGCACCATGTTGAGCGGGGCGCTGCGACCGCGACGATCGCCCTTGTGGTAGTTGTCGATCAGGTTCTGATCGTTGGTGTAGGAGTGCACGGTCTCCACGTGGCCATGCTCGACGCCGAACTCGTCGTTGAGCACCTTGAGCACCGGCACGATGGCGTTGGTCGTACAGGAGGCCGCGGAGATGATGCGGTCCTCGTCGCGAATGTCCTGGTGGTTGATGCCGTAGACGATGTTCTTGACCTCGCCCTTGCCCGGCGCGGTCAGCAGCGCCTTGGCCACGCCCTTGCACGCGAGGTGCTGGCCCAGGCCCTCGGCGTCGCGCCAGATGCCGGTGTTGTCGACCACCACGGCGTTGTCGATGCCATAGGCGGTGTAGTCGACCTCGGCCGGCGAGTCGGCGTAGATCACCTTGATGGCGTTGCCGTTGGCGATCAGGGTGCGCGACTCGACGTCGACGCTGATGGTGCCGTCGAACGGGCCGTGGACCGAGTCGCGACGCAGCAGGCTGGCGCGCTTCTCCAGGTCCTTGGCGATGTCGCCCCGGCCGCGCACCACGATGGCGCGCAGGCGCAGCAGGTTGCCACCGCCGGCCTTCTCGACCAACACCCGCGCGAGGATGCGGCCGATGCGGCCGAAGCCGTAGAGCACCACGTCCTTGGACTTGCCATTGCCGGCGTCCGGGTCGTGGGCATCGACGATCTCGCTGAGCTGCTCGCGCAGGAAGGCCTCGGCATCGCCGTCGCCGCGCTGCTTGAAGGCCACGCCCAGCTTGCCCACGTCGACGTGAGCCGGCCCCAGGTTCAGGTCCATCATGGCCTTGACCAGCGGGAAGGTGTCCTGCACGGAGAGCTCGGTTCCCTCGACCTTACGCACGAAGCGATGATCCTTGAGGATGCGGATCACGCTGCGGTTGAACAGCGACCGCCCGAACATGGTCACGACCACGTTGTTGTGGCGATAGAGGCTGCCGATCATCGGGATCATCTGCTCGGCGATCGCCTGGTTGTCGTGCCATTCCTGGAAGACGGTATCGGGGGACTGCTGGCTCACGGGTGGCCTCTCCTGGGTGAGAATAGTGAGGGTAACTGTGGGGCATTATCCGGGGGGATGCTCCCGGGGGCAATCGCAGGATGGTCGCAGCCGCTGTAGGGGTTTTACAGAAACCTGTCCCCGACTACAGCGCCACGCCGGGGCTGGTATGATGAAGCCACTTCACACACCGCTCACGAACACGGCTGGGTACCGAATCGCATGCCGAACTTCTCGCCGCTCGACCCGCCGCGCCCCCAGGGGCTGCGCGACATCCTCTACTGGCAGACCCCGGCGGGCAGTGCCACGGCCCTGGCCCTGGCGCACCTCGCCGAAGACGCGCCGCTGCTGGTGATCACCCCCGACACCGCCTCGGCACAGCGCCTGGAAAGCGACCTGGGCTTCTATGGCCGAATGCCGGTGATGCCCTTCCCCGACTGGGAGACCCTGCCCTACGACAGCTTCTCGCCGCACCAGGACATCGTCTCGTCGCGGCTGCGCACCCTGCGCCGCCTTCAGGACGGCGAGCACGGCATCGTGCTGGTGGCCATCAACACCCTGATGCAGCGCCTACCGCCCGTGGACTACATCGCCGGGCGCGTCATGACGCTGGAAGCGGGCCAGACGCTGGATCGCGAAGGGTTTCGCAGTGCCCTGTCACGCGCCGGCTATCGTGCCGTGGAGACGGTCTTCGAACCCGGCGAGTATGCCCTGCGCGGCGCGCTGATCGATCTCTTTCCCATGGGCGCCGAGTCGCCGCTGCGTATCGACCTGTTCGATGACGAGATCGATACCCTGCGCCACTTCGATCCGGATACCCAGCGCAGCCAGGACCGCGTCGAGCGGGTGGAACTGCTCCCGGCCCATGAGTACTCGCTGTCGCGCTCGGCCATCGCCTGCTTCCGCGAGGGGTTCGAGACGCTGTTCGACGTCGACCCGCGCCAGTGCCCGCTCTACGTGGACGCCCTCAAGGGCATCCCCTCCCCCGGCCTCGAGCAGTACCTGCCGCTGTTCTTCGACGAGACGGCGACCCTGTTCGAGCACCTGGCCGAGGGCACCCGGGTGGCCATGCTGCCCGGCGTTTTCGAGGCGGCCGAGCACCACTGGGAAGCCATCGAGAGCCGCTTCGAGAACCTGGGGGTCGATCCGACCCGCCCCCTGCTGCCGCCCCACCGGGCGTTCGTGCCGGTGGCCGAGGTCTTCGGTGGCATCAAGCGCCATCCCCGGGTGGCACTCACCGAAGAGGCCGAGCACCGCCATGCCGTGACGCCCGCCAGCCAGGCCCCGCCGACGGTGACGGTCAACGCCCGGGCCAAGCAGCCGCTGGCGGCTCTCTCGACCTTCCTCGACGACCACCCCGCCACGCGCGTGCTGTTCGTGGCCGAGTCGCGCGGCCGGCGCGAGGCCCTGGAGGAGACCCTGGCGCCGCTGCGGCTCGCCCTGCCCCACGTCGATGACTTCGCCGGCTTTCTGGAGAGCGAGGCGCGCCTGGCCATCACCGAGGGCGAGATCGATACCGGCCTGTGGCTCACCGACCCCGACCTGGCGGTGATCAGCGAGACCGAACTCTTCGGCGAGGTGGTCCGCCAGAGCCGACGTCGCGAGAAGGCCACCGACGACGGCGAGCTGGCGATCCGTCACCTCTCGGAACTGCGCCCCGGGGCGCCGGTCGTTCACCAGGCCCATGGCGTAGGCCGCTATCGCGGCCTGGAGACCCTGGAGGCCGGCGGCCAGGCCGCCGAATTCGTGACCCTGGAGTACGCCGAGGGCGCCCGGCTCTATGTGCCGGTGGACAGCCTGCACCTGATCTCGCGCTATGCCGGCGCCGACGACGAGCTCGCCCCCCTGCACCGGCTGGGCTCGGACCAGTGGGAGAAGGCACGCCGCCGCGCCGCCGAGAAGATTCGCGACACGGCCGCCGAGCTGCTCGACATCTATGCCCGCCGCGAGGCGCGGGAGGGCTTCGCCTGCCCACCGCCCGACGAGGAGTACGCCCGCTTCGCCGCCAGCTTCCCCTTCGAGGAGACCCCCGACCAGCGCGCCGCCATACACGCCGTGATCGGCGACTTGACCGCCCCGCGCCCCATGGACCGGGTGGTCTGCGGCGATGTCGGCTTCGGCAAGACCGAGGTCGCCATGCGCGCCGCCTTCCTGTCGGTCCACGCCGGGCGCCAGGTGGTGGTGCTGGTGCCCACCACCCTGCTCGCCCGCCAGCACTACGAGAACTTCCGCGACCGCTTCGCCGACACCGCGGTGAACATCGAACTGATCTCGCGCTTCACCGCCGGCAAGGGACAGGCCGCCTCCCTGAAGCGCATCGAGGAGGGCCAGGCGGACATCGTCATCGGCACCCACAAGCTGCTCTCGAAGAGCACCCGGCTTCCCAAGATGGGCCTGCTGATCATCGACGAGGAGCACCGCTTCGGGGTCGCCCAGAAGGAGCGCCTGAAGAGCCTGCGCAGCGAGGTGGACATCCTGACCATGACCGCCACCCCGATCCCACGAACGCTGAACATGGCCATGAGCGGTATCCGCGATCTGTCGATCATCGCCACCCCCCCGGCCCGGCGCCTGTCGGTGAAGACCTTCGTCCAGCAGCGCGACGAGGCGGTGATCAAGGAGGCGATCCTGCGCGAGATCCTGCGCGGCGGCCAGGTCTACTTCCTGCACAATGAGGTCAAGACCATCGAGACCGCCGCCGAGACGATCCGCGAGCTGGTGCCTGAGGCGCGGGTCGGCGTCGCCCACGGCCAGCTGCCGGAGCGCTCGCTCGAGCGGATCATGTCCAACTTCTACCACAAGCGTTTCAACGTGCTGGTCTGCTCGACCATCATCGAGACCGGCATCGACGTGCCCAGTGCCAACACCATCGTCATCGAGCGCGCGGACAAGTTCGGCCTGGCCCAGCTCCACCAACTGCGCGGCCGCGTCGGTCGCAGCCACCACCAGGCCTATGCCTATCTGCTCGCCCCGCCGCCGCGGGTCATGAGCAAGGATGCCGTCAAGCGGCTGGAGGCCATCGCCGGCGCCGAGGACCTGGGCGCCGGCTTCACCCTGGCCAGCCACGACATGGAGATCCGCGGGGCCGGCGAGCTGCTCGGCGAGGAGCAGAGCGGGCAGATGGAGGCCGTCGGCTACGGCCTCTACATGCAGATGCTCGACCGCGCGGTGAAGGCGATCCGCGAGGGACGCACCCCCAATATCGAGGCCCCGCTGGATCAGGGCGTGGAGGTCAGTCTCAACCTGCCGGCGCTGATCCCCGACGACTACCTCCACGACGTCCAGCAGCGCCTGGTGATGTACAAGCGCATCGCCAGCGCCGCCGACGAGGCGGAGCTCAAGGAGCTGCAGGTGGAGATGATCGACCGCTTCGGCCTGCTGCCGGCGCCGGTGAAGACCCTGCTGCGCCAGACGCGGCTGCGCCAGCGCGCCGAGCGCCTGGGCATCGCTCGCCTGGAAGCGGGCCCCGAGAAGGGCCGGGTGATCTTCTCCGGCCAGACCGCCGTCGATCCGCTGGTCCTGGTACAGCTGATCCAGCAGGCCCCCGATCGCTTCCGCCTCGACGGCGCCGACACCCTGCGCTTCGAGGCGAGCATGGAGCAGGAGGAGGCCCGCTTCGACGCGGTGGAGCGACTCCTCGAGACCCTCAACCGCAAGGCCGAAGCGGCCTGATCGACGACACCGCGGGAGGATCAGCCAATGCCGATCCACCCGCCCCACCTGGCAGAAACCGGTCGCGGCGGGCGATACTATAGGGTCAAGGCGCCCAGGACGGGCCCATCGCAGCCCCCGACGACCGGTAACCACGAGACATGACTCGATGACGCACTCTTCTCCGCTCGGGCTCGCTGCCCGATTCGCCACCGCACTGGGCCTCTTCGCCGCCCTGACCGCGCCCCTGCAGGCCAGCACCGACGACTGGCCGCGTGGCCACTACCCCCTCCCCGAAGAGGGAGACATCGTCGGTGAGATATACACCATCACCTCCGACAGCGGCGATACGCTGATCGAGATTGGCCATGAACACGGTATCGGCTATGAGGAGATGGTCCGCGCCAACCCCGACATCAGCATCTGGGCACCCTTCGAGGATACCGAGGTGGTGATCCCGGGTCGCTTCATCCTCCCCGAAGGCCCCCGCGAAGGCGTGGTGGTCAACGTGGCCGAGATGCGCCTCTACTACTACCCGCCCACGGAAGAGGGCGAGACGCCCCGGGTCGAGACCTACCCCATCGCCGTGGGCCGCATGGACTGGAAGACACCGCTGGGCGAGACCCGGATCACCGAGAAGGTCAAGAACCCGGCCTGGTACCCGCCGGCGTCGATCCGCCGCGAGCATGCAGAGGCCGGCGATCCCCTCCCCAGCGTGGTCCCTCCAGGGCCGGACAACCCGATGGGCACGCGCAAGATGCGCCTGGGCATCCCCGGCTACCTGATCCACGGCACCAACAAGCCCGAGGGCGTGGGCATGCGCGTCACCCACGGCTGCATCCGCATGCTGCCGGAGGACATCGAGGCCCTCTTCCCGCGCCTGCCGGTGGGCACCCAGGTCACGCTGATCAACGAGACCATCAAGTTCGGCTGGGTCGATGGCGTCCTGCATGTCCAGGCCTACCCCTACCTCGATGAAGAGGAGGGCACCACCATTCAGCACGTTACCGAGGCGCTCTCACAGGTCGATACGGCGATCAGCGGCCTGGACTACCCGGTGGACTACGCCCGCCTGCGCGAAGTCGTGGAGGTGCCGCGCGGCATGCCGGTGCCCCTGGAGGTCGAAGCCGCTGAGCCGGCTCCCGAGACCCTCTGGGATCGCCTGGAGCTGATTGCCGCCGAGAGCAGCGCCCGCGAGAGCCAGGCCGAGGAAAGCTGAGCCTCTACTGGCCTCTGATCGCGCCGCAAGTCGAGGCGTCAAACCGTTCGCTCCCACAAGGGCACAGTGCCATCACCATGTTGCGGGAGCGATCTTCAGATCGCTCCCGCAGAACAGCATCCATCAAGAAGAAGGCACCAACGACAAGGGCCTCGCCATGATGGCGAGGCCCTTGTCTGATGGTTCCGCTACCGCCCTACCGGGCGGTGGAGACCGATCACTTGCGCATGGAGCTCTCGAACATGCGGTTCATCTCGTCGCGGTTCTGCTGAGACATCTGCAGGGCCGCCTGAGCATCGCGCTGAGCCTGGTTGGCGGTGTTCTGCGCCTGGGTAGCGATGCTGCGAGCTTCTGCAGCGTCGGCCTGAGCGGACTCGGCGGTCATACGGACTTCTTCCAGGGCGCCAGTAGAGGCACAGCCAGCCAGCACGGCCAGAGAAGCAGCAGCGGCAGTCAGCTTCAGGGTAGTCTTCAGTGTCATGGTGTTCTCCTTGAGTCTTCCTTGGTACTGCGTTGATGTTGCCTGGGAATCAGGTTTCCTGCATATGCAGGACCTCACGCAGCATTATCATCTGCTGCGAAGCATGGGGAGTCAAACGCTGTTTTTAAGGTTCGTCACGGAGTACGTCACGGCGCTTATCCTTAGCTTAGAACGCCCCTTGCGCATGTAAAGACTAGCGGATGACGACGCGTGTGCCAATGTCGACCAGCGACGACAGGCGCTCGACCTGCGGGTCCGTCACCGCCACGCAGCCATCGGTCCAGTGAAAGCGCCGATGGATATCTGGATCCCCCTCGCCGAGGCCGTGAATCCCGATGAAGCCGCCCAGGATCGTTTCCTGGGGCGGATAGCCATGACGGCGGTAGTAGGAGAAGTAGTCGTCGTAGTCCTGCTGGCTATAGACCCCCGCGTTCAACGCCATGCGGGCATGGGTCGGGGTGGGATAGTCCAGGCCGATAAAGATGTGGAACTTGCTCTGCCGGTTGAAGCGATTGACCCGGAACTCCCCCAGCGGCGTGGCTCGGTCGCCTCGCTGACGCTGGGGCTTGGCCCCTCCGCGCCCCAGCGATGCCCGTTCGAAACGCTCCAGGAGACGGTTGCCCTGATAGACCTTGAGGTTTGCCTCGCTGTCATCGACCAGCACCCAGCGCTCCCCGTCATGGCGAGGCACGATCGCCTGAGAGAGCAGGTCATCCATCGGGCTGGCGGACGCGGGGGTGCCGAGCAGCAGCAGTGGCGAACCCAGCGCCAGCAGGCCGAAGCGGCGGCGAGAGAGGTGGTTCATCGGCTGACATCTCTGGAGCGTGGTGAAATGAAGCGCAGCGCTACGGTCGACGTTATACCGCATTGCGTCGGCGCTGTCAGGTGCGGCCGGCGAGGCCACCGATGAGCCTCGTCTCGCCCGGCTACGGGGCGGCCCGTCGCAGAACGGCGTCAGTGGCGTCTGGGAGGAACATCCATGCCATCGTGGCGGTCGCCGCAAGGCGCCCGGGGACTCTCATGCCCGCCTGTTGCCGAAAAGAGACAGTGCTCATGGCGTCGTAACCGCTATCAAACGGCGCCACGAGGGCGTCGGCGGCGCTCAATAGTCCTCGAGTCGTTGCATGTCGCGGGCCAGGCGTCGCACCTCGGCCTCGTGGCCGCTGGCGAGCGCCGCGAAGAACTCACGCTCCGCCTCGATCGAGGCCCGCTCGATGCGGTGCGCGTAGAGGTCCTGAAGGGTGCGATGCATGGTCAGAGCCGTGGTCAGCACGTCCTGAACGCTGTCGCAGGCCACGCACCGAGTGAGACGATCGAGGGTGGGCGCATGGGGAAAGTCGGCCGGGTCGTCGAACCAGGTCTCGAGGACCTTGCGATGGTCGCCGCCCTCCTCGAGATAGCTTGTCAGCTCGGCCTGCATCTTCCGCTCGTGCTCGGCCAGATACTCCAGGGCCATGCGTACCCGATCGCTGACGTCGCCGGCAGCCAGCCGGTCGTAACGCTCGGCCAGCCCCCGATGATAGTCGGCCGCCCAGGCGACCAACTCCTTGACCTGATGAAAGCGCATGAGACGCTCCTCCCGGTGATGCCCCGACGAGGGCGAGTGGATCCTGACTTCAGCCTAGCCAAGCCGCGGGCATTTCGCTTGATGCAGATCATCCGATATGCACTCGTCGCCGTCGGGAGTGGGCGGCGCCGTTGCGAACCGCCGACCGCGAGGATCAGCCGTAGAGGCCCTGACTGCGCAGGTAGTCGTCGTAGCTGCCGCTGAAGTCGGTGATCCCGACGCCGCTCATGTCGAGGATACGGGTCGCCAGCGACGAGACGAACTCGCGGTCGTGGCTGACGAAGATCAGCGTGCCCGGATAGTTCTCGAGCGCCAGGTTGAGGGCCTCGATGGACTCCATGTCCAGGTGGTTGGTCGGCTCGTCCATCAGCAGCACGTTGGGCTTGGTCAGCGCCAGCTTGCCGAACAGCATGCGCCCCTGCTCGCCGCCGGAGATCACCTTGACCGACTTGCCGATGTCGTCGCTTGCGAAGAGCATCCGCCCCAGGGCACCGCGAACCTCCTGCTCGCCGCCCGTGGTCCACTGCGCCATCCACTCGTAGAGGGTGGCGTCGTTGGCGAAGTCGTCGGCGTGATCCTGGGCGAAGACGCCGACCTCGGCGCTGTCGGTCCAGCGCACCGCGCCGGCCTCGGGGTGCAGCTCGCCGGCCAGGGTCCTGAGCAGGGTCGTCTTGCCGATGCCGTTGGGGCCGATGATGGCGATGCGCTCGCCGGCCTCCACGGTCATGGAGAGGCGCTCGAAGAGCGGCGCATCCGCATCGAAGCCCTTGGTGATCGCCTCGACGTTGACCGCGTTGCGGTGGATCTTCCTGCCCTGCTCGAAGCGGATGAAGGGGCTGACGCGGCTGGAGGGCTTGATGTCCTCGAGCTTGATCTTGTCGATCTGGCGCGCCCGGGAGGTGGCCTGCTTGGCCTTGGAGGCGTTGGCCGAGAAGCGGCTGACGAAGGCCTGCAGCTCGGCGATCTGCGCCTTCTTCTTGGCGTTGTCGGCATGCTGGCGCTCACGGGCCGCCGTGGCGGCGGTCATGTAGTCGTCGTAGTTGCCGGGGAAGAGCGTCACCTCGCCGTAGTCCAGGTCGGCCATGTGCGTGCAGACGCTGTTCAGGAAGTGGCGATCGTGGGAGATGATGATCATGGTGCTGTCCCGGGCGGTCAGCATGCCCTCCAGCCAGCGGATCGTGTTGATGTCCAGGTGGTTGGTGGGCTCGTCGAGCAGCAGCACGTCGGGGTCGGCGAACAGCGCCTGGGCCAGCAGCACGCGCAGCTTCCAGCCCGGGGCGATCTCGCTCATGGGGCCCGTGTGCTGGTGCAGGGGGATACCCAGGCCCATCAGCAGCTCGCCGGCGCGGGACTCGGCGGTGTAGCCGTCGAGCTCGGCGAAGCGCACTTCCAGGTCGGCCACGGCCATGCCATCGTCCTCGCTCATCTCCGGCAGCGAGTAGATGCGCTCGCGTTCGGCCGCGACCTGCCACAGCTCGTCGTTGCCCATGATCACGGTGTCGATGACCCGCTCGTCCTCGAAGGCGAACTGATCCTGGCGCAGCTTGCCGAGCCGGGCGCCGGATTCGACCATCACCTGACCCGAAGACGGTTCCAGATCCCCGCCGAGGATCTTCATGAAGGTGGACTTGCCACAGCCGTTGGCGCCGATCAGGCCGTAGCGGTGGCCGTTACCGAACTTGATGGAGACATTCTCGAAGAGCGGCCGGGCGCCGAACTGCATGGTGATATTGGCGGTGGAGATCAATGAAGCGTCCAGTCAGTGCGTGAAGGGGGCGCGATTGTACCGGTTATCGCCGACACTCACATCCATCAAGACTGTCAGAAGCGAGGAGCGCCGGGGGTCAGGCCGAAGAGGAGGTCCTACGCCAGGGATGGCGTCGGTAGCGTACAAGGATGTATTCACAGCGCCTCCTCGAAGGCCTGCCGCCGGATCAGCTCCGAGTAGAACCACTCGCTGAGATAGGCTTTGCCTAAAGCAGCAACTCCCCCTCGATGGGCACGAAGCGGCTGGCCGCGCGGATCAGCGACTCGGCGGTGAGGCGCTCCACGCCGACCACCTCCACCGTCATGCCATGGCGGTCGCGCAGCCGCTCGACCAGCAGGTCGAAGTCACCGTCACCGGAGACCAGCACCACCCGGTCGACGTGCGGCGCGGCCTCCATGGCGTCCAGGGCGATGCCGACGTCCCAGTCGCCCTTGGCGGAGCCGTCGCTGCGCTGGATGAAGGGCTTGAGCTTCACCGCGAAGCCGATGCCGCGCAGGATATCCTGGAACTGGCGCTGTTTGGCGTCGCCGCGATCGACCGCATAGGCGTTGGCCACCACCACCTCACGGCCGGCGGCGAAGCGGCGCCAGAAGGCGTGGTAGTTGAAGTGGCGACCGAAGGCCTGGCGCGTGGTGTAGTAGACGTTCTGCACGTCGACCAGCAGCGCGACGCGCTCCGCCGAGACTGCCAACGCCGCTACCATTCTTCGCTGGTCTCGCGCAGTGCGGCGATCTCGCGCTTGGCCTCGCGCACGCAGTCGCCGAGTTCATCGGCCAGGGAGGCGGCACCCCCCACCGCGATCAGCCCCGGGTTACTGGGTCGCCGCCGGGCCACGCCATCGCTGCCATGCAGCGCCTCGAGCCGGGCGAGCAGCCTGGACAGCCAGCTCTCGGGCCGGGCGGCCAGCTCCCGCAGGCGATGCAGCTCGGCGATGCCGGCCCCCTCGGGGCCGAGCAGTTCGCGCCAGTCGTGGCGCTCGAGGTGGGCATGCTCGGTGACCTCGCGCAGCAGCGACTCGAGGCCCAGCTCGAGCAGGGCCAGCCCGCCCTCCTCCGCCGCCATGCGGCGCGCCTCGGCGTGCTCGTCGTCGCCGGCGGGCAGATCGAGCAGCAGCTCGGCCTGGTAGAACAACTGATTGGTCCGGGCTCGCGGGGTCACTTGCGCTTGTCCTCCACGTGCCATTTGCCGCCCTCGAAGGTGGCCTTCCAGCCGGTGGCCTTGCCGCCCTCATCGGTCATCACGAACTGCTCCTTCGCCTTGCGCGAGAAGCGAATCTGCGCCGGGCGACCATCCGGATCCTCGCTGGGCGCCTCGAGCAGATAGCGGTACTTCTCGGGTAGTTCCTCGGCGTGGGCCTTGAGCTCGGCGACCAGCGGCGGGCGGGTCTCGCGGTTCTTGGGGAACTTGCTGGCCGCCAGGAACAGCCCGCTGGCGCCATCGCGCAGCACGTAGTGATCCTCGACCTTCTGGCACTCGAGCTCGGGCATGGGGATGGGATCCATCTTGGGCGGCGCCACCTCGCCGCTTCTCAGCAGCTTGCGGGTGTTCTTGCACTCGCTGTTGGTGCAGCCGAAGTACTTGCCGAAGCGGCCGGTCTTGAGCTGCATCTCGCTGCCGCACTTGTCGCACTCGATGGTCGGCCCGTCGTAGCCCTTGATGCGGAACTTGCCCTGTTCGATCTCGTACCCGTCGCAATCGGGGCTGTTGCCGCAGATGTGCAGCTTGCGCGTCTCGTCGATCAGGTAGCTGTCCATGGCGGTGCCGCACTTGGGGCAGCGGTGCTTGGCGCGCAGCGCATCGGTCTCGGCGTCCTCGCCGGCATCGGCCGCCACCGCCTCGTCGCCGGGCAGCAGGTCGATGGTGGTCTTGCAGCGCTCCTTGGGCGGCAGGTTGTAGCCGGAGCAGCCCAGGAAGACCCCGGTGGAGGCGGTGCGGATCTGCATCTTGCGCCCGCAGGTCGGGCAGTCGATGTCGGTGGGCACCGGCTGGTTGGGGCGCATACCCTCCTCGCTCTCGGCCACGGCGAGCTCCTTCTGGAACTCGTCGTAGAAGGCATCGAGTAGCTCCTGCCAGTTGCGCTCGCCCTCGGCCACCTCGTCGAGGCTATCCTCCATGCGCGCGGTAA
The DNA here is from genome assembly GCF_005780185.1 of Halomonas urmiana. GTDB lineage: Bacteria > Pseudomonadota > Gammaproteobacteria > Pseudomonadales > Halomonadaceae > Halomonas > Halomonas urmiana. The sequence continues at coordinate 8,320 of NZ_VBUI01000033.1, read as the reverse complement.
AGGAGTAGTCCATCAGATCGGGGAACGACTCCTTGAGCCGCTCGGTGACGATATCGCCGAGCTTCTCGGCGTAGAAGCGCCGGTTCTCCAGCTTGACGTAGCCGCGGTCCTGGATGGTGGAGATGATGGCGGCGTAGGTCGAGGGCCGGCCGATGCCCTTCTTCTCCAGCTCCTTGACCAGGCTGGCCTCGGTGTAGCGGGCCGGCGGCTTGGTGAAGTGCTGCTGGGGATCGAGGTGCTCGAGGGTCATGGGGGTGCCCTCGGCGAGGTCCGGCAGCGACTGGTCCTCGTCCTTGCGCCCCATGGGCTTCATCACCCGGGTGTAGCCGTCGAACTTCAGCACCCGCCCCTTGGCCTTGAGTTCAAAGCCCTCGACCTCCACGGTCAGGGTGCTGGAGAGATACTCGGCGGGGGGCATCTGGCAGGCCACGAACTGGCGCCAGATCAGCTCGTAGAGGCGCTCGGCATCGCGCTCCATGCCGACGAGGTCGGTGGCACGGCGGGCGACCTCGGAGGGACGAATCGCCTCGTGGGCCTCCTGGGCGCCCTCCTTGCTGGAGTAGCGGTTGGGCGCCTCGGGCAGGTAGCGCGCGCCGAACTCCTCGCCGATGAACTCGCGCACCCCCTCCACCGCATCCCGGGAGAGGTTGGTGGAGTCGGTCCGCATGTAGGTGATGTAGCCGGCCTCGTAGAGGCGCTGGGCGAGCGTCATGGTCTTCTTCACCGAGAAGCCCAGCCGGCCGCTGGCCGCCTGCTGCAGCGTCGAGGTGATGAAGGGGGCATTGGGCTTGGAGCGGGTGGGCTTGTCCTCCCGCGCGGTGATCGCGAGGCGCGCCTGCCTGAGCGCCGCGATACGCTCGAGGGTCTCGACCTCGGACGTGGGCCGGAAGGCCTTGCCGTCCTGGCGCACCAGCTCGAAACGCACCGGCGTCGCGTCATCGCCGGCCCCGTCGACGTGAGGGACCAGGTCGGCATGAACGTCCCAGAACTCCTCGGGAATGAAGGCGTGGATCTCGCGTTCGCGCTCGGCGATCAGCCGGGTGGCGACCGACTGCACTCGCCCGGCGGAGAGGCCACGGGCGATCTTGGCCCACAGCAGCGGCGAGAGCATGAAGCCCACCACCCGGTCGAGGAAGCGACGCGCCTGCTGAGCCTCGACCCGCGGGATGTTCAGCTGGCCGGGATCCTGGAAGGCCTCCTGGATGGCGTTCTTGGTGATCTCGTTGAACACCACGCGCCGATAGCGGGTCTCGTCGCCGCCGATGGTCTCGCGCAGGTGCCAGGCGATGGCCTCCCCCTCGCGGTCCAGGTCGGTGGCGAGATAGACCGCATCGGCCTTCTCGGCGAGCTTCTGGAGCTCGGCCACCACCTTCTCCTTACCCGGCAGGATCTCGTAGTGCGCCTTCCAGCCGTGCTCGGGATCGATGCCCATGCGCCGGATCAGCTGGTCGTGGGCCTTGCGCTTGCGATGCTCCGCCTTCTCCTCCGGCGACATCTTGCGGGTGGCCGCCGCCTGTCGAGCGCGCTCCTTGGGGTCCGACGCCGTCTTGCCCGAGCCGCTGGTCGGCAGGTCACGGATGTGCCCCACGCTCGACTTTACGATGAAGTCGTTGCCGAGATACTTGTTGATCGTCTTCGCCTTGGCCGGCGACTCGACGATGACCAGTGACTTGCCCATAGTGCTCCACTGTGCTGATGGCGCCAGCGTGACGGCTCGCGCCAGACGGTATCGACCCGTCCGCTGCGACGGGTGAAAAATGCGATTACCCTACCCCAGCGATCGGCTTCACGCCAGTCACCCCCGGCGGGCGGCTCCTTGAACCTAGACCGCCGAGTCACGAGACGACAAGCCAGGAACGTCCGGGTGCCAACGACAACGCCCCCGCCGTGAGGGCGGGGGCGTGCGTGTCAAAGCGTTGGCGCGCGGGGCTCAGCCGGCATCGTCGCTCGCTTCTTGCCCGTTACTTCTTGCCGGAGTTACGCGACGTGCGGCGCCGCGGCGCTGCCCGGCTCGCCGGCTTGCGCTTGACACCGGTAGTGGCCGGCTTAGTCGCCGGTTCAGAAGACGCTTCAGCGGTCGGAGTGGCCGCCTCCGGCGCCTCGACGTCCTGTGCCTCGACGTCCTGCGCCTTAACGTCCGGCTCCCCGGCGTTCTGTGCCTCGGCGTCCTGAACGGCGGCACTCTGCGCCTGGGACACCGCGCTTGCCCGGTTCGACTCGGCGACGGGCATCGCCTCCATCAGGCTTTCCACCTCGCGACGGGCGAGCTCTCCGGCCACGGCCTCGCGGGCGATGCTGGCTTCAGAGTCGCGACGCGCCTCCTGCTCCTCCTCGGGCGCGTGATCGATGGCCTGGTGGAACAGCCCCTTGATGCGCTCGAAGCGATCCGCCGCATGCTCGCTGAGCTCGCCACTGGCCGCCAGCACGTGCTCGATATGCGCGAGGTGGGCGTCGATCTGCTGGGCCGTCTGCCCCTTGAGCAGGCTCGGGATCGCCTCCAGGGCCGCCTCATGATCCTGCTGAAGGGTGAAGAACTGCTCACGCACCAGGTGCTTGAAGTCGGCCAGTTGAGCGCCCGGCTCGAGCTCGGCCCGCGAAGCCCGCAACCGCTTGAAGTTGCGCTCGTCGGTGGCCGGGGCGCCGCCCAGCACATGGATCATCGAACGCATGACCGCCTCGTGAGCGCCGCCCTCGGTGATCGCGCGATGGACCTCATTGCGGCGACGCTCGATGAAGCGGCGATGCTCGGGTTCGGCCCCCGGGCGACGGCGATGCGCATGGGCGTCACCGCCCAGGCCCACCATGGCCTGCAGCAACGGCTGACCATAGAAGTCGAGGAAGAAACGCTCGCTGCTGCGATCGCGAAGGTCCCGCCAGGCGTTCAGGCTGCGCGTGATCTGGTCGGAGAAGATGCCCTCCACCGCGCGGAAGACGTTGTCCTCGTGCACCGGATGGCGGTCGGCGCGCACCTTGTCGGCCAGCACCGGGACCGCGGTCATCAGCGGGTTGCGATCGGAGAGCAGACGGTAGCCCAGGCGGTTGGGATGCATGCGCCGCATCCACTTGGCCGACTCCGGCGTGGCCATGGCCTGGACCCAGGGCTGCATGAAGGCGCGGTAGAAGCCCAGGTTGATCTCGGAGATCCGCGCCACCGCGGCGAAGCGGGTGTCATCCTCGGGACGATGCTGGACCTCCTGGTCGAGCTCCTCGATGGTGCGCGGCGTGAACTCGAGCAGGTAGTCGCGCTCGATCAGTTCGGCATCCTCGCGCTCGGCGGCACTGGACACCGTGGTCTCGTAGAGCCCAGGCGGCAGGACGTCGATGTAGTCCATGTTGGCGGTGAACTCGGCATGCTCCTTACGGGAGACGCTGCCGGACACGAAGATGCCCAGGTGACCGGTGGTGTCATGCACGCAGTAGACGATGGTCTGCTCGTTGGCGATCACGTCCTCGACCCCTTCGTAGAGGTCGCGCACCCAGCCCAGGGCCTGGGGCGGCGGCGTGATGTCGTCGCCGCGCGAACAGAACACCACCACCGGCGAGCGCAGGTTGCGCAGGTCGATGCGCCGCCCGTCGGAGGTCACCAGCTGGGCGGTGGAGAGGCGGTTGCCGATGAAGAGGTTGTCGACGATGTACTGGATCTCGTCGCCGCCGAGCACCACGTGGCCGCCCCACCAGCGTTCGAACTCGAGGTAGCGTTCCGCCTCGGTGTCGACCTGGGAGTAGAGCCGGTACTGCTTGCTCCACCAGGTGTTGGCGGGGTTCAAGCGCTCGAAGTTCTGCACCAGCCAGGCGCCGTCGAAGAGCCCGGCGCCCAGGTCACTCAACAGCGAGGTCATCCAGCTACCGCCGGACAGCCCGCCGGTATAGCGCATCGGGGCGCCGCCCCGCTCGCCGGCCCAGTAGGAGAGCGGCGAGCCGGCAATGAGGATCGGGCCGAAGAGGTCAGGCTCGAGGGCCGCGGCCATCATGATCTGCCAACCGGCCTGGCAGTTGCCGACCACCATCGGCTTTTCGGACGTCTCCGGATGACGCTCGATGACGTGGCGCAGGAAGGCGACCTCGGCCTCGACCACGTCCTCGACGGTCTGCCCCGGGACCGGATAGGGCAAAAACCCGATGAAGTAGCAGGGATGTCCGGCGCGCAGGGCGATGCCGATCTCGCTATCGGGCTTGAAGCCGCCGATACCCGGGCCGTGGCCGGCACGCGGATCCACCACCACGAAGGGGCGCATCTGCAGATCGGTTTCCACCCCCTCGGGAGGCTGAATGCGCAGCAGCTCGTAGTTGACCGGGCGAGAGAAGGTGCGGCCGTCCACCAGCACCTCGGTATCGAAACCCAGCACGTTGGGCTTGGTCTGCTCGATATGCTCGAGATACTGGTTGCCGCGCTGGCGCATGATATCCATGAAGAGCACGCTGCGCTCCAGGGTGTCACGCCAGTAATCACAGGCGGCGCGTCCGAAACCGAATGGATCCATGAAGGGCAGCGCGTCGGCTGCAGGAGTCGGTATCAGGGGATTCATTATCAGCTCCAGGGTTGCTCGGTGCCCAAGGCTCCTGTAGCGAATGCTCTCGGCACCGATGCATGAAAGCGGGCTTTGCTGCAATGCAATATAGCGCATGAAACCAGCCGCTGCGAGGACCTTGTGGTGGGCCCGGGGCCCGCACGGGGCATTCGTGGTGCCGATTTACGGCATGGCCGGCGGCGCTCGGGCGGTGCTAGCATGGCGCCAGAATCCCAGAAATCCACGGCATGATGCCGGCGGACAGACCGACATGACCACACCCAAGCTGCTTAACCGCCTGACCTTTCGCCAGCTCCAGGTGTTCCGTGCCGTCTATGACCAGCACTCCTACTCCCGAGCGGCCGAGGCGCTGGGGCTGACCCAGCCCGCCGTGAGCGCCCAGATTCGCCAGCTCGAGCAGGCCCTCGGCCAGCCGCTCTTCAAGTACGCCGGGCGCACCCTGCACCTGCTGCCCGCCGCCGATGCGCTGGCCGCCTCGACTCGCTCGATCTTCGGGCAGGTCTCGCGCCTGCAGATGACGCTCTCCGACCTGGCCGGGACGCTGAACGGCGAGCTCAATCTCGCCGCGGTCTCCACCGCCCAGTACGTGGTGCCGCACCTGATGGCCCGCTTTCGCGCTCACTACCCCGACATCGTGGTGCGCCTGCGCGTCTGCAGCCGGCGCCAGGCGCTGGAGCGACTCGCCGAGCGGCGCGACGACCTGGTGATCATGGCGCGGGTCCCCGAGGGCGACGAGCTGACGTTCATGCCGATTCTCGAGAGTGAGCTGGTGCCCGTGGTCTGGCCGGGCCACCCGCTGCTGGCTGCCGAACACCCCACCCTGGAGGATTTCGCGCGCCACTACGTGCTGATGCGCGAGCCCGGCTCCGGGGTGCGCAGCGCCTTCGAGGAGCAGGCGGCCGAACAGGACGTATGGCTCCCCCATGCCATCGAGCTGGGGTCCAACGAGGCGGTCAAGCATGGGGTGATGGCACAGCTGGGGGTGGCCGTGCTGCCCCGCCTCGCCGTGCGACTGGAGATCGAGGCGGGCCTGCTCGTGCCCCTCGCCCTGCCCGGCTTCCCGCTGCGCCACGCCTGGTGCACGGTGCACCCCCGCGATCATTTCCCGACCCCGGTCACCGAGCTGTTCCTGCGCTTCGTGCGCGAACACCTCACCGAGCTCCACGAGCACTTCGCCGCGCCCCCGACCCCGCTGCCGAGCCACGGCGTCGACTGCCTGCCGATGACCACCTATTGAGCGCCCGCACTTGACCGCCACCCCTTGACCCACCCCGAACCGGCGACCGCGCACGCCCCGCCCGCTGTCCAAAAAGGTGACGGTTATGGTAGGTTATGGGCCTTGAATTCCCGTAACATTCGACGTGCCAGGCTGACTGGAAACGCCGATCGACGCGCCCCCGGGCGCCGTCCCGGTGAGACAGCCGGCGAGCAGAGAGGCTCACAGCTATGAGCGACACCCCCTCCCCACGCGTCTCCAGCGGCGAAAAGTATCGCAACGACCATGGCACGGCCGCCATCAAGGACGGCATGAAGGTGCGTCGCGAGGTCGAGGACGGCGGCGTCAGCGGACGCAAGCCGAGCTGGCTGCGCGCCCAGATCCCCGGCGGCGAGCGCTTCGAGGCGGTCAAGAAGAACGTGGCCACCCACCGGCTCAGCACCGTGTGCGCCGAGTCCCACTGCCCCAACCAGGGCGAGTGCTGGAGCAACGGCACGGCGACCATCATGCTGATGGGCTCGGTGTGTACCCGCGCCTGCCGCTTCTGTGCCGTGGACACCGGCAACCCCAAGGGGTGGCTGGACACCGAGGAGCCGGAAAACACCGCACGCTCCGTGGAGCTGATGGGGCTGCGCTACATCGTGCTGACGTCGGTGGATCGGGACGACCTGCCCGACGGCGGCGCGACCCACTACGCTGACTGCATCCGGGCCATCAAGGCGCGCACCCCCGAGGTGGTCGTCGAGGCGCTGACGCCGGACTTCGACGCCGAGCCCGTGGCGATCGAGCGGGTGGTGGACGCCGGGCTCGAGGTCTTCGCCCAGAACGTCGAGACCGTCGAGCGACTGACCTCGCGGGTGCGTGACCCGCGCGCCGGCTACCGCAAGACCCTGGACGTGCTGGCCCATGCCAAGCGCCATCGCCCCGGAGTCATCACCAAGACCAGCCTGATGCTGGGCCTTGGCGAGACCGACGAGGAGATACTGGCGACCTTCGATGACCTGCGCGAGATCGGCGTGGACATCGTCACCCTGGGTCAGTATCTGCGCCCCACCCGCCACCATCTGCCGGTGGAGCGCTGGGTCACCCCGGAGGAGTTCGACCGCTACCGCGTGCTGGGCCTGGAGAAGGGCTTCATGGAGGTCCCGTCCGGCCCGCTGGTGCGCTCCAGCTACCGGGCCGACCGGGTGTTCGAGAAGAACAACCTCGGCCTGGCCGCCCCCGCCGAGGTGCCGGCCCAGGCGCCGGACCCGAACCGCATCGACGCCGTCAACGTCGGCTGAGCGCCGAGCGCCGAGCGCCGAGCGCCGAGCGCCGAGCGCCGAGCGCCGAGCGCCGAGCGCCGAGCGCAAAGTATGATGTTTCTGCCACCTCTGGTGTCAATGCAAAGCCCCCACTGGATGCTTGGTCCAGCGGGGGCTTGTTCTATCTCAGCCCCTGCAGCCCATCACAGGTCAGCTTGGCGGCTCGGCGCCTGGCTGCTTGACGCTGTTAACTCACGTCCCAGCTCACGCGCCAGGCATTCGGCCAGGCGCTCCCCCACCGCCTCGACGCCCGTACAGTCATGGCAGAGATCGGCCAGTCGCGTCATGGCCATGCCAGCATAGCCGCAGGGGTTGATCCGCGAGAAGGGCGCGAGATCCCCGTCGACGTTGAGCGCGACCCCGTGGAAGCTGGCTCCACGGCGGATACGCAGCCCCAGGGAGGCGATCTTGGCCTCCCCCACGTAGACGCCGGGGGCATCGGGCCGGGCATGGGCCGTCACGCCGTGCTCGGCCAGCAGCGCGATCACCGCCTGCTCCAGGGCGGTGACCAGCTCACGCACGCCCAGGCGGGCGCGGCGCACGTCGAGTAGCGGATAGAGCACCACCTGGCCGGGGCCGTGGTAGGTCACCTGGCCGCCGCGATCGGTGGCAACCACCGGGATATCACCCGGCATCAGCAGGTGTTCGGGCTTGCCGGCCTGACCCTGGGTGAACACCGGGTCATGCTCGACCAGCCAGAACTGGTCCGGCGTCTCGGCATCACGCTCGTCGGTCAGGGTGCGCATGGCCTGCCAGACGGGGCCATAGGGCCGTCTGCCCAGGCGGTGCAGCGCGATCGGCGCCGTGCTGTCAGGTGCCATCACACCACCATATGCACACGGCCGGTGGCCTTCAGCTCGTCGAAGAGAGCCTTGATCTGCACCTCCCCCGTGGCGCGCAGGGTCAGGCGTACCGACAGGAAGCGGCCGTTGCGGCTCGGCACCACCTGGATGCCGGCGGCCTCGAAGCTCGGGTCATGGCGGTGGACGATCTGACAGACCGTCGCCGCGAAATCATCGGCGGCATCGCCGACGACCTTGATGGGGTAGTCGCAGGGGAAAGTGATCTTCGGCGGCGCATCGCCCGCCCGGGGAGCGGGCTTGCGAAGGTCGCGCAGGGAGTTGTCGCTCATGATGTCTTCCGGCGGGTCATGGATATCCGAGCATTTTACTCAACCTGGTGCAGAGAGACCAACGCCGAGCGCCGAGCGCCGAGCGCCGAGCGCCGAGCGCCGAGCGCCGAGCGCCGAGCGCCGAGCGCCGAGCGCCGAG
>NZ_VBUI01000032.1 GCF_005780185.1 Halomonas urmiana | reverse complement strand
GAGCTTCGAGCTTCGAGCTTCGAGCTTCGAGCTTCGAGCTTCGAGCTTCGAGCTTCGAGCTTCGAGCTTCGAGCTTCACGGCCCTCGCCATCGATCGAGAACCAGATTGCCCCATGAGCCAAACCGATCCATCGATTCAGGAAGAGGCGACGCGCCTGCGTGCCGAGCTCGACGACGCCAACTACCGCTACTACGTGCTCGACGAGCCGCGTATGACCGATGCCGACTACGACCGTCGACTGCGTCTCCTGCTGGAGCTGGAGGAGGCGCATCCCGAACTCGTGACCGCCGACTCGCCCACCCAGCGGGTCGGGGCCGCGCCCGACGCGGGCTTTCCCGAGGTGGCGCACGCCGTGCCGATGCTCTCCCTGGACAACGCCTTCAACGAGGAGGAGATCAAGGCCTTCGTGCGGCGTGTCGCCGACCGCCTCGAGGCGCATGGTGAGCCGCTGGTCTTCTGCTGCGAGCCCAAGCTCGACGGTGCCGCCGTCTCGCTGGTCTATGAGCGGGGAGAGCTGACCGCCGGCGTCACCCGGGGCGACGGCCGCACCGGCGAGGGCATCACCTCCAACCTGCGCACTCTGCGTTCCATCCCGCTCAGGTTGCGCGGCGACGACCCGCCCGAGCTGCTGGAGGTGCGCGGCGAGGTGATCATCAGCCACGCGGGCTTCGAGGCGTTGAATGACCGGGCCCGGGAGGAGGACACCAAGGTGTTCGCCAATCCGCGCAACGCCGCCGCCGGCAGCCTGCGCCAGCTCGATCCCCGGGTCACCGCCACCCGGCCGCTGGAGTTCAGCGCCTACCAGGTGGCACGCCTCGAGCCGGAGCAGGGCGACGTCAGCCACAGCCAGCTAATGGCCCGTCTCGGCGAGTTGGGCTTTCGCACCAGTCAGGAGCTCGCCGTGGTGGAGGGCGCCGAGGGCATCATCGACTACTGCCGTGCGCTTGGCGAGAAGCGCGATCGCCTCGGCTACGACATCGACGGGGTGGTGATCAAGGTCGACGACCTGCGCCTGCAGCGCGAGCTGGGCTTCGTGGCGCGGGCCCCGCGCTGGGCGATCGCCTTCAAGTTTCCTGCCCAGGAGGAGACCACCCGACTCAACGACGTGGAGTTCCAGGTCGGGCGCACCGGGGCGATCACCCCGGTGGCGAGGCTCGAGCCGGTCTCGGTGGCCGGCGTCACCGTCTCCAATGCCACCCTGCACAACGCCGACGAGATCGCCCGGCTCGACGTGAAGATCGGCGATACCGTGGCGATTCGTCGGGCCGGCGACGTCATCCCCCAGGTGGTCAGGGTGCTCACCGAGTATCGTCCGGTCGATGCCGAGGCGATCGTCTTTCCCGCGCACTGCCCGGCCTGCGGCTCCGAGATCGAGCACCTCGAGGGCGAGGTGGTGGCACGCTGCTCCGGCGGGCTCTACTGCCCCGCCCAGCGCAAGGAGGCGCTCAAGCACTTCGCCTCGCGTCGCGCGCTGGACATCGACGGCCTGGGCGAGAAGCTGATTGAGGCGCTGGTCGAGCGCGAGTGGGTGACCACGCCGGCGGACCTCTTCCGGCTGGAAGCCGAGCGCCTCACCGAACTGCCGCGGATGGGCAAGAAGTCCTCCGAGAACCTGGTGGCGGCCCTCGACAAGGCCAAGCGGACCACGCTGGCGCGCTTCATCTTCGCCCTGGGCATCCGCGAGGTGGGCGAGACCACCGCCGCCAACCTGGCTCGCCACTTCGGCCGCCTGGAGGCGCTGATGGCCGCCGACGTGGCCGCCCTGGAGGCCGTGGACGACGTGGGCCCCATCGTCGCGGCCCATGTGCACACCTTCTTCCAGCAGCCGCACAACCGCGAGACCATCGAGGACCTGCTGGCCTGCGGCCTGACCTGGGAAGAGGAGGCCATCGGCGAGCGCCCCCAGCCCCTGGTCGGGCAGAGCTGGGTGCTCACCGGCACCCTCGAGAGCATGACCCGTGACGAGGGCAAGGCGCGCCTCCAGGCGCTGGGCGCCAAGGTAGCCGGCAGCGTCTCGAAGAAGACCGCTGGCGTGGTGGCTGGCGACGCCGCCGGCAGCAAGCGTGAGAAGGCCGAACAGATGGGAGTGCCGGTCATCGACGAGGCCGCCTTCCTCGAGCGGCTGGCCGAATGGGAACAGGGAGGAGCGGACCAATGAACGGCAATCGTTTCATCGAAGTGCCCTACCGCATGCTGCCGCCGGAGACCCTGGACGGCCTGCTGGAGGCCTTCGTCACCCGCCAGGGCTACGATACCACCGACACCGGCGAAGGCATGCGCGGCTGGGTCGGCCAGCTCAAGGGCCAGCTCGACCGCGGCGAGCTGTTGATCGCCCACGACCTCGAGACCGAGTCCACCGAGGTAATGACCCTGGCCCAGTGGCGCGCCTTCGGCCGCGACCTGGCCGACGACGAGGAAGGGTAGGGCGTAGAGGCCCCTCTACGAGCCGTTCCCGACGCCTCTCGCTGATGCTGAGTCATGCTTCCCTTGTATCAGGTCGCGGATGAGCCGACGCCCCGGGTGCAGGTGATCGACCAGCGGCGCCTCCAGGGGCAGCGGCTCGTCGCAGATCCGTGAGGCGATCAGCTCGGCGCAGAGCGGGGCGCTGGAAAAGCCCCGGGAGCCATGGGCCGCGCTGATCCACAGGCCGCCGTGGTGGCGCCCCGGCGTTTCGCGCACCCGAGTGGCGTCCTTGGCGAGCCGTGCATAGTCCGCCGCCCAGGCCTCGGCTACCGGCACCGGGCCCGCGTAGGGCGACTTGTCGGGACTGGCGGCGCGTACCGCCGCCCGGCCCTCCAGCCCGGCCGGCTCGAGCGCCGCACCCGCCTCGCGCAGGGCGGCCACGAAGGCCGGCAGGGTGGCCTCGAGCTCTGCTAGGTTGGCCGCGTGATCGGCTGTGCGCACCCCGGTCGCGGCCTGGTTCGGCGCGAAGGTGGCGCCGAAGGTGAGCACGCCGCCCATCGGCGGCGACACATAGCCGCCCGCGCAGATGACCCGCTCCAGCGTGGGTGCGCCACGGGGCAGCGTCAGTCGGCTGACCTGGCCGCGCACCGGCTGCAGCGGCAGCGCCGCGGTTTGGGGAAAGCGGTTGGCGAGCGCTGCGGTGGCGATCACCACCTGGTCGGCCGCCAGGTGCTCGCCGTCGGCGAGCGCCAGCGACCAGCCGTCGTCCTCCGGCGTCAGTCCGGTCACCTCCGCCCGGCGGAACCCCACGCCCGGCGTGGCCGCTAGCCGCCGGCAGAGCGCCGCCGGGCGCACCCAGCCCGCTTTGGGGTAGTGAAGCCCGCCGTGGTCCAGCGGCGTGCCGGCAAGGCGCGACGCCGCGTCCGCCGAGACGCCGTGGACCACGCTATCGGGCAGTGGATGATGGGCCAGGAAGCGCGTTTGACGGGCCTGCTCCTTGTCGCTCATCGCCAGCTGCAGCACTCCGCAGGGCATCCACAGCGCCTGCTCGGGATCCAGCGTCGCGAGCAGGCGGCGGCTGTGCAGCAGCCCGGCGAGATAGACCCGGCTCTGGGGGTTGGTGTCGGCGGCGAGCTTGACGTAGAGCGCGCCCTGGTCGTTGCCGGACCCGCCGCTGCCGGGGTCCTCACGGTCGATCAGCGTGACCGCCACCCCACGCCGGGCCAGCGCCGCGGCGACGCTCGTGCCGGCGATGCCCGCCCCGACCACGGCCACGTGGCGGGCCGGCCGCGCCGCGGGGGGCGTGAACCAGGGCGTGGCCGCGCGCCGGCGATCCTCGGGGGGGGCGGCGATCTCGCCGGCCAGCATCTCGCGCTTGCGGCCGAACCCCGGCACCTTGCGCCAGGCGAAGCCGGCCGCCTTGAGGCCGCGCTTGACCACCCCGGCGCAGGTAAAGGTGGCCAGGGTCGCGCCGGGGCGCGAGCGGGCTGCCATGGCGGCGAATAGCGCGGGCTGCCACATCTCGGGGTTCTTCGACGGCGCGAAGCCGTCGAGGAACCAGGCGTCGACCCGGCCGTCGAGCCGCTCGAGCCGCTCGGTGGTGTCGCCGAAGTGCAGGTCGAGGGTCACCCGGTCGTCGAGCCACAGCCGATGCACGCCGGCCACCGGCTCGGGCCACTGGGCGACCAGGCGGGCGGCCCGCTCGGCAAGGTCCGGCCAGGCGGCGAGCGCCCGGGCGAGATCCTCCCGTACCAGGGGGAACTTCTCGGTGGAGATCAGGTGCAGCCGCGCCACCAGTGGGGCGTGGGCCTCGAAGCAGGCCCAGGCACAGAGCATGTTGAGCCCGGTGCCGAAACCGGTCTCGCCGATCACGAAGGGACGGTCTGCCTGCCAGTCGGCGAAGCGCTCGGGCAGCCGGTTGGCGTCGAGGAAGACGTGCTCGGTCTCGGCGCGGCCGTCGTGGCGCGAGAAGTAGACGTCGTCGAAGGCCGCGGAGTGGGGTGCCTCCTCGCCGCCGTCATCCCGGCGCCAGTCGAGGCGGGCGGTCTGAAGGCCGGCGAGCGGCGGCAGGGCGTCGGGGGCAGCGGTCACGGGGCGGCTCCGGTCACAGGGGCGGAGGAGGCGGCGGCGCGGTGATCAAGGTTTGATCGATCGCACCGCGGCGGCATGGTATCGGGGCTGGCGGAAGGCGTCCGCGGCGTTTCAACAGGCTTGTCCACAGCAGCTGTGGGAAACCGGCTGTGGACAGGTCAAACTGTGGATGGGGATCAGGGCAGGACCTTCTTGAACGGCTTCACGATCGCCTTGGCATAGACGCCGGCGATCATGTAGGGATCGGCATCGGCCCAGGCCTGGGCGCTCTCGAGGCTCTCGAACTCGGCGACCACCAGGCTCCCCGTGAAGCCGGCCTCGCCCGGGTCGTTGCTGTCGATGGCCGGGTGCGGGCCGGCCAGCACCAGGCGGCCCTCGTCGCGCAGCGCCTCGAGGCGGGCCAGGTGATCCGGACGGGCGGCCAGGCGCCGTTCCAGGCTGTCGTTCACATCTTCACTGATGATGGCGTAGAGCATCGCGGTTCTTCCTCGGTGGTGGGCGGCTCGTGCCGCGGGTGCCGATGGCCTCGTCATTGACCGTCACCGGCCGCGCGAGCACCATGTCGGGACATTCTGACAAAGTCACCTGCCGGCGTCATGCCCATGACCGCACCGCCCGCCCGATTCGAGGGCGAACCGCACAGCGTCGATCTTCACATGCACTCCACGGCCTCCGACGGTGCCCTGCCGCCGGCCGAGGTGGTGGCGCTGTGCCGGGCCAAGGGCGTGACCCTGATGGCGCTGACCGACCACGACACCATGGACGGCATCGAGGAGGCGCAGGTCGCCGCCCGCGAGCAGGGCATCGGCTTGATTCCCGGCACCGAGCTCTCGACCCAGTGGCGCGGCATCAACATCCACGTGGTGGGCCTGCTGCCCGAGGGGCCACGGGGCGACCTGGTCGCGGGGCTTATGGCCCAGGCCGAGGCCCGCGACCAGCGCTCCTGGCGCATCGCCGAGCGGCTCGAGAAGATCGGCCTCGAGGATGCCCTGGCCCGGGCCCGGGAGCAGGCCGGCTCCGACCGCCCGCTGGGGCGGCCTGACTTCGCCCGGGCGCTGGTGGCCGCGGGGCTGGTGCCCGATATCGGTGCCGCCTTCAAGAAGCACCTCGGCAACGGCAAGGCCGGCGACATCAAGGCCCACTGGCCGTTTCTCGCCACGGCGGTGGCCTGGATCCTCGATGCAGGCGGGGTGGCGGTGCTCGCCCATCCGTTGCGCCACGGCCTGACCCGGCGCAAGCGCGGGCTGCTGCTCGACGACTTTGCCGTCGCCGGCGGCCAGGCCGCGGAGCTGGTCAGCGGTTTCCAGAATCCCGACGTGACCCGTGATCTGGCGCGCCAGCTGCAGGAGCGCGAGCTCTACGGCTCGGTGGGCAGCGATTTCCATTTCCCCGGCGGTCACCTGGCGCCAGGCAGCATGAGCCCGGTACCACGCACCGCCACGCCGCCGGTGTGGGCTCATCCGCGTCTGGCCGGCATCGCCGCGACGGCTGCCGGCTGAGAACACGCCGGTGGCGGCGGGCCTGATCGTGTGCCCGGCGCCGCGTGTTATCGTGGCAGGCACACCATTTCCGGTCACCGAACAGGGAGCTCGCATGAGCCAGTTCTTCCAGATCCACCCGGACAATCCCCAGCATCGCCTGATCGATCAGGCGATCCAGATCATTCGCCGCGGCGGCGTGGTCGCCTATCCGACCGATTCCGGCTATGCCCTGGGTTGCCACCTGGGCGACAAGAAGGCCATCGAGAAGATCAAGTGGCTGCGCTCGCTGGACGACAAGCACAACTTCACCCTGGTCTGCTCGGATCTCTCGGAGATCGGCACCTACGCCAAGGTGGACAACGACGTCTTCCGGCTGCTGAAGGCGCACACGCCGGGGGCCTACACCTTCATCCTCGATGCCACCACCGAGGTGCCGCGGCTGCTGCTGCACCCCAAGCGCCGCTCCATCGGCGTGCGGGTGCCTGACCACCAGATCACTCGGGCCCTGCTGGGCGCCCTGGGCGAGCCGCTGATGAGTGTGACCCTGATTCCGGTGGGGGAGGAGCTGCCGATGACCGATGCCGAGGAGATCCGTGAGCGCTTCGGCAATCATCTCGACCTGATCATCGACGGCGGCGCCTGCCACCTGGAGGCCACCAGCGTGATCGACCTGCGTGACCTGCCGCCGACCATCCTGCGCGAGGGGCGCGGCGACGTCCGTCCCTTCCAGGCCTGATTTCCCGGGTCGGTCTCCCGCCGCCGGCTCAACGCGCCGGCGGCGGCGTCTCGTCCTCGTCGTCATCTGCATCCGATCCTTCCCGGGCCTGCCGCCAGGCCTCCTGCTCCTGCTCGGACAGGCGCGGGTCGGGGGAGTGCTCGTCTAGCCAGGTGCCGCAGCGCAGACAGTACCTGGCCCGCTGCTCGTGGCGGTCGTGGCCGCAGCCCGGGCAGGCCTCGTCGGAGTAGCGATCGGCGCGGATCGAGCGGATCACCTCGGCGGAGAAGACGCCGGTGGGCACCGCGATGATCGAGTAGCCGATCAGCATCACCATCACCGAGATGGCCTGGCCCAGCGGGGTCACCGGCACGATGTCGCCGTAGCCCACCGTGGTCAGGGTGACCACGGCCCAGTAGATCGAGGTGGGGATGCTGGTGAAGCCGGCCTCCTCGGGCTCGATCAGGTAAACGAGTGAGGCGAAGATGGTCACCAGCATGAAGACGGTGAACAGGAACAGGAAGATTTGGTGGCTGCTGCGCTTCAGGGCATCCACCAGCAGCCGCCCCTCGCCGACGAACTCCATCAGTCGCAGCACGCGGAAAATGCGCAGCGTGCGCAGCAGGCGCACCACCACCAGCGACTGGGCGCCCGGCAGCACCAGCGCCAGCCAGGTAGGCAGGATCGCCACCAGGTCGATGATGCCGTAGAAGCTCTTGAGGTACTGAAACGGGCGCTCGAGGCAGTAGAGGCGCACCGCGAGCTCGAGGGTGAAGGCGATGGTGAAGCCCCACTCGATCCAGTAGAAGAGCGCCGCGTGGCCGTCGCGAAAGGCCGCGACGCTCTCCAGCATCACTACCAGCACGCTGGCCAGTATCGCCCCGATCAGCGCGATGTCGAAGGCCTTGGCCGCCAGGGTGTCGGACTCGAAGATGATCTGGAAGACCCGGGTGCGCAGGCCTTCGCCCGCGGGCTTGGGAAGGTAGTTCACGAGCGTCGTCCTTGTGGTGGCGGGCCGGGCCTGTCGGTCTGGGGCAGCTCAGGTCAGCTCAGGGCGGCGTCGCCGGGTATCCGGCGGGCCAGGCGCAGCATGCGCCGCCCGAAGGTCGGGCTCAGCCAGGGCTCGGTGTCCAGCGCCTCGGCGAGCGCCCGAGCCTCGTCGCGCCGCGAGGCTGCGCCGGCGTCGTTGTCTCCATTAGCATCATCGCCCAGTTCCGCCAGCCGTTGGAAGGCCCGGCGCGCCTCCCGGCGCCAGGCCTCGTCGCCGCTATCCGCCAGGGCATCCAGTGCCACGGTGGCGCGGTGCAGCCAGCCGGCGGGGGAAGTGGCCTCGGGCAGCGTCTGCGCGCCGTCGAGCAGGGCGCCGCCGCGGGCCGCCTTGCTGGTGTCCGAGGGGCGCAGCGCCACCCTGTCGGTCAGGGCCTCGGCCAGCGACCAGAGCGCCTCGGGCTCGCCCGCCTTGAGCTCGAGCTCCAGCTCGCGGATCGCCACGACCCGCTCGCCCGCCCGGATCTCGCCGAGATCCAGGGCGAGCTCGATGGTCGCGCCCGCATGCTCGAGCCACCAGGTCTCGCGTGCGAAGTCGGTGGCGAAGCGCGGGGCCAGGCGCTCGAGCAGGCCCGCCTCGTGCTCGGCCAGGGGCGGCAGCGCCGCGAGCCCCTCGAGATCGAGGCCGGGGCCCGGCACCTCCCACTCCCACTCGCCGCGGGTCGAGAGCCCGCCGCCGCCCTGGCCACGGGTCTTGAGGGTCTGCAGCAGCCGCCCGTCCGCGCGCCGCAGGCGCAGCGCCATGCGCTCGCTCTCCAGATCGCCCTCGGGGGTGTCGAAGTAGGTGTTGCCCAGGTGGGTGAGCGTCGGCGTGATTCCGGCCAGGCGGGGATGTCGTCGCAGGGCCTCGGGACTCTCGCTCCCTAGAGCGAGCTTGAGTTCGATCTCGTCTGCCATCGTGGTGCCACCTCGTTTTGATGAATATTGGATGAATTTGTCATGACGCTGGGGGGTGTCAGTCACTATACTGACGCCGCCATTTTTCCAGGTTCATAGATGCCCCATGGTGACATCCAACCCCTTCTCCGCGATGTTCGGCCGCTCGCCATTCCATCCGCTGCTGGCTCACATCGTCAAGGCCAACGCGTGTGCCGACGAGCTGCTGCCCTTCTTCGAGGCGTCCCTCGAGGGCGACTGGGACACCGCCCAGCAGCATCGCGAGACCATCACCCGCCTCGAGCACGAGGCCGATGAGCTCAAGACCGAGTTGCGTCTCAACCTGCCCAACACCATGTTCCTACCGGTCTCGCGCTCCGACCTGCTCGACCTGATCAGCGTCCAGGACAAGATCGCCAACAAGGTCCGCGACATCACCGGCATCATGCTCGGTCGTCGCATGCAGACCCCCCAGGAGCTGGCCCAGCCAATGCGCGACTACATGCGCACCGCGGTGGCCTGCGTGGCCCAGGCGCGCCACGCCCTGGAGGAGCTCAAGGACCTGCTCGAGTCCGGCTTCGGGCGCAACGTCTCCGACGTGATGCAGAAGATGATCCGCGAACTGCACGTGCTCGAGCAGCAGGCCGACAGCCAGCAGGTGGCGATCCGCCGCCAGCTGTTCGAGCTCGAGGATCGCCTGCCGCCGGTGGACGTGATGTTCCTCTACAAGATCATCGACTGGGTGGGCGAGCTCTCCGACCGCGCCGAGCGCGTCGGCAGCCGACTGCAGATCATGACGGCCAACTGAACGCAGCGGCCCCGGCGATCCCGGGGCCTCGTTGTTTCGCTCTTCTTCTGACCGCAACAAGGGAACGCTCCCTATGTCGATCATCGCGCAGCACGGCGACGTCTTCATCATCCTCGCCTGTCTCTTCGGCTTCTTCATGGCCTGGGGCGTCGGCGCCAACGACGTGGCCAACGCCATGGGCACCTCGGTGGGCTCCAAGGCCATCACCATCAAGCAGGCGATCATCATCGCCGTGATCTTCGAGTTCCTCGGCGCTTGGCTGGCCGGTGGCGAGGTCACCAACACCATCCGCAAGGGCATCATCGACCCCGAGCTGCTGAAGGACGATCCTCAGCTGCTGGTCTACGGCATGCTGGCGGCGCTGCTGGCGGCGGCGACCTGGCTGCTGGTCGCCTCCATGAAGGGCTGGCCGGTCTCCACCACCCACTCCATCGTCGGCGCCATCGTCGGCTTCGCGGTGGCGGGCCTCGGCGCGGGCGCGGTGGACTGGGGCGCGGTGGGCACCATCGCCGCCAGCTGGGTGGTCTCGCCGCTGCTGGCCGGCACCATCGCCTTCACGCTCTTCAAGTCGGTCCAGCACCTGATCTTCGAGGCCCAGGACCCCTTCGCCGCGGCCAAGCGCTACGTGCCGATGTACATCTTCCTGGTCGGCTTCGCGGTGACCATGGTGACCCTCACCAAGGGCCTCAAGCACGTCGGCCTGGACCTCGGCTTCGGCGCCAGCCTGCTGCTCGCCCTCCTCGCCGGCCTGGTGATCGCGGCGCTTGGTGTGGTGATGGAGCGTCGCGTCAAGGCCTCCAGCCGTCAGGCCGACCAGTTCGGTTTCTCCGGGGTGGAGCGGGTCTTCGGCGTGCTGATGATCTTCACCGCCTGCGCCATGGCCTTCGCCCACGGTTCCAACGACGTGGCCAACGCCGTGGGGCCCCTGGCGGCGGTGATCAGCGTGGTGCAGACCGGCGGCGAGATCGGGGGTGCCGCCCTGGTGCCCTGGTGGGTGCTGGTGCTGGGCGGCGGCGGCATCGTCGTCGGCCTGGTCACCTACGGCCACAAGGTGATCGCCACCGTGGGTACCGGCATCACCGAACTGACCCCGAGCCGCGGCTTCGCCGCCACCCTGGCGGCCGCGGTGACCGTGGTGCTGGCCTCGGGCACTGGCCTGCCGGTCTCCACCACCCAGACCCTGGTCGGGGCGGTGCTCGGCGTGGGCCTGGCCCGCGGCATGGCGGCGCTCAACCTGCGCGTGATTGGCACCATCGCCATGTCGTGGCTGATCACCCTGCCGGCCGGCGCCGGCCTCGCCATCCTCTTCTTCTTCACCTTCAAGGGCATGTTTGGTTAAGCACCGAGCTACAAGCGCTGAGCTACAAGAAACCCCGAAGGCCGAGGCCTTCGGGGTTTCTTTTGAGGCGGCTGATTCCATGCTGCTGATTAGCAGCTGCCAGCTTGCCGGTGCCGCCGTTTTCGTCGCTCTGATATAGTGAGTCTCTACCCTTCCTTCGTTCACCTGCTGCCGGAGTGCGGCCTTGGATACTCGTTTCCCCTTCGTCGACTGGTTTCGCAACTCCTCGCCCTACATCAACGCCCATCGGGGACGAACCTTCGTCATCCTGATCGAGGGGGAGGCCATGGCGAGCGGTCGAGGCGAGCAGCTGATCCAGGACCTGGCGCTGCTGCATACCCTGGGCGTGCGCCTGGTGGTGGTGTTCGGCATTCGCCCCCAGGTGCAGCAGGCCCTCGACGAGGCCAGCATCGTGCCGACACGCCATCGGGGGCGCTGGGTGGCCGACGAGGCGATCATGGCGCGGGTCGAGCGCATCGCCGCCGAGCAGCGGCTGTGGCTGGAGGCGCGGCTCTCCCCCGGCCTGCCCAACACGCCGTTGCACGGGATCGAGATGACCGTGGTCTCCGGCAACCTGGTGATGGCCAAGCCGCTGGGCGTGCGTGACGGCGTCGACTTCGATCGCAGCGGCGAGGTGCGCCGGGTGCGCGACCAGGCGGTCGAGGGGTTGCTCGAGCGGGGCGCCCTGGTGGTGCTGCCGCCGCTGGGCTTCTCCAGCACCGGTGAGGTCTTCGACCTGGACGCCGCCGAGGTGGCGCACCATGCCGCCACGGCGCTCTCCGCCGACAAGCTGATCCTGCTCGGCGATGCCTGCGGGCTGGTCGATGCCAGCGGACAGTTGCAGCGCCAGCTGACCCCGGCCGAGGCCGCGCCGTTGCTCACCCAGGCCGATCCCGCCAGCGAACTGGCTCGGCACCTGGGCGCGGCCTGCGTGGCTGCGCGCCATGGGGTCGCCCGCACCCACCTGCTCTCCTGGCACGATCACGACGCGCTGCTCGGCGAGCTGTTCACCCGCGACGGCGTGGGCACCATGATCACCGAGCATCGCTACGAGCAGCTGCGCCCGGCGGAACTCGGCGACATCGGCGGGCTGGTGGAACTGCTCGAGCCGCTGGAGTCGCGAGGCATGCTGGTGCCGCGCTCCCGCGAGCGGCTGGAGTACGAGATCGACGACTACCTGGTGATCGATCGCGACGGCATGATCATCGGCTGCGCCGCCCTGCACACCTTCGGCGAGGCCGACATGGGCGAGCTGGCCTGCGTGGCCGTGCACGACGACTACCGGGGCGGCGCGCGGGGCGAGCGGCTACTCGCCGAGATCGAGCGCCGGGCCCGCCGCCTGAAGCTCTCGTCGCTGTTCGCCCTCACCACCCACACCACCCACTGGTTCTTCGAGCACGGCTTTCGCCTGGCCGACATCGAGGCACTGCCCACCCTGCGTCGCGACACCTACAACCACGCCCGCAAGTCCAAGATCCTGATCAAGACCCTCGGCTGAACGGCCGGGCCGTCGCCGCGAGGCTTTCGCCCGGCGTCGCCGTCGAGGAACGCCGCAACCATCTGAAAATAAACGTTTTTCCTGGTTAGGTCGGAAAGGCGTCGCCATCTGGCGACGAAATGTCCCGCTCCTGCCCCTGTTTTTTCCCGCCTGGGCGTCTCATGCGCCCACGAGTCGTTCTGTATTTTATTTAAGGTTATGATTTTAAAGAGATGGTGAGTTTATTGGCACGCGACTGGCAGTAGGTTGGATGAGCAAGGGAAACGGGTCATACGGCTCGATCCGTTTTCCGGTTGCCGAGGGGGCGCCGCGTCATCACTACCCTGTGCGTCCGGTCCTCCGAATGCGACCAGTGTCTGCTCCAGCGATGTGTGACTTTAGGTTGCGATGAGACGGTACTGCTGAAAGGCAAGGATCGGTATCGAGAGGGCAAGGATGCCCTGGCAAGGATGCCTCTCCCCCAAGGGGCTCGACCCGTCAGGGGGAATCGATTCGCGCGGCATTGCCCTCGAGGCGCTGCCGCCAGTGACGGAGCAGGGTGGCTGTCCGGCCACCCGCATGAGAACGACCAGCCCCTGGTGGCAGATGGCGTTCGCATGGCTTCGGGGGCCTCTGGCCCTTGGTGAGGTCAGCGATGGTCGAACCAGGTCGACGATCGGTGACATTTCCAGACCCTTCAGTTCCCTGCGTATTGGGCCGGCCATGCCGGCCCTTTTTTTTGCCTGCGGGTGAGGCCGAACGAGCGCGAGGCGGTCGGCCGATCTCTGGTATCCTTAGGGATGGACGATGGTGGCTCCCTTTACCCTCCTGCAAAGAACGCTGTCCATGACCACAGCCGTTACGCGCCGCTGGCGCCCGCGCTCGCTGTTGCAGCTGGTGTTGCTGGCCTTTCTGGTCGTGATGCTGCCGCTCGCGGTGCTGATGATCCAGGCCGGTCAGGCGCTCTCCGAGCTCTCGCGCCTGGCGGATGTGAGTGCCCGCCAGGCGGTGGAGGAGACCCGGCGTGCCCGCTCGCTGGGCGCGCTGGCGCTGGAGATGGAGCGCGGCGCGCGGCAGTACGCGGTGGTCGAGCAGGAGGGGCTCCTGGATATCTTCGACGAGCGCCTCGCGGAGTTCCGGCAGCTGCTGGCCCAGCAGCGCCGGCTGCTGCCCGATGATCCCCACGTGGCGGCGCTGGAGGAGGCACTGGACGGCCTCGCCGAGCTGCCCGACCTGCCGCTCGAGGCGTTCAAGGCGCGCCTCGAAGACTTCCTGCCCTTCGCCGAGCATACCGAGGCGATGCGACAGGCTACCAATCGGCGGATCGACGAGCGCATCGACGCCATCAGCGCGCGCGCCGAGGACGTGCAGATCCGCCTGTGGTGGCAGACCGCGGCGCTGGTCTCGGCGAGCCTGGTGCTGATGCTGCTGTTCACGCGGCTGATCATCCACCCGATCCGCCAGCTCGAGGGGCGGATCCTCGGCATCGGCAGCCTGGGCGGTGACACCGAGCGCCACCAGAGTCCCCTCAAGGGACCGGCGGAGCTGGTCACCCTGGGCGAGCGCCTGGACTGGCTGGCCTCGCGGCTCGACGACCTGGAGGCCCAGAAGCAGCAGTTCCTGCGCCACATGTCCCACGAGCTCAAGACGCCGCTGGCCAGCGTGCGCGAGGGCTCGTCGCTGCTCGCCGACGGCGTGGCCGGTGAGGTCACGCCGCGCCAGCGCGAGATCCTCGACCTGATCGATACCAGCGGGCGCGAGCTGCAGCAGCTGATCGAGCAGCTGCTCGACTACAACCTGCTCAAGCACAGCCGTCAGCTCGATATCGCCCGGCTGGACGTCGCCACCGTGGTTAAGGAGGTGCTGGCCAAGCACCGCCTGGCGCTCGACAACAAGGAGATGCGGGTCAGCTGCTTCCATGGTCCGCTGACCTGGGCGCTCGACGCCACCGCCACCGCCCGGGTGCTCGACAACCTCATCTCCAACGCCGTGGCCTACGGTGAGGATGGCGGCGAACTCGAGATCCGCGCCCGCACGCTGCCGGACCGCCTGGTGATCGAGGTGGCCAACAGCGGCGAGCCGATCGTCGAGGAGGATCGCGAGCGGCTCTTCGAGGCCTTCTACCAGGGCCGGGTGCGCCGCAAGGGCCCGCTCAAGGGCTCCGGTATCGGCCTCTCGGTGGCCGCCGACTGCGCCCGCCTCCAGCAGGGCCGCCTGGAGCTGGTGGACGACCCGCGGCTGGCGGTGTGCTTCCGGCTCACCCTGCCCTGGCCGACCCCGTTGCTCGAGCCGGGAGACCCGAACCCGCAACCCGCCCTGGCGGGTAACGATGCAACCAAGGACCTGTCATGACCCTACGCCCCTGGCTGCTGTGTCTGACCACGCTGTGGCTGACCGGATGTCAGTATCTGCCCGCGCCGCTCGCGCCCCATTCCTCTGGGGTAGCGATGCCGAACGCCTCCCAGGGCCAGGGCACGCTCTCCTGCACCGACGCCGACGCGCTGCCGGATTTCGACGACGGCCAGTGCCTGCTGCCCGAGTGGGTGGCCTTCGGCCTGGCCTCCCAGCGGGGTGACCGGGCGTGGCGGGAGGCCATCCAGGTGCGCCTGGTGGGCGAGGCCAAGGAGCGCCGCCTGGCCCGCGCCGTGCTGCTCTCCTGGGGGAGCGAGCAGCAGTGGGACCTTGCCTCTGAGCTCTACAAGGCCGACCTGGCGAGTGCCCCAACCGAGCTGCAGCCGCTGCTGCGCTACTGGCTCAACGAGCTGGAGGGGCGCCGGCGCCTGGCCGGCCAGCTGGCCGAACAGCGCCGCGCTCACGCTACCGCCGTGGAGGAGAAGGCGGCGCTCACTCAGGAGCTCGAGGCCATGGCCGAGAAACTCGAGCAGCTCACCGCCATCGAACAGAACATCAACCTGCGACAGCAGAGTGAATAACCCCGGAGAGACGACATGAAGCAGATCGGACGCCTGTCCCACGCCGCCGATCATGGCGCGCACATCCTGCTGGTGGATGACGACGTCAGCCTGCTGAAACTGCTGGGCATGCGGCTCGAGAGCCGCGGCTATCGCGTCACCACCGCCGAGAGCGGCCGCGAGGCCCTCAAGCGGCTGGAGGTCGCTCGCCCGGACCTGGTGCTCACCGACCTGCGCATGGACGAGATGGACGGGCTGGCACTGTTCCAGGAGATCCAGCGCCGCCTGCCGGGGCTGCCGGTGATCCTCCTCACCGCCCACGGCTCGATTCCCGACGCGGTGAGCGCCACCCGCCAGGGCGTGTTCGGCTTCCTGACCAAGCCGGTCGATCGCGACGAGCTGTTCTCGACCATCGACGACGCCCT
Organism: Halomonas urmiana; assembly: GCF_005780185.1. Taxonomy (GTDB): domain Bacteria; phylum Pseudomonadota; class Gammaproteobacteria; order Pseudomonadales; family Halomonadaceae; genus Halomonas; species Halomonas urmiana. The sequence continues at coordinate 21,276 of NZ_VBUI01000032.1, read as the reverse complement.
GGCCCAGACTTCTACCCCCGCCACCGAGGGCGACGATCGCTGGCGCGAGGCCATCATCACCCGCAGCCCCGAGATGGAGCGCATTCTCGAGCAGGCGCGCATGGTCGCCGCCTCGGACGTCAGCGTGCTGGTCACCGGCGCCTCGGGGTCGGGCAAGGAGCTGCTCGCCGGCGCCATCCACAAGGCGAGTTCGCGGGCCGACAAGCCGTTCGTGGCGATCAACTGCGGGGCGCTGCCCGAGCAACTGCTGGAGAGCGAGCTGTTCGGTCACGCCCGGGGCGCCTTCACCGGGGCGGTCAGCGAGCACCGTGGCCTCTTCCAGGCGGCCGACGGCGGCACCCTGTTCCTCGACGAGATCGGCGACATGCCGATGACCCTGCAGGTCAAGCTGCTGCGCGCCCTCCAGGAGCGCCAGATCCGCCCGCTCGGCTCGACCACCTCGGTGCCCATCGACGTGCGGATCATCTCGGCGACCCACCGCGACCTGGATCACGCCATGCACGAGGGCGAGTTTCGCGAGGACCTCTACTACCGCCTCAATGTGGTCAACCTGCGTCTGCCGCCCCTCAGGGAACGCGCCGAGGACGTGCCGCTGCTGGCCAAGCACCTGGTCGCCCAGGCCGCCGCTCGGCATAAGCCCTTCGTCAAGGGCTTCTCGCCGGAGGCGCTCAACCTGCTGGCCACCTCGGCCTGGCCCGGCAACGTGCGCCAGCTGGTCAACGTGGTGGAGCAGTGCGTGGCCCTGACCACCTCGCCGATGATTCCGGAGGGGCTGGTGGCCCAGGCGCTGGTCGCCGAGGAGAACGCCATGCCCACCTTCAACGATGCCCGGGCCGGCTTCGAGCGCAGCTACCTGGTCAAGGTGCTCAAGATCACCGAGGGCAACGTCACCCAGGCGGCGCGCATCGCCGGGCGCAACCGCACCGACTTCTACAAGCTGCTGGCCCGCCACGAGCTCGAGCCTGGCGCCTTCAAGCCCGCGGCGCGCCAGGCCGAGCAGCACTAGCCGAGTATCGCGAGTTTCCTGACGCCCAACGCAAGGCCCCCTGCCGAGGCAGGGGGCCTTGTCGTGCGTGGATGAACCGCCCGCCTTACTCGGGCAGCTTGGTCCGGCGCAGGTAGGGGAAGATGGTCTCGTACTCGCCGAACTTCGCCGTGGCGTCCGCGTCGGAGACCGTCGGCGGGATGATCACGTCCTGACCGACGGTCCAGTCCGCCGGCGTGGCCACGCCCTTGCCGTTGGCGGTCTGCAGGGCGTCCAGGGCGCGCAGCACCTCGGCGAAGTTGCGACCCACGTTCATCGGGTAGGTCATGGTCAGCTTGAGCTGCTTGTCTGGGCCGATGATGAACACCGAGCGCACGGTGGCGCTGTCGGCCGGGGTGCGGCCGTCCGGCAGGTAGGCCTCGGCCGGCAGCATGTCGAACAGCTTGGCGACCTTGAGATCCTCGTCGGCGATGATCGGGAAGCCGACCTCGCAGCTGGCGAAGCTGGTGATGTCGTTGATCCACTTCTTGTGGTCTTCCACACCGTCCACGGAGACGCCGATCACCTTGGTGCCGCGCTTCTGCCACTCCTCGTCGAGCTTGGCCACGGCGCCGAACTCGGTGGTGCAGACCGGCGTGAAGTCCTTGGGGTGGGAGAACAGGATCGCCCAGCTATCGCCGATCCACTCGTGGAAGCGGATGGGGCCCTGGCTGGTCTCGGCCTCGAAGTCGGGTACGACATCATTGATGCGCAGTGACATGGTGCAACTCCTTGTCTGACAGGGAAGATGCCCCCAGCGTGGCAAATGTCACGGCGGGGACGCCTCGGCTACCCCGACGTAAAGGCATAAGAGTCGCTACGTCAAGGGATTCTTTGGTATAAGCTTGAGTATCGGGCTGCAGAATCACCCTATTCCATAATCTATCACTTCGCGTGCGTCTCGCCATGGGGCCCGGTGTCGCATGCCAGGGGACGGATCACCGTCAGCGCCAGGCGCCCCTCGCCCAGGCGTGCCTCGAGGCGCTCCCCGGGGGCGGTGTCCGCCGCTCGGCGGATCACCCGGCCCCGCTCGTCCTCGAGGATCGCATAGCCGCGTCCCAGCACCGCGAGCGGGCTCACCGCCTGCAGCTCGCGAACGACCCCGCCTAGCCGCTCGCGGTGACGGGCAAGTGCCCTCGGCATCGCCTGATGCAGGCGCTGGGTGGCGCGCTCGAGCCGCTGCCCGGCCTGGTCGGTCAGCCGGTCCGGCGAGCGCAGGGCCAGGCGCTGGTGCAGGTGGCGCGCGCGGCGCCGCTCCTGATCGAGCCGTGCCCGCATGGCCCGGCGCAGCCGCGCCTCCAGCTGATCCAGCTGCTGGCGACGCGCCGCCAGCACCTCGCCGGGATGGCGTAGCCGCGCGCACAGGTGATCCAGGCGCTGGGCGTCGGTGTCGAGGCGGGCGCGCTGGGCGCGGGTCAGCCGCTCGGCCAGCCGCTCGAGGCGGTGGAGCCGTTCGCGGCGGTCGGGCACCAGCTGCTCGGCCCCGGCCGAAGGAGTGGGGGCGCGCGCGTCGGCGGCGAAATCGGCGAGCGTGGTGTCCACCTCGTGGCCCACCGCGGCCATCACCGGCAGCCGGGAGTGGAAGATCGCCCGGGCAAGATGCTCGTCGTTGAAGGCCCACAGGTCCTCGAGGCTGCCGCCGCCGCGGGTGATCAGGATGGCATCGCGGCTCGCGTCCAGTGCCGATTGGCGATTGAGCAGGCCTAGCGCCGAGATCATCGCCGGCGCCGCCTCGCGGCCCTGCACCGGCACCGGGATCAGCGTGACCTGCGTGAGCGGCCAGCGCGCCGCCAGCACCGCCAGCACATCGCGGATCGCCGCGCCGGTGGGCGAGGTGAGCACCAGCAGGTGGCGCGGCGGGAAGGGCAGGGGACGCGCGTTGGTGAATACCCCCTCGGCGGCGAGGCGCGCCTTGAGGCGCTCGTAGGCCGCCAGCAGCTCGCCTTCGCCCGCCGCGCGCACCGCCTCGACGATCAGCTGATAGTCGCCGCGAGGCTCGAAGAGCGACACCTGGCCGCGCACCTTGACGCGGTCGCCGTCGCGCATCGGCGCGGCGATGAAGCGCGCGCGGGTGCGAAACAGCGCGCAGCGCAGCTGGGCGCGCTCGTCCTTGAGGGTGAAGTAGACGTGTCCCGAGCTCGGCCGCGACACGCCGGAGAGCTCGCCCTCCACCCACACCTCGCCGACGTCCTGCTCGAGCGCCCGCCGGGCGCGCTGGTTGACGTCGCTGACGGAGAGAGGGCTGTCGTCGGGCGTGGGCATGGTCGCGTCCTCGGCTGGGCGTTGCGTGCGGCCCGGCTACTGTAGCCGACCGCGTGAGATACGACTACGCTGGCTAGGTGCCGTCGCGGGAAGCCCCGGGCTTCGCCCCGACCCCCACGCCACTGCAGGAGCGTCGCCATGTCAGGACTTCGTACACCGCAGCTCGGGCCAATCGTCGGACACACCGCACATGACCGCTGCCGCATCTGGGTGCGCGCTCGTGCCTCCCGGGACGAGGGGACGCAGCTCGGTGCCGAGATGCGTACCCTGGGCATGCTGGGGGTGGTCGACCGGCGCGGCAAAGTCCAGGTCGACGAGGCGACCGGCCTGCCCTGCGCCTACTACTTCCGCCTGCACCGCGAGTTCGACCGCACCGGCACCTTCGTGCTCGGCCAGGAGCCCAGCCTCGGTGGCCTGGACGGTCCCGAGCCCTCGCCGCTTTCGCCGGATACCGAGTACCGCGTGCGCGTGGCCACCCTGACCGTCGACGACCCCCTTCCGGACGCCGAGTCGCTGGATGACAGCGACCTGGCCAGCCGACTGCCGGCGCTTGCCCAGATGGCGCCGCTGCTCGAGTCCCTCGACCCGACGGAGTGCGAGGCGCGCTTTCGCACCTTCCCCGACCCCGCCGCCGGGCCGGCGGACGAGCTGAGTTTCCTGATCGGCTCCTGTCGCTACCCGGGGCTGTTGTGGAAGGTCAAGGAGGCGGATCGCATCTTCGGCCCCATGGCGGGCCAGATGCGTCGCCAGGGCGGGCGGACGCCGGCGCGCTTCACCCTGCTGATGGGTGATCAGATCTACGCCGACAAGTTCAACCGACACCTGCCGCTTGGCCGCGCCGACACCTTCGACGAGATGCAGGCGCGCTACCACGAGGCCTTCGGCGCCCCCAACATGCGCAGCCTGCTGAGCCAGTGTCCCGTCTACATGATCCTCGACGACCACGAGATCGAGGACAACTGGAGCCAGGACCGGCTGCGCGACAACCACCACCTCTTCAACATCGCCATCGGCGCCTATATGAGCTACCAGTGGAGCCACGGCCCGCGCAGCTTCGGCCGTCGCCTCTTCTACCGCTTCGAGTGCGGTGGCTACCCCTTCTTCGTGGTCGATACCCGCACTCAGCGCTACCGCCAGCGCGCCGGTCTCGGCGACAACCACCTGCTGGGGCGGCCGAGTCTCGATGCCGACCCCGCCCACAAGAGCCAGCTCGACCGGCTGCTGGAATGGCTGAGCCACCAGCAGGCGCAGCGCGGCAACGTGCCCAAGTTTCTGGTCACCGCCAGCGTCTTCGCCCCCAGCCCCATCGACGAGCGCCTGGGCAACGAACTCCGCGATGACCCCGAGCGCCGGGTCCTCGAGGCCAACCTCGAGAAGCGCGAGGCGAGCGACAGCTGGCCGGCCTACCCGCGCACCCGCCGGGCGATCCTCCAGCACCTCCACGACCACGGCATCCAGAACGTGGTCTTTCTCAGCGGCGACGTGCACTGCGCCAACATCGCCCGGCTGCGCTTCGAGACCGAGGCGGGGGAGAGCGATCTGGTCGCCTACGACGTCACCTCCTCGGCGCTCTACTGGCCCTTCCCCTTCGCCGACGGCGATCCCAACGGCTTCGTCCACGACTCCCGCGCCGACGACCAGTACGACGGCTTTCCCCTGGCCGGCAGCGACGCCAACGGCCAGGGAGCGACGGAGGTGCACTACCGCGCCTGGGGCTTCAGCCAGAAGGACAACTTCTGCCGCCTCGAGCTCGACAAGGCCCGCCAACGGCTGCGGGTGCGGGTGTTCGACGCCCATGGGCAGCCGGTGACGGTGAGCGACGCCGAGGGGCGCATGGTCGAGCACAACGACCTGCCGCTGGCACCCTGGGACTGACGGAGGGACGATACATGACGTCCGGCATCACCTTCGAGGAAACCATGCGCGGCGGCTTCACCCTGGGCGAGACTGACCCGCAGGCCGGCGCGGCGGCGGGCCGGCGGGCCGGCACCCGCCTGGCCCTGCACGCCCGGATCGCCATCGACGACCTGGAGGCCTTCGTGGCCGATCCGCAACATGCGGGCCGGATCGCCGGGTGCATCGACTTCCCGCCCCTGGGGATGGGGCTCGAGGCCCCGGACGGCGTCTTCCAGCTGTTCGCCCCGGCGCAGCAGGGCGGTGCGCAGCGGCGCATGGTCTACGAGCTTGGCTTCACGCTGGAGGGCCAGCCCCACTACCTGGCCGGCGAGAAGCGCGTACACGATGACGTCGGCCCCGACCTGTGGCGCGACACCACCACCCTCTACACCCGCCTGCACCGGGGCGAGGACGCCGACGGCGAGGTGGTCGGCGCCGGCATCCTCGAGCTCGGCGTGCCTCAGCTGATGGCGCTGCTCTCGACGCTGACGGTCACCGGCGACGGCGGCACCCGCACCCTGGCGACCTTCGGCAGTTTCTTCTTCGGTGAGCTGTGGGACCTCTACGCCCCCCTGGTCCCGGGAGGCAGGCCATGAGCGCGAGCTTCGATGCCATCGTCATCGGTTCGGGCTTCGGCGGCTCGGTGGCGGCCTGCCGGCTGGCCGAGGCTGACCAGCGGGTGCTGGTGCTGGAGCGCGGCCGGCGCTGGAGCACCGAGGACTTCCCCCGCGGCCCCGGCGACGACTGGGTCTTCGATTCGGAAGACCCCGAGCGCCACCATGGCTGGCTCGACCTGCGCCTCTTTCCCCGGGTGGGGGTGGCCCAGGGCGCCGGGGTCGGTGGTGGCTCGCTGATCTACGCCAACATCTTCGTCGAGGCCCAGCGCTTCGTCTTCGATCACGGCTGGCCGGAGCAGATCGACTTCGAGGCGCTGGCGCCGCACTACGCCACCACCGGGCGCATGCTCGAGGTCCAGACCCTGCCCGACGGCCAGCTCACTGAGCGCTATCGCCTGATGGAAGACGCCGCCTCCGCCACCGGCGCCGCCGAGCGCTTTCGCAAGCTGCCCATGGCAGTCCGCTTCGACGACGCCTGGCACTACGGCCTCGACGACCCCCACGCGTCACGCCACAGCCGGGCCGAGACCAACGCCTTCGGCCGCTCCCAGGGCACCTGCGTCCACTGCGGCAACTGCGACATCGGCTGCCCCGTGGGGGCGCGTAACACCCTGGACCTCAACTACCTGGCCCGAGCCGAGGACAAGGGCGCCGAGATCCGCCCGCTGTGCCTGGTACGGGCCATCGAGCCGGAAGGGGAGGGCTACCGGGTGCGCTACCGCCGCCTGGAGGGTGGCGGCGAGGCCAGCGAAAGCGCCCGCCGGGTGGTGGTGGCGGCAGGCTCGCTGGGCTCCACCGAGCTTCTGCTGCGCTGTCGCGACCAGTACCGCACCCTGCCGGCGCTGTCGCCGCGGCTCGGCCACGGCTGGTGCGCCAACGGCGACTTCCTCACCCCGGCGCTCTACCCGGGTCGGCGCGTCTCGCCCACCCGCGGGCCGACCATCACCAGCGCCATCGACTACCTGGACGGCAGCGACGGCGGGTCGCGCTACTTCGTCGAGGACGGCGGCTTTCCCGACGTGGTCGGCAACGCCCTGCGCGCCGCCTTCGACCGCCACGCCGTGGGCGAGCGGCTTTTTGAAGGCTGGCGGCTGCTGCTCGACGGCCTGCTGCAGGGCCACGACCCCCATGCCAATCTGATGCCTTGGTTCGGCCAGGGCGTGGACGCCAGCGACGGCGTGATGCGCCTGGATCGCGCTTGGTTCGACCGCGAGCTCGCGCTCGAGCTCGACTACGACGTGAGCCGCTCCCGGCCCACCGTCCAGGCAATGATCGACCGCCACAAGCGCTTGGCCGAGGCCACCGGCGGTGTCGCCATGGAGCCGCCTTCTTGGACCTTCTTCGACTACCTGCTCACCCCGCACCCCCTGGGTGGCTGCAATATGGGCGCCAGCAGGGAGGATGGGGTGGTGGACCACAAGGGCGAGGTGTTCGGCTACCCCGGGCTCCACGTGCTGGACGGCGCCATCGTCCCCCGGGCTCTGGGGCTCAACCCCTCGCGCACCATCGCCGCCCTGGCCGAACGGGCCATGGCCGAGATACTGGCCTAGGGCGAGGCAGAGCGATCGGAAGGAGGGCACCATGTCACGCGAGATCCCGCTCTACACCCTGGAAGGCGTCCGCGACGCCGAGACCAGCACCCACCCCTTCACCACCGAGGACGGCCTGGGGCTGTCGATGCTGCGCTTCTGCCGGAAACCCTGCCGCGACGTGGTGGTGATCATCCACGGCCTGACCACCTCCTCGGACATGTTCATCCAGCCCGAGCACGTGAACCTGGTCAGCCACCTGCTGGACGAGGGTTTCACCGACGTCTGGACGCTGGACTTCCGCATGAGCAACCGCCACCCCTACAACCTCCAGCCCAGCGACTGGTCCATGGACGACTGCGCCCTCTACGACCACCCGGCGGCCATCGCCAAGATACGGCAAGAGGCCGGCGAGGACGTCAACCTCCACGTCATCTGCCACTGCCTAGGTGCCATGAGCTTCACCATGGCGCTGTTCGGCGGCACCGTCACCGGCATCCGCTCCTGCATCGCCAACAGCGTGGCGCTGACGCCACACGTGCCCACCTGGTCGCGGATCAAGGGGACCATCTTCCCCTTCATCATCGAGCGCATCTTCCAGCAGCCCTATGTCAGCCCGCGCTGGAGCGAGGACCCGCGCTTGACCATCGGCAAGGTGCTCTCCCGGCTGGTCTCGCTGTTCCATCGCGAGTGCGACGTGCCCGCCTGCCACATGCTGTCGCTGATGTGGGGCACCGGCTGGCCGGCGCTCTACCACCACGACAACCTCGACGAGATCACCCACCGCCGGGGCGGCGACCTCTACGGCCCGGTGGGGCTCAACTACCACAAGCACGTGCTGCGGATGCTCGGCCAGGGCCATCGCACGGTGCGCATGAAGCCCGACGACCCGCGCTACGCCGACCTGCCCGACGACTACATCGCCGGCGCCGAGGCCGTGGCGACGCCGTGCCTGTTCATGACCGGCGACGACAACCGCGTCTTCACCGACAGCAACATCCACTGCCACCGCGCCCTGGAGGAAGTGGCGCCGGGGCGCCACCAGCTGGCGATCTTCCCGGGCTACGGCCATCAGGACGTCTTCATGGGCAAGCGGGTCCACGAGGACATCTTTCCCCGGCTGGTGGCGTTCCTGCGCGAGCAGCGCGACGCGACGACCCCGCCAACGGCGGTAGCGTCCCGCTAGGCACTCGAGCGCCGGCAGGCGCCCAGCAGCACCGGCATCAGCAGGATCAGCACCGTGATGCGCAGCAGGTGATGGGCGGTCACGAAGGCCGGGTCGATGCCGAGCGACAGCGCCACCAGGCTCAGCTCCGGCGCCCCGCCCGGCATGTAGGCGAGCAGCGCCGCGGCCAGCGACACGCCCGTCGCGGCGTGGATGGCCCAGGCGGCGAGGATGGCGATCGCCAGCAGGCCCAGCGCCTGCAGCGCGGCCATCGCCAGGGTATGGCCCAGCGTGGTCAGTGCGGTCCCCGTGAAGCGCACCCCCACCGAGACGCCGATGATCACCTGGGCCAGGGCGATCAGCGTCGGCGGCAGGGCCGCGTGGGTCAGCCCCGTCAGGTGCAGCGCCGACGAGACCAGCGCCGGGCCGAACAGCAGGGCGTTGGGCAGGCGCAGTCGCCCCCCCAGCCAGGCGCCCAGCACCCCGGCCCCGGCCAGCCAGGCGGCATCCGCCGGACCGGGCAGCCACAGCCACCGCCCCGGGTCCGTCGTGGCGGCGGTCAGGCTGACGTGGCCGATGCCGTCGAGCACCGGCGGAATGGCGACCAGCAGCACCAGGATGCGCACCGCGTGGGTCATGCCGACCACCCGCAGGTCGGCGCCCGAGTCCAGCGCCATGCCGGTGACCGCCGAGACCCCGCCGGGGACCCCGGCGTAGAGGGCGGTGTCCAGCGAGTGGCCGGCGATGCGCCGCGAGAACCACACCGAGAAGAGCATCATCACCGCCGTGGCCCCGAGCATCGCCGCCAGGCTCAGGCTCCACCGTCCCGGGTCGCCGGACATCTCCGGGGTGAAGGCCGAGCCCAGCATCACCCCGATCACCACCAGCACGCCCTGGCGGCCCCGCCCCGGTGAGCGCAGCCGGGCGCCGGCGAGGCTCGCCAGGGTGGTGGCGAGCATGGCGCCGAGGAGCCAGGGCAGCGGCAGGTCGACGGCGAAGGCCGCCGCACCGCCGGCGAGGCCCAGCGCCAGGGTGGACAGGAAGCGCAGCAGGGCGGGTAGGGGGGAGAAAGAGGCAATGGGCACGTGGGGTCTCCAGTCGAAACGCCTCGGGCCCGCCGAAGCGGGCCCGAGTCGAGGATCAGGCGGCGTGGCGGCGGGCGAGCAGCCTGGGCACCAGCCAGGGCAGCACCAGCAGCGACGCGGCGGCGATCCACAGCCCCAGCGAGATGCCGGACTGCCACAGGATGCTCGTATCACCGCCGCTGATCGACAGCGCCCGGCGCAGGTTCTGCTCCATCAGCCCGCCCAGCACGTAACCCAGGATCACCGGGGCCAGCGAGAAGCCGAGCTTGCGCAGCAGGTAGCCGAACACGCCGATGATCAGCATCAGGTAGATGGCGGTGAGGTCGGAGTGCAGCTGGTAGACGCCGACGAAGGCCAGGATGGCGATGGCCGGCACCAGCACCCAGCGCGGGATGGTCAGCACCCGGGCGAACACGCCGGCCAGCGGCAGGTTGAGCGCCAGCAACACGATGTTGCCGATGTAGAGCGAGGCGATCAGGCCGCCGGCGACCTCGGGCCGCTCGGTGAACATCATCGGCCCGGGAGTGATGTTGTAGAGCATCAGCGCGCCGAGCAGCACGGCGGTGGTGCCGGAGCCGGGAATGCCGAGGGTCAGCATCGGCACGAAGGAGCCCGCCGCCGCGGCATTGTTGGCCGCCTCCGGGGCCGCCAGGCCGCGCATGTCGCCCTTGCCGAAGGTGCCTTCCTGGTCGGAGAGGCGCTTTTCGGTGGTGTAGGAGACCGCGCCGGCCACCGAGGCCCCGGTGCCGGGCAGCACGCCGATGATGAAGCCGAGCAGCCCCGAACGCCACATGGCGCCCTTGCAGTAGAGCACTTCCTTGAGGCTGACGAAGACCCGGCCCAGCGGCGGCAGCTCGCCGTCGCCGTCCTTGCGGTGGGCGTGCTCGAGCATCAGCAGGATCTCGCTGATCGCGAACAGGCCGATGATCATCACCACGAAGTCGATGCCGTCGTAGAGCTCGGGCATGTCGAAGGTGTAGCGCATCACGCCGGTGCCAGAATCGACGCCCACGGTGGCGATCAGCACACCGAGCACCGCGCCGATGGCGGTCTTGATCGGATCCTTGCCCATCATCACCGACATCGATGAGAAGGCGAACACCATCAGCGCGAAGAACTCGGCGGGGCCGAACATCACGGCCACCTCGGCGAGCAGCGGCGCGAACAGCGTCAGGCCGATGATGGCAATGGTGGCGCCGACGAAGGAGCTCACCGCCGAGAGGCCGAGCGCCGGGCCGGCCAGGCCCTTCTTGGCCAGCGGGTGGCCGTCCAGGGTGGTCATCACCGCGCCGGCGTCGCCCGGCACATTGAGCAGGATGCTCGACATCCGCCCGCCGTACTCGGCGCCGGTGTAGATGCCGGCCAGCAGGATCAGCGCCGACTCGGCCGGCAGGCCCAGGGTGTAGGCCAGCGGCATCAGGATGGCGATGCCGTTGATCGGCCCGATGCCCGGCAGCGCCCCGAACAGGGTGCCGAGCAGCGCGCCGAGGAAGGCCAGCCCCAGGTTGAGCGGCGTCAGGGCGACGCCGAAGCCCTCGATCAGGAAATCGAACATGATGGCAGTCCTCTAGATGAGCGCGGCAAGCCAGGTGCCGGTGGGCAGGGCGATGCCCAGGCCCTCGGTGAACAGCACATAGCTGCCCGCGGAGAGCAGCACGCCGGTGATCAGCGCCTTGCCGTTGCTGGCGCCGAACAGCCTCGCCAGGGCGGCCACCACCAGTAGCGAGGTGGGAATGAAGCCCAGGCGTGTGAAGAGCATGGCGTAGGCCAGCAGCAGGCCCAGCACCAGCAGCAGGCGCAGGGTCAGCGCCTTGTGCGGCCAGTGGCCGTCGGCGCCGGGCTTGAAGACGAGCGGAAGCGAGAGGCCGGCGAGCAGGATCGCCAGACCCAGCGGAAACGCCCGTGGACCCACGGGCTCGTAGCTGAACGGGACCTCGAGGTTGATGGCCTGGACGGCGACGAACGCCGCCAGGCCGATCAGCGCGATCCCCAATAGCCGGTCGGCGACCGGCTTGGTGACTTGGCTCATTTCAGTCCCACTTCCTCGGCCAGTGACTGGAAGCCGGCGACCTGATCCTTCACGTAGGCGTCGAAGTCGTCACCGAAGCGCGACATCGGGAAGAGGCCGCGCGCCTCGCGGAGCTCGGCGAAGGCCGGGTCCTCGGCCAGGGCCTGCATGCGCTCGACCCACGCCTGGTAGGCCTCGTCGCTGACCTCCGGGCCCATGTAGTAGCCGCGCCAGATCGGCCACTGCACGTCGTAGCCCTGCTCGGCGGCGGTGGGGATCTCGGCGTAGGGGCCACCCATGCGCTCCTCGGAGAGCGCGGCCAGCACGCGAACCTTGCCGCTCTCGAGCTGCGACTGGAGCTCGGAGAGATCGCCGGTGAAGACCTGGATGTGATCGCCGAGCAGCGCGGCCAGTGCCTCGCCGCCGCCCTCGAAGGCCACGTAGCGCAGGTCGCGCGGGTCGACGTCGCCGGCCTTGGCGGTCAGCGCGGCCTTCATCCAGTCCTGGCTGCCCACGGTGCCGCCGGCGCCGAAGGCGATCTCGCCCGGTGCGTCCTGGAGATCGGCCATCAGCTCGTCCAGCGACTGCCAGGGCGCGTCGGCGCCGACCACGATGGCGCCGTAGTCGACGCCCAGGGCGCCCAGCCAGCGCACCTCGTCGGCGTCGTACTGGCCGAACTTGCCGAGTGCCAGGTTGACCGCGGCGCCGGTGCTGGCGGCGACGATCAGGTTCTCGTCGTCGCTGCGCACGCCGTTGACGTGGTTGTAGGCCACGGCGCCGATGCCGCCGGGCATGTAGGTCACCAGCATCGGCGAGTCGATGCGGCCGGTCTCGAGCAGGCCGTTGGCGGCCAGACGGCAGGTCAGGTCGTAGCCGCCGCCGGGCTTGGCGGGGGCGATGCACTCGGCATCGCCGGCGGCCTGGGCGGGGCCGGCGAGCAGGGCGCCGCCCAGCAGGGCGAGGCCGGAGGCGTGGCGGATGGCCGTGTTGATCTTCATGGCGAACTCCTGTTCTCTTGTTATGCGAGGCCTGCTTACGCCTCGCGTGATGGCCAGGGCGATGCTAGGGCCCCCACCTTTCACCAACCTGTCACCTTCCCCTTCACCGTCTGAGACATTGGTCGTATGCGCCTGCTGGTCATCGAGGATGATGCGCTGATCGCCCGCTCCCTGGAGCGGGCGCTCGCGCCCCTGGGCAATACCGTCGAGGTGTTCGCCACCCACGCCGAGGCCAGGGCCGCCCTGCGCCACGACCGCTTCGACCTGATCCTGCTCGACCTCGGCCTGCCCGACGGCGACGGCCTTGAGCTGCTCGCCGCGCTGCGCGATCGCGGCGACACCACCCCGGTGCTGATCCTTACCGCCCGGGACGGCATCGACGACCGGGTCAGCGGCCTCGACCTGGGCGCCGACGACTACCTCGCCAAGCCCTTCTCGATCGCCGAGCTGGAGGCCCGGGTGCGCGCCCTGCTGCGCCGCAGCCAGCAGCGCAGCGACAACCGCCTGCGTTACGGGCGCCTCTGCTTCGATCCGGCCACCGGCGTGGCGACCCTCGACGACGCCCAGCTCGCGCTGCCGCGCCGCGAGCTGCTGCTGCTCGAGGGCCTGCTGCTGCACGCCGGCAGCATCGCCCCGCGGGAGGCGCTGGAACGGCGCCTGTTCGGCTTCGACGAGGTGGGCTCCAACGCCCTGGAGGTCTACGTCAGCCGGCTGCGCAAGCGGCTTTCTGGCACGGGGTTGCGGATCCGCACCTTCCGCGGGCTCGGTTATCGGCTGGAGGACGATGCCGGGTGATCGAGGTCACGGGCTCGCTCAAGCGCCGCCTGGCGGTGTGGCTGCTGGTCACCGTTACCGGCCTCGGGGCGCTGCTGATGATCGAGGCCTGGAGGAGCAGCCAGCGCGCCGCCGAGCGCGCCTATGACAGCCAGCTCGAGGCCGCCGCCCTGACCATCGCCGAGGCGGTGCAGTGGCAGCGGGGCGAGCCGCTGATCGAGGTGCCCGCGGCGGCGCTGCAGATACTCGCCACCCGGCACCAGGAGCGGGTCTTCTACGCCGTGCTCGACGCCGGCGGCGAGGCGGTCTCCACCAACCTGCCCTTCGTCATCAAATCCGGCTGGCGCGAACGGGTGGCCGAGGCGCCCCTGGCGCTGACCGCGCGCCTCGACGGCGAGGCCTGGCGGCTCTACGGCCGCGAGGTCGACTCCGCGGGCTGGGTCTCCCAGGAGCCGGTGCAGGTCTGGGTGGGCCACACCCGGGCCGGGCGCATGGCGCTGGCCGACGAGCTCTTCGAGCGCACCCTGACGCGCTTCGTTGCCATGGTGCTGCTGGCCGGGGTGCTGATGGCCCTGGCCCTGCGGGTGGCGCTGGGGCCGATGCGCCGGCTGCGCCGCGTGCTTCGCCGCCGCGCAGCCGACGACATGCGCCCGCTCGACGCCCGGGTGCCCGAGGAGATGCGCGAGCTGGCCCAGACCCTCGATCACCTGTTCGCCCGCCAGCGCCAGAGCCGCGAGGCGCTGCTGCGCTTCACCGCCGACGCCAGCCACCAGCTCAAGACGCCGCTGGCCGGGCTGCAGAGCGTGAGCGAGCTGGCGCTCAAGAGCGAGGAGCCGGCCGACTGGCGAGCCGCCCTGGCCACGGTGCACGAGGGCGCCGGACGCACCAGCCGGCTTGCCGGCCAGCTGTTGAGCCTGGCCCGCCTGCGCCACCTCGGCGAGGCCGATGAGGTCGCGCCTCTGGACCTCGCCGCCGCGCTGCGCGAGAGCGTGCTCGACTGGGCCGGTCGCGAGGCGGCGCGCGATCACGACCTGGGCCTCGCCCCGCTTGCCGCCGGGCCGGTGTGGGTGCGCGCCGAGGGCTGGGCGGTCCGCGAGCTGCTCGGCAACCTGATCGACAACGCGCTGCGCTACACGCCGCCGGGCAGCGTCATCACCCTGGGTCTTGAAATACTCAAGGGGCGAGAGGGGAGGGGCGAGGTGGCGCTCTTCGTCGAGGACGACGGCCCCGGCGTGCCCGCCGAGGCCCGCGAGCGGCTGCTGCAGCCCTTCGAGCGGGGCGGGCGCCAGGACACCGACGGCTCGGGGCTCGGGCTCTCGATCGTCGACTCCATCGCCCGCCGGCTCGGCGGGCGGCTGACGCTGGCGGCCCGTGAGCCCCACGGCCTGGTGGTGAGGCTTCACCTGCCCCTGTGCGATCCCGAGGAGGTCCCATGACGCCCTGGCGAACCGGCCTGCCTCTCATTCTGCTGGCGCTGCTGCTGGTCGGCGCCGCCCCGCTGCGCGCGGCGCCGACGCCGCTGGTGGTGGAGGCGGCGCTCGACCGCGAGGTGGTGGCGCCGCTGCTCGAGGCATTCCGCGCCGCCCACCCCGAGATCGCCCTGGATTTCCGCGACCGCACCACCCTGGAGGTCGATGGCCGGGTCGCCGAGGCCGATCCGGCGCCGGACGTGGTGATCAGCTCGGCGATGCCCTGGCAGATGGCGCGGGTCAACCAGGGCTACGCGCGGCGGCTGGATTCGCCGACGGCGCGGCGCTGGCCGGCCTGGGCCAAGTGGCGCGACGAGGTGTTCGGCTTCACCTTCGAGCCCATCGTCATGGCCTACCGGCTCGATCTCTCGCGGCACATGACGCCGCCCCAGACCCACGCCGACCTGCATACCCTGCTGACCACCGAGCGGGATACCCTCGAGGGCAAGGTGACCACTTACTCTCCCCTGGAGAGCGGGGTGGGCTACACCCTCCACCAGCAGGATGCCCGCTACACGCCGCGCTTCTGGGACCTGGTGGCCGGCATGGGGCGGGTGAACGCCCGGCTCGAGGGCAGCACCCGGGCGATGCTCGAGGGACTGAGCGACGGGCGCTACTGGCTCGGCTACAACCTGCTGGGTTCCTACGCCATGGTCTGGGCCCAGGAGCACCCCGAGGTGATCGTGCAGGTGCCCAAGGACTACTCGCTGGTGATGATGCGCATGGCCTTCATCCATCGCGACGCGCCGCACCCGGCGGCCGCCGAGGCCTTCGTCGACTTCCTGCTCGGCCGCGAGGGCCAGCGGGTGCTGGCCGGCCAGACCCCGCTGTTCAGCGTGCGCCCGGACATCGTCGGGCCCTTCACGGCGGCGCGGCTGCGCGATCAGGTGGGCGAGCGACTCTTCCCGATCCCCCTCAACGCCTCGCTGCTGGCCTTCGTCGACCCCCAGCGCCGAGCCGCCTTTCTAGAGCGCTGGCGCCGCGAATTCAGCCGCGCCGACTGAAGGCGAGCCATCACGTCACCGATTGCCGGACCCCGTGGCTGGCCGCTATAATGGGGGATTAACTTCACTCCCTCCTCCTATCTCCATGGGTGTTGCCGCTTATGCTACGTATGGCCCAAGAAGCTCTTACGTTCGATGACGTATTACTCGTCCCCGGGTATTCCGAGGTCCTGCCCAATGACGTCAGCCTCCGGACCCGCCTGACCCGGGATCTGTACCTGAACATCCCGCTGGTCTCCGCCGCCATGGACACCGTCACCGAGGCGCGCCTGGCCATCGCCATGGCCCAGGAAGGGGGCATCGGCATCATCCACAAGAGCATGACCATGGCGCAGCAGGCCGCCGAGGTGCGCAAGGTCAAGAAGCACGAGAGCGTGATCGTCAAGGATCCGGTCACCGTCGGGCCCAAGGCCAAGCTGGACGACTTGCTGGCGATGGCCGACGAGCACGGCTTCTCCGGCTTCCCGGTGGTGGAGGGGGAGACACTGGTGGGCCTGGTGACCCAGCGCGACATGCGATTCCAGCCCAACCACGGCGACAGCGTTGCCGACATCATGACCCCCGGCGAGAAGCTCGTGACCGTGCCGGTCGGCACCACCCTCGACGTCATCAAGGGCAAGATGCAGGAGCACCGCATCGAGAAGATGCTGGTGGTGGATGACGAGCAGCGCCTGCGTGGCCTGGTCACCTTCCAGGACATCGAGAAGGCCCGCACCTTCCCCCTGGCGGCCAAGGACGCCGACGGCCGCCTGCTGGTCGGCGCCGCCGTGGGCACCGGCCCCGAGACGCCGGACCGCGTGGCCGCCCTGGCCGAGGCCGGGGTCGACGTGGTGGTGGTCGACACCGCCCACGGCCATTCCAAGGGCGTGGTCGAGCGCGTGCGCTGGGTCAAGGAGCACTTCCCGCAGATCCAGGTGATCGGCGGCAACATCGCCACGGCGGAAGCGGCGGAAGCCCTCGCGGAAGCGGGTGCCGACGGCGTCAAGGTGGGCATCGGCCCCGGCTCCATCTGCACCACCCGGATCGTCGCCGGCGTCGGCGTGCCGCAGATCACCGCCGTCTCTAACGTCGCCGCGGCGCTGGTGCCCTACGACATCCCGCTGATCGCCGATGGCGGCGTGCGCTTCTCCGGCGACCTGGCCAAGGCCGTGGCGGCCGGTGCCAGCACCGTGATGGCCGGTGGCCTGCTGGCCGGCACTGAGGAGTCCCCGGGCGAGATCGAGCTCTTCCAGGGCCGCACCTACAAGGCCTACCGCGGCATGGGTTCCATGGGCGCCATGTCTCAGACCCAGGGCAGCGCCGACCGCTACTTCCAGGACAAGAGCGAGGGCGCCGAGAAGCTGGTGCCCGAGGGCATCGAAGGCCGCGTGCCCTACAAGGGCATGATGAGCGCCATCGTCCACCAGCTGATGGGCGGCCTGCGCGCCTCCATGGGCTACACCGGCTGCCGCGACATCCAGGAGATGCGCACCAAGCCGCAGTTCGTGAAGATCACCGGGGCCGGCTTCAACGAGTCCCACGTGCACGACGTGCAGATCACCAAGGAAGCCCCGAACTACCGGGCCGGGTGATCCCGACCTCAGTACGACCGCGGCGGGGGCAACCCCGCCGCTCGCTTTTGGATCCGGCCTGCCGCCACACCGAGACGTTCCCATGACCGATATTCACGCCCACAAGATCCTGATCCTCGACTTCGGCTCCCAGTACACCCAGCTGATCGCCCGCCGCGTGCGCGAGATCGGCGTCTACTCCGAGGTTCGCGCCTTCGACATCACCGAGGCGGAGATTCGCGAGTACGCCCCCAACGGCATCATCCTCGCCGGCGGCCCCGAGTCGGTCACCGAGCTGGATTCGCCCCGCGCCCCGCAGTGCGTGTTCGAGATGGGCCTGCCGGTGTTCGGCATCTGCTACGGCATGCAGACCATGGCCGAGCAGCTCGGCGGTCAAGTGGCCGGATCGAACGTGCGTGAGTTCGGCTATGCCCAGATTCGCCTGGACGCCGAGACCGCGCTGTTCAAGAATATCTCGGATCACATCGATCACGAGACCGGTAACAGCCTGCTCGACGTCTGGATGAGCCACGGCGACAAGGTCGCCGAAGTGCCCGCCGAGTTCACCGTGACCGCCTCCACCCCGAGCTGCCCGATCGCCGCCATGAGCTGGGAGGAGAAGCGCTTCTTCGGCGTGCAATTCCACCCCGAGGTGACCCACACCCTGCAGGGTCAGCGCATCCTCGAGCACTTCGTGCTGGATATCTGCGGCAGCGAGCGCAACTGGACCCCGGCGCAGATCATCGAGGACCAGATCAGTCGGGTGCGCGATCAGGTGGGCGATCGCCACGTGCTGCTCGGCCTCTCCGGCGGCGTCGACTCCTCCGTAGTCGCCGCACTCCTGCACAAGGCCATCGGCGACCAGCTGACCTGCGTGTTCGTCGACAACGGCCTGCTGCGCAAGGCCGAAGGCGACCAGGTGATGGAGACCTTCGCCAAGCACATGGGCGTGCGGGTGATCCGCGTCGACGCCGAGGACCTGTTCCTCGGCAAGCTCGAGGGCGAGGCCGACCCCGAGGCCAAGCGCAAGATCATCGGCAACACCTTCATCGATGTCTTCGATACCGAGGCCGCCAAGATCGAGGGTGTGGACTTCCTGGCCCAGGGCACCATCTACCCGGACGTGATCGAATCCGCCGCCGCCAAGACCGGCAAGGCGCACGTGATCAAGTCACATCACAACGTCGGCGGCCTGCCCGAGACCATGAAGCTCAAGCTCGTCGAGCCGCTGCGCGAGCTGTTCAAGGACGAAGTGCGCAAGCTCGGCGTCGAGCTCGGCCTGCCCTACGACATGGTCTACCGTCACCCCTTCCCGGGGCCGGGCCTCGGTGTGCGCATCCTCGGCGAGGTGAAGAAGGAGTACGCCGACATCCTGCGCGAGGCCGACGCCATCTTCATCGAGGAGCTGCACAACGCCGGCTGGTACCACAAGACGAGCCAGGCCTTCGCCGTCTTCCTGCCGGTGAAGTCCGTCGGCGTGGTCGGCGACGGCCGCCGCTACGAGTGGGTGATCGCCCTGCGCGCCGTGGAGACCATCGACTTCATGACCGCTCGCTGGGCGCACCTGCCCTACGAGCTGCTGGAGAAGGTCTCCAACCGCATCATCAACGAGATCACCGGCGTCTCCCGCGTGACCTACGACGTGAGCAGCAAGCCGCCAGCGACGATCGAGTGGGAGTGAGGCCGGGAAAACACCTTGGTTTTCTTGCCTCTATCAAGAAAAAGCCCGCCTTAGTGCGGGCTTTTTATCGTATTGTATGCTGGTCATAGGAAGAGGTTTAGTGGCAATGGTTTTTTGGTTATGATGTTGTAGTTTAGGTTGATGGGTAAGGAGAGTTAAGTGATTTTGTTTTTTTAAGTGGCGATTCTTTCATATGTTTTTTAAGTTTTAATTTTTTTATGGGGGCGAAATGACAAATTCTCAGCAAGAACTGGTGGTTAGGGGAGAGCAGGTTGAGCGCGTTTTTATTAATTACAGGGACGATAAGTATATCGTGAATCGCCGGTATCAACGAAAATTGATATGGACTATTGAGGAAAAACAAAGCTTCATTGACTCGATAATCAAGGGGTTTCCTATACCAATTATACTTCTGGCGGAGCCTGTCGGGCGACAAGATGGGTCTTTAGAAATTATCGATGGCATGCAAAGAATGGATGCTATTACTTCTTTCATAAATAATGACTTTCCTGTTGGAGAAGGCTATTTTGATTTGAATACTTTCGCCACCACTAAGGATTTGTTGGATAGAGGTGTTATTGAGCAAAAAAGTCCGGTGCTTGGGAGAGATAAATGTTTATCTATAGCTTCTTACCCAGTTCCCTTGTCGATATATGAGTTTGCAATTGAAGAGTCTGTTGATGAGGTCTTTAGAAGGATTAACTCAGGCGGTCGTCAGCTTTCAAGGCAAGAGTTGAGAGCAGCTGGGGCAACTAATGCTTTTGCAGATTGTGTGAGGATAATTTCATCGCGTGTTCGAGGGGATACTTCTAATACAGATATTTTATTGCTGAAGGATATGAAGAAGATCAGCATAACCAACAAGGATCTTGATTACGGAATTAATGCTGAAAATGTGTTTTGGATTAGAAATGGCATTCTGGCGAAGGATCATTTGCGTCAAAGTCGTGATGAAGAGATGGTCGCAGATTTGATGTCTTACATGGTTTCTGAAGATCCTGTTGCGTCGCGAACAGAGCTGTTTGACGATTATTTTGCAGCAGCTCCATCAATGAGTGGCGTTAGTTTGGAACGACACGACAATATGGATCTTGCAATTAGAAGAAGAGGCCCGGAGCTGGTCTGCTTAGACTATCAGAGGGTTCATGATTCACTTATTTTAGTTCTTGATAGAGCCGGCGTTACTTTTTCTGAGTTGCTTTTTCCGCAAGGAGGCGCTAGCAATCCGATTCCACGTTATTTTCAAGCAGTTTTCCTTGCTTTCCATGACTTGGTAGTTAAGAGAAATTTGGTGGTTGCTGATAGTAGTGGGCTTATTAACTGCCTTTCTGATTGCGGGAGAAACATCACTATACAAGAGGGTGGCAGGTGGGGTGCTGAAAATAGAGCCTCCGCTGTCGACTCGGTTGTTGGATGGTTGCAAAAGTTCTTTGAAGAAGACAGAAATCCGGATCCTGCTCAAGTTCACTGGGTTAGTAAACTGCAAAACCTATTGACAAACTCAAAGACAGAGCAGTCGGCATACGATTTTAAGCAAGGTTTTTTGACTCTTTCAGATAATCCTGTTTTTGATAACAAGTCCTTCGAGAAAATTCTCGTGACTTGCGCAGCAATATCAAATATATCTAAAGGTCATCGAGGCTATGTGTTGGTTGGTGTTGCAGAGAATGCCAAGACTGCGGAAAGAGTAGAAAAGATCTTTGGTTGCTCTACAATGCCGCATGAAGGGTTTTATATAACTGGTGTGGAGCATGAGGCTGAATATCTCGGTAAAAATTTAGATCAGTTGTTCCAGGATATTTCGGAGAAGGTGGCTAGCTCTGAACTTTCTGAGCCGCTTAAGTCTTATGTAAATACACATGTCAAATGTGTTAGGTATTATGACAAAACTCTTATTGTTTTTGAAGTCATGGGTCAAGAGCAACCCTCTCTCTTCAAAGGAGAGTTTTTTGAACGCCATGGGGCTCAGGTTAAGTCGATCCCGAATGAGAACCTTGGGGCGCTCTTTAGTCGCTTTGCATGATTTTGCATTAGCGAAATCGGGAGCAATCGGCGGGAGCAATCGGAGCAATCGGGGACAGACCCTTATTCTGGTTCTTCGACGTTTCATGTGGATTTGGCCTGATCGAGCAGGCGGCCCACGGGGCTGCCAATCAGGTAGATCATCGCGATGAAGTTGGCCTCGTTTCGGTAGCCGCGTGCGCGTGATCTGGC
>NZ_VBUI01000031.1 GCF_005780185.1 Halomonas urmiana | reverse complement strand
GTAGGACCAGGCGGATTTGAACCGCCGACCTCCACGATGTCAACGTGGCGCTCTAACCAACTGAGCTATGGTCCTGCTTCACCGCTACGGCCTGACTTCGCCGTGACAACGGATGCGTATTCTACCCATCCACCCTGGAAATGCAAGTCAAGAAACGCCTCCCAATCGGCACCCTGCACGTAGACGACAAGCCCCTGACCTACCAGTTCAGAGACTCGGAGTGCGCCGGATTGTCGGCCTCGGCTGCGGGACTGAGCTTCTCGGGGGTCCATTCCGGTGTTGCGGCGAAGTACTCGTCGAAGCGCTCCTTGGCCTGGTCGCCGAAGAGGATCTCGCAGGCCTCCATGAGCCCCGGGGACTGATGGATCCTTTCATTACTGACCACCAGGGAAATCTTCGAACGACGACGCAGGAAATCATCGAGCCGAGTGATCATCTCGCGCCGCTGTGCTTGGCCGAGTTCACAGCGCAGATACTCGGTCCCCTCGATCAGCAACTCGCCCTGCCGCGGGTCCTCGCGGATCTCCTCGAGCATGTCGAGGGCGTGAGTGCCGTAGCGCCGCCACAGACGGACCGTCAGCGGCTCGGAGGCCTCCGGCGAGGTCATGGCGTCGAGATCCATCAACTCGGCCTGATGGAGAAACTCTTTCCTGACCGATTCGGAAGGTTCGCCGTACCAGCGATAGTCCGGATACGGCACCGAGACCCCGAGCCGCTTCACCTCGCCGACGATCTCTTCCCCGACGTTCAGACAGTCGGTGAGCTTGCCGCCGAAGATGCTGATATGCGCCTCGGCATCGTCGGTATCGATAGCATGCTTGCGCGAGAGCTGCAGAAAGTCGCGCCCCCCATCCGCACTGGCCTTGACCGCGAGGGGCCGTACCCCGCAGCGGGTAGCGATGATGTCCTCCCTGCCCAGCGGCTTGTCCAGTTGCAGGCGCTTGTTGATGTTGTCCAGCACGAACTGGGTATCCTCGTCGGTGACATGCACCTCGGGGTTATCCACCCGAGTGTCGGTGGTACCGATGCAAGTGCGCTGCCCCATGGGAATGACGAAGAACAGCCGTCCGTCGTCGGCGAAGAACGCCAACACACGCTTGCTGTCGGTCAACCGTGGCACGATCAGGTGGATGCCCTTGGAGTAGACGTGCTGGTGCCCGGGCTTCTGCCCGGTCGATTTGTTGTGCTGGTCGACCCAGGGGCCCGCGGCATTGATCAGCACCCTTGAACGGATCTCGAATGTGTCGTCGTTCATGACGTTGCGGACACGCGTGATCCAGACACCGTTCTCCCGTCGAGCGCCCTGGGACTCGACATAGTTGGCCGCCATGGCCCCATAGTTCAACGCGGTGCGCACGAAATTGAAGACGAAGCGGGCGTCATTGTCGTGCAGATAGGCATCGGAATACTCGAAGCCTCCTATGGAGTCACGGGTATCGATGATCGCCTCCCGCTCCTTGATGGCAGAGGGTTTCAGGTAGCGCGGAATCCGCGTGAAGGCATTGCCCATGAACCAGTAAAGCCAGCTGCCGGCCCAGAGGTAGCGTGGATGGTAGCGAAAGCCCCTGGCAATGGTGGTCAGGAAACGGATCTCCTGGACCGTGGAAGGAAAGCTCTTGATGAGGTGATTGCGGCTCTTGCAGAGCTTGCGCACCAGCGGGAAGTCATAGCTCTCCATGTACTTGATGCCACCCCATACCAGATTGGAGGAGTGCATGCTGGTCTCGCCGGCGAAATCGCCGCGATCGATCAAGCCCACCCTGACGCCTTGCCCGGACAGGGCGGCGGCGGCTGAAGCGCCGTTGATGCCGCCACCGATGATCAGGACATCGAAGGTCTCGCGGGAAAGTTTCTCGATATTGCTGTCGCGCAATTGCATGAAGGGGTCCCTTCACAGCTGGATAAGATCCTGTCCGGCGGACACCGACAGGCTCCTGGAGAGCGCCCCCATACTCAATGGGACGCTCAGGGGAAACATATGCTGACGAAAAGCGTCACTCCGCGTCTTCCCGCTCCCAGTCCATGGTGCGGCGGACGGCCTTCTTCCAGCCCCGGTAGGCGCCCTCGCGGCACTCGCTATCCATCTGTGGCTCGAAAGTGCGCTCCACCCTGCCCTTGTTGACCACCTCGTCCTGAGTCCAAAGACCTACGGCAATACCCGCCAGATAGGCCGCTCCCAGGGCAGTGGTCTCGGTAATCTTGGGGCGATCCACGTTGACCCCCAGCATGTCTGCCTGGAACTGCATCATGACGTTGTTGGCCACGGCACCACCGTCCACACGCAGAGACTTGAGCGTGATTTCGGAATCGGCCTGCATGGCATCGATGACATCCTTGGTCTGGTAAGCCAGGGAATCCAGCGTGGCCCGGATGATGTGCTCCTTGCGGGTTCCGCGGGTGATCCCGAAGATGGCACCGCGTGCATACATGTCCCAGTAGGGTGCTCCCAGGCCCGCGAAGGCTGGCACCACATAGACCCCGCCGGAATCCGCCACCTTGCCGGCGTAGTATTCCGAATCTTCGGCCGAATCGATGAGCTTGAACTCATCACGCAACCACTGCACGGCCGCCCCGGCGATGAAGATGGAGCCCTCCAGGGCATAGTAGACCTTGCCTTCCGCTCCCCAGGCGATGGTGGTCAGCAGGCCGGACTTGGAGGTCACAGGCGTTTCACCCGTGTTCATCAGCAAGAAACAGCCCGTGCCGTAGGTGTTCTTGACCATCCCCTTCTCGAAGCAGGCCTGCCCGAACAGGGCCGCCTGCTGATCGCCGGCAATACCGGCGATGGGCACCCGTGCCCCCCCGAACATCTCGGCCCCGGTGGTTCCGTAGACCTCGCTGGAGGGCCGAACCTCGGGCAGCATGGCTTCCGGAATATCGAGCTCCTCGAGCATGCGCTTGTCCCACTCCAGGGTGCGGATGTTGTAGAGCAGCGTCCGCGAGGCGTTGCTGTAGTCGGTCACATGACGCTCTCCGCGGGTCAGGTTCCAGACCAGCCAGGTATCCATGGTCCCAAACAGCAGGTCGCCGTTTTCCGCCCGCTCGCGAACCCCTGGGACATTGTCCAGGATCCAGCGAATCTTGGTGCCCGAGAAATAGGCATCCGCCACCAGACCGGTGGTCTCGCGAATGTAGTCCTCCAGTCCGCGCGCCTTGAGCTCGTCACACAGGGCCGCGGTGCGGCGATCCTGCCAGACGATGGCATTGTGCACGGGCTTTCCTGTGTGACGATCCCAGACTACCGTGGTCTCTCGCTGGTTGGTGATGCCGATCGCCGCCACCTCGGAGGGCTTGATCCCCTGTGTCTCCAGCACTTCTCGGGCTACCCCCATCTGGCTGCCCCAGATCTCCATGGCATCGTGTTCCACCCAGCCCGGGGTCGGATAATGCTGTTTGAACTCCTTCTGGGCGATACCCACGATCTGGGCGTCACGGTCGAAGAGGATGGCGCGGCAGCTGGTGGTGCCCTGATCGAACGACAGGATGTATTGTTTTTTCATGGGTTCTCTCCTCGGAATTGTCGGATCGGATAATCGTTTGATTGCTGCTTTCTTGTTGTTTGCTGATGCCCCATCAATCCCTGCCTGAGGCATCAGAGGTACTCGGGGTACCGATTCCAGAGATCCTGGGGGAAGAAGGATGCAGCCTTGTCCAGCGCTTCGCGAAGACGAACTCGATGATCAGGCACGTCAGCACCACCACCAGGGCAATCGCCAGGGCCAGTGGACTTCCCTCGATAAAGACATAGCGATAGAAGAGACCGCCGGCAACGCCGCCGATCAAGGGCCCCACGATGGGCACCCAGGCATATTTCCAGTTCGACCCGCCCTTACCGGCAACGGGCAGCAGATGATGCGCCAGGCGTGGCCCCAGGTCGCGGGCCGGGTTGATGGCGTAGCCGGTGGTACCGCCGAGGGACAGGCCGATGGCAAGAATCAGCAGCCCGATGATCAGAGGATTCAGTCCCTGGGTAAACTCGTTGGCGCCGATGGCAAGAACGCCCAGCACCAGCACAAAGGTACCAATGATCTCGCTCATCAGATTGGAAGGGGTGTGAATGATGGCGGGATCGGTAGAGAACACGGCCAGTTTGGCGGCTTGGCTCTCGGTCTTTTCCCAATGCGGATAGTAATGTAACCAGACGACCACCGCGCCGATGAAGGCGCCGAGTATCTGGGCCAGCACATAACCCGGCACCCTCGACCAGGGGAATTCACCGATAACGGCGAGGCTGATGGTGACCGCAGGATTGATATGAGCACCACTGAACTGACCGACCGCATAGATCGCCATGGCAACGCCCATGGCCCAGCCGAAGGTGACGACGATCCAGCCGCTCGCCTCGGCCTTGGAATGCTTGAGCACTACGCCAGCGACGACGCCACCGCCAAATATGATGAGGATCATGGTACCGAAGACTTCGCCCAGGAACGGGGTCATGGTGTTTCCTTCTTGCATGCACGGGTTGATGGCTGACAAAACAGCAGTGCCTGAGCAGCCTCTTGCGGCAAACCGCATCCTGCCGCGGTTCTGTGTGCCGCATGCCCTGACCAGCGTGGAGGCCAGGCGGCACAAAGTTCGATTTCGAACACTAGTGTTTGTTTTCGAATTCGGCAAGAGAGTTATCTCAAAGGCCGAACGAGATAGATGCAATCTATTGTTTTACATAGCTTTTATTGGCTATATACTTTTGTCTACCCCTCCTGTCAGCGGGACAGAACTCGCGCGGCTACGGTACTGACTGATCAGAGACGATACATTTATGGCCGCATAATGTTCGCTATTGAATCTTACGATGGCGATCCAGGAACCGCTCCAACGCAGAGAGCGCCGACTGGCGGCGCTCTTGCTATAGCTGACCCGGAGAGGATTAGAGGGTGATGCGTGTTCCCAGGACCTCGAGGAATTGCGCCAGCCAGGCCGGATGGGCCGGCCAGGCCGGTCCAGTGACGAGATTGCCGTCGGTTTCGGCGCCATCGATGGCGATGTCGGCGTATGTACCGCCGGCCAGTCGTACTTCCGGCGCACAGGCGGGATAAGCAGAAACCCGACGACCTTCGATGACCTCCGCCGCAGCCAGCACCTGAGCACCGTGGCAGATAGCCGCCAGGGGCTTGTTCTCGTCGGCGAAGTGGCGCACCAGCGCCATCACCTCGGGATCGAGCCGCAGGTACTCCGGGGCCCGGCCGCCGGCAATTACCAGGGCATCGTAGTCGGCCGCCTTGACGTCCTTGAAGGTGGCGTTGAGGGCAAACTCATGCCCCGGTTTCTCCGTGTAGGTCTGGTCGCCCTGGAAATCGTGAATGGCGGTCTTGACCTTCTCGCCCTTCGTTTTGCCGGGGCAGATAGCGTCCACCTGGTGGCCCACCATCTGCAGGGCCTGAAAGGGCACCATCACCTCATAGTCTTCGGCGAAGTCGCCGACCAACAGCAGGATACGTTTTGCAGCCATGGAGCCATCTCCTTGTTACTCATTGTAGGATAGGGAATACTCAGCATGATCGATACCGAACATCCTCACCCGGATCGTGCCGATCCTGTGTTGTTTTTGCAACTTTGTATTGGCTGCTTTTTCACATTCGATCATTAACCGCCTGAACAAGCAGCGTTTCGAAACCCTAATATAGATGGCCATGACACGTCGGCGGTTATAGAAGGCAAGGAAGCGTCGTCGCAGTTATCGAGTTCGCGTCTGCACGACCATCCCGCAAGCGACGAAAATTCAGTAGAATCATGCTTAACCAAGGAGATGCCATGAACCAGCAGCAACGCCAGGACGCCATCATCGAGTTGGTCCGCCGCCAGGGCTATGCGAGCATCGAGCAGCTCACCGAGCACTTCACGGTCACCCCGCAGACCATTCGTCGCGATCTCAACACCCTCGCCACCGACGGGCGCATTCGGCGCGTGCATGGCGGCGCTGGCCTGGAGTCGAGTACCGTCAATACCGCCTACTCAACCCGCAAGACCCTCAATCTCGAGGCCAAGCAGCGCATCGCCGCCCTCCTTGCCCGACACGTCCCCGACCATTCGTCGCTGTTCATCAACATCGGCACCAGCAACGAGGTGATCGCCGAGGCACTGCTCGACCACCAGGGGCTCGAGGTGATCACCAACAACCTCAACGTGGCGGCGATCCTCCAGCACAAGGAGGACTTCAACGTGATCATCGCCGGCGGCGAGGTCCGCTCGCGAGACGGCGGCATCATCGGCGAGGCCACCATCGACTTCATCAACCAGTTCAAGGTCGACTACGGCATCATCGGCATCAGCGGCATCGACGAGGACGGCTCGCTGCTGGAGTTCGACTATCAGGAGGTGCGAGTGGCCCAGGCCATCCTGCGCAACTCCCGGCAGGTGTTCCTGGCCACCGACCACTCCAAGTTCCAGCGTAATCCGGTGGTCCGCCAGGGCAACCTGGCCCAGCTCGATGCCCTGTTCACCGATCGCGAGCCGCCCGAGGCGATCCTGCGCCTGTTGAAGCAGCACGACGTCGCCCTGCATCTGGCCTGAGGGCCGCCCGGCCCTCTCGAATGCCTCCGCTATAGACCCCTTCTTCAAGCCTCCTGCCTTGCCACCTTGCCATCTTGCCACTCACCCTCCCGCGTGTTGCGGTGCGGCCACGGCTCGCGCCTTGATGTTCGATTTGATTTCATCTATTTTCGATTACGAACATAGCCACATGTCCGAAACCGGACGGGAGACTTCATGAGCAACAGGCCAGACGAGGTCCTCGACCTCTTCGTGATCGGCGGCGGCATCAACGGCGCCGGCATCGCCAACGATGCCGCCGGCCGGGGGCTCTCCGTCGGGCTCTGCGAGCAGGGGGACCTGGCCGGCGCCACCTCCTCGGCCAGCAGCAAGCTGATCCACGGCGGGCTGCGCTACCTGGAGCACCGCGAGTACCGCCTGGTGCGCGAGGCCCTGCGCGAGCGCGAGGTGCTGATGGCCAAGGCCCCGCATATCATCTGGCCGCTGCGCTTCATCCTGCCCCATCGCCCCCACCTGCGCCCGGCCTGGATGCTGCGCGCCGGGCTGTTTCTCTACGACCACCTGGGCAAGCGCAAGGCGCTGCCGGGCTCCAGGAGCATCCGGCTGGATCACCGCCAGGGGCTCGCCCCCGGGATGACCCGCGGCTTCGAGTACTCGGACTGCTGGGTCGACGACGCCCGCCTGGTGACCCTCAACGCCATGCAGGCCCGGGAGCACGGCGCCGAGATCCTGGTGCGCACCCGTTGCATCGATGCCCGGGAGCGGGACGGTCTCTGGGAGCTCACCCTGGAGGAGGCCGAGGGTGGCGCGCGCCTGACGCGCCGCTGTCGCACCCTGGTCAACGCCGCCGGTCCCTGGGTGGAGGGCGTGGTGCGCGGCCAGGCCCATCGCCACTCCCGCTACAGCGTGCGCCTGATCCAGGGCAGCCACCTGATCGTGCCGCGCCTGAATCACGACGAGCGGGCCTATATCCTCCAGAACACCGATCAACGCATCGTCTTCGTGCTGCCCTATGAGGAGGATTTCAGCCTGATCGGCACCACCGACCGGCGCTATGAGGGAGATCCTTCACGGATCGAGGCCTCCCAGGAGGAGATCGACTATCTGCTCTCGGTGGTCAATGCGCACTTTCGCACCCAGCTCTCTCGCGAGGCGGTGATCCGCACCTTCTCCGGCGTGCGGCCACTATGCGACGACGAGTCGGCCGATCCCTCCGCCATGACCCGCGACTATACCCTCGACCTCGACACGCGCGGCGCACCGCTGCTGTCGGTCTTCGGCGGCAAGATCACCACCTATCGCAAGCTCGCCGAGGCGGCCCTCGAGACGCTCTCGCCCCACCTCCCCGAGATGCAGCCTCCCTGGACCGCCGAGGCGCGGCTGCCGGGCGGCGAGATCGGCGATCACGCCGCCTTCGAGGCCCGACTGCTCGCCGACTATCCCTACCTGAATGCCGGCCAGGCACGGCGATTCGCCCGCACCTACGGCACCCTGTGCCGCGCATTCCTCGACGGCCGGGACTCCCAGGCGGCGCTGGGCCAGGCCTTCGGGGCCGGCCTGACCGCCGCCGAGGTCGACTATCTGATCGAGCGGGAGTGGGCGCGAAGCGCCGAGGACATCCTGTGGCGACGCACCAAGCTGGCCCTTCGCCTCACCGCCGGCGAGCGGCAGCGGCTGGCCGACTACCTCCAGGCCGCGGCCCCGCCTGCCAAGACCGGCCCTGCGTCGACGGAAGCGAGCCCGCGCCGCACCGCCTGAGCGCGTGGCTCACAGTGCGATGATACTGGCCGGCGCCAGGGGCTCACGCTCCCGGTGGAGACTCAGCGCGCGCCCCTCCAGGGCGGTCAGCAGGATCTGCAGCGGGTCGCCGTGACTGACCAGCAGGATCGTCTCGCCGCGATGATCACGCTCCAGCTCGTCGATCACCTCACGCATGCGCGCCGCCACCTCGACGACGGCCTCGACGCCGCCCTGGCGCAGGGTGGGATCCTGGGCGTCGAGCGCCCAGACCTCGGCATAGCGTGCATCGCTCTGCCCCTCGAGTTCGCCGAAGTGGCGCTCCCGCAGGCGCGGTTCGGCGGTGAGCGGCAGACCGAAATGCGCGGCGACACGCTCGCCGGTCTCGGCGGTGCGCAGGAAGTCCGAGTGCAGGAGGCGCTGGGGCCTGGCCCAGCGCCAGTCGGCCAGCAGCGTGTCGAGCTGAGCGCGGCCTCGGGGGGAGAGGCCGAACCCCGTCACGCCGAGCGGCGGCGAGCTGATGATGCGCCCCTCCTGGTTGGCCTGGCTGTGGCCGTGGCGCATCAGCAGGTAGTGATTGCGCCACGCGCCCTCGGCTGGGGGGAAAGTGTTTGACATGGTTTTGTGACAAACCCTAGATTGAAGGAGGTTATTCGGAATCAATCATCGGCGGATCGCCATGTCGATATCCGAACATGCAACACACCACACGCCCTAGAACAATAATCGTGAGGCACGCCATGATCCACCCTTCCGTTCGATCCGGAACACGCCCGCTCGTCCCCCTCGCCCTCTCCACACTGCTGCCGCTTGCCATGCTGGCGAGCCAGGCCCAGGCTCAGGAGGAGTGCGAGCGCGGCGCCCTGGCCGAGATCTACTGCGACGAGAATGGCGACATGGTCGCCGACCGGCCGGCAAACGAATCCGAATGGGCCAATCCCGACACGCTGATCTTTGCCTACACCCCGGTCGAGGATCCGGCCATCTACTCCGACATCTGGCAGCCGTTCATCGAGCACCTCGAGGAGGTAACCGATCGCGACGTGCGCTTCTTCGCCGTGCAGTCCAACTCGGCCCAAGTCGAGGCCATGCGCAGTGGCCGCCTGCACATCGCCGGCTTCTCCACCGGACCGACGCCCTTCGCCGTCAACCTGGCGGGGGCGGTGCCCTTCGCGCTGATGGGCTCGGACGAGGGACGCTTCGGCTACACCCTGCAGCTCTACACCCATGTCGATTCCGGCATCGACGCGATGGAAGACCTCAAGGGCAAGCGAGTCGCCCACACCTCGCCGACCTCCAACTCCGGCAACCAGGCCCCCAGGGCGCTGTTCCCCGAGATGGGCATCGTGCCCGGCGAAGACTACGAGGTGGTCTACTCCGGCAGCCACGACCAATCCATGCTCGGCGTGGTGGCCCAGGACTACGACGCCGCCCCGGTGGCCTCGGAAGTGGTCGATCGCATGGCCGCCCGCGGCCTCTATGATCCGGAGGACGTCAAGATCATCTACGAGTCCGACAGCTTCCCGACCACCTCCTACAACTACGCCCACAACCTGCATCCGGACCTGGTCGAGAAGATCGAGGAGGCCTTCTTCAGCTTCGACTTCGCGGGCACCGAGCTCGGCGAGGAGTTCGAGGGCGTCGAGAAGTTCATCCCCATCAACTACCAGGACAACTGGAAGGTCATCCGCACCATCCAGAATGCCAACGGCGTCGAGTACACCCCCGACAATCTCCAGTAACCTTCGCGAGTCAGCGGCGCCGGCCTTCCCGGAGGGCCGGCGCCGTCGTCTTGGTGATCCTTTCTCGACGGTCCCCCCATGCTAGAGATATCCAACCTGATCAAGCGCTACGGCCGCGACGAGCCGGTACTCAAGGGACTCGACCTGACCGTGGAGGGCAACAGCGTGGTGGCCATCGTGGGCGCCTCCGGCGCCGGTAAGAGCACCATGCTGCGCTGTATCAACCGCCTGGTGGAGCCCACCTCCGGCTCCATCAAACTCAACGGCACCGAACTGGTCACCCTGCGGCACTCTGAGTTGCGGCGCGCCCGACGCAAGATCGGCATGGTCTTCCAGGGCTTCAACCTGATCGATCGCCTCACCGTGATGGAAAACGTGCTGGCCGGACGGCTCGGCTACGTCAACCTGTTCCAGGCCATCACTCGCCGCTATCCGGCCGCGGACATCGAGCGCGCCTTCGTGCTGATGGAGCGCGTGGGCATCGCCCACTATGCCAACAAGCGCGCCGATGAGCTCTCCGGTGGCGAGCGCCAGCGTGTCGGCGTGGTGCGGGCACTGATGCAGGAGCCCGAGGTACTGCTCGCCGACGAGCCCACGGCCTCGCTGGACCCGCGCACCTCCGAGCAGATCATGGTGCTGCTGCAGAGCCTGGCCAGCGAGCTGTCGCTGCCGGTGCTGATCAACATCCACAATGTGGCGCAGGCCAGGGCCTACACCGACCGCATCGTGGGGCTGCGCCACGGCACGATGATCTTCGATGGCGCCCCCTCGGACTTCGACAAGAACGCCCTGGACGCCATCTATGGCGGCATCGAGGCGCCGGAGGACGCACCGGCTCCACCGGCCGAGGAGGTGCGCGATGAGCAAGCCTGACCGCGAGGAGCACGCCACCCCGCGCACCTGGCGCAAGCCGCCCTTCATCGCCAACCCGCTGGTGCGCTACGGCCTGCTGGTGGTGCTGGTGGCCTACCTGGTCTGGGCCTTCGGCAGCCTGCCCTTCAACTGGGAACGCATCAGCGAGGGCCTGCCGCGGGCGGCGCGCATCTTCGGCGGTGGCTTTCCGCCGACCCTCTCGCGCTTCGACCTGCTGCTCACCGGCTTCACCGAGAGCCTGCAGATCGCCATCCTGGCCACCCTACTGGGGGTGCTGCTGTCGGTGCCCTTCGCGGTGATGGCGGCCCGCAACGTCGCGCCGCTGCCGGTCTACCTGCTGGGGCGCGCGGTGATCATCATCTCGCGCAGCTTTCACCCGGTGATCGTCGCCATCCTGTTCGTGGCGGCCGTGGGCTTCGGCCCGCTGGCGGGGATCTTGACGCTGACCCTCTACTCCATCGGCTTCGTCGGCAAGCTGCTCGCCGAGGAGATCGAGGAGATCGACTGGGGCCAGGTGGAGGCCATGCGCTCTACCGGGGCCGGTTACCTGGCGACGCTCTTCTACGCCGTCTTTCCGCAGATCCTGCCCCGCCAGGTGGGGCTCTCCATGTATCAGCTCGACAGCAACCTGCGGGCCTCCGCGGTGGTGGGCATCGTGGGGGCCGGCGGCATCGGCAGCACGCTGATGAACGCCTTCGGGCGCTACGACTATGATTTTGCCTTCGCCATCTTGCTGGTGATCATCGCGGTGATTCTGGCCAGTGAGGGCGTGAGCGGCTGGGTGAGGAAGAAGATATGGTAGAGGATGCCGACCTGTTGGCCGATCGCGTCTGGCGACGGCACAACCCCAAAGAGCAGCTGCTCCGCTATGGCGTAATGCTGCTGACCCTGATGGTGGTGGTCTGGGCGGTGCGTGATATCGACATCTTCTGGCCCTGGGTGTGGGACGCACCCAACCAGATCTCGAGCCTCGGGGCGCGCATGTGGCCGCCGGACCCGACCCGGCTCGGCGAGATCGTCGATGCCATGCTCGAGACGGTGCATATCGCCACCCTGGCGACGATGCTGACCGTCTTCATCGCCCTGCCGGTCTCCTACATCGCCGCCCAGAACACCACGCCCAACCGCGCCTGCCTGTGGCTGGGGCGCTTCATCCTGGTCTCCAGCCGTTCGGTGAACACCATCATCTGGGCGCTGCTGTTCGTGGCGATCTTCGGTCCCGGCGTGCTGGCGGGGATACTCGCCATCATGTTCCGCTCGGTGGGCTTCATCGGCAAGCTGATGGGCGAGGCCATCGAGGAGATCGACCGCCGCCCGGTGGAGGCCATGGAGGCCACCGGCGCGTCCAAGGCCAAGGTGATCGCCTACGCGGTGGTCCCCCAGGTGATGCCGGCGTTCTTCGCCATCGTCATCCTGCGCTGGGACATCAATATCCGCGAGTCCACGGTGCTGGGGCTGGTGGGTGCCGGCGGCATCGGGGTGATCCTGCAGGGCTCCATCGATACCTTCGCCTGGCCCACCGTGGCCACCATCCTGATCGCCATCATCGCGCTGGTGCTGATCGGCGAGGCGGTGACCGGCCTGTTACGCCGCAAGGTGCTCTAGCCGGAGGGGAGCACGCCCACTAAGGTGCAGTGCAGGCGTCTGTCGACGCCTCGCATTCTGCACCAGGTGTTCACAAGGAGATCGGCCGTGCTCTCCATGCTGCTGACGGGGGTCGCCATCGCGCTATTGGCGACCACCCTGCTGCCCCGCCTGCCGCTGACCTGGTGGGTCGTGCGCATCTGCGAGTTCCCGCGACTACAGTTCGCCGCGTTGGCGGCCCCGGTCGCGGGCCTCGCCCCGCTGACCGCCGCGCCGTGGTCGTGGTGGAGTCTCGCCGCGAGTCTCGCCACTCTCGGGTTTCAGGCCAGCCGCATCCTGCCCTGGACGCCATTATGGCCCCGGCAGGTCAAGCGCGCGGCGCCCGGCCAGGCGCCGCGCTGCCTGACGCTGCTGATCGCCAATGTACTGACGACCAACCGCCATGCCGAGACGCTGACTCGGCTGATCCATGAGCACCGACCCGACCTGGTCTTGACCCTGGAGTCCGACGCCTGGTGGCAGGCGCAGCTTGACGAGGCGCTGGCCGAGGACTGGCCCCATGCGGTGCGGGTGCCGCTGGACAACCTCTACGGCATGCACCTCTATTCTCGGCGGCCGCTGGTCGACCCCGAGGTGCGATGGCTGATCCAGCCCGATATCCCCTCGATTCATACCGGCGTCGAGCTTCCGAACGGTGACGTCATCCGCCTGCGCGCCCTGCACCCTCGCCCGCCGGCGCCCGGCGAGAGCGAGGAGTCGCTATGGCGCGACGCGGAGCTGCTGCTGGTGGGCAAGGCGATTCACGAGCATCCCGAGCCCACCCTGGTGGCCGGCGATCTAAACGACGTGGCCTGGTCGCGCACCACGCGTCTGTTCTGCCGAGTCAGCGGCATGCTGGATCCTCGGCGGGGGCGTGGCATGTTCAGCACCTTCCATGCCGACTACCCGCTGCTACGCTGGCCGCTGGACCATGTCTTCACGAGCGAGCATTTCACCCTGAAGGCCATGCGCCGCCTTCCCCACATCGGCTCCGATCACTTCCCGATGCTGGCGACCCTCTGCTATCGCCCCTCTCGCGCCGACGAGCACGAGACGCCCGAGGCCGACGGCGAGGAGCACCGCGACGCCCGGGAGACCATCGAAGAGGGCAAGGAGCGCGACCAGCAGGACTGAGTTCGAAGCCGTAAGCCGTAAGCCGTAAGCCGTAAGCCGTAAGCCGTAAGCCGGGATGCTGCCACCGTGCTCGCCGATGGCAAATGGCAACGGTTTTTCTTACAGCTTACAGCTTCAAGCTGCGGGCGCAGCCCGGGCCTACTCAGGGATCCCACCACGCGTCAGTGCGGCGGGGTCGAGCAGGCGTTCGAGCTCGCCGCGCGACAGCTCGGTCTGCTCCTCGGCCACCTCGAGAATCGGGCGCCCCGCCTGATAGGCCTGCTTGGCGATGGCCGCCGCCGCGTCATAGCCGATCACCGAATTGAGCGCCGTCACCAGGATGGGATTGCGCGCCAGCGGCCCCTCGAGATGGTCGTGACGCACCGTGAAGGTGGCGATGGCCCGGTCGGCCAGCAGCCGACTGGTGTTCGTCATCAGGGTGATCGAGGTCAGCAAGTTGCTGGCCACCAGCGGCAGCATGACATTGAGCTGGAAGTTCCCGCTCTGGCCGGCCACCGTGATCGCCGTGTCGAGGCCGATCACCTGGGCGGCCGCCTGGGCGGCAGACTCGGGAATCACCGGATTGACCTTGCCCGGCATGATCGAGCTGCCGGGCTGCAGGGCCTCGAGCTCGATCTCACCGAGCCCGGCCAGCGGCCCGGAGTTCATCCAGCGCAGGTCGTTGGCGATCTTCATGATCACGCAGGCCAGCCCCCGGAGCTGCCCGGAGAGTTCCACCGCGGCGTCCTGGGAGGCGAGGCTCGCGAAGAAGCTGTCGTTGGGCGAGAACGCCAGCCCCGTCTGCTCGCTGAGGTCGCGTGCCATGCGCTCGGCGAACTCGGGATGAGCGTTGATGCCGGTGCCCACCGCCGTGCCGCCCTGGGCGAGGCGGCAGAGCCGGATCAGGGCGCTGTCGAGGCGCTCGATGGCCTGGCCCACCTGGCTCGACCAACCCCCGAGTTCCTGGCTCATGCGTAGCGGCATGGCATCCATCAGGTGCGTACGGCCGGTCTTGACCACGTCGTCGAGCTCGGCGGCCCGGGTGTCGATGGTCGCGCGCAGGTGCTCGAGTGCCGGGCGCAGCTCGCCGGTGACTGCCAGCGCGGCCGAGAGATGGATCGCGGTCGGAATCACGTCGTTGCTCGACTGCCCCATGTTGACGTGGTCGTTGGCTCCGACGTCCACCCCGTCGCGACTGGCGCGCCGGGCGATCACCTCATTGACGTTCATGTTGCTCGAGGTGCCCGAGCCGGTCTGGAAGACGTCCACCGGGAACTGGTCGTCGAGATGCCCGGCGAGGACCGCTTCGGCGGCGGCGATGATCTCCCGGGACCGGGCGTCGTCCAGCTGTCCCAGCTCACGATTGACTCGGGCCGCCGCCAGCTTGATGCGGGCGATGGCATGGATGAAGGCGGTCGGCATGGGCTGGCCGGAGACGGGAAAGTTGTTGACCGCCCGCTGGGTCTGGGCCCCGTAGAGGGCCTCCCTCGGCACCTCCAGCTCTCCCATGCTGTCCCGCTCGATGCGATGGTCGCTCATGTCCGGCTCCTCGTATTGGGGATGGATGGTGCTCTTCTCAACATGGCGTCGAGCGCGCAGCCTTGCAAGAGTCCTCCTCCATCGGAAACAGGGCTATCGCAGATAGCAACATTGCTCGGAGCTGATCCGTCGGCAGGCCTGCGAGCGGGGCCGGTAAACCCTTCCATGGGCGCTACCGACGCCCCTCGCTAGGGCCAACTGCGATAGCCTTGCCATCTGAAGAAAGAATGTTGCAGTGCACAAACCGCTCTGTTATTGTGCGCTGCAATAGAGATGGAGAAGGCATCGGCACCCCGCCAAGGCCTTCGAATTGATCCGAAATCCCTGGGAGGGAATCACGATGCAAAACTTCGACACCAAGCAGTTCACCGAACAGTTCGAATCCATGTTCTTCGGCCCGGCCCGCGCCTACGCCGCGCTGTCCGTGGACTACACCGAGAAGCTGGTCAACGCCCAGCTCGACGCCGGCAAGGCCTACACCGACACCGGCCTGGCCCAGCTGCGCAGCCTGATGAACGTCAAGGATGCCGAGGGCCTGAAGTCCTACATGGAAGGCCAGCAGAAGGTTGCCAAGGACCTGACCGAGCGCCTGAAGGGCGACGCCGAAAAGGTCGTCTCCCTGCAGCAGGACTTCGTCCAGCAGAGCCAGAAGCTGACCGAAGAGAACGTCCAGCAGGCGACCGACACGGCCACCAAGGCCGCCAAGTAAGCCTGAAGGCGCCGGCCCTGCCGACGCCTGCTTGACCAGCCCGCCTGGTCAACGAGAATGGGCCGCCGATCATAGATCGGCGGCCCATTTGCGTTATGCTCTCCCCTCACGCTACCCCTTCATCACAGCCGGAGAGTGAACATGACACGCGGGATCCTTCTGGCCCTGCTGGGGCTCTCACTGGCCGGGTGCCAGATCATCGAACCGCGCTATCCCACCGGGCCGGCCGGACAGAGCGAGCGCGTCGAGGTGATCGAGCGCGGCGGCGAGGCGCCCGGCGAGACCGAACGCGCCGATCGTCCCGCAAGCGACGGGCGCGTCGCCCGCCGGGTGGCCTTCCCCGCCGACGAGTACGCCGCGCTCGAGAAACGCGGCAACGCCGCCATCAGCGGCCGCCTGACGATCGGCGGCCGCCCGATGGCCGACCGCCCGGTCGCGGTGGCACCGGTGACCACCTACTCCGCCGAGGCCGCGGAACAGGCGCTGGCCGGCCGCGCCGTGGAGCCCGCCGATCCTCGGGCGAGAGCCTACACCCACGCCACGCGCACCGATGGCAGCGGTCGCTTCCGCCTGGACGGCCTGCCGGCCGGCGTGTTCTATGTCTCGAGCAGCGCACGGGACCCCGTCAGCGGCGAGATGCGGGTGATCATCCAGCAGGTCAGCCTGGGCAACGGGCAGTCTCGCCGCCTCGAACTCAGCCGCTGAGATATCTCGTATGCAAGGACGGAGACTTGTCAGTCGCTTGTAAGACATCGCTGACAGTCATCGTGCGACATCTGACACTGTGGTCGTCGCCCCGGGCATCCCATCAACGCCACTTCTACGCTAAAGAAATCGCCATCTGGTGATGGCGGTCACGACGTCAACAGCGCGTCTCACGGAGATGCCATTGATCACGAGATACCACGCATCGCTCTGACCGACGGCTTGGGCGTCCCATCCGCCACTCCCGCGTGAACCTTGACGCCGACCGTGCCGCAGCGATGTCACGCGAGGTTCACCACGATGACCACCACCACCCACCACCTCACGGGGTCCGTCCTGATGGCCGGCACCCTGGCCGTCCTGCTGGCCACGTCAGGCCTACAGGCCGACTCCCTCGAGGAGATCCAGCAGCGTGGCGAGATCCGCATCGCCGTGGCCAACGAGAGACCCTATGGCTACCTGAACGCCGGCGGCAAGGCGCTGGGCGCAGGCCCCGAGATCGCCCAGCGCATCCTGGAGGATCTCGACATCGAGCAGATCGAATGGGTCGAGACGGAATTCAAGAACCTCATCCCGGGGCTCGAGGAAGGAAAGTTCGACATGGCCGCGGCGGAGATGGCCATCCTGCCCGAACGCTGCAAGCGCGTGCTCTTCTCGGACCCCAACACCTCCTACGGCGAAGGGCTACTCGTGCTGGCCTCCAACCCCAACCGCATTCGCGCCTACGAGGACTTCGTCGAACGCCCTGACATGATCCGGGTCGCCTTGCAGGCAGGTACGGTTCAGGAGGATATGTTCAAGTCCCTGGGCGTCGATCCGAGTCGCATCGTCACGGTGGAACGCCCCGAGGATGCCATTGACGCCATCGTCCGCGGTCGGGCCGACGCCTTCGCCGCCACCGGCATGACGGTCGCCGCCATGGAGAAGATGAGCCCCCAGGTCGAGGCGGAGTTCAACTTCGCGGACCCCGTGATCGACGGTCGCGAGGTCCGCTACTTCGGCGGCTTCGCCTTCCCCCTGGATGCGGAGGACCTGCGGGACGCGGTGAACGAGGAGTTGATGGACGAGAAGAACAACGGGGACTGGCAACAGACGCTGACGCAATACGGCTTCCTGCGCAAGGACGTCCTCTACTCCTACCGCTTCAGTGCCGAGCAGCTCTGCAACGGGGCCGGCTAGGCCCGGCACCGCCGGTCCCGACGACCGACGCCTGCCGGGGCGTCTGAAAAGGGGCCGGCGGGCCGCCTACCAGTCCAGCGCCTGCTTGACGAAGGGAATGGTCAGCTTGCGCTGAGCGGAGAGCGAGGCGCGATCCAGGGTCTCCAGGGTCGCGAAGAGCGCATCCAGGCGTCGTGGCCCGCGGTGCAGGATATAGCGGGCCACCTCGTCGGGCAGCTGCATGCCACGCCCCTTCGCCCGCAGCTGGAGCGCGGCGAGGCGGCCGGTGTCGTCGAGCCCCTGCAGGTGGAAGGTCATGCCCCAGGTGAGCCGCGAGGCCAGGTCCGGCAGCTTCACCGGCAGCTGCCGAGGCGGCGCCTCGGCGGCGATCAGCAGCCGCTTGCCGGCGTCACGCAGGCGGTTGAAGGCGTGGAACAGCGCCTCTTCCCAGCGCTTGCGACCGACGACCCGCTCGAGATCGTCGATGGCCACCAGATCCAGCCGTTCGATCTCCTCGAGCATCAGCGGCGGGAAGTGACCGAGCTCCGCCAGGGGCAGGTAGAGCGCCCGTCCGTCACGGTCGGAGGCGGCATGACAGGCGGCCTGCAGCAGGTGGCTGCGGCCGGTGCCCGAGGCGCCCCACACATAGAGGAAGGGCTCGCCATCATCGTCGAGCTGGTGCACGAGCCGGTCGACCAGGGTCGCATTGGGCCCGGGGTGGAAGCTGGCGAAGGTGGCGTCGTCGCGCAGCCCCACGCCCAGTGGCAACTGCGCGGGTGCTCGACTCATGGCGACTCCTCGTCGTGGGTTCGTGAACGACCGGCATCATACAAGGTACTGTTTTTATAGTGATCGTGGAGATAACGCAACACCACCATCAGCATGGCGGCCACGGGGAGCGCCAGCAACACGCCGGTGAAGCCGAACAACTGCCCCCCCGCCAGCACGGCGAAGATCACCGCCACCGGGTGCAGGCCGATCTTGTCGCCGAGCAGCTTGGGCTGCAGCACCACGCTCTCGATCAGCTGGCCGAAGCCGAACACCGCCGCCACGCCGAGCAGGATCAGCCAGTCGCCGAACTGGAAGAAAGCCACCAACCCGGCCACGGAGATGCCCACGATCACGCCGAGATAGGGCACGATGCTGGCCAGCCCGGCAAGCAGGCCGATCAGCAGGCCGAACCGCACGCCGAGTAGCGTCAGCCCCACCGCATAGATCACCCCCAGGCAGAGCATGACGATCAGCTGACCGCGCAGGAAGGCGGAGAGCACCTCGTCACATTCACCGGCCAGGCGCACCGCCGCGGGCTCCCAGCTGCGCGGGAGCGAGGCCCGCACCTTGCCGACCAGGATGTCCCAGTCGAGCAGCAGGTAGAAGGTCACCACCGGGATCAGTGCCAGGTTGGCGATCCAGGCCGCCACCGCCAGGCCGGAGCGCGACACCTGGGCCAGCAGGCTGGCGGCGAAGGTGCCGGTCTCCTTCCAGTTGTCGACGAACGCCGTGCGCATCTGGTCGATGTCGGTGGAGAGATCCAGCCCGGTCAATGCCTGCAGGCGCGGCACCACGCTCTGCTGAACCCAGTTGAGCACCGCGGGCAGCGACTCGACGACCTGGCCGAGCTGCCGCCCGAGGATCGGCACCACCAGCAGCAGGGTGAGCACGATGATCAGGCTCAACAGCAGGAACACCAGCGAGACCGCCAGCCGCCGGGAGAGCCCCCAGTCTTCCAGCCGGTCGGCCAGGGGATCGCCCAGATAGGCCAGGATCATGCTGACGAAGAACGGCATCAGCACCGGCTCGATGCTGATCAGGAACCACAGCGCCAGCGCCGTGCACGCCGCCACCACCCACCACTGTCTGTGCATCGCCTCCTCCCTGTATCGACGCGGCCGTCAGGCTGCCAGCCGTTCGCCGTGATGCTACAATTCGTTCCCCGAACCCGACCGTCGCGCCTCGCCCTGCGACAGGCCTCGCGACCGCCATTCTCATACAGGAAGCGTCATGACCGATTCCACCAACCGTCCGACCGGGACCTCGCTCAGCTACAAGGACGCCGGCGTCGATATCGATGCCGGCAATGCCCTGGTCGACCGCATCAAGGGCGTCGCCAAACGCACCACCCGCCCCGAGGTGATGGGCGGCCTGGGCGGTTTCGGCGCCCTGTGCGAGCTCCCCAAGGGCTACGAGGAGCCGGTGCTGGTCACCGGCACCGACGGCGTGGGCACCAAGCTGCGCCTGGCCATGGACATCGGCCGCCATGACACCATCGGCATCGACCTGGTGGCCATGTGCGTCAAC
This sequence comes from Halomonas urmiana, assembly GCF_005780185.1. GTDB lineage: Bacteria > Pseudomonadota > Gammaproteobacteria > Pseudomonadales > Halomonadaceae > Halomonas > Halomonas urmiana. The sequence continues at coordinate 18,112 of NZ_VBUI01000031.1, read as the reverse complement.
GACCTGGTCGTGGCCGGCGCCGAGCCGCTGCTCTTCCTCGACTACTATGCCACGGGCAAGCTCGACGTGGATATCGCCGCCGACGTGGTGACCGGCATCGGCGAAGGCTGCGAGCAGGCGGGCTGCGCCCTGGTCGGTGGCGAGACCGCCGAGATGCCTGGCATGTACGAGGGCAATGACTACGACCTCGCCGGCTTCTGCGTGGGCGTAGTGGAGAAGTCCGAGATCCTCGACGGCAGCAAGGTCGGCGAAGGCGACGTGCTGCTGGGCCTGGCCTCCTCCGGCCCCCACTCCAACGGCTACTCGCTGATCCGCAAGATCCTCGAAGTGTCGGGCGCCGCCCTGGACACCGCCGTGGATGGCAAGCCCCTGGGCGATGCCCTGCTCGCGCCCACCAAGATCTACGTCAAGCCGCTGCTATCGCTGATCAAGGAGACCGACATCCCGGTGCACGCCCTGTCGCACATCACCGGCGGCGGCCTGACCGAGAACATCCCCCGCGTGCTGCCCGAGACGCTGGGCGCGCGCATCGACGCCGCCAGCTGGACCCGCCCGGCGATCTTCGACTGGCTGAAGGAGCGGGGCAACGTCGATGAGCACGAGATGCATCGCGTGCTCAACTGCGGCATCGGCATGGTGATCGTGGTGCCGGCGGAGAAGGCCGACCAGGCCCGCGCCCACCTGCAGGCCCAGGGCGAGACGGTCCACCGCATCGGAGTGATCACCGCCCGGGGCGAGGGTGACGAGCCCGTCCAGCTGGAGAACCTCGAGGCATGAGCGGGACCGACTATCAGAGCGATACCCTGAACACCTTCACTCCCGAGCCCAGCGAGACTCTGCGGGTAGTGGTGCTGATCTCAGGCAGCGGCAGCAACCTCCAGGCGCTGATCGACGCCCAGAGCCACGACGAGCTGGGCGGCGAGATCGTCGCGGTGATCTCCAACCAGCCGGACGCCTACGGCCTGAAGCGCGCCCGGGACGCCGGCATCGATGCCGTGGCCCTGCCCCATCGCGAGTATGACAGCCGCGAGGCCTACGACGGCGCGCTGATCAAGGTGATCGAGCGCCACGAGCCCGACCTGATCGTGCTGGCCGGCTTCATGCGCATCCTCACGCCGCGCTTCGTCAACCGCTTCCTGGGGCGGATGCTCAACATCCACCCCTCGCTGCTGCCCGCCTATCAGGGACTACATACCCATGCCCGGGCGCTGGCCGACGGCGTGGCCGCGCATGGCTGCAGCGTGCACTTCGTCACCGAGGAACTCGACGGAGGCCCGGTGGCCCTGCAGGCCGAGGTGGCCGTGGTGCCGGACGAGACCGAGGAGAGCCTGCAGGCCAAGGTCCAGGCGCGGGAGCACCTGATCTACCCGATCGCCGTGCGCTGGTTCCTGGAGGGACGCCTGCAGCTCAAGGGCGACCATGCCGCCATGGACGGCGTCGCGCTGCCGCCTACCGGCATGCGGCTCTCCCATCAGGACGCCGCCGAGGAACTCGACGAGGAGCTGTAAGCTGGAAGCTGGAAGCTGGAAGCTGGAAGCTGGAAGCTGGAAGCTGGAAGCTGGAAGCTGGAAGCTGGAAGCTGGAAGGCAGCTTGTAGACTCCAAAGCCTGAGTCAAGGGTTTTCTTCTAGCTTCCAGGCGCGCAGCGCCGCTCTTCCAGCTTCAAGCTCCTGACCCGGCTGCGCCGGGTCAGGTCCGGGGGAGAGTCACCCCCCGCTGCCCCATGTACTTGCCGCCGCGGTCCTTGTAGGAGGTCTCGCAGACCTCGTCGGACTCCAGGAACAGCATCTGCGCCACGCCCTCGTTGGCGTAGATCCGCGCGGGCAGGTTGGTGGTGTTGGAGAACTCCAGGGTCACGTGCCCCTCCCACTCCGGCTCCAGCGGCGTCACGTTGACGATGATGCCGCAGCGCGCGTAGGTGGACTTGCCCAGGCAGATGGTCAGCACGCTGCGCGGGATGCGAAAGTACTCCACGGTGCGCGCCAGGGCGAAGGAGTTGGGCGGAATCACGCAGGCATCGCCCTTGATATCGACGAAGCTCTTCTCATCGAAGCCCTTGGGGTCCACCACCGCCGAGTGGATGTTGGTGAAGACCTTGAACTCGTCGGCGCAGCGCACATCGTAGCCGTAGCTGGACGTCCCGTAGGAGATCACTCGCCGCTCGTTCACGTAGCGCACCTGGTCGGGCTCGAAGGGCTCGATCATGCCTTCCTGCTCGGCCATGCGGCGGATCCACTTGTCGGATTTGATGCTCATCGACACGTCCTGAAGCTATCTGGTGGTAACTGGTGGTAAAAAGCGCAGTAGGGAACCACGGTGCAAGAAAAACCGGGGCCACATCATAGCGGCCCCGGCGAGGAAGGTCACGGCAACTCGCCCCTGGCGGGCGATGCCGGGCGAGTGGATCGTCACTCGCTGAAGGAGATTTCCGGCCCGTCGGGCTGCTGGCCCTCGACCTGCTCGGCCACCTGACGGGCCATGTCACGAAAGCTAGTGGTCACCTCACCCTCGGGCTCGGCCACTACGCTGGGGCGACCGCCATCGACCTGCTCACGAATCGTCAGGCTCAACGGCAGCCGGCCGAGCACGCGAGTCTCGTACTCGTCGGCGATGCGCTCACCGCCGCCCTCACCGAAGATCGGCTCGCTATGGCCGCACTGGGAACAGGTGTGCAGGCTCATGTTCTCCACCACGCCGAGCACCGGCACGTTGACCTTGCGGAACATCTCGATGCCCTTGCGGGCGTCGAGCAGCGCGATGTCCTGGGGCGTGGTGACGATCACCGCGCCGTCCACCGGCACCTTCTGGGCCAGGGTCAGCTGGATGTCGCCGGTACCCGGCGGCATGTCGATGAACAGGTAGTCGAGATCGTCCCAGGCCGTCTGTGTGAGCATCTGCTGGAAGGCCCCGGCCACCATCGGCCCCCGCCACACCATGGGCTCGCGCACGTCGGCCAAAAAGGCCATGGACATGGCCTGGATGCCGTGGGCCTCGAGCGGCCGGAAGCGGTTTTCGCCCGCGGACTGGGGGCGCACGCCCTCGCCCACGCCGAGCATCTGAGCCTGGCTGGGGCCGTAGATGTCGGCGTCCAGGATGCCGACCCGGTAGCCCTCTGCGGCCATGGCCAGCGCCAGGTTGACGGTGACGGTGGACTTGCCCACCCCGCCCTTGCCGGATGCCACGGCGACGATATGCTTGACCCCTTCGATCACGGATCGCTCCTTCTGCAGTTGGGGGTTGCCACGCGAGCGGCATGTGTACCCAGTATACCCGCCGAGGCGCCCCGCCATGCAATGCCTGGCCGTCGATGCCTGGCCTTCCCGCTGATCTTCACGCTCACCTGCCCGCTCGCCCGTGCCCGCTAACGAGAACGGCGAGCCAGTGGCTCGCCGTTCGACGGGTTGGGACGATCCCACGGGATGGCTCAGTCGGGATTGGTGTCCTGCGGGGCCTCGGCTTGCGGCTCGGCCTCGGCTTGCGGCTTGGCCTCGGATGTTTCCCCGTCGTCGGCCTGAACGCCCTGCTCCAGTTTATTCAGCTCGCTGCGCCAGGTCTCGAGCTGACCATCCAGACGCTCGAGCTGGGACTGGCGCGTCTCGACCTGGGACTCGATCTCGGCCACCTCCTCGCGACCGACCTTGATGGCAACCTCGAGATCCTTGATCGTCTCGCGGGCCTCGTCGACGGCTGCAGTGGCTTCCTCCAGTTCGCCCTGGGTCGCCTCGAGAGCCTCGGCGGCCTCGTTGCGGCTTGACTCCAGCTCGCTGATCTCCTGCTGGAGGGCATCACGCGCCTCCTGCTTGGCGGCGATCTCGTCATTCAGGCCGGCCAGGGTCTCCTCGGCTGATGCAATCTCTTCCTGCAGGCCCTGGAGTTCGGTCCGCGCCTCGTCACGCTCGGCCATCGCGTCACTGCGCTTCTGCTCGGCCTGCTGGCGGGCTTCTTCGGCTTGCTGGCGTTCCTCTTCAGCGGCCTGACGAGCCTTCTCGGCCTGCTGGAGCGACGCCTGAGCCTCGTCGCGGGCCTGGACAGCCTGCTGCTGCTGCTCCTGGAGGTCCGCGAGCGCCTCTTCGGCCTCGGCAATGCCGGCCTGACGGGTATTCAGCTCACCCTGGGCGGCCTCTACCGCGGCTTGGACCTCCTCCAGTTCCGCGCGGGCTTCCGTCTGCTGCTCCTGCGTCGTCGCGAGCTCCGACTCGGCCGCCTCAAGCTGCTGATCGAGTTCGCTGCGTTGCTCTGCCAGCTCATCGATGTTCCCGGCGGCACTCTGAAGCTCCTCGACGCGACCCGACAGCGATGCGTTCTCGGCCTGCACGGTATCGAGGCGCTCGCGGAGCGACTCCAGTGCCTCGTTGCTGGAACTGGCGCTCGACTGCGCCATCAGCGCCCAGATCAATGCGACCGCCGCCACGGCCGTCAGGCCCTTGACGCGATTATCCTTGAACAGCTCACTCATCGACGTATCCGCCATCGGCGAGTCCCCCTGCATGGTTGGGTGTAGGTCGCCGGCCAGGCATGGCCGGCCATCATCGTCTCGTCTCCCAGCATACACGCCAGACCGGCGACCGCCACCCGAGCGACGCCGCCGCCTTCAACGTCAAGACTCGACCTTGCCGCGCAGGGCCTTGTGGCGTCCACGCTTCTTCTTGCTGTCCAGGCGGCGCTGCTTGGCCCCCTTGCTGGGCCGGGTGGCGATGCGCTTCTTCGGCGCGTACATCACGCTCTTGATCAGCGCCTTGAGCCGCGCCAGGGCCTCGGCGCGATTGCGCTCCTGGGTACGGTGACTCTGGGCCTTGATGATCACTACGCCGTCGCGGGTGATGCGTTGATCGCCCAGCGCCAGCAGCTTCTCCTTGAAGCCCTCGGGCAGGCTGGAGGCGCGAATATCGAAGCGCAGATGGATGGCCGTAGCGACCTTGTTGACGTTCTGGCCGCCGGCGCCTTGGGCACGCACGGCCTGCATCTCGATCTCGTGGTCGGGAATGCTCACCTGGCGCGAGAGTTCCAGCATGCGTTAGCCTTCCGAGGTAAAGAGTGAGTGATAAATTGTCGTGATGAAGAAGATATCACCTCAGTATGCCAGCCAGATCCGGTGCCTGGCGCCCTTGCCGGGGCGGTGGGCGCGCACCGTGACCTCCTCGACCAGCAGGCCGAGGCGGCGCAGCCGCTCGGTGAAGGCCGGGTCCTGCCCCGCCGACCAGACCGCCAGCACCCCGTCGGGGCGCAGCGCCTGCTGGGCCGCGGCGAGCCCTCGGGGCGAATAGAGCCAGTCGTTCTCGCGACGCGTCAGCCCCTCGGGGCCGTTATCCACGTCGAGCATGATGGCGTCGAAGCCGCCGGGCTCGCCGCGCAACAGCTCGCCCACGTCGCCCAGGCTGACCCGGGCACGGGGATCGTCGAGGGGACGCCCGGCGGCCGCCCCGAGGGGACCGCGATTCCATTCCACCACGCCCGGCACCAGCTCGGCGACGACTACCTCGGCATCCTCACCCAGTGCCGCCAGGGCCGCTGCCAGGGTAAAGCCCATACCCAGCCCGCCGACCAGCACACGGACTCCAGAGCGGCCGGCAACTCGCTCACAGGCCAGTTCCGCCAGGGCATCCTCGGAGCCGTGCAGTCGCGTGTTCATCAGATCGCCCGGCGCGCCGACGATGCGGATGGAGAACTCGTCATTGCGCTGCAGCAAGCGCAGCTGGGTACCCTGGCCGGGAATGCTGGCGGTGCCGATCTCTTCGAATTTGGCCATGCTGTCTCGCTGTCACGGGAATGGCTCGACCACCGGAATGGCGCCGAAAGCGCGCATTATGCGCGGGCCACCAGCGACTTGCCATGCAGGCATCACTCCTGCTTGTGCGCCAGCGCCATCAGATAGAGCGCCAGCGCCAGCGCCAGCACCGAGAGCGCCAGGTAGATGGCATCGAGCGGGGTATCGAAGTTGATTCCCACCACCGCGCGGAAAAACTCGATGATCACCGCCAGGATCACCACCCGGGCGATCTTGTCCTTGAGCTGATCGAGGGAACTGACGTTGAAGGGATGGTGGGGATCGCGCCCCTCGGCGGGCTCGATGCGCGAGACGAAGAGCTTGTAGACGCCCAGCGCGAAGATCATCAGCACCAGGGCGATCAGGTAGATGTCCACGGCAACGATGATGTCGGTGACCACGGTCTTGTGGATGTCGGCACCGCCGCTGAGGTAGTGACGCCAGGTATCGGCCACGATCGAGAGTACGTCCAGGCTGGCGATGATGAACAGCACCAGCGCCCCCAGCAGCGCCGGGATCACGGCCATCAGCACCATCAGACGCGAGTGCCACAGGAAGGCCTCGAAGCGTCGCTCGAGTTGACCGCGATGCCTCGGGGGCCGGGGGGCGGGGCGGTGTTCGGGTTCCATGATGGGCTTCTCCTCGATGATGGGGGTCGGCCGACGCGATTGTCGCCGAACATTTGACCCAGGCGCGAAGGATACCCCTATGATGACGCAGGCACACTGGCACGGCAGCCCCGATGACGTCACCCCCCGAAGCCTCCCGACAGTCACTCCTCACCCTGCTGCCGCTGACGCTGCAGTTTCTCTGGCGCGTGCTGTGTGCCTTCCTGCGCAACCGCGGCATCCTCCTGGCCGGCGGGGTCGGCTATAACATCCTGCTCTCCATCGTGCCACTCTTCGCGCTGATGGTCGTGCTCCTGGCCGGCGTGGTCGACCAGCAGCACCTGCTCGAGGTACTGACCATCCAGGCGCGCCATCTGGCGCCCGCCCACGCGGAGGTGCTGCTCGACGCCGTGCGCACCCTGCTCGACTCCCGCGATGTGATCGGCATCCTGGGCTTTCCCGTCCTGCTGCTGTTCAGCTCCTTCGCCTTTCGCATGCTCGAGGATGCCCTGGCGATCATCTTCCATGCGCCCGATACCCACCATCCCCATCGCCGCGTCTGGGTCTCGGTGGCGCTACCCTACGCCTTCATGCTGGTGCTCGGGGCGGGCCTGCTCGCCCTGACCCTGCTGGTCAGCCTGGTCAGCTCGATGAATGCGCTGTGGCTGACGCTGTTCGAACGTGACCTCCCGCTGGCCGGCCTGTCGGGGCCGATGCTCAACCTGACCAGCTTCCTCGGCGTCTTCCTGCTGTTCAGCGCCATCTACAAGGTGCTGCCGGTGGTCAAGATCGCCCTGCGCCGCGCCGTGGTGGGCGGCTTCGTCGCCGCCCTGCTGTGGGAGGGCGTGCGCCTGCTGCTGGTGTTCTATTTCGCCAACATCTCGCTGGTCAACGCGGTCTACGGCTCCCTGGCGACGCTGGTCGTGGTGCTGCTGAGCCTGGAGGTGGGCGCCATCATCCTGCTGCTCGGTGCCCAGGTCATCGCCGAGCTGGAGCGCAACGCCCGTCTCGGCCTCGCCTGGTACATCGACCCCCGTCGCCAGGCGGTGACCCACGTGGATTGACGCCCTCGCCGGCGAGGGCTGCTCAGCCCGTCGCCTGGCGCATAAGCCGGTATGGCTCAGAGACAGACCGGCTCGGAAAGTGGCTAAGAAGATGGATCAGAAAGTAGAGAGCCCGGTGGCCTCCATGATCCGATAGCGCATCCATTGCCAGGTCGAGGCGTCGTCATGGGCCGCGAAGGGCTCGCTGGTGATCCGCTGCGGGGTCGAGTGCCAGCGACGCGCGAAGAAGGCCGAGGCATCGACCAGGGCCTGGGTCTCGGCGGGCCCCACCAGGCGCACGCTGGTCTCCAGGTTCAGGTCGTCCAGGTTGCGCCGGGTGAAGTTGGCCGACCCCAGGATCATCTCGGCCTCGCCACCGGCACTGTCGGGTCGACGCAGCAGCAGCTTGCTGTGGCACTGCTCGCCCTCGGTGGCGCACCAGCGCACCGGCACCCCGGCGGCATGAAGCTCGCGCGCCACCGGCCGGTTGGGAATGCCGCCCTTTTCGATCCCGAAGGCATTGCGATTGGGGTCGAGCAGCACCCGCAAGGCCACGCCGCGCCGCTGGGCCGCCACCAGCGCCTCGATCAGTTCCCGATGCGCCAGGTAGAAGACGGCGACATCCAGACGATCGCCCGGATGACTGGCCTCGATGGCCGCCAGCAGCGCCTCGCGGATGGCCCCCTCGGTGAGGACCTGCATCCTGGCTCCCTCGACCGGGGCCGGCGGGGCGGCCAAGGCCCCGGGACCCGGCAGGCTGACACCCGACCAGCGCGCCACCGGACGCTCCGAGGCCAACAGGTCCAGCGCCGCCGCCCCCTCGAAGCGCAGCGCCACGTTGCCGTGCCGACTGCTGGCATCATGGGGATTGGCCGAGGTGACCAGCCCCGACCAGCCAACTCCCCGATCGACGACCAGGGTCTTGCGATGGTTGGCGTTGAAGTTGAGCAGGGCCAGGTAGCTGCGCAGCGGCACCTGCCCCGGGCCCAGGGGATTGGGCAGCCAGCCGCCCTCGCGGTGATTACCGAGCCAGCGTGGTCCCAGGTGCCAGGCGCCCGACCAGAGCGGGTTCGAGGCCCGCAGCCGCGTCAGATCCGTCACGACCACCCTGACGCCGGCCTCGCGCAATCGCTCGAGATGCGCAGGCTCGAGGCCGCCGTAGAGGGTGTTGAGCGGGTCGGTGATGACCACGGCCTCGAGCGTCGGACGCTGCGCCCTGCGCTCGACCAGGGCATCGGTGAGCTCCGCCGACAGGGGCTGGAAGTCCTGGCCGTCGGTGGCGCCGGCGAAATCGTTGAACAGGAACATGTCCAGCACCACCAGGCGCTCGGCCTGGCCGATCAGCGCCATCACCTCGCCGAAGATCCGGCGACGGGCATGTCGCTCACCGGACGGGGCGTACCAGGTCTCGTCGGCGAGGAAACGCACCCCCTGGACGGGACGCTCGGGAAAGGCCCGTCCGAGCCCTTCCGGCAGCGGCTTGTAGCGCTGCCAGGCGCCCATGGCAAGCCATGCCGCCAGCAGCGCCGTCACGATCCATAATAGCCACATTCGGCGCCTCCCTTTCCCTCGGTCTTCCACGCCGTCTATCCCTCGGCTTCTGCCCAGGCACTGCCTGACCACCATGACGCCTTCGCCATCCATGCCGCTGAATGCGGCGACGACCCGCCAGCATAGCGAGCGGCCGCCGCAAACGCACTACGCCCGGCCGGGGCCGGGCGCAGCAGACGGTTAGGATATCCGCCTCAGCCCTGGCGGTGCCGCCGGCGACGCCGCACCAGGCGTGCCAGGGGCACCAGCGCGGCGAGCCCCAGGGCACTGATCGCCAGCACCGCCAGCATCGCCGGGCTGCCGGTATGGGCATGGACATCGGGAGCACCGTGGCCCGAGTGCGCCAGGGCCAAGGGGGTCGAGAGCAGGCTCGCGGCGAGGACGGGCAAGGTCCGATAAGTGCGAAGGGTCATGGGGAGGTCTCCAGGAAGTGGCGGACAGGGTCAGGCGACGGTGGATCGGGCGCGCCAGCTCGTGAGGCGCTGGTCTTTCACGCGGGGGCGGCGTCGCGCCCGGTGGTGATCGAGGACTTCGGGCGGCGCTCGGCGAGCATGCCGCGGTCGAGGATGAAGGCGATGATCTCCTCCAGGCCGACGCCGTCGTAGAGGTTGGCGAAGACGAAGGGGCGCTCGCCGCGCATCTTTCGCGAGTCGCGCTCCATGACCGCCAGCGAAGCGTGGACCTGCTCGGCGATATCGATCTTGTTGATGATCAGCAGGTCCGACTTGGTGATGCCCGGCCCGCCCTTGCGCGGGATCTTGTCGCCGGCGGAGACATCGATGACATAGAGGGTCAGGTCGGACAGCTCCGGGCTGAAGGTCGCCGAGAGGTTGTCGCCACCGGACTCCACCAGCACCAGCTCGAGCCCCGGATGGCGGGCCTGCAGGTCGTCGATGGCGGCGAGGTTCATGGAGGCATCCTCGCGGATCGCCGTGTGCGGACAGCCGCCAGTTTCCACGCCGAGGATCCGGTCCGCCGGCAGGGCCTCGTGCTCGAGCAGGAAGTCGGCATCCTCGCGGGTATAGATATCGTTGGTGACCACGGCGATGTCGTAGTGGTCGCGCAGGGCCCGGCAGAGCTGCTTGAGCAGGGCCGTCTTGCCGGAGCCCACCGGGCCGCCGACGCCGATTCGCAGGCAATGGGTCATGTCGTTTCTCCTCTTGCACTCTTTAGTCGTTATCTTGTCGGCACGGGCGACTCACTGGACTCACCACGCCACACGCCCGGCCTTGTTTGGCGCTAACTTCTGAACAGCCGTGAGTACTGGGTCTCATGAAGGGCGCTGGCCAGGGCCAGGCCCGGCAGTGCCGGCCCCAGGGCGTCGTCCTCGAGCGCCAGGGCCGCGTCCACGGCGACTACCAGCGCCGGACGCAATCGTTCTATCAGGCGCTGCGCCGCGGTATGGCCGAGCGGCAGGGCCTTGCAGGCCACCGCCAGCTGGTTCTCCAGCCAGGCCCAGGCGAAGCCCAGCAGCGCCTGGCGCACCGGCACGCCGCGCACGTGGGCCGTCCAGGCGAAGACCGTGACGTAGCCGGGCTCGCTCGGCAGTGCCGGTGACTCGTTCGCGGGGCCACCGGGCAGCAGCGCGAGGCTGCCGAGTAAGCGCACCAGGGCGGCGCCCAGGCGACGATCCTCGGCGGCGAGTTCCGCGGTCTCGCGGTTGGCGGCGAGCCAGGCGTCCCACTCGGCGATGGCCTCGCCGTCCGCCTCCTGCCAGGCTCGGCCGAGGCGCGCCAGGGCCGGCAGTTCGCAGCGGGTCAGGCCGTCCTCGAGCACCCCCTCGAGCCAGGCGCCGAGGCTCGCCTCGTCCGACACCCAGCCCAGTTCGAAGGCGCTCTCGAGTCCCTGGGAGAAGGCGAAGGCGCCGATGGGCAGGGCCGGGCTGACCAGCTGCAAGAGGCCCAGCAGCGCCAGGTCATCGTCCTGGGCCACCATCGCCGGCCCCTCAGTAGGCATGGTCATGATCGTGGCCGTGGTGATGAGGATGATGCCCATCGCCCTCCCCCGCGTGGGCGTGGGAGGGGGCGTGTGAATAGGCTCCCGGCTCGGGATCGAAGGGCGCCTCGTGGCGTTCGAGCCGTGCGCCCAGACGCTCGGCCAGGGCCTCGAGGACATGATCCGGCGGGAAGCGGACGTAGCTGCCGTGGCGGTCCTCGCCCAGCGCCAGCTGCACGTGCCGGTTGCCCAGGTGGTAGGCCAGTCGCGCCAGGGGCAGTCCTGCTGCAGTGCGGGCGGTGACCACCGGCTCCACGGCGGCACGAATGCGCACCACCTCGCCGCTTTCGGCGCGCAGTCCCTCGCCATCCCGCAGCACCGGGCCACGGTCCAGGAACAGTCCGAGTTCGCGCCCACTATCGCTCGTCGCCTTGAGCCGGCCCAGCACGCGCCGCGCATAGGGCAACGTAAGAGTTTCTGAAGCCTGGCTCGCCTCGATGGGGCCCAGGCGTTCTGTCAGTTTCAGCATCATTCTCTTGGCTCCTCGGACATTCCGGCTGGGGGCCGTCTGTTTTTTCTTCCAGCTTCCAGCTTTCGGCTTACAGCTTGCGCCGGAGGCGCGCTAGAACAGGTGGTAGCGCTGCGCCAACGGCAGCTCTGTTGCCGGCTCGCAGGTCAGCAGCTCGCCATCGCAGCGCACCTCGTAGGTCTGCGGATCGACGCGGAGCTCGGGGCAGGCGTCGTTGAGCTTCATGTCGGCCTTGCGCACGCCGCGCACGTCCCGACAGGCACTGAGCGGGCTCTTCAGGCCGAGCCTCTCCTTGATGCCGGCCGCCAGCGCCGCCTGACTGACGAAGGTCAAACGGGTCTGGCTCACCGCCCCGCCGAAGGCGCCGAACATGGGGCGGTAGTGAACCGGCTGGGGTGTCGGGATCGAAGCGTTGGGGTCGCCCATGGGCGCAGCGGCGATCATGCCTCCCTTGAGGATCAGCGCCGGCTTGGTGCCAAAGAAGGCCGGCTTCCAGAGCACCAGGTCGGCGAGCTTGCCCACCTCGATAGAGCCCACCTCATGCGCGATGCCGTGGGTGATGGCGGGGTTGATGGTGGTCTTGGCGATATAGCGCCTCGCCCGGACATTATCGGCCCCGCGCGCCTCGTCCTCCGCCAGCAGCCCGCGCTGGACCTTCATCTTGTGGGCCGTCTGCCAGGTCCGGCAGATCACCTCGCCGACTCGCCCCATGGCCTGGGAGTCCGAGGCGATCATCGAGATCACGCCCAGGTCCTGGAGGATGTCCTCGGCGGCGATGGTCTCGCGGCGGATGCGCGAGTCGGCGAAGGCCACGTCCTCGGGAATGTTGGGGTCCAGATGGTGGCACACCATCAGCATGTCGAGGTGTTCGTCGATGGTGTTAACGGTATAAGGACGCGTCGGGTTGGTCGACGACGGCAGCACGTAGGGCTTGGCGCAGGCGGTGAGGATGTCCGGCGCATGGCCGCCGCCGGCGCCCTCGGTGTGGTAGGTGTGAATGCCACGCTCCTTGAAGGCGGCCAGGGTGTCCTCGACGAAGCCCGATTCGTTCAGGGTGTCGGTATGGATCGCCACCTGGACGTCGTAGCGGTCCGCCACGGAGAGGCAGGCATCGATGGACGCCGGCGTGGTCCCCCAATCCTCGTGGAGCTTCAAGCCCATGGCGCCGGCCTCGAGCTGAGCCTCCAGCGCCCCGGGCAGGCTGGCGTTGCCCTTGCCGAGCAGGCCGATGTTCATGGGCAGGTCATCCACCGCCTGGAGCATCTTGCCGAGGTGCCAGGCCCCTGGCGTGCAGGTGGTGGCATTCGACCCGGTGGCCGGCCCCGTGCCGCCGCCGAGCATGGTGGTGATGCCGCTGGCGAGCGCCTCCTCCACCTGCTGCGGGCAGATGAAGTGGATATGGGCATCGATGCCGCCGGCGGTGAGGATCTTGCCCTCCCCGGCGATCACCTCGGTGCCGGGGCCGATGACGATCTCCACGTCCGGCTGGGTATCGGGGTTGCCGGCCTTGCCGATGGCCGCGACACGCCCGGCCTGGAGGCCCACGTCGGCCTTGACGATGCCCCACCAGTCGAGGATCAGGGCATTGGTGATCACGGTATCCATGACCGCCGCGTCGTGGCGCTGGCTCTGCCCCATGCCGTCGCGGATCACCTTGCCGCCGCCGAACTTCACTTCCTCACCGTAGTGGGTGGCATCGCGCTCCACCTCGATCCACAGGTCGGTATCACCCAGGCGCACCCGGTCGCCTGTCGTGGGACCGTACATGTCGGCATAGGCCTGACGGCTGATTTTATTTGGAGAGTTGTTGGGAGAGGTCATGACGGGTCTCCTTGAGCTGCGTCGCCGTCGAGCGCTCCCATCACCTCTCCGCGAAAGCCGTAGATGCGGCGCTCCCCGACATAGGGAATCAGCGTCACCTCACGACGCTGACCGGGCTCGAAGCGGATCGCCGTGCCGGCGGCCACGTCCAGCCGGTAGCCCCGCGTGCGCTCGCGATCGAAACTCAGGGCCGGGTTGGCCTCGGCGAAGTGATAGTGGGAACCGACCTGGATCGGCCGGTCGCCGGTGTTGGCGACCTCGACGGTGATGCGTTCGCGCCCCGCACAGAGGTCGATCTCATCGTTCTGCAACTGGTACTCACCGGGAATCATCAGCACTCCCTCCTGTAATGTTGAAAACTGCGCGAGCGCAGCCAGTTTTCAGACGATGGGCGTCTGCACGGTGACCAGCTTGGTCCCGTCCGGGAAGGTGGCCTCGACCTGCACCTCGTCGACCATCTCCGCGACGCCGTCCATCACGTCATCGCGGGTCAGCACCTCGCGCCCGTGGCTCATGAGCTCCGCGACGCTGCGCCCGTCGCGGGCGCCCTCGAGGATCTCGCAGCTGATCAGCGCGATCGCTTCGGGGTAGTTGAGCTTGAGGCCGCGTGCGCGCCGTCGCTCGGCCAGCAGGCCGGCGGTGAAGAGCAGCAGCTTGTCCTTGTCTCTGGGGGTCAGTTCCACGGGCGTTGCTCCTTAAACATGTCGTTTTCATTCGATGCTCAGCCTGTCGCTACCTGGCTGGCAGAGCGGCGCTCCGCGCCTGGAAGCTGGAAGCTCGAAGAAACCCCCTTGACCAGATGAACGATCTCTTCCAGCTTCTAGCTTCAAGCTTCCGGCTGTTGTCAGGTCAACCAGATCCTCGGGGTGTGGGCCGGCTGGCCGAGCAGGCGCGGCCGCAGGATCGACCAGGCCAGACAACACAGCTGCCAGGCCTCGTTACGTTCCGCGCCCAGGTAGCGCAGCAGCAGCACGCCGTGGCGTACCGTCACCGCCCAGTGCGGGCCCTCCGGCAGGCCCTCGCGCAGCGCGTCTACCGCCCCCGCCGCGTCCTCGAGCCCGACGGCCCAGAGCGTGGCCTGCACGCTGGCGCCCCCCTGCCCCCAGCGGCCGACGAAGCGCGGATGGCGGGGATCCAGCGGCTGGCGCTCCAGCCACAGCGGTCGTCCGTTGCGAGTGAGGTGGAAACGCTGCTCGATGCGGCCGCTCTGGAAGGGCAGCGCACTCGCCGGGCGACCCAGGGCCATCACCTCCCAGCCCAGGCAACGCGACGTCTCCCCCAGCGCGATGGTGGTGCACTGCTCGCCCCGCGAACCGTCGAACGCCAGGGTCTCCTGAGGCAGCCACTCGAGCACGCCCTGATCGGCGACCTCCAGCCGGGTATGCTGCCGCCAGGCGACGCCATGGCTATCGGCACGGTAGAGCTTGTTGGCGGCCGGGGTCGTCAGCAGGGCATGGGCGCCCGGCTCGACCCGGGCGGTGATGGTCAGGGCGTCGCCGCTGACCAGGCCGCCGGGCGGATGCAGCAGGTAGGCGTGGCAGGCGCCGGGGCGGCCTTCCGCATGACGGCCCTCGGGGTGAAAGGGGCGCTGGACCCGCAGCGGCCCGAGATGGCGACACCGCGTCATGCGGGTCACGCCATCCCGGGGCGCGAAGGCCAGGTCCAGCGAGGCCGCCCAGCGGCGATCCGCATCGAAACGGTGGCCGGACTCGATCGGCGGGGGGGCATCCGGGGATGTCTCGAAGGCGGTCATGGGTCACTCATAGCCAGGGTTCTCTTCCCTAGCAGGAGCAAGGGATGTACCAGAATGGGGAATCCCGATTTTTCTCCATTACATTCAACATCTTGACGGAGTTATCCGGCAATCAGAGAAGCCCCTCCCCGTCCTATCGGGGTGCAGCCGACACGCCTCGCCGCCCCCTCAAGGTGCAGACGCCCGGGCGATCGGTCCAAAAATGCGCAAGTGCCCTTTCTCCTTGCTCCTTGCTCCTTGCTCCTTGCTCCTTGCTCCTTGCTCCTTGCTCCTTGCTCCTTGCTCCTCGGCGCTCGGCGCTCGGCGCTCGGCGCTCGGCGCTTCAGAAGCTAGACCGTGAGGTGCTCGCGAATCAGCGCCTCGGAGAGCTCGCCGATCTCGCCGCGCGCCATGGGGCGGCCTCGATCCATGATCACGAAGCGGTCGGCGTACTTACGGGCGAAGGGCAGCTTCTGCTCCACCAGCAGCACCGTCAGGCCGTCTTCGCGGATCAGCCGGCGGATCACCTCGCCGATCTGGGTGACGATGTTGGGCTGGATGCCCTCCCCCGGCTCGTCGAGGATCAGCAGCCGAGGCTCGAGCACCAGCGCCCGGCCGATGGCCAACTGCTGCTGCTGGCCGCCGGAGAGATCGCCCCCGCGGCGGTGCTTCATCTCCTCGAGCACCGGAAAGAGCTCATAGACCCGTTCGGGGATGCACTTGAGGCCATCGCCGCGCGCCGCCAGGCCGGTGCGCAGGTTCTCCTCGACGGTGAGCAGCGGGAAGATCTGGCGCCCCTGGGGCACGTAGCCGATGCCCAGTCGCGGGCGATCCTCGACCCGGCAGCGGGTCAGCTCCACGTCGTCGGCATAGCGGATGCTGCCGGAGGCCACCGCCACCTCGCCCATGATCGACTTCATCAGGGTGGTCTTGCCCACCCCGTTGCGTCCCATCACGCAGGTGCACTGGCCGGTGGGCACCTCGAGGTCCAGGTCCCAGAGCGTGTGGCTCTCGCCGTAGTACTGGTCGAGCGACTCGATCGCGAGCATCAGGCGGCCTCCTCATCGGGGTCGGCGCCGAGGTAGACCTCGACGACCCGGGGATCCTTCGAGACCTCATCCATGCTGCCCTCGGCCAGCACGCTGCCCTGGTGCAGCACCGTCACGGTGCGGGCGATGGAGCGCACGAAGCCCATGTCGTGCTCGACCACCACCACGGACTGCTTGCCCTTGCCGGCCAGCCCCGTGAGCAGCTCGGCGGTGCGCTCCATCTCCTGCTCGGTCATGCCGGCCACCGGCTCATCGACCAGCAGCAGGCGGGGACGCTGCATCAGCAGCATGCCGATCTCCAGCCACTGCTTCTGGCCGTGGGACAGGATGCCGGCCAGGCGGTGGCGGAGCTCGGTGAGCCCGATGGTGGTGAGGACCTCCTCGATGCGGTCGCGGATCTCGCCGGTCAGACGCGCGGTGAGCGTGGGCAGGATGCGCTTGTCGGCCGCCATGGCGAGCTCGAGGTTCTCGAACACCGTCAAGGCCTCGAACACCGTGGGCTTCTGGAACTTGCGCCCGATGCCGAGACTCGCGATCTCGGGCTCGCTCTTGGCCAGCAGGTTGTGGCGGCTGCCGAACCAGACCGAGCCGCAATCGGGACGGGTCTTGCCGGTGATGATGTCCATCATGGTGGTCTTGCCGGCGCCGTTGGGGCCGATGATGCAGCGCAGCTCGCCGTCGTCGATGGTCAGGTCGAGGTCGTTGATCGCCTTGAAGCCATCGAAGCTGACGGTGACGCCCTCCAGGTAGAGGATCGGGCCGTGGCGTACGTCCACCGGCGAGGCCGCCGGTATCAGGAAATCGAAGACCCGGTCACGGTCGGCCAGGGAATTCAGGAAACTCATGCGGACACCTCCCTGGGTGCAGGGGATTCGGGGGATGACGGGCGTGTCGAGGGGCGGCGGCGCAGGCGATAGGCCAGCAGGCCGGCGATGCCCTTGGGCAGCAGCACCGTGACCAGCACGAACATGCCGCCGAGTGCGAACAGCCAGGCATCCGGCATCACCCCGGTGAACACCGTCTTGGCATAGTTGACGAGTATCGCCCCGATGACCGCGCCATAGAGGGTCGCGCGCCCGCCCAGCGCCACCCAGAGCACGATCTCGATGGAGAAGATCGGCGAGAACTCGCCGGGATTGATGATGCCCACCTGGGGCACGTAGAGCGCTCCGGCGACGCCGGCCAGCATGGCCGAGACCACGAAGACGAACAGCTGGAAGCGCTCGACCCGATAGCCGAGGAAGCGGGTCCGCGCCTCGGCATCCCGGGTGGCCACGCAGACGCGTCCGAGCTTGCTGGCGACGATGGCCCGGCACAGCACGTAGCCCACGGCCAGGGCCATCCCGGTGGCCAGGAACAGGCCCAGGCGGGTGGCGTCGCTTCTCAGGTCGAAGCCCAGCAGTTCCTTGAAGTCCGTCAGGCCATTGTTGCCGCCGAAGCCCATCTCGTTGCGGAAGAAGGCCAGCATCAACGCGAAGGTCAGGGCCTGGGTGATGATCGACAGGTAGACCCCGGTGACCCGCGAGCGGAAGGCCAGGAAGCCGAACACCAGCGCCAGCAATCCCGGCACCAGCATCACCATCAGGAAGGCGAACCAGGCCATGTCGAAGCCCAGCCAGTACCAGGGCAGCGCGTCCCAGTCGAGGAACACCATGAAGTCCGGCAGCAGCGGATCGCCATAGACGCCGCGATCACCGATCTGGCGCATCAGGTACATGCCCATGGCATAGCCGCCCAGGGCGAAGAAGGCCCCGTGCCCGAGGCTCAGGATGCCGAGATACCCCCACACCAGGTCCACGGCCACCGCCAGCAGCGCATAGCTCAGGTACTTGCCGAGCAGCGTCACGGTGTAGGTCGAGACATGCAGCGGATGCTGTGCCGGCAGGGCCAGGTTGAGCAGCGTCACCAACGCCAGGGCCGCGAGCAGGATGCCCAGGAAGAGCCGGGTCGCGGGTTCACGGAATGGCCGGGTAAGCCACGAGTTCGAGGCATGCATGGATCAGCCCCTGACGGATCCCCACGAACTACGGCTATCCGTTGCATAAAGCCTGCCCCCTGACCTCCTCCTGAAGGCTTGCTTG
>NZ_VBUI01000030.1 GCF_005780185.1 Halomonas urmiana | reverse complement strand
TCCTGGCAGCCTCGCCCCGGGCGAAAGCCGTAGCTCATCGGCAGGAACTCATGCTCGAAAATCGGTTCGATGACGCGCTTGACCGCCGTCTGGACGATGCGGTCCTTGACCGTCGGAATCCCCAGGGGACGCCTCTTGCCGTCTCCCTTGGGAATCTCGACCCGCCGCACTGCTTGTGGGCGGTAACGCCCCTCCGTCAGATCGGCCTGCAGTTCCTCGAGATAGCGTTCGGCCTGCGCCGCGAAACGTGACACGCTTTGCTGGTCCACGCCCGCTGCCCCCTGGTTGCAGTACACCTGAAGCCAGGCGCCCACCAGGGTCGATGAGCGGTATACCTTGTCGACTAGACTGAACCATTTGTGACCTTTGACGCCGTTACCCAGCGCCGCCAACATGCGATCCGTCCAGATCGAGCGGTCGATCCCCGCCATCTCGGTGGCGGGGGATGACACACCTTGTTTAGCCCCGTTCCGGGGCACTGTCGATGCTTTGCCGTGGCGCTCGCTCATCTCTGGTCGTCTCTCGCATCCATCTTCCTGCCTCCCTTCCCTCGGCACAGGTTCTGTTCTCTGTGCCTCCTGTGCGGCGCCCTTGGCGGTAGGCAGAGTCCGCGCTCCAGCATCTACAGATCTCGGGCTTTCCCCGGGATGAGCCGTGGCCAAGGCGTGATCCGCACGCCGGTACTATGAAGGCTCTGACGCCTGGCGGCCGTCACCTCGGCCGCCAGGTCTCCCCGCTTATCTCGTGCACCCTTCCTGACGTTCCGCCTCCAACCACCTGGCAGGTCCCGCCGTCGCTTTCTCCACCATCCCAGCGCGGCGGGTGCGTTTCAGGCTTCGCCGTCTCCCAGCAAGCTCGCCACCTGACCCGGCCGAATCGAGTTCGTCATCCTACGGACCGCCAGTTCGCCTCCGGTTGCTTCCCACCCCGTCTCGCGACGACGCAGTTACCTTCGGCTACGGGGTCATGGCTTACCCCGGTGCGGACTCTCACCGCACTGTGTGCACGCCTTCACGGGCGCACTGGGAGCCGTGCTTGCACGGCGATGGGATGTCGACCGAACTCCACTGACTTCAGAACCGATCCACCCGGAACGGCGCCATGTCGATATCGGGCGTCTCGCCATCCATCATCTGGCCGAGCAGGCGACCGGTCGCCGGCCCCAGGGTGAAGCCCTGGTGGCCATGGCCGAGGGCCAGCCACAGCCCTGGCTGTCCCGGTGCCGGCCCGATCACCGGCTTCATGTCAGACGTGCAGGGGCGCGCCCCCTTCCAGGGTTCGGCCTCGAGACGCTCGCCCAGCGGTATCAGCCGCCGCGCCGCCTGCTCCGCCGCGTCCAGCTGCGCGAGGTGCGGCGGTGCGTCGAGCCGCTCCAGCTCGGCCCCGGTGGTCAGCCGGATGCCCGCCTGCATGGGCGCCAGTACATACCCGACTTCGGCATCCATGACCCAGTGGCGCAGTGACTCCGCCCCCGAGGCCGCGTAATGCATGTGATAACCGCGCTTGACGAACAGCGGGATCTCGAGCCCCAGCTCGCTCAGCCACTCGCGAGACCAGGGCCCCATGGCCATCACCAGCTGCTCGGCGTCGAGCGCCCCCTCTGAGGTCGCGACACGCCAGCCACTGCCCTGTCGGGTGATACCCGTCACGTCGGCCTGCTGCACGCGCCCACCTTCTGCCTCGAAGCTCTTGGCGTAGGCATGGACCAGGGCACCGGGATCGGCGACCGTCCAGGGATCCTGCCAGTGAATGGCCCCCGCCAGCCCCTCGGCCAGGCAAGGCTCGAAGGCGGCCAAGGCGGCGGCATCCAGCACGCGATGGCGGATCCCGAAACGCTGCTCGTCGTCTCGAGCTTCGACAGCCCGCGCTTCCAGTTCGGCCGCGGTACGATAGACCTCGAGCCAGCCTTCTCGGCGCACCAGGCCCTCGGCATCGGCCGCCTCGATCATCGGGGCATGCGCCTCCAGCGACAGCCCGATCAGCGAGGCATACTCCGGCACGATCTTCTGGTAACGGGCCTTGGAGGAGTTATGCCAATAGCGCAGCAGCGGGCCGGCCGCCTGGAGCATGCCGCCGGGGCGATAGCGGATATCCACCTGACGGTTGGGCAGCACGCGCAGCAGGGTGGCAATATCACGCGGGAAGGCATAGGGGCGCACCGCCTCGCGCTGGATGATGCCCGCATTGCCGAAGGAGGTCTCGCGACCCGGCGCCCGTCGATCGACCAGGGTCACCGAGTGCCCTCGCCGAGCGAGATGCCAGGCCACCGACACGCCCACCATCCCGGCTCCCACCACCGCTATCTCACGCGCCATCGTTCGACTCCTTGTCTACGGTTACGGGGCTCTTCACAAGAGGACTGCCACATAAGGACTGCCACACCAGGGCTGCCACACCAGGGCTGCCACATAAGGGATTGTCCCATAAGGATTTCCCCCATGTAGAGGCACCTCACGGCATGCCCCTTCCAGGGGGCAAGGAAAAGCGCAGATCACGCGATCAGCGAGAGAACCCCTCCTGAACCCTGAGCTTAGCCCGAATGAAGTCGGAGTGGCTGACGTGCAGCAGCTCGGCCAGGCGACGAATACGATGCTCCTCCAGGTGGTGCTGCTCTCCATCGACCAGTGACAACGACCACATCATGCGCACCAGCTCACAACGCTGATCATAATCGAAGTGCTCCTTGACCAGGCTGACGAACTGATAGTGGTCCACGGCCGACTCGGCCTCCTGTCGAGCGAGCTGCATCAGCTCCTCGAGTTCCGACTCTCCCAACGCGAAACGCTGCTGCAGCAGATCGCGCAGCAGAGCCACTTCGCTAGTGTCGAGGTGATAGTCGGCACGGGCGACCTCGAAGAGCAAGGCCGCCACGGCAAGCTCCAGGCTGTGAGCCGGCCGCTCCGCATCGCCACCACCGGCCATGAAATCGCTGAAGAAGCGCTGAATCGAATCCATCATCGCAGGCGGCCTCCACGTCGCTTATCGAATCCCTCAAGTATGGTACAGCGAATCGCCCCGCCCCACGGCGAAGTAGAGCAGCCCGGCCGCCCTCACCGCGTCCGGCTCGAAGAGGTTGCGCCCATCGACCACCACCGGCATGGCCAGCTGCTGTTTCAGCCAGGCGAAGTCCAGGGTGCGGAACTCCTTCCACTCGGTGCAGATCACCAGGGCATCGGCGCCCTTCACCGCCTGGATGCGATCGCCCACCAGCACCAGGTCGTCACGCTCGCCGTAGAGCCGGCGGCACTCCCGCATCGCCTCCGGATCGTAGGCCTGCACACTGGCACCGGCGTCCCACAGCGACGCCATCAGGGTGCGGCTCGGGGCGTCGCGCATGTCATCGGTGTTGGGCTTGAAGGAAAGGCCCCACAGCGCGATGGTCTTGCCGGCCAGGTCGCCATCGAAGGCCTGGCGGAGCTTGGCGAACAGCGTCTGCTTCTGGCGCTGATTCACCGCCTCCACGGCGGTGAGCAGCTCGGCGTGATAGTCCACGTCCGCCGCGGTGCGCGCCAGGGCCTGCACGTCCTTGGGGAAGCAGGAGCCGCCATAGCCACAACCCGGATAGATGAACTGATAGCCGATGCGCGGATCCGAGCCGATCCCCCGGCGCACCTGCTCCACATCGGCGCCCAGCCGCTCGGCCAGGTTGGCGATCTCGTTCATGAAGCTGATCTTGGTCGCCAGCATGGCGTTGGCCGCGTACTTGGTCAGCTCGGCCGCCCGCACGTCCATGAACATCAGCTTTTCCTGCTGACGGATGTAGGGCGCGTAGCACTCGCGTATCAGCCCCTTCACCCGCTCGGACTCGGTGCCGACCACGATCCGCGCGCCGTGGGTGAAGTCCTCGATGGCCGCCCCCTCCTTGAGGAATTCCGGATTGGAGCAGACGTCGACCTCGAGGGCCTCGCCCCGGGCCTCGAGGGTCTTCACCACCCTCTCGCGCACGCGATCGGCCGTGCCGACCGGCACCGTCGACTTGTCGACGATCACCTTGTACTCCTTCATGTGGCGGCCGATGGTCTCGGCCACCGCCAGCACGTACGTGAGATCGGCGCTGCCGTCCTCGTCGGGCGGCGTGCCCACGGCGATGAACTGCAGGGTCCCGAAGGCCACCGCCGCTTCCGGATCGGTGGTGAAGCGCAGCCTGCCCGCCGCCACGTTGGCCTGCACCATGGACTCGAGCCCCGGCTCGAAGATGGGAATCTCGCCGGCCTCCAGGCGGGCGATCTTGTCGGCATCCACGTCCACGCACAGCACGTCATGGCCCACGTCGGCCAGGCAAGTGCCGGTCACCAGGCCCACGTACCCCGTCCCGAAAATGGTGATCTTCATTCCCTGTCTCCTGGTCTGTCCTGGTGGTCTTTGCTATCCAGTGGAAGCCGTCGTCGCAACAGTCAGCTCCAGGTGATGAATCGCACGTCGTCGCAGACGGCCAGATCGTCGTGCCGTGCCTACTTGAGCGCGACATCATAGTAGGCGTTGAGGTGGCGATCCCGACGATCTCATGCCCCGGCCAGCCGCTTGGCCACGGCCTGCATGGTCGATGACCCCGGCCATGCCGGTTATGAAGAGCGTTATGGTGATTCCATGCGTGACGCAGAATGAAATTGTAACGCACTCCCCCGATGGCCGCGTCTCCGCCACTTGCCCGGCGCATTGTGATAGCCTTGCGCAGATTTTAAGCCGCGAGATCCCCATGGCCCAAAAACGCTTCGCCTTCGTCATCGAGGACCTCTACGGCGGCGGCGCCCAGAAATCCCTGCTCTACACGGCGGATCAGCTGCGCCAGCGCGGCCACGATGTCATCGTCTTCACCCTGCGCGAGCGCATCGAGCACCGCCTGCCGGAAGGGCTCGAGATCGAGAACCTCGAGGTGGTCACCGCCTTTACCAAGGCCACCACCACGGTACTCACCGAGAAGTGGCAGGCCTCGCGCATCGCCCGCGCCCTGAAGGCCTGGCGCCCCGACGTGGTGATCTCCTGCTCCTGCGACAAGATCACCCGCCACCTGAGCCACCCCAACCTCTACTTCTGGGTGAAGTCGGACGTGTCGGCCAAGTTCAGCGATCCGAAGAAGCGCGAGCGTGCCTTCGCGAAGGTACGCCGCTTCTATGGCGGCCGGCAGGTCATCGCCGTCTCGCAAGGCGTGAAGGAGAACCTGGAGCGCGTGGTGGGCCTCGAGGCCGCGCGGATCATCCCGATCTACAACCCCTACGAGCGCGCGCCCTTCGTGGCAATGGCGGCCGAGCCCGCCGCGCTGCCCGAGGGCGAATACTTCCTCTGCGTGGCGGCCCTGGAGCCCCGCAAGCGACACGACCGCCTGCTGCGCGCCTATGCCAAGAGCGACGTCGCCACGCCGCTGGTGATCATGGGCAAGGGCAAGCCGGAGCACGAAGCCACGATCCGCGAGCAGATCATCGAGCTCGGCCTGAGCGATCGCGTGACCCTCGCCGGCTATCATCACAACCCCTACCCCTGGATCGCCCGGGCCAAGGCGATGACCCTCGCCTCCGATGCCGAGGGGCTGCCCCGAGTGCTCATCGAGGCGCTGCTGCTGCATACCCCGGTGATCAGCGTGGACTGCCCCAGCGGCCCACGGGAGATCCTGACTCAGGAGCTGGCCGATTTCCTGGTCGCGCCCGATAACGAAAAGGGCCTGGCCGATGCGATCGCGCGCATGGACCAGGCCCCGGTCGAGATCGACGAGCGCCACTATCGGCAATTCCTCAAGGAAAGCGTGCTGCCCCAGTTCGAGGCGCTGTGATCAAGGACCGCAACATCAGGACATGACGTGAAACTGCTGGATATCCCCTTCAATGACCGGCGCCGCCGCTACCTGGTCGTCCACCCGGACGGCCTGCCGGATCGGCTGGCGCTCTCCAGCACCACGACCACCCAGGCCTTCGAGGCCGTGGGCAGCAGTCGTTTCTATGTCTCGCAGGACCGGCGAATCCTCGCCAAGGTGGTGCCGGACAAGTTCGCCCGGCGCCAGGCCCCGTTCAAGTGGCTGCTGAGGGACTACCTCGAGAAGCGCTGGCTGGCCCAGTCCGACGCCCGCAAGGAGTATCTCAGCCTGCAGGTCCTGCGTCGTGCCGGCCTCGCTACGCCCCGCTGCCACGGCTGGGGAGTGTCGCTCAACCCCGGCAACCGCAACGGCTCGCTTTTGTTGATGGAGCACCTGCAGAACGCCCGGCCGGGCGGCGAGGTCTTCGATGCCCTCGACGAGCCCGGACGATTACGCTTCCTCGAACGCTTCTGTCAGGAAGTGGCCCGGCTCGCCCGCGCCGGCTACGTGCACCGCGACCTGCACTACAACAACCTGCTGATCGACGAGCACGACGAGATTCTGTGGATCGATGCCCACGTGCGCCGGCTACCGACGAAAAGCGCCGACCAATGGCCGGCGCTTAAGCGTTCGTTGACGGTGAACAAACTCAGGGGCGAAGCTTATCGAAACCGAGTAGAACGACGACTCGGGGTGCTGTGGCACCACGACCACCAACACGACTCAACGTTAATTGGCAGGTAAGCACAACCATGCAAGACTCGCAGCCCAGCGTGGCCATCATCATTCCCTGCTTCAATCGCTGGCCTCATATTCGGGAGGCTATCGAGTCGGTGCTTGCCCAGACGTGGCCGAACACTCAGTGCATTGTCGTGGATGATGCCTCCACGGACGACAGCTTCGCCCGCCTCAAAGAGCAGTACGAAACACACCTCAAAGTCGCGATCCATCAGCTAGAAAGCAACCAGGGACAATCAGCGGCCAGAAATCGCGGCGTCGCACTCAGTGATGCCGATTACATAGGATTTTTGGACTCCGACGATCTTCTCGTCGACACGGCTGTAGCCAGCAGAGTACAGCTGGCAATGGATTATCCCGACTTCGAAGGCATCATTTTCGGTGACAAGATCGACGAAACAACGAACCAGTCTCTACTTCCTGGTAAGCCACATGCAGACAGCCTGTCACTCGCTGAATATATCGACAACATGGGCTGGCTGCACACCAACAGCTTCCTGATGAAGCGAAAAGCTTTTCTCGAACTCAAGGGATTCAATGAGACGCTTCGGAAAAAGGAAGACGTAGAGTTTTTCCTTCGAGCGCTGGCACTCCATGGCGCCCACTATGCCAGCGGAGCGTGTTGTATGGTGCGTGACATGGATACTCAGCGCGCCCGCCATGATCACAAGCGAATAATTCAACAGGGCGAGCGATTCATCCAGGCTATCCAAGCAAACTCATTGCTGTGCAACGGCCTCTCTCAGGATCAGCTGAAAACACTCATTGAATCTGATACCAAATCGGTTCTTCAGTCGCTTTATCGCACGAGGCAAGGGAAAAAGTTCCGTAAGTTAATGCGCTCATCCATAGCCAGTGGAAAAGTTCAACCTGACCCTCGAATGCTGAAACGCTATCTCCTATCATTCACAAAATGAACGTTATTATTCTACCACACCTTTTTGCGTGAGAAATTCAATATCAGGAAACAAGAAGTCGTCTTCTTGGTAGGAAATATCATGAGGACTATCACGTAGACGACTCATATCAAGATCGTTAAAATCGCGCAATGAAGAGGGGAAATCTAAACCTACCGAAGCATAATAGTCTTTATATTTTATTAATGACTCTTCTTGAGGAGCGACCAGAGTGGCTGGCCTTCCCAAAGCATGAGCAAAAATAATGCCATGCAGAGAGGAGCTGAACACATGCTCAGCCTGCAAAATTTTCCGGCAAACGCTTGAAGGATGATCATCGATATCAATCAAGCGAACATGTTTCGTATAGCTTTTATAGCGGGCACGCTCCTTGTAGTGTGGAATGAAGGCAACGTTACCTGGCTCAGGTCGAATGGAATTATCGAGATACATGAACCTGACGAGCAGCCCAGGATCGAGCAGGAAGCGTACTCTCGACATGTCATATCCCTTACAAAGAAGCTCTTCGTAAGATATGGGCCCACGCACTCCTAATATCGTCACATTGTCACGCTTGGGAAGGTCATCTGCTTTACCCTGAGTACCGATACCACAGAGCACATCCCCATCCTTCACTCTATGGGAAATGGAGCCGATCAGCAGCAGCCTGTTACCGTCATCATCAACATTGAGAGGCGTCAATCCGTATTTATGCTTGACAATATCCTTTACAAGAATATCGCCAGCATTTCCAGTAACGAAATATTTATGATCATCTCGAAATATCAACCTTCTGACATTACGCTTTCTTTTCGACACGATCCTATGATACCAATAATATGTTCTTAACATCATAAAAACGTCCTTGTAGATATTGCAGAACTAATTTTGCGTTCTTTTAGGAAAGACTGCGCCACTGTCTGGGGCCGGAAATCATCCAGCCAACTCTCCTTGATGGGCGGCTTCTCGCCCTGCACGGCCGTGCGGATGCCGTCTGCCAGGCTCTTCTCGTCGTGTGGCACCACACAGCTCGCCAGCTCCCCCTTGAGGATCTCACGAATGCCTCCCGGGCAATCCACGCTGAGCACCGGTGTGCCGCAGGCCAAAGCCTCGAACAGCACGATGCCCATGCCCTCGAAACGCGAACTGAGCACGAAAAGGCGAGCATGGTGCATCCAGGGGTAGGGATTGGTGCGCTGGCCGGCGAAGATCACCTGCTCAGCGATGCCGAGCTCTTGTGACAGGGCCTCGAGCCGCTCTCGTTCCTGACCGTCGCCGACCAGCACCAGAGGGTAATCCACCCCCGACGCCGCATAAGCCCGCAGCAGCAGCGCCTGGTCCTTGGCAGGCACCAGACGTGCCACGTTGACGATGTAGGGCCCTTCAGGAAGGTCGGGCTCGGGCTCGACCATCTGTCGACGTATGCTCTCGATAGGACAGGGGTTGGGGATGACCTCGAGTGAGGAAGGCTCAAAGTGCCAGGCCCGCATGGCCTTACGCACGCTCTCGGCCACCCCACCCGAGACCGTCACCAGATGGCGGCGGTGGTACAGGCAACGCGCGAACAACCGGCGACGCCAGTTGGTGCCACCCACATGCAGGATGTTCTCCAGCACGTAGCGTGCCCGGTCGTCCCGGAAGGTCCACACCAACTCAAAGGTGCCGATCCCACGAAAGACGATACGGTCCACCCGCCCATGACGCCGCTCGAAGGCCCTGAGCCAGAAACGGAACACCACGCCCCCCGTGATGCCGGTGCCAAGGAACAGCGAACGCTTCACCACCGGGTTCAGGAACAGGCGCACCAGCATTTCCAGCACCAGGCCCACCACGGTCAAGCGACTCCACCAGCGCAACGCCAGACGATGCTGCTGAACCCCGGGATGCTCCGGGGCCAGCGGTCTGTCAACCTGTCGCAGGCTGAGCATATGGCTCTCATGACCGGCCTCGGCGAAGGCATCGGCCAGATTCACTGCCACCCGCTCCATGCCCCCCATCTTCAGCGAGCGAACCACCACCAGAGTACGCATCAGGGGGCCACCTTAGGCTTCAGGGAGGGAAAGACACGCTGACCGGTCTCCCGCTGCCAACGCCAGATATGGGTGACCAGCCCGCCTACCACCAAGTTATGGACGTAGACGCCTGTCCCGAAGGAGTTATAGGACTCGAACTGGTTGACCACCACCCAGTAGACGAAGAAGGTGGCGCCGAACAGCGCTATGTCGTTGGGCATCACACCACCCCGCCAGGCTCGCCAGGTTCCCATGCCGATCCATGCCGCCAGGGCAGCGATCACCAGCACGCCGAGCAGGCCATAGGCCACCCACACCTCCAGCAGGTAGTTATGCAGGTGGCCGAACCGCTCCTTCACCTCGACGGGAAGCCATGCAGTGTGGTCCAACACCAAGGAACGCCCCTCACTGCCCCACCCCACCAGGGGACGCTCGGCGATCCACTCCAGGGCCGCTCGCCAGCTATGAATGCGAATACCGATGCTGGTGTAAGGCACGGCGTCGAAGTCGCCCTGGGCAATCTCCGCCACGACCGAGCTTTCGTGAGACAGACGCTCGGTGAAGGTTCCCTGGAAGACAATGGCCAGCATGATAAAAACCACCAATAGGCCGACGGCAGCGAGACTCAGCGGCCTGGCCAGGTACGCGCTCTTGACGCGCGAGCACGTGAGGAGCCAAGCCAGCCACAGCCCCCCCGCCGCCAATATCGCCAGCACCAGGGCCAGCCACACGGCCCGTGTCTGGCCGATGGCAATGCCCACCAGGCACACGCCGATCAGCAACACAGACACCGCCATCCGCCATGGCACCCACCGACCGCCGATGCGCCCAAAGCGAGGGGTAAACACGACCAGGCCCAGCAGTGCCACACCGAACAACATGGAACCGTGCTGCAGGTTACGGATACCGAAACCGACACGCTGCCCCTGTAGCCCGGCCCACCACTCCTGAAGACCGTTGCCATGAGTGAAGGAGGCGACCAGGTACCCCACCAGGGCCAGCGACCATACCAGCAGGGTGTTGCGGGTACTGCCACTCAGCCACCACGCCACCGCCATGAAGATGAACACTTTGGCGAGGCGATCCAGCTTGGGGTTGTCCCCCACCCACTCGGGGTGATGCCACACTCCCAACCCCCAGGAGAGCGTCTGGACGAGCAGCGCGGCGAGGAGCAGCCACATCGGCCCGCTGCTCCGGAAGCCGTAGCCGTACCCCAGGACCATCACCAGGCCGAGCAGTGCGAAAAGGGTTTCGGCCGGACTCCCCACGGTTGGCCATAGAATGCCGAAGCCGGCGTACAGCACAAGCGCCCATACGCCGGGCCACCACAGGATCGCAGGCCCCTTCCAGGCCGGGTTGACCTCCCAGAGTACACCGAACCTCATACCGAGCCAGCCCTATCACCGGCTCGGCTTGCTACCCACCCTTCAATACGCATTCGGCCCTCTAAATCCCTTAATGATGGTTAACGCGATGATCCGAAGGTCCAACCAGATGGACCAGTTATCGATATACCAGAGGTCGTGCTCGACACGCTTCTCCATCTTCTCGACAGTCTCCGTGGCGCCACGAAAGCCATTCACCTGGGCCCAACCCGTGATTCCCGGCTTGACCTTGTGCCGCTTCATATAGGATTCCACCAGCTCCTTGTAGTAATCGTTGTGCACCAGGGCATGCGGACGCGGGCCGACGATGGACATACGCCCTTGAAGCACGTTGTAGAACTGCGGCAGCTCATCCAGGGAGGTCCTCCTGAGGAAGGCACCGAACGGCGTAATCCGCGGGTCCCCACGGGTTGCCTGAGTGACCTGACCACTCTCCTCGTCATGGATTTCCATGGAACGAAACTTGTAGACTTTGAAATGCTTTCCGTTCACTCCCATACGATACTGCTTGAAAAGCACGGGACCAGGAGACTGCATCTTCAGCAGGACGGCAATGACAATGCAGATCGGAAGGGAGATGGCAAAGAAGATAAAACCGAGGACCAGGTCCTCAAAGCGCTTGATGATTCGGGCCATGCCATCAATGGGCGTCACACTGAGGTCGATGGCGAGGCGACCCGCCACTTCACTCATTTGATGGTTGAGCAGGCGCATGTCCTGAAAATCAGGGATAAAACGAATCTCCGCAGTGAGGTTGCGCAGTGAGAACAGGATGGAGCGGACCACATTGCCCATCTCGAGGGGAACACATATCCACACCTCTCGTGCGCCACTACGTGAAATACGCTGACTCAACCCTTGCAGAGCAGCCGCATCCACATTGTTGGAAAGACGCGCCACGCCGGCAATAGAGTAGCCCTCTGCTGGAGAACTCCGCATCCCCCTCGCCACCCGAATCAGCTGGTCTCCGGGGCCTATCATGAAGACAGGTCGGCGCGCCAAGCCACGCCGCCTGGCTTGGCGCAGCAAGAACTGAGCAAGAATTCTCACGCCACCAGAAATCGCGAATGAAATAAGCAGCGTGAAGCCTACCCAAAGACGAGAATAGCGATCGGCGGCATGGGCGAAATATATGATGGATGCGGCGAGAATGGCCACCACCATCCAGACAAGCAGCAGCTTGCCCAGCAGGGTTGAAATTCTGGTAATCCGCCAGCGTGTGTAGGCCCCTTGCATGATATTCAGCAAGATAACCAGCAGCACCATGATGGCAATCGCGAGGGTATAACGCTCGTGGAGCTCATCGGTGCCGAAACGCATCCAATACGCGACTACCCCGGCGAAGGCCAGGGCCAGTGCATCAACAATAGGAACGACGAGCTTGGCGGGGTAGCGTTCAGAAAAGGCGATGGAGGACTTGCTCATATTATCTGACTTATCTCAGTACGAGCTTGAGGGGAATGAACAGGATGAAATGCATGCATTAATTATCGGTGAGCTCTGCTATATCACCTGCCATCTCTGCCATGATGCGATCACGCCGGAACTGC
Organism: Halomonas urmiana; assembly: GCF_005780185.1. Lineage (GTDB taxonomy): Bacteria > Pseudomonadota > Gammaproteobacteria > Pseudomonadales > Halomonadaceae > Halomonas > Halomonas urmiana. The sequence goes on along the minus strand of NZ_VBUI01000030.1, from coordinate 27,047 downwards.
TCGACAAAATCTTCGCGTGGATGGTCGGATATTACCAGCTTGCGAAAGGCCGACACGGCGGCCTCTGGGTCGCATGGCTCAAAGACACTGGCGTTGTCGATATGTTGCGCACAGAAGTCCGCAGGGAAGGCCCTGACCCCGGCCAGAATCGGCTTGCCCGTCGCGGCATACTCGAACAATTTGGAGGGTATGACTCGCGAGAAACAGTCCATCTCATTCAGGTGAAGAAACAGCACATCGGCCTTGTGGTACTCCTCAATCAGCCGATCACGCTCGACGGGTGCCCTGATCTCCACATTCGTGGTGCCTAGTTCGCGAAGCCTGGTCTGCAACGCCTCCCTGCGTCCCCCATCCCCGATCAAGACGAAGCAGGCCTCTTTTTCCAGCCGCTTGGCCAACACCGGAAGAATACGATCCAGCCCCTGGCATTGCCCAATATTTCCGGCATAGAGGATTCTTAACCGTCGCGGCATAGGCTGCGGGGAGACAGCGGTTTCGTCAGCTCGAGGTTGCGCCCCGACCTGTTCGACAAAGGCATCGATAAAGAGTCGATCCACCCCGTTACTGTGCCAGGAGAACACCTGGCAAGGAAAACGCGGCCGATAGTATGCCTCGAACCCCTTGGAGACGAGATTGACCCGGCTGGCACACTTGACCGCCCAGCGCTCGAGGGCTGCAAAGAACGGAATCCCCAACCAGCGAGTCCCCGACGGCAACAGGAACGGTAGGTTCTCGACGAAGATATCGCGGATATCCAGGTAGAGCCTGGCCGAACATTTCCTGGCGATATAGGCACCGAGCACGGCGGTCATCAGGCGTGACGAAGTGGCAATGACCAGGTCGTAGTCCTTGCCATGGACCGATCGCCTGACCTGACGGGCATAGGAAGCAAAGGCACGCGATTGATCCAACATCCCGCTTTGATGACTGGGCAGCGCCAGGCGGCGCACCGTCAAACGCCCCGTGTCATCTTTTTCAACCTCTGGGGCCTGCGTCGAAAAGCCGGCATAGCGGTTGGGCGCCGTGGTGAGCACCTCGAGATGCGCGTTGGCAGGAAGCCGCTCGAGCAACGCCTGGACCAGGGCATGGCTGCGGAAGGAGCCGGCCCCTAGGTCCGGTGGGTAATAGAAGGTAAGAAGCAGTAACCGAGGTTCGCTCATCTAGCAGCAGGCTCCTGAGTGGCCTCATTACCCAGCACGCGGTGGTAAAGTTCCAGCAAGGAAGCCTCCTGTGTTTCCCAATTGAGCGATTGCGCCGCCTTTTCTGCATTGGCCCGGTACTGCTTGCGCATCCCTGCGTCCTGCACCAGCGTGCGGATGGCGTCAGCCAGGGCCTCGGTATCACCCGGAGGCACCAGCAAGCCAAGCTCGTGCTGTCGCACCACCTTGCTGATCTCGGGCAACTGACTGGCCACCACCGGCAGACCGGCGATCACGTACTCGAAGAGCTTGTTGGAATCGGTGGTGAAGTGGTTTAGACAGGTGTTCTCGATGGGCTGCACGCCGATATCCGCCGAGGCGGTATAGGACGGAAGCTCAGCGAGTGGCACGGTAGAAATGAAGTGGACGCGATCGGTAAGTCCCAGGTCCCCGGCCAGTTCATGCAATTCAGCCGTTTGTCGCCCTCCGCCAATAAAGACGAAATAGGCCTCCGGCACCTTCTTGGCAACCTCCACCAGCCTCGGAAGCCCCCGGCCCGGCTGCAAGCCCCCCTGATACAAAACGATCGGCCAAGGCTCGGATAACCCCAGCTCCTCGCGAATGCGATTCGAACCCTCCGCCTGTACGAGGCGCGGGCGGTTCTGCAGCACCAGCGGGCGCGGAATGCCATAGGCCCGCGCGAAGAACTTGGCACGGGCGTCGGTGGTGGTGATGGTCCCGGCGGCCCTGGGCATGAGTTTCTTTTCGATCCAGCCCACCAGCCCCCGGAAGGCCTTGTAGCCTTCCCGGTCGGTACTGATCTCGTGAGCATCATAGACCAGCGGCACCCGAGCCAGCTTGGCCGCCACCCACGCCGTCGGCAACACGTTCACATCATGGGCATGGATGACAGTAGGACGAGAGCGTACCAACTGAATGACGAGCCCTGCATGGGTCCAAAGCCTTGCGATCAGCTTCAGCAGTTGCCTCGTTAACGTTTCCGGCGGCGGTGTTGCAGGCTTCTTCGATTGCTGAGTATTCTTTTCCCGGCTGGCGGCGGTATTCTTGCTAATTTCCTTTAGCTTACGCTTGCGTAACTTCCATAGGGGGCTTCTGGCGACTCGCACCACCTTAATCCCGCCGTCGAGCGTTTCTCTCTCCTGTGTCACTCCGGGAGTATGCAAGGCATGCACAACGACCTGAAAGCCGGAGGATTGCAAGGTCTGAGCTTCCTTCAGCACGCGAGCATCATTACGAAACTCATTCCAAACAATCATAGAAACTGTAATCAAGAATCACTCCCTAAACATATTTTCAGGCACATCGTCAGTTTGAGGCGCCAAGTCATCAAGGCATTCTAGAATCTGGGAAACAAGAGTTAGCGCAGTAACAAAATTGTGGCGAGCATACTGCTTTTCTAACTCGTAAAACATTGCAGACAGCCTGACATCCACAGCATTTACATCAAGCAGCGAACTTCTCGAACAACTTGCCCTTTCTAAAGCACGAGAAACAAGCTGAAGCTGCTTCGGTTGAGTTGACCAGTTAGCTCCTATTGGTTCTAGTGACCAGCGCCCCCAGTTGGTGAGCAATAGTTCACCGTTTTCAGTCTCCAGCATTACATCAAGCCCCATATCGGGGTTCACTATTGACAAGGGAAGGTCACTAAGGCGTCTTAGCAGCATATTGAGTTGTAGCTCTAACCTTTCAACCCTATTAAAAGCTTCAGCATCCATCAGGCTTGCAACAGTCTTGATGCGCTGCAGCATAAAATGGTCAATGCGCTGCCATATTGGAGGGCGAGATCGTTTGAACTGTGAAACAAGCGTATTGTCTGGCTCGATCGCCCAGAGTTCTTCAATGATGCGAGTCTTTTCCGTGACTGGGTTTTTATCATTTACACTCTTTACTGTGGGAAACTCAAAGACGTGGCAATGAAACCCATCGACTTCTTCGACTGCCAACATAGGCAATGATGGCAAACTATAGTTCCCAATCAACAATGTCGATTCATGTTTAGCCAAGGAGCTCCGATTAACATTGTATAACTTAAGCAAATACTCTGCACTTTTATTTTCTTTGAAGCCACCAACCTGGACCCGCAGGTATGCGACATCCTGCCCGCCCCTTTGCAACCAGAAAACCCTCAAGAAATTTTCGTCTTTTATGCCTGCAGTTTTAGTTAGTACACTCTTTGCCCATTCCTCGAGTCGAGGGGAGGTGAGAAGTGTCCAAAAATTCACTTCATTTTTTCTTACTTCATTGATCAGCACATGGCCATGAAAAAACAAAGCATTTAATTTTAGCCGCTGAGAATAAAGACCTTTCAGGTCAGAAACCAGCCCTGTAGCTTTCGAAGACCCTTGACGCATTAATATAAGACAAACAATAGCGACTAATAATCCCGGAGGGGTGCCAAGCAAAAACTGCCCGACCATGAAGCCAAATGCCAGTAAAAACCCTACACTAAAAGCCGAACCAGTGATTTTCCCAGGGCTATTTTCGAGACTTAACTTAAAACCCACACTCTTCGAGCAAAGAGCCGAAAAACCTATTATTACAAACAACACGTATGCAACTAAAACAACCAGCAAGTCTGGATACAACCAACCTACAGCCAACGCCACCAAAAGTATAAAAATACTTCCAGCCAAGCTTCGAGAATAACGCTGATATGCTCTTTTGGCCACATCCTCTTGATTATCAAAGAGAGATATCTTATTGTTTCTCTTGAGGACTAAATCAGCACCGCGTGCCGAACACAGTGATACAACTTTCTCAGCAAACAAATAAGTAAAGTAAAAGACAACCGATGAGCAGCTTAGCACAATCACCAAAAAATCTTTTTCTATATTTGCAAACGACTCAGGAAAATAGTGGGGAACCCCTGAGGACCCTAATAAAATCAGAACTTTCAAAGGTAACAAAAAAGCAACCACAATAGCCACCTGTGAGATCAAAGTGGCTACAACAATTATTAACGTTTCTTTAGGCACGACCCGAAAAAACTTATTGCCTATCGAAACAGACCAGCGCAGTACGCCTAATACATTCTTCAACAAATCACTTAACTCCAAACCTGCCGCAACCTAGAGATCACTACTGCTTTCTTAACCTAAGAACGTCAACCAATTAAAACCAGACTTCTCAAAGCATCGCTTATAAGATGACAATAGCAAGCTCGTTAACAAAAAATTTTGAAAAGCCAAGATGGCTAGTCATCACTGACTAATAACAACCAGCACCTAAAACTCAAAAAGAGAAAAAACACTCAAAATAATGGGGTAGCATCAGCAACCCCAACTTCCTTTGGCAACCACACCAATGCATGTCAACAACATTAATGAGAAAATATATTCAAACAGGATTTACCAACACAACTTTATAACACTCGACCCTCAAAACTTACAGCCTTGAACTCATCAGAAAACCACTAGATCACTACTTTTTCATAGCCGAAGTTTTCAAAATCCTTACTGTATCGATCATAGACCATGTCCAGCAAGTACTGATCATAGTACTCCAACAGTTTAGAATCAGACCCAGTCTGTTTAGGTGATGAGTTGACGGATTTATTAACCATTTCCTCACGAACATCGCCAAAGATTTTTTTGCTCAGAAACTCCATTTCATCCCACAGGTTCTCAAACTTCGCGATATGATCAAAATCAACCAGATCAAACAAAATGTCATCGGACTGTTCTCGCCAATGGCTATTCTGAGCTTTTGATGCCTGAGAACAAACCAGGGTAACAAAATCCGAGAAAGTAAAAGTTTCTCGACCAAGCGCTTTCCTGAACTCACGACTTGGCCGACTAGTACGCGTCTGTATGCGATCCAAATAACAAGAAAGGAGTCTTGAATAAGGATTCCTAACAAATGAAAACTTATAAAAGTCCTTCCCAGACATAATACTGCTGAAATAATCTTGAGGAATCTGGTAAGGTGACAAGAGAGGAGAAGCCCTTGGATCATAAATATCCAAGATGGTTTTATTAACTGGACGATACTCTATTTCAAACAAGCAATGCTTGACGGTGCTGTTAGCAGCCTTGTCAACTGCAAAATACACATACTTGTTTACCAACGATATATTGGTATTATTCTGGAAGTCACCAGACCTCTTCCTTTTTTCTACCTCATGAATATTCATGCCAAACTCCAAACATGATGCCCAAATATTAAAGATAGTTGGATATAGGTGGATGTATCAATCAACGGATTCAGCATTCGGTGAGAATTCACCTATTGAGAGTCAATTCTTTATTAAACCCCAATTTCAGATGACAGTCGATCAAACACAATCTTGTACCCATACTTGTTTGCGACCAATTCTCTATTTGATTCCATTCTTTTCCTTTTATCACTTACTGTTAAGTTAACATAATCAACTATCCGATCAGCCGCATCAGATGCTCCCTTCACGATCCAATCGCTGGTATACAAGAATTCCGCCTCATCCCAAGACCATACAATGGGGTTACACCCAGAAAGCACCCCATCTGCGAGGGCATAATGAAACGATTCAAAATCACTTGGAGAAAGTATATGGTCTATCTTCTTATACCATGCGGCAACATCATTACCCCAAGGTTCGAATATTACACTACCGGCTAACAAGGGATCCTCATCAATCCGCTTATACTGCTCTCTGTAATAATCAAGCTCAGGCTTTCTACTCTCGGCCTTCATGAAATCAAGCTCTTCCGGACGAGGACCTTTGATATAAAGGTTCGCGTTGTAGCCTTTCTTTTTTAATTCATACAGTGTATCAACTGCTCTATCGAACCGCTTCCTTTGCGGAATAATCCCTACCATCCCAAGGTTAATGCTTTGGCTATCATATGCCTCTTTCAACAAGTACTCATCTGAGAGAACAAAGTTAGGAATAGTCGTCAGTTTCTCATCAGGCCAACCAAAGAGCTCTTTGGCCCTTTCCTTTACCTGGTCCGAGACAAAGATGACTTTATCCACATTATTTATATCAATCTTGTGGCCAAACTTCCTCGCTCTTTCATTAACCTCTTGCAAATGGACGCGAATATAAAGTTTTTTTCCTAGAATAGGATTATTAGAGTGCCATACAGCATTTGCCAAGCCCCACTCACAAAAGATTATATCAGCCCATTCTTGATAGCTTTTGGTAAGGGCAAGATTTTTTTCACTCCCCCATTCCCATTCATCCCTGACCACATGATGCCCATTCTTCTTTAAATAGGACAAAAATGGATCAATAAACTTGTAGTCATGCCCCGAAACACAGACTTTTTGAGGAGAAACTTGATTAATAGATGGTGTTATTAATTCCGACAACCTTTCTCGGACAATCGATATGGAATGTTCGCTATTGACTTTTTCTCTTATACTTTGCGGCAGCCCTTTCCAGTCTTCATTGATCAAGGAAGACAGTTCTTTTTTATCTCGCGCATAAAACGGATAACTTTCGCCCAACAACGATCTGTTGATGTCACTCGGATAACATATGCTTTTCGCACCAATGGCACACATCTCAATCAGCTTTGTTGAAAGCTCAAGTGTACTCTCCTCTAGCTTCGGGGGGCGCCAGCACCATACAAAATCCATGCTCGACATCATACGTATCGCTTGCTCTCGGTTGTAGTCAGCATAGTGATAAATATTAGGCTCTGAAAACTTCGCATGAATTTTTTCAGAAAAATCTATCTCAATGCCGTCTATGCCACCATTTGAAATTTTGTTGGCAACAATATGAATTTCTACAGCCTTTCCCTTACTTTTTAAGTATTTACCCCAATCCAGAAGCTCTTCTACGCCCCAATCAGGGTTGATCTTTCCGGCATAACCTATTTTTATTACAGATTGATCTTGAATCTGTTTTTCTGAAACAACCGGCAAGCCGTCAGGAACTGTTGGCGGGGTATCTAAATATGCAAACTTACTGTGAGATATTTCTTCAATTTTCTCTTTAATCTTTGATGTCTGTACAAGCAGTGCTCCTGCTTGAGCCACGCAGACATTGACAGACTTTTCCTGGACCTCTGAAACATAGGCGCTACCATCAACTATGCTGTAGAAGTCTGTTAAGTAAACTAATGACCTATACTTAAACTGCCGAGTGTCATGAAGTCTGGTGGCCGCATACAAACCTCTGACCACAACATTCCTAATGGATGGCAGGTTAGCATCAAGTGCTCTAATCAGCTCAATCGCAGCCTCGACACTTAGGTTTCCTCCCCTATTTTCCAATTCGTCAGGGGACACCACAATCAGATTATGGCGGTATTCCACATTAGACATCACTATGTCATTAATTATGCTTTCTTTTGAAATGATAATACACTTACCTAGACCACATAGAATCGACGCCATTGACGATAGCCATATTGATGACCCATCGACTACGTTCATATCAATGTCAGCATACAATATGAAAGCAGCTTCAGGAAGCTCAGCGTTTCGACCTATGAGGCTAATAGCCTCTCGCGCTGCCCAGCTTTTCAGGCCTTCAGTATCTACATCCTCTCGAAATAAAATCCCATTGATGTTGACAACTCGATCATAGGGTGAAGAAAGTTGAATTTTTACCCATCTTTGATCATGTGGTACGGTGAATGTGACTTCTTGAACAATCCTCGACCCGTCTTTCTTCCCTTCACCAAGATATGAGAATGCACAATTATTATCGGAAAGTAATAACCCCATCTTTCTCGCATAAAATTCTGTAATCTTATTATTGGAGACTTTTATCTCCGCAACTAAGGATTCTTTCCTTTCATAAACATAAGAATCATCGTGTTCAATTTTTAGAACATACCTACCAGACTTAACGTTAGTAAAGTAATATGATAGGATTTTGTTCGGTGTCAAACAAGCAGCGCCCAGCTCCTGAGGCCTTCTTGACGATTTTACTATGGACCTACCTAAAGCACGATCGAACCTTACGGAAACTGAAGAGATTTCCCTTCTCGCAAATTTCTTAAACTTTTTAATTGACTTCTCCATAGCGCCCCCTGTTCAGATTAAAAGCCTCAGCCAATTGCGGGCAACACTAACAAAAAAAGAATCAATATCGTCAAAACTGACTGCCCTAACTTACAACTTGGCTTTTCTTGACTTTCATCTACCGTCTACTGCGTCAACGATAAACCCGTCAAACTCAACTTCAGAAAAAGCTTCCTTAAATGCCTTGTGGTTCACTAGGAGAACTACAACATCACTTCGAACAAATGCTTCCTGCTGATCTAGCAACAACGCTCCACTGAGTTTTTCAATGGGAAGTTCTTGAATATTGGGTTCTACTACAACAACTTCTCCTGGATGATTTGTGACTACACTTTGAGCGATCTTCAACGCCGGGCTCTCACGCAGGTCATCGATATCCGGCTTGAAGGCCAACCCGAAGCAGGCGATGGTCACGTCCCTGGCGGTCTTGTCCGGATTGGCACTCAGGTACTTGCCCACGGCCTCGTTGACCTTGTCGACCACCCACTGGGGCTTGCCATCGTTGACCTCCCGCGCAGTTCGGATCAGGCGGGCCTCATCCGGCGTCTCGCTGACGATAAACCAAGGATCCACGGCGATACAGTGGCCGCCCACACCGGGGCCGGGCTGCAGGATGTTGACCCGCGGATGACGATTGGCCAGGCGGATAAGCTCCCACACGCTGATATCGATCTTGTCGCAGATGATGGAGAGCTCGTTGGCGAAGGCAATGTTCACGTCGCGAAAGCTGTTCTCGGTGAGCTTGGCCATCTCGGCGGTACGCGCCGTGGTGGTGATGCACTCCCCTTCCACGAAGATCTGGTAGAGCGCCGTAGCCGCCGCAGAGCACTTGGCAGTCATGCCACCGATCACCCGGTCGTTCTCCACCAGCTCACGCACCACGTGGCCGGGCAGTACGCGCTCGGGGCAATGGGCGATACGGATATCCGACGCTTCCCCATGGGTCTGCGGGAAGGTGAGATCGGGCCGCGCTTCGGCCATCCAGGCCGCCATCTGTTCGGTGGCACCCACCGGAGAGGTGGACTCCAGGATCACCAGATCACCCGCCTTCAGCACCTGGGCAACAGCCTTGCTTGCCGACTCGATATAGGTAAGGTCCGGTACATGGTCATTGCCGTTCTCTGCCTTGAACGGGGTGGGAACGGCAATCAGGAAAGCATCCGCCGGCTCGGGGCTGGTGGCCGCGCGCAGGTAGCCTTCCTTCACGGCAGCATGCACCACGATATCCAGCTCCGGCTCGACGATATGGATGTCACCGTCATTGATGGTGTCCACCGCATGCTGATTGATATCCACGCCGATAACCTGCTTACGACGAGAGGCGATGACGGCGGCAGTTGGCAAGCCGATGTAACCGAGGCCGATAACGGAAATAGTGTCGAAGTTCATGGATCCGTCCAGATACAGGTTGAATTCAAGTGGGTCGCAGCTGTTGCAGTGCCTGGCGTGAACAGTTGGAGCTTATGAGAAGGTGCTCACCAAGGTCTCGAGAATGCGACTGCAAGCCTTGCCGTCCCCATAGGGGTTGTGGGCATAGCTCATCGCCTCGTAGGCAGTGCTATCGGTCAGCAGGCTGTGCAACTCACCGACGATGCGCGCCACGTCCGTCCCCACCAGCTTGACGGTGCCGGCGTCCACGGCCTCGGGGCGCTCCGTGGTATCACGCATTACCAGCACGGGCTTGCCCAGGGACGGCGCCTCTTCCTGAATGCCGCCAGAATCGGTAAGGATCAGGTGGGCCCGGTTCATCAGATAGACGAACGGCAGATAGTCCAGCGGCTCGATCAGGTGCACGTTGTCGATGTCTGAGAGCAGCCGCTTGACCGGCTCAAGGACATTGGGGTTCAGGTGCACCGGGTAAACGATCTGAGCGTCAGGATGCGCAGTGGCGGTATCTCTAAGCGCCTGACAGATCCGCTCGAAGCCGCCGCCAAAGCTCTCGCGACGATGTCCCGTCACCAGGATCAGTTTGCGGTTGGCATCCAGGAAGTCGAACTGTTCAACAAACTGGGCCTGCAGCTCTGAGTTGCTCTCAAGCTTGGCCACAACGTCCAGCAGCGCATCTATCACGGTGTTGCCGGTAACATGCACCTTGTTGGGCGCCACTCCTTCTTCCAGCAGGTTCTGGCTTGAGCGCTTGGTCGGTGCGAAGTGCAACTCTGCCAAGGCACCGGTCAATTTGCGGTTGGCCTCTTCCGGCCAGGGGGAGTAGATGTTGCCCGTGCGCAGGCCGGCCTCCACGTGCCCCACCGGGATCTGCTGGTAATAGGCGGCCAGGGTGGTGGCAAAGGTGGTCGCCGTGTCGCCATGCACCAGCACGATATCCGGCTTGACCTCGGCCAGCACGCCCTTCATGCCTTGCAGGATCGACGTGGTGACGTCGGTTAGGTCCTGTCCCGGCTTCATGACGTTGAGGTCATGATCGGGCGTCAATTCGAACAGATCCAATACCTGATCCAGCATCTCACGGTGCTGACCGGTCACGCACACCTGCGCATCGAAGCGGTCATCGGCAGCGAGGGACAGGGCAAGAGGCGCCATCTTGATGGCTTCGGGACGCGTGCCAAACACGCAAAGGGTCTTGATAGGCATAGTAGGCGGAGGGTGTCTTGGTTAGGAAAGGCACTGTCATGCGAGGGACTTTCGAGTGATGCACGCAACGAGGTCGGCGCCGATGATGCCGCGCATGAAATTGTGAGAGCGGGCTTCAGGTCTCAGGCACGCTACCGCCCTGAGATTTGTCCCGGGCGCAGTCCCATGCCCTTTAGAAACAGGGATATCGCCGGGTAGCCCTGCCCCCGTGACGACATCCGTCGGTGATCGCGCCATTCTACGCAACTGCGCCGGACCGCTCCACGTTGCGCGCCGATAGAGCGCCGAGAACTATAGCCAGAGGCTAAGGCGACTTGGCTTGTGGAGGATACAGGCCGCTCGTGGTGCCCACAACGGCACACCCACGGGATCCCTCGCCGAGCGAGTCGAAGCGTCGAACCGACGGCTCCCAACATCCCATCCCGGCTAGATGTACCGGAATTCACCGATATGGATCATCACATGCCAGTGCAAACGCCCGACCTGCTGCATCAGGCACACACCATCGCCAAGGACACCGGCGCCGCCCAGGCCGGCGGGCGAGTCGAAACAATAGAGGGCCAGCCGCTCTCCTACGCCACGCCCGAGCAGCACCTGCCCCCCCCACTTCAATTGTCTGGGACAGCGCCTAATGCCCCGCGGGGCCTGACTCCCAAAGGGCAAGCCACCGACGAGATCGCCTACACGCAGCGGCCGCGTTCTCGTACGAAGACGGACGGGGCGATGGCGTACCATCGGGTGAATCCAAGGAGGGATTGCCCATGAGACCCATCACGCTCGATGTCGACCCTCAGGGCCGGCGCATCCTGTCCTGCACCTGCGGCACCATCGAGATCGCCCAGGCCAATGACTGGCAGGAGTTCACGCTCGAGACGCTCGACAGCGACCTGGCCATGGTCACCTGCGCCAACTGCGAGCGGCAGGCCCGGCTGGGCCGCCTCGGCGCCGAGCCGGAGCCCTCCCCTCAGTCCACCTGGTGATCCGCCCCCAGGGTCACCTCGACCCGCCTGCCTGCTTCCCTCGCCCACTGCTCGATCCTCGCCTTGAGGGCGAGCTGGGCATCGCGTTCGCCATGCACCAGGCGGATGTGGCCCGGCGGGTGGTGCATGCGGCGGATGAAGGCGAGCAGGTTCTGCTGGTCGGCATGGGCGGAATAGCCGCTGACGGTCTCGATATGGGCGCGAATATCGATGCGCTCGCCGTCGAGGTCCACCCAGCCGCCACTCGGCCCGTGGCGCTGAATGTCGCGGCCCGGGGTGCCGGCGCCCTGGTAGCCGATGAACACCACGGCGTGGCGTGGGTCATCCAGCATGCGCTTGAGGTAGTTGACCACTCGCCCGCCGGTGACCATGCCGCTGGCGGCGATCACCACCGCCGGGCGGTGAGTGCGCGCCAGGTAGTCCACCGTCTGCTCGTGCTCGGCGTGGCTCTCCACGGTATAGAGATTCTCGAAGCTCAGTGGGTGGCGGCCACCGCGCAGGCGCCGATGCGCCTCGGCGTCCCACCAGGGCCTAAGCTCGCGGTAGACCTTGGTAAAGCGCGCGGCCAACGGCGAGTCGACGATGATCTCGAGTTCGCGCCAGCGCGGGTCGGTGGCGCCATGGATCAGGCCCTCGAGCTCGTAGAGCAGCTCCTGGGTGCGGCCGATGCTGAAGGCGGGAATCACCACGCTGCCGGCGTTCTCCAGCGCCCGGTCGATGGCGCCCTTGAGGCGCTGGCGACGGGCGAGGCGATCCTCGTGGGTGCGATCGCCATAGGTGCTCTCGATCACCAGGGTGTCGGCACGATACGGGGACCGGGGCGCCGGCAGCAGCGGCGCATGGGGCGCGCCCAGGTCGCCGGAGAACACGGTGCGGTGGGCCTCGCCGGTGGCGTGGTCGCGCGTATCGACCTCGACATAGGCCGAGCCGAGGATATGCCCGGCGCGCTGCAGCTTGACGCGCACCCGGTGGTGCGCGTCGTCGAACACGGTGTGCCACTGCCGGTAGTCCAGCGGCACCAGGCGTTTCTCCACCTCGGCCAGGAAGCGCTCGATCAGCGCCCGGTCGCGGGTGAAGCCGATCTTCAGCGCATCGTGTTGCTCTTTCTGTGGCGCCCCAGCACAAGGCCGCGACGGTTGGCAACCCCTTGATAGCATACAAACGCCAGGGCTTTTGCTGTACCGTCTTGTGCGGCTCCGCCGCCTACCGTGCCGCGGCCGAGCGCCGAGGAACAGCGTCATCCATCAGGATGCGCGGTATCGACACAGGGAGGGCAGGCGATGATCAAGCGTTGGTGGCGCAAGGCACCCGTTCGTTGCTGGGTGATCAAGCAGGTCGACGAGCAACAGAACACGCTACACCTCTGCGAGGGCGGCCAATTGGCGACGCCACTGCCGTACAAGGAAGCCGCTCGCCAGCTGGCCCGGGGGGAGTACCGGGGCGGCGTGCGCATCGGCGATACCGGCATCGTGCTCAACAGTGCGCTGTTCGAGGCGCTGGTGCCCTGGGCAGAGCTCAGCCTGGATGATCAGTACCGGGCCCACTGGCGGGGCAGAGAGTGGGCGATCGCCCGGGTGCCACAGCGCTGCTGGGCCTGGGAGGGCCGGCTGATCGTCGAGCCCAGCCCCGCCGGCAGCCTGCCGGCCTGGCAGAGCAGCGAGGATGTCGCGCATGTGCGCGAGCGGGCCGATAATTCGGAGTGGCTCAGCGGCCGAGCGAGCTTTCGTTCGGGCGATGCGCTGGAAGACCCGGAAAAGGACATCCGCGACGCCATCGCCCGCAACCGCGCCCGGCAGGCGGCCAAACGGACCGGGCCCGCCAGCAAGACAAGGGCACCCCGGGCAGACGAGGTCTGCTGAAGAGCGGCTTGACGCCCGCCTGCCCGCCGCGGCGAGCCGCCGGCGGGCTTACGGCACTTATTTGTTTTGTTGCGCGGTTCATCGCGGATCTCCCGCAGCAGCAGAGTATCCTCCGGCGGCGCGGTACCTTCCTTGAATCCCCCCAGCATGCCCTGCTCACCTCCTTGCCCTGGTGGATGAGCCCGCCAACACCGATCGCGTCGCTTCCGGCCCTGGCAAGCGCCTGAAGGGAAGTGTGGAAGGGGCTGCTATCACCGTTCTCCAATGCCTCCCCGCTGCGAGCGCCGGTGTGGTGCTCCTTCGTCTACGCTGGAAGGAAAACCGAGACCGGGATGGCCAGGATGCGCAAGGCACTTCAGCGAATGGTGATCGGCGGCCTGATGATGGCCCTTGGATGGCCGGCGCTGGCGGAACCCGTGCTGGTGGAAGGCCTCGAGTCTGGCCAAGGGGTTCTCCGGGCGCGCAGCGGCGAGTGCTTTGCCGTGACCCCCAAGCATGTCGTGGGCATGGGCCTGGGGCTCGAGATCATCACGACGAAGCGCGTGAGAGCCCCGGCGGAGCTGATCACCGATTTTGGCGACGATATCGCCGTGATTCGCGTCGACGCCCGTGGGCGCCTGCCCTGCGGCATGGGCTGGCCTCGCGTTGAATCGCTGGCCTCGACGCTGCGCGAGGCCGTGACCCAGGCGCGACAGGGGGTCATTCTGCGCGTCCGCGAAACGGGCGGCGTCGAGGCCTACGGCGTTCGATTCGTCTCCGTGGACCATCGCCACATCGAGGTCACGCCCCTCTCCCCCGGCGCCGAGGCCTTCAAGGGCATGAGCGGTTCCCAGCTGATGCTCGAGGGCCAGCCGGTCGGCATGGTGCTCGGTACCGAGGCGGGCCTGATTCGCGCCTACCGCCAGGATGCCCTCAACGAGCGGATCGGGCGCTTCTTTGCCAGCCAGGGTAGCCACCAGCTACCGGCCTCCGACCTGCCCATCGAGCCCCTTCAGGGCAGTGCCGTTGTCACCACCCGAACCCCCATTCGAGAAGCCCCCAGCCCCTGGTCGCCGGCGCACCGCTGGCTCACCGTCGGGCAGCGCATCGAGCTGAATGGAAAGGTCGTGGGCCGTCCCTGGTACCGAACACCGGAGGGCTATGTTCGCAGCGCAGACACCACGACACGCTGAGATTTTCAGCGCCGAGGCTTCGCCACGAGGAGAGATACCATGAAATGCAAACGGAGGGGGGTAATCGTCCTGCTGCTGGCATTGTGGGCCACGCCAGCCATGGCGATGAACATGAGCCAGCTGGAAGCGGCCAAGGAGCGCGCCGGCATGCTGGACCAGGTGCGGACCCTGCTGGCCGACGACAGCGCCTCGGTGCGTCTGGCGGTGTTCGAGGAGGTCATGAAGTCCGACGACCCGGTGCTGCGCAGCATGGCCCTGGAGTCCGCGTTCAGCAGCGGCGACGAGCGCCTTCAGACCGCCGGGCTTCGCCAGCTGTTCCAGGACCGCGAGCTGCTCTCCGTGGAGGTGATCGAGCCTCGGGAGCCTAGCCAGGCGCAGGCCTATACCTTTCAGTTGTGGCGTGAATTGATGCTCAAAGAGCTGAGAATCGACCAGGCCACGGACGAACTCAGCGGCAGCTTCAACGGGGCCCGTGCTTCGGGAAAATTCGTTGGACACCTCACCCGGGGAGGCTGGCGAGTCGATTTGTCATGGGCAGGGTACAGCTGCAGCCTCGAGTTGACCCAGGTCAGCGGTGTCGATCTCTCGGGCGCCCTGCGCTGCGCCATCACTGGCCGACATGCGCGTGAAGGCAATGCCGGCGGCCAAAGCGCTACCCTGCCCTTCAGGATCCGCTTGTCATGACGATACGACGACTCGCGACCTGGGCCACGACCTGCCTGCTGCTCGCCTCCCAGGCGCTGGCACAGTCGGCAGACGAATTCACGCTGGAGGCCACGTTCCTCAGCGAGGGCTACTCCCCGGCGGTGACCGTTTCCGGGCGTGCGCTGGTGGGGGTGATGCTGGATCCCGAGGGCCACCCGAATGACCAGGGGAGCGAACAGCAGCTGCACGCCTGGCTTCCCGCCGGGATCGAGACGCAGGGCCAACAGCTGTGTGTCACCCTCACCTCCCGAGACGGCCTCTATACCGGCCTGCTGCAAGCCGCGCTGGATCCGCTGTCCTCCCCCTCCGATGCGTCACGCCCCATCAACGTGACCTTCACGTCGCAACGCGAGGAGTACTATTCCCGCTACCAGGAGACCCCACCACCGCACCGGCTCGCCGTGCTCGCCGAGATCAAGCCGGCCTGCACCCCGGCCGAGCCCACCGGGCCAATCCTGCCGGTCGCCTGGGCCGACGTCGAAGCTCCCGGCATCCTGAACGTGATGGTCAACAGCAGCCGCATGCGCACGCTGTTCGCGGTGCCCGTGGATCGCCCTGGAGGAGAGGGAAAGGCACGGCATCTGGCCGTTGAGTGCGACGACATCGACGCCACCCAGCGCATCGCCTTCGACACCATCTGCCGGGTGGACCTGGCCCAGCTGAACGAAGCTGGCGACCCACGGCTGGACGAAGCGGAGCTGGTGCGCATGCGCGGCCCCAGCCCGGCCAGAACGATTCCCGTACCGCTGGCACAATGACCGTGACGCCGCGACACGCCAGAACCCGCGGGGCACACGCCGCGCTGCTGTCCGGCATCTGGGAGGGACGGCCCCTCGGCCAGACCCTGCTGTCACTGGTCCTCACCGCCGGGTCAATACCGCTGCTCATGGAGGCGATGACCCTGGTGATCGAGGGCCCCTACACCTTCCACGTCGATGCCAAGAGCGAAGTGCTCACGCTGACCACCGAGGAGCTGAGCGGCACGGGCTGGTACCTGGAGAACGCCGAGGCACGGCAGGAGTCGCCGCTTCAGGCGGCAGCGGCCGGCACCGACGAGGCGTCGTTCATCGAGTTGCCCACTGACCGAGCTCCCCGACCCTGGGAATCCTTCACCGGATATGTGGAGGTGGGCCCTCATGCTCGGGTCACACTGACCCGGCAGGGAAGTGGCCCCCTGTCGATCCATATCGCCGCAGCCCGGGATGCGCCAGCAACGACGGATACCGCCCAGCCCGCGGCGGTGCTCAAGCCCCTCTCGGGCGACGATAGGCAGGCGAGCCGCGATCTGGAACTGCAGGTGATGCTGACAGAGCAGCCGTTGAACGGCACGCTTCAGGGCCTGGGTGCCATCGGGGGCGATGCCTATTCTCCATCGGAGCCCGCCTCACCGCCGCTGCTGCGAACCGGCGAGGTCTCGGTGGTCGGCAGGCGGCTGGGCTCCGAGTTGCTGTACACGGTGATGGCCGTGCCGCTGCGCCTGGGCGATGAAGTGCGCGTGATGACGAACCGGGCGGCGCTCGACAACCCCGACGGCGAAGGCCTTCGGGAAGCCATGGCGGCGTTCACCTGCACCTTCTCGGTGGTGGGCGCCGCCAGCGACGGCACGGGTATCGATCTAGCCTGCCATGCCAGCGGCCGTTCGCTGGCCATCAGCCGTTTCGGCGCTCGCATCGGCTCCCTGCAGCCCCGTCCCTGGGATGTACTGGCCAACGAGCCCAGCATGCAGGCCATCCTGCCGCTGGGGCTTACCGCGCTGTTCGCGCTGTTTCATCGCTTGCTGGATAGCCTCTACCCGCGCCTGTGCGGCTGGACGAACAAGCACCTGCGACGCCTGGGCGTGATACGCGACGTTGACCATCCCGTGAGGCGCTGGGCGGTTCATCGACGAGCAAGACGTGAGACGCGAGGCAAGCGCAACCACTGAAGGGTCGTGACGGCCTGCCGCCGACCACCCGGGAGTGCACCGACGCCTTCGCCCTCTTGATAGCGTTCGGGCGACGTAGCGGCGCCAGCTACCAGACCGACTTACCGTTCACGACGCTCTCGAGGTCCATACGCAGCGCGGCGTTCTCGGCGATGCCGTGGTCCGCCTCGGCGTTGCCGGTGCCGAAGCTGGCCCGGTAGCGACTCGGGGAGACACCCAATCGGCGCTGGAAGACACGGCGCAGCGTCGCGGTGGTCCCGAAGCCGGCATGGTCGGCCACGGCCTGCATCGACTGTTGCGAGGTCTCCAGCAGGCGGCGGGCCAGGCTCAGGTGCACGTCCTCGATGTAGCGGGACAGCGTGGAGCGCGTGACCGCCTTGAACCGCCGACCCAGCGAGCGCTCGCTCATCGCCGCCCACCTTGCCAGCCGTGCCATGGAGAGGTCCGCGCGCGGATTTTCCCAGATATAGCGTTGCACCCGGCGAATGCGGGGGTCTTCCGTCGCCTCTGCCATCAGTTGCGAACTGAACTGGGACTGTCCGCCCTGGCGGCGCATGACCATCACCATGAAGCGCGCGATGTCCACGGCCAGCTGGCGCCCATGATCCGCCTCGATCACCGCGAGGGCCAGATCGATGCCCGCCAGCATGCCCGCCGAGGTCCAGAATTTTCCCGAGTTGAGAAAGATCGCGTCGGCTGCGACCCGAGCGCTGAAGGATGCCTCGGTATTCAGGCGCATCGCTTCGAGCCAGTGCGTGGCGACCTGGTGCCCATGGGTGACGCCCGAGGCCAACAGCACGGTGGAGCCGGTGCACACCGAGCCCATCCGCGCACAGCGCGGCTCCAGCCGGCGGATCCATGACAGGAGGCGCGCATCCTCCGCCGCGGCGAAGCAGCCCGGCCCTCCCGCGACGAGCAGCAGGTCGATCCGCTCGGTCAGATCGGCGCAGCTACAGGTCGGCTGGAGTGTCAGGAAGCCGCCGGCAACGGCCACGGCGCCGCCGTCGACCGACGCCGTGACCGGCGCATAGAGCCGACGCCCGGTCAGGAAGTTGGCCAGACCAAAGGGCTCGAGCGGGCCACAGACATCCACCGAGGCCACCTGGGGGTAGATCAGCATCACCACCCGGCGCGGACGGTCGAAAGCGGCTCCCGGGGTCAAAAGATAGGTCCTCTTCAGGCAATCCGTTCCTGGAGGAGACGAACATCCCCCGGAGCAGTCGCGGGTGTTTCATGCCCACAAAACACGGGACGCCAGAATTAGCACGCTGGCGGCCAAGTGCGCCTCGCGCACTGGAGGGAAGTGACGGCGCGTGCCAGCGTTTTACCGCTAAGCCTATAAACGATGTTTCTCCGAGTCGACGCCTTTATGGAGCTGACGGCACTGTTCACCTACATGCTGACACTTGCCGCGCTGACGTTGGCGCCTGGCCCCCTGGTTGCCGTGCTGGCTGCCCGCTCCGCCAGCCGCGATCGACGTGGGGCCTGCGCCATCGCGATCGGGATCTGTGCCGGCGACATCCTGGTCATTGTGACGATCTGCGCCGGCCTGGGCTTCTGGCTCCAGGCGCATCCCGAAGTCTTCACCTCCGCCAGATATGCCGGGGCCGGATGCCTGCTCTGGATGGCGGCCCGCATGTGGCTCCAATCGGCGGTGTCGGCGGATCCTTCGCTGCCGGCCGCCGGGCGCGCGGCCTCGTTTCTCACGGGCCTCGCGATCTGTCTCAGCAGCCCGCAGACCCTGGTGATGTATCTCGTGCTGCTGCCGCGCGTCGCTGACCTGACCGCGATGCGCCTGCAGGATGCGCTCTACTTGATCCTTGCCACCCTGGGTGCCCTGTTCGGGGTCTTTGTGCTGATTATCTGGCTGGCGGGCAGCCTGCAACGCGCCCTGCACTCCTCCAGCGCCGTGCGGCTTTGGGGACGCGGCATGTCGCTCACGGTCGCGCTGTCGGCGCTCTGGCTGTTCGTGGCATGAGCCTGTTCGTGGCATGAGCCTGTTCGTGGCATGAGCCTCTTAGAGACATGGGCAGAGACGCTCGTCTAGGCGCCACTCCGCCAGCACCAGCAGCACACGTAACACCAGCGGCCGGTATTGCTGCCGGCCGCAGGGTGGTTGACATCCTCCTCTCCCTCAACGGCTCAGGACGTTGCCGCCTGCGGCGGAAAGGAAGAGGATTCCTACGGCGCTAAGGCGCAGCCTACGGCTGGCGCTGAGTCGCTTCGGTGGGTTCCTGCTGCTGGCGGCCTTGCTGCACCGCTCACTTCACAGGCTAACCGGGCGTGCCCCGCCCTTAACACATTGATGGCCGCCACATGGTCGGCATTGGCCACGAATCCACATTCGACACAGGCGAAACGTGACTGGCTGCGCCGGTTCTCGGCGGCTGCATGCCCGCACTCGGGGCAGGTGCGGCTGGTGTTGCGCGGCGGTACCACGACCAGATGTGCCCCTTTCCAGGCGAGCTTGTAATCGAGCTGGCGCCGGAACGCGTACCAGCCCTGATCCAGAATCGAGCGGTTGAGACCAGATTTTGCCCGGACGTTCTGCCCCGGCTGCTCGATACTGCCCTTGGCCGACCGCGACATGTTGCGGACCTGCAGGTCTTCCAGCACCACGAGCGCGTGGTTTTGGCTGATCGTGGCGGAAGCCTTGTGCAGGAAGTCGCGGCGGATATTGGCAATGCGCACCTGAAGGCGCTGAACACGGGCCTTCGCCTTCTTCCAATTGTTGCTGAACTTGCTCTTGCGGCTCAGGGACTGCTGGGCCTTGCGTAGCGCTTCTTGGTGACGCTTGAAGCTGTCAAGGGGCTCGAGGTAGCGGCCATCCGACAAGGTGGCGAAACGGGTAACGCCCAGGTCGATGCCGACCGCGCCACCTTGCGGCACCGGCACCTCGACCTCGCGCGCGGTCTGGATACTGATGAACCAACGTCCGCCCGTCTGGCTCACGGTGACGTTCTTGACCGTCCCCAGCACCTCACGGCTCTTGCGGAAGCGCAGCCAGCCCAGCTTGGGCAGGTGGATCCGGCGGTTGCCCTGATCGAGCCGGATCTGCTTCGGATCGGGATAGCGAAAGCTGTCGTGCCGGCCCTTCTTCTTGAAGCGCGGAACATCGGCCCGTTTGGCGAAGAAGTTGGCGTAGGCGCGCTCCAGGTCTTTCAGCGACTGCTGGAGCGGGTGGACCGGTGCCTCCTTGAGCCACGGGGTGTCGTCGCTGTTGCGCCAGCCAGTGAGCTGCTTGCACAGCCCCGCATAGCCGAGCTTTTTATCACCGGCCTCATACCGCGCCTTCTGCAACGCCAGCCCTCGGTTAAAGACGAACCGCGCCATGCCGGCGAACTGGCGCATCTTGCGCACCTGTTCGCCGTTCGGCATCAGCTCGAATTTGAAGGCTTGGAGGCGTTGCATGGCTCACCCTATGCTGTGCATACATCCAGCATTATAGGGCGCCTTCGGCACCCGCGCTATTCTTCCCCGCACTGAAAGTACGGGGCATGCCGCGCAATCTGGTCAGGCCGGGTGGGCAACGGGGGGCTCTTCGCGATGCTCGCCCCGACGCGCCCCAGCATCCTCCGTCTGGAAGCGGCGCATATGGCCATCGCGCTCCGCGGCGATATGCCAGGAGAACGCCTCCTCCAGGCAATGCGGCGTATGGCCCCCACGCTGGCAGGCGTGCTCGAAGTAACGACGCAGCGCCGGACGATACCGCGAATCCGCACACTGATCGATCAGACGCGCCGCCCGCTCGCGCGGCGCCAGGCCACGCAGGTCGGCCAGGCCGTGCTCGGTGACCACCACATCCACGTCATGCTCGGTATGGTCCACATGGCTGGCGAAGGGCACCACGCTGGAGAGATCCCCCTCCTTGGCCACCGACTTGGTGACAAAGATCGACAGCTGGGCATTGCGCGCAAAGTCACCGGAGCCCCCGATGCCATTCATCATCCGGGTGCCGCCCACATGGGTGGAGTTGACGTTCCCATAGATATCCATCTCCAGCGCCGTGTTGATGGCAATGATGCCCAGACGGCGCACGATCCCGGGATGGTTGGACAGCTCCTGGGGCCTCAGGACCAGACGGTCGCGGTAGGCATCCAGGTTGCCCCATACCCGCTTGCCACGCGCTTCGGTGAGCGTGATCGAGCACCCCGAGGCAAAGTCGAGCTTGCCGGCATCCAGCAGGTCGAAGGTGGAGTCCTGCAGCACTTCGGAGTACATGGTCAGGTGGTCGAAGGGGCCCTCGGCCAGCCCGCTCATCACCGCATTGGCCATGGTCCCGATGCCCGCCTGGAGCGGCAGCAGAGAGGGCGTCAGGCGCCCTATGCTCACCTCGTCGGCAAAGAACTCGATCAGATGGTCGGCAATGCGGCGGGTATCGGCATCCGGCGGCAGCAGGGTCGAGGGGCTGTCCTTGCCGTGTGTCACCACGATGGCGGCAATCTTTCCCGGATCGATCGGAATATAGGGCGTGCCAATGCGCGAATCCGGCGCGACCACCGGAATCGGGGGACGCGTGGGCCGCATCTGCGGAATGTAGATATCGTGCAAGCCCTCCAGCTCGGCGGGCGCGTCAAGGTTCAGCTCGATGATCACCTTGTCGGCGAGAATGGCATAGCTGGCCGAATTCCCCACCGAGGTGGTGGGCACGATGCCGCCCTCCTCGGTAATGGCGCAGGCCTCCACCACCGCCACATCGATCTCGGCGAGCTGGCGGTTGCGCAACAGCTCCACGGTCTCGGAGAGGTGCTGGTCGATGAACATGACCTCTCCCGCATTGATGGCGCGGCGCAGAGTCGCGTCAACCTGGAACGGCATGCGACGCGAGAGCACCTTGGCATCGGTGAGCAGCTTGTCCAGGTCATTGCCCAGCGAGGCGCCGGTCATCAGCGTGATCGAAAGCGGATCCTGACGGGCACGCTCGGCCAGGGCGCGCGGTACCTCTTTCGCTTCTCCCGCGCGGGTAAAGCCGCTCATGCCCACCGTCATGCCGTTCTCGATCAGGGCAGCCGCCTGCTCGGCCGAGCACAGCCTCTCCTTCCAGCCGGCCCAGCGGCAACGCGCTTCAATGCGGGGCGTGTCGAGCTTGTCCAAGGTCGTCTCCTCGTCGTGATTGGCCTGCGAGCCGGGTAAAATGCATCACGATATGATAAGACCCTTTTTCCCATTAGCAACCTAAACATAAGTCTGATCGGGTTGATCTGGATCAAGCAATGAAGCCGCGTCACTCGACCGTTGCCACGCCGGTGGCCGCCAGGCATCAAGGCCCTTCGCCAGGTCGGGGGCATCGTGTGCTCGGAGTTCAACCGCGTCGGCCCTTATGCCCCTCGATGACAGGCGCTTTCGCCGATCTCCTACGGCAGACGGCCATCGACTGGGCAATGCTTGTCGTAGCCCTGCCGATGACGAGGCCCTCATGACCCGCCGCGCCCGCCGGAACGGCAAAGGTTGCGCCGCCAGCCGTCACTCCTGCCCGGCGGCCTCGTACGCCTCCAGGGCCTGGGTCAGGATCTCACGCGCCTCGCTGGCATCGCCGAAGCCGTTGAGCTCGATATCGCCGCCGTCCGGCAGGTCCTTGTAAACGCGGAAGAAGGCATTCAGGCGCTCGACCTCCATGCTCGGCAGGTCCTCCATGCCATCGATATCGGCATAGGTGGGGTCAACGTCGTCGGCGGGCACGGCGATGATCTTGTCGTCGGCTTCGCCGTCATCGACCATGCGCAGCACGCCGATGGGCTTCACCTTGATCACCGCCCCGGGATAGATGGGGTCCCGGGTGATCACCAGGGCATCCAGCGGGTCGCCATCGCCGCCGGCCGAGCTGGTGATCGAGCCGTAGTTGGCCGGATAGCGCACCGGCATCGACACATAGCGATCGACGATCAGCTGGCCCTGGTCGGCATTGATCTCGTACTTGGTAAAGCCGCCGGCGGGAATCTCGTTGACCACATGGAAGGTCGTCGGCGCATTCTCGGTCTGCGGGTAATCGAACACGTTCTGGGCCTGAGCGGCGCTGCTCAGCAGGCTGGCCGCCAGCAGCGGCAGGACGACGGGCTTGATCATGAGGCAATCCTCGGGGACGGAAAGGATGGGGTAACGCTCCCCTACCCTAGCCAGCGGGTATGACCCCTCGATGACAGGTGCTCTCGCCGTTCTCGTACGACAACCGGCCATCGGCTGGGAAATGGGGCTGGGAAAGGGGGGCTGTCCTCGATTAGCCCGCGGATTAGCCGACACGTGGAACACCAAAACGCCAGCAGGCCGCCGATCGATGATCGGCGGCCTGCTGGGATGTTGCGTCACCCCGGCCCGCGGGCCGGGTCTAACACCGACTCAGGCTTACTTGGCGGCCTTGGGTGCGGCTTCCTTGACGGCCTTGGTGGCGGTCTCGGTCGCCGACGCGGTGGCCTGCTGAGCGCTTTCCTGAGCCTGCTTGACGCTGCTCTCGGTCAGCTTCTGGCTCTCCTGCACGAACTCCTGCTGCAGGGCCATGGTCTTCTCGGCATCGCCCTTCAGGCGCTCGGTCAGATCCTTGGCGACCTGCTGCTGGCCTTCCACGTAGTTCTTGAAGCCTTCGGCGTCCTTGACCTCGACCAGGTTGCGCAGCTGTGCCAGGCTGGCATCGCTATACGCCTTGGTGGCGTCGAGCTGGGCATTGACCAGCTTCTCGGTGAAGTCGACGGACAGCGCGGCGAAGGCGCGGGCCGGGGCGAAGAAGGTCTCGAGCTGAGCGGTGTCGAACTGCTTGGTGTCGAATGCGAATGCGTTGGTCATGATGGGAACCTCCTGGGTTCTTAGTGCCATGGAACGGGCGATCCCCGTCCTGATGCACTGCACAATAGCAGCCATTTTTGTGCAGTGCAACATATCGATTGCGATAAAGCGCTGCACGCCGACATGCGCCGGGGTCATATCCCCTGCGACCGCTGCGGGCCGGGATGAGGGGCCATCCCAGGGTAATGAGGGTCTGTCCCGATTACGGACGCTGTCGCCGATCTCCTACGGCAGCCGGCCATCGACTGGGCGATGCTTGTCGCAGCCCTGCCGATGACGAGGCCCTCATGACCCGCCGCGCCCGCCTGCTACTGCCCGGTACCCCGCTGCACCTCATCCAACGGGGCAACAACCGCAGCGTCTGCTTTGCCGATAGCGACGACTGCCTGGCCTACCTCACGATGCTGGAGGAGGTCAGCCGCGCCTGCGGGGTCGCGGTCCACGCCTATGTGCTGATGACCAATCATGTGCACCTGCTGGCTACACCGGCGGGGGATCCCCAGGCGGTCAGCGCCATGATGAAGCGGATCGGCCAGGTCTATGTGCAGCGCTTCAACCGCCGCTACCGGCGCACCGGCACCCTCTTCGAGGGACGCTTTCGCTCCTGTCTGGTGGGCGAAGCCCGCTACCTGCTCGCCTGCCACGCCTATATCGAGCTCAATCCGGTACGGGCCGGCATGGTGACCCATCCGGGGGAGTACCGCTGGTCGAGTTATGCCGCCAACGCCCAGGGCAGCCCCGACCCGATCATCACGCCCCATGCGGTGATCCGGGAGTTGGGCCGCTCTCACACCGAACGCCAGCAGGGCTATCGCGAGCTGTTTCGTGAGCACCTGGCAGAGGGCCTGGTCGACGAGATCCGCCAGGTCACCCACAGCGGGCTGGTGCTGGGCACGCCCCGCTTCCAGCAGCAGGTTGCCGAGTTGCTTGGCCGGCGCACCGTGCGCGGCACCCCGGGGCGCAAGCCCCGGCGACCGTCGGACGCTATCGAATAAAGGGAGAAGGGAGACAAAAACGCCAGCGGCCGGCATCTCTGCCGGCCGCTGGTGGGTTCAGGCTAGGGGGTAATGGGGGTCGCGATTAACCCGCTTTCGGACCCGTGATTTAAAAACTACAATTGCATCTTGCTCGATATCAAGCAGACGGATACGTTCCGTAAGTGGGAACACAAGCTTCATGATCAACGCGCCAAGGCCATAATCGCCGCGCGTGTTTTTCGCTTGGCCAATGGCTTGCCAGGTGACGTCAAGCCGGTAGGAAACGGCATCAGTGAACTGCGCATCCACTACGGCCCCGGATATCGGATTTCCTTCAAGAAGCGCGGTAACGACATCATCATCCTTCTGTGTGGCGGCGATAAAAGCAGCCAGCAAGGTAATATCGAAGCCGCCAAGCGTCTGGCATCAGAGTGGGAGGCGTCATGAACGAGAAGCTTTACGGCTACGATCCGGCGGCTGCCCTGGAAAGCGAAGAGGCGATTGCCGTTTTCCTGGCCGACGCCTTGGAAACGGGGGATTCGGCTTATATCGCCAAGGCAATGGGCGTCGTGGCCCGCGCCAAGGGCATGACGGAACTGGCCCGTGAAACTGGGCTATCCCGTGAGCAGCTTTACCGCTCATTTAGTGAGCAAGGCAACCCCACTCTCAACCTTCCAGGTCACGCCAGAACTCCTCGGAGGTCATGACGCGATCCCGGCCCTGGTGAAGCTCCTCAAGCGCATGCTCAGCGAGATAGGCGTCTTCCAGCTCGTCAAGATGCTCTGCAATCAGCTTACGCAGGTAAAACGTCTTGGAACGCCCTGTTGCCCGGGACAGATGAGCCAGACGTTCCTCGATATCCGGATCCAGGCGGAGACTGATAGGCATCATGATCGCCTCTTGTGATACATGCGATCAATGTATTGCCGCTGAGCCGAAAACGCCAGCGGCCGGCATCGCTGCCGGCCGCTGGTTGGTTCAGGTCAGGAGGGAAATGGGGATCTGGGTAATGGGGGTCTGTCCCTGAGGGACGGCGCAAGACGGTTGGCATAGCCGCTCCCCAGGAAACTCAATCATCCGAAAGAATAGCGGATATCATCAGCACCTGCGGCAAGGTGGGAAATCGGGGGCTTTCCCGATTACTCGTAGTGACTCCATAGACGGAGCACTTTAACCACACGTTCCTCATCAATCACCTGGTACACCAGTCGGTGTTGAATGTTGATGCGGCGGGAGTAGGCGCCAGCAAGATCACCCACCAGTTTTTCAAAGGGAGGTGGCTTACGGTAGGGGTCTTCCGACAGCAGGGCCAGCAGTTCCTGCGCCTTTGGCTTCAGGCCACTCGACGCCAGCTTCCTGGCATCTTTCTGGGCTTGCTTGGTGTAAACCAGCTTCCAGGTCACCAATCCAACTCCTCGTCGCACTCATCGACAGGAGCATCCATTCCTTCTCGAATGGTTTCGCGCATACCGGGCACAGAAAGCAAGTAGAGCGTTTCCTGAATGGCAGACCAGTCCTCCTCGGAGACCAGAACCGCCTTGTTGCGCTTCCCCATGATGACGATGGGCTGATGGGACTCGGCGGCCTGATCGATCAACCGATAAAGGTTGCTGCGTGCCTCGGTGGCTGTGATACCGGTCATGATGCACCTCGTACATGATCCAACCTCACAAGATTGTAAGCCTCTCAAGACGTACGTCAAGACGAACGTAGCCGGTCAGTCGCGACATCCCCAGAGCCGAGCAGGAAAGTTGGCCATAAAGGACGCCTATAACGCCAGCGGCCGGCATCTCTGCCGGCCGCTGGGTGGTTCAGGCTAGGTGGGGAATGGGGGTCGGGGAATGGGGGTCGGGGAATGGGGGTCTGTCCCTGACGGATCCCCACGAACTACGGCTATCCGTTGCATAAAGCCTGCCCCCTGACCTCCTCCTGAAGGCTTGCTTG